>NZ_BAABWE010000001.1:0-670438 GCF_040371755.1 Oceaniserpentilla sp. 4NH20-0058
ATCCGGTTAATTTTATCCGGTTAATTTTAATATTTTTCAAATGAAGTGGAAATCGCATGTGACCCAAAGTTAATATTTGACTATGTCACTAATTCAAATAGATGGCATGAATGGTATCCATCATCAGAGCCTTCTAATGAACAATATTTTGCAAATGAGGTGGGGCATAAATTCGAAATTGTCACGGTGCAAAAGCCAATCAGCATACTTCCATTTTTGATTAAAAAAACACTAAGTTATACTGTGTCTAAATTAGAATATGGAAAAATCTGGCAAATTCATGCTAGTTCCGATCTTATAGATTCAATAACTACTTACACGCTAACACCAATCAAAGAAGGTACTTTATTTAAGCGTGAATTTAGATATACGACGAGAGGCTGGCTAAGCATTCTTGAGCCAGTATTGTTACGTAAAAATATTATTTTTCAAGCCAGTGCTGGGCTAAATAATCTCAAAGAAATAATTGAGTCAGAAGGTGTTTGATAACGCTTTCAAAAATCGTTTCGGTCAAAAACGGCTTCTACAGCTCTGCTGATATTAACCTGACTTAACTTTATTTGATAAGGTAGATCCTTTTAAATAACTTAAATGGGTCTTAAAACCTAAACATAATAACCCAGAAAAACATGGTTTTACTCTGATGAGTTTAAAATCAAACCTGCTAATTTAAGCTATCAACTTGATATCCAAGTCAAGCAAGTTGCCGATGGCTTTGGTATCTATCTTCTGCTGCTATCAGGTGGAGAAACATAAACATTTTGTAAAAAGATTCGGGGTGTGCTCAAAAAAGGGGGTTAGGTGGTGATAATAAAAAAATATGCTCACCACCAGTGCAGTATTGAAATGAGGCTTTGATAATTTACTGAGTTCAATTAACCTCAGTAAATTATCAAAGGACGAGCGATTACTTTTTATTTGGACCAGGGAAGAAGATATTAGTGGTCTCTTGGTATGCTTTATATTCTGGGCGTTTTTTCACTGAATAATATTCAGCTGGAATGGCACCAGTGTAGTATACCAAAGTGGTATACATGCTTTTAGATGCGAACAATACACCAACGGCAAGTAAGGCCCAAACGACGATGTTTTCTTCGTTATATAATGCTATCCAAGATGGGATGGCGGCTATCACTAGGCCATTCCATACCATCCATTCTGCAAAGTAGTTTGGGTGACGGCTGTATTTCCAAAGGCCAATATTGCAGACTTTATTTTTCTCGCCTGCGGCTTTCATTTGGGCGATGAATTTATGCTTTTGCATATCGGCTATAGATTCCATGCCAAATGCGCCTAACCAAATCACTAAGCCAATGATCTCGAAGATGGATATTTCACTATTTGGGTTAGATGAAATAATCAGCGCAGGCATGGCAAGAAATGACATATTCGCAATGCCTTGTAAGATGCCTTCAATTTGCATTACAAGTTTGATATTGCTTTTTCCTGCTCTTTCCCAACGGCGCTTTTGGTATTCATAGCGAGGCAATTCTGTTTTAAGGTCTCCACGACGCCACATTTTAATGGCCTCTGTGCCCATGCGGCCACCAGCAAAGATATAGGCAACACTTACCACTGCAACACGAAGGTCTGCCCCTTCGGCAAAAATAAAGGTCAAGCAGCCAATAACGGCTAAGCCCCAAGGCCAACCAATATCCACATAGGACATACGGCCTGTGACCCAAGTAGGAATACACACAACTAATGCAAATAGGATGGTTTGAGCAATAACATTAATGATGCTTAATTCCATTAAGGTATTACTGAATAAAAGTAAGGTAAGTCCTGCTAAAAAAGGTAGCAAGGGTGAGAAATACTTCATATGAGATAGTTCTTTATTGGTTTGAATAACCGTGAATCATACCATATTGTTGTATTTTTAACGGTTATGGGTAGGGTGAAGATAATGTAAAGTTTTGGGAATCACTGTTTCAAATGAATAGAATGGGGTAATTCATAGTCGTAGTACACCACATGATTTTCTATGTGGGGCAGCTTATCAATATTTTATTGCTGGAAACTTAGTAATTAAACAGGAATAAATAGAATAAGTAGAAGCACCGGATCAGACGCTGACACTCCTTTTCCAATGAGCTAGGCGTTATATACTACACGTAGTGAGAGAATAATTATGATTGGATATATTGCATTAGGCTCAAATAATGTTGCTAAGGCAGCCGAATTTTATGAGCCACTATTTGAGATATTGGGCGCAAGACGAGTATATGATTACGATAGCTACGTAGCATGGTCTACTGATGGTGAATCGGTTATTTTTTCAATTACTTCGCCATTTAATGGTGAAGTAGCAACGTCGGGAAATGGCACTATGATTGCGTTATCAGCTGTTAGCGAGAAGCAGGTTGATTTGTTGCATGCTAAAGCCATTTCAATGGGGGCATTAAATGAAGGCGAGCCAGGGATGCGGTCTGGTGGATACTATTGTGCTTATTTTAGAGATGTTGATGGTAATAAATTAAATTTTCATGTGAAGCTAAAAATTACATAATAATCGCCACTTTGTAGCTGGATGAACTTCCTCCGATAATATGCATTTATATTTCAAAATAAACTGCCAGATTAAAATATGAACTTTAGAATTCTCGATAAAACTAATCAGCAAGAAGCAGTAGCTTTGTTTACTGAGGCATTCTCTTCATCCGAAGGGGAAGAAGAAGGAAAAATAATTGGTAATTTAGTATCTAAGCTATCCTTTAATACGAACAATAAAGAAATAATAGCTATCGGTGCGTATGACAATGAATTAATTATTGGTGCAATTTTCTTCACAAGGTTAAGCTTTCACGAACCCATCGCGGTTTATATGCTTGCTCCTGTTGCTGTTAGTACTCAGCATCAGGGAGTAGGGGCTGGACAAGCACTCATAAACTATGGGCTTAGAGAGCTAAAAAGTCGTTCTGTATCTGTGGTCATTACATATGGCGATCCTGCTTTTTATTCCAAGGTTGGATTTCAGGGTTTGTCAGAGCAAGTTATTCAAGCCCCGCTAGAACTTTCAATGCCACAAGGGTGGCAAGGACTGTCTTTAACAGATAAACCAATACCAAAAATAAATGAACGTCCTAAATGTGTTGAAGAGTTTAACGACCCTACCTTGTGGTAGTAATTAAAAAGTAATAATTAGCTTCGCCGGACACTGAACTTCCTCCAAAAATGTATGTTCGATTTTGGATCTATAGTCTTTGAATAAATAACTTGATTTTTATTTTGATGAAACAAAACTGTCATATTTGTTGTCTATTCTTTACTTGTACACAACTGTAGAGCATTGCATTTTGCAGGCCCAGTCAGTGTTGGTAATAGATGATGAGCGAATACGAAGAAGAACTTCTGGATTTTACAGATTACGAATACGAAGATGATGACTATTTTGATGATAGTTTTGAGCTTTAATTGGTAATTTAGTCCTTTCTAAACGGCGTCTGCCGAGCTGGCCACCATTCTGATTTGGCCAGACAAACACTCCCCTAAATGTTTTCTAGCTCTGTTTTGTTTTCACCTCTATGTTGTGTTCTAAATATCCCCGGAGATTGATTCGTCCAGCGTTTAAAGGCTCGCTGAAACGCGGTAGGTGAGCTGAACCCTAGTAGGTAGGCAATTTCACCAATGGCGAGGTCTGTATCTTTGATGTAGCTCTGTGCTAGGCCTTTACGGGTGTCGTTCAGTAATGTTTGATATGAGGTTTTGTTTTCTTGGAGTTTACGTCGCAGGGTCCAAGGGGGCATGCCAAGGCTGTCAGCAACTTGTTCTATGCTAGGGGTTTGGCCTTCAAGTAGCGGGCTTATTTCATCCATGACTTTTTCGCTGAGGCTTCGGTCTTTAACGGCCACTTTTAAGCGTTCTTCACAGATGTTTTGTAAGTTTAAAAAGGCATTTTTATCATGTTGTAATAATGGCCAGCTTAGTGCGCTTTTTTTGATGATGAGTGCGTTACGGCTTTGTCCAAAGTGGACTGGGCATTCAAAACAGGCTTCATAAGCTTCAGCGTAGCTAGGCTTTTCAAATTCGACTTCCACACGTTCTACTGCGTCGGTTTTACCAGTTAGCCATTGAATGACTTTGTGTTGAGCAGATAGCACTGAGTCCACTACAAATAGGTTGTATTCGTTATAAGGGCTGATGGAGTAAAAACTAGCAACGCCTTTATTTTCTTCTAGGTAAAAGCTAGATTGTCCACGGCAATTAGTACTGGATAGTCGTTCATAATGGGCGATGACGGTACAGGCGGCTTCTACATCTTTGGCTGTCATGGCTAAAAAGCCTGTGAGTCCTAAAAATGGAATTTTAACTCGTTTACCCATTTCTAGGCCTAAGTCTGGACGGCCTGTTTGTTCTATAGCGTTAAAACCTAAGCGCATGAACCGAGGGATACTGACTCGACCTTCTGGCTGCGACAGCTTGGCTTCGGATAAATTGAACTGTTTTGCCAGTTCCGTTGCATCTGTGCCTAGGTGATCTACGGTGTCTAGTAGGGCTCGAACATAGCTAACAGAAATATCGCCTAGTTTCATTTGTTCTACTTGGTAAGTTATTTGTTCAAGTGGGATATTGGCCAAGTCTAGCAAGAAAACTAATGTATAAGCCAGAAAGCGTGATGGATAAAACATAATAATTTGCTACATCGGAGAGAGATATGAGCCAATATACCCACTTGTTAGAGCCACTAGATTTAGGCTTCACTAAGGCCCGCAGCCGCGTATTAATGGGGTCTATGCATACCGGCCTTGAAGAGCGCAAAGGGGGCTGGGAGCGTCAAGCGGAGTATTTTCGTCTGCGTGCTGAAGGTGGTGTGGGTATTATTGTGACAGGTGGTATTGGCCCTAACGAAGAGGGTGTAGGTGTACAAGGTGGTGCGATTCTGGCTGATGACTCACAAGTCGCTAATCATAAAATGATAACGGATGCTGTACACACGGTAGAGGGTGCACTTATTTGTATGCAGATACTACATACAGGCCGTTATGCTTATAACAGCAAATTAGTGGCTCCTTCGGCTATTCAGGCACCGATTAATCCGTTTAAACCTAAAGAATTAGATGCACAAGGCATTGAAAAACAAATTCAAGACTTTGTTACCTGCGCCCAATTGGCACAAAAATCTGGCTATGATGGTGTGGAAATCATGGGTTCAGAAGGTTATTTCATTAACCAGTTTATAGTTCAGCGTACCAATCATCGTACCGATGAGTGGGGCGGAAGTTATGAAAATCGCATTCGTTTAGCTAAGGATATCGTGCGTCGTACCCGTGAAGCCGTAGGTGAAAAATTTATTATTATTTATCGTTTATCTATGTTGGATTTAGTAGAGCAAGGCAGTACATGGGAAGAGGTAGTTCACCTAGGTAAAGAAATTGAAAAATGTGGTGCGACGCTCATTAATACTGGTATTGGCTGGCATGAAGCCCGTGTGCCTACAATCGCTACCAGCGTACCACGAGCGGCGTTTGTGGAAGTAACTGCACGCATGAAAAAAGAATTAAGCGTGCCATTAATTACCACTAATCGTATTAACGACCCACAAGTGGCTGATAGCATTATTGCAGAAGGTCAGGCAGATATGGTCTCCATGGCGCGCCCTATGTTGGCTGATCCATTTTTTGTAACAAAAGCCGCTGCAGGCAAGGCTGATGAAATCAACACCTGTATTGGTTGTAACCAAGCTTGTTTGGATCATGTATTCAGTGGCGGTGAAGTGTCTTGTTTGGTGAATCCATACGCTTGTAATGAAACCAAGTTGATTAATCAACCATTAGTCACCAAGAAAAAAATCGCCGTGGTTGGTGCAGGCCCAGCGGGCTTGGCGGCTTCTACCACTGCGGCCGAGCGTGGCCATGATGTAACCTTATTTGACGGCGCCAGCGAAATTGGTGGACAGTTTAATATTGCTAAGCAAGTACCGGGCAAGGAAGAGTTTAACGAAACCATTCGTTACTTTGGCAAGATGATTGAAAAAACAGGGGTGAAGCTTCAGCTAAATACAAAAGTTGATGCTCAGGCGTTGATTGATCAAGACTTCGATGAGGTCATGCTGGCGACAGGCATTGTGCCACGCACCCCTGAACTTGAAGGTATTGATCACCCCAAAGTCTTGAACTACCTAGATGTTTTAAAATACAAAAAAACAGTTGGTAAACGTGTAGCTGTGATGGGCGCAGGTGGGATTGGGTTTGATGTGTCTGAATATCTTGTACACGGTAACATCACGCCGAGTCTGGATATTGAAGCATTTATGAAAGAATGGGGTGTAGATCTTACGGTTTCTACCTCTGGTGGTTTAGCAAAAGAGACACAAGTGGAAGCTCCTGCACGTGATATATATTTACTGCAACGTAAGAAATCAAAGGTAGGTGCTGGTTTAGGTAAAACCACTGGTTGGATTCATCGTACGACTCTTAAGCATAAAAATGTTCAGATGATGAATAAAGTTAATTACTTGAAGATTGATGATCAAGGTTTACACATTGAGGTCGACGGCGAAGTTATGGTGTTAGAAGTGGACAATATTGTTGTTTGCGCAGGGCAGGAGCCTCAGCGAGAACTACAACAGCCGCTTGAGGCGGCAGGTATTTCGGTTCATTTAATTGGTGGCGCTGATAAAGCCTCTGAACTGGATGCTAAGCGTGCTATTAAGCAAGGTACGGAGTTGGCGTCTGCTATCTAGTCGCCAACTGTCAGTGAATATTAGGGCGCTTATTTGAGTAAATCAGGTAAGCGTTTTTTTGTGATGTAGTTATATAAATGACTAATATTTAGCCAGTTTTTGTAATTTATGCAGGCTTTTTCACAACTTAGGCCATCTCCATAGCCTACACTTTATGCAAGATCACAAGAGTGAAAATCATGGGAAATTCAGCGTTAGATTGGGTCTACCCAGTCTCTAGCCACATTGAAATGCTTTTGGTGTTTAAAGACGACCAAGTACTTAATGTGCTCGATAAAAATCAAATGGACTTGTTTTTAGACGGTGATGAAGGGCTTAAAGAGCGTTCAGGCACGTATAAAGCTGTTTATGTACAAACCAATTTTGATTGGTTGCTGCAGTCTATTGTGTGTTTCTATGTGAACCTAGATAACGAAGGTTATATGGTCGAGCAATTTCCGCTGCCATTGCAACGTATGTGCGATACAGCAGGACCGGGGCCAGATTTTGGTGCTGGTCGAATTCGCTTGGCGTGTAAAAGCCAGTGCCCCATATCAGGTTATAAAACACAATTATGGGACCCATCTACGGTAATTTTTTCGAATATTCAGGAAGCGCTAGAGCAATCAAAAGGGGCGTTATTTCAGGCATCAACTGAGCCGCAAGATGAAGACCCTGTTACAACCATTAAGCGTACCCTACGTAACGAAGAGGCCGCCTATCGAAATCTTTCTCAGCAATTGCAACAAGAGTTAGAACAGCAAAAATTGATTAATGAACGCTTACAAAAACAAATTAATCAATTTGAAAAACGCAAAGCCACTCATGATGAAATCAGTTTACGCCAAGAAAACGAAGCCCTTTCCATGCAGGTTAGAAAACTACAATTAGTACTGGAAAAAGCTGCAAACAAAGTGCCATTAGAGCAAAATATTGAGATATCGGATTCGCAATTAATAGAAGCATTAGACCAACAAGATGTAATGAGTGTGGTATTTCATCATGGAGTGGGGCATATTAATTTAACTCCCCATAAAATACTTGATTATCTCGAAGACCCAATTGAGTACGCGGCTCATCAAGTGGGCCTTAGTAAGTATGAATATAAGGTCTGGCTGAAACATCATGACCATCCACATTGTGTGGTGTGTGATGAGAAAATAGCGTTAATTGGAAACCCTAAAATATTTGATGCGCAAATAGATGTGTATTGTGAGCGACACAAACCTCTTGAGTAACTAGCTAAATTATGCAGACTATCCCAACAAGAATTTTGGGATGGTTTTATGTCTGTTGTTATTAGTAACATCCAATCTCTGCTATTACCAAATTTATTTCCTTTTCATATCAAACTAGATGTGAAACGAGACGATCTCATTGACCCCATAATCAGTGGTAATAAGTCGTTTAAATTACGCGAATATATCAAGGACTTTCAAAAAGGCGAGTTTGAAACGCTCATGTCATTTGGCGGAGCTTATAGTAACCATTTACATGCAATGGCGTACACAGGTCAGAAACTTGGAATTAAAACCGTAGGGTTTGTGCGAGCAGAACCTCACGAGCTTCAAACCCCAACACCAACCTTACAAGACTGCTTGCAGTGGGGAATGGAATTGGTGCCCATCTCACGTAGTGAATACCGCTTAAAAAGCGAATCTAGTCAGGTGCAAGCTTATGTTGTTAATTACGACAAACCTTATTGGGTGCCCGAAGGTGGCTCTGGGGAATTAGGTGTAAAAGGGGCTGAGCATATATTAAGTGGTGTTGATCAATCGCAATATGATTATGTTGTAGCTGCTTGCGGTACGGGCACTACGTTGGCCGGTTTAATTCGTGCAAGCGAGGCTCATGTGCAGGTTATAGGAATACCTGTACTAAAAGGGGCTAACTGGATGGAAAAAGAAGTTGCACATTATTTACTAAAAAATATGACAAATTGGTCGTTAAAATTGGATTATCATTTCTCCGGTTATGGTAAGTGGAATTCAGAATTAACCGATTTTATAGAGTTTGTTTTTCAAGAAACCGCTTTACCGTTAGAGCCGGTATATACGGGAAAAGCATTTTATGGGTTATTGGATTTAATTCAAAAAGGTGAAATTAGAAAAAACAGTAGGGTTTTATTTATTCATACAGGTGGTTTGCAAGGGGTAAGATAGTCATTTCCTGTGAGGGAGTTGGGCTCCCTCACAGAATATAGACTTATGCTACTTCACTATCGCTTTCACTTTCAGGTTCAGCTTGATGAATGCGATTGTTACGGTATTGTGCAGGGCTCATACCCACATACTTGATAAAAATGCGATCAAGGGTACGGCGGCCAGAGAAACCAATCTTCATGGCGATTTGCTCAATACTTTGTTTGTTGTCCATCAATAAACTCTTAGCTTCTTCTATGCGAGAGTGAGTCAGAATTGATTTCAGTGACGTTCCTTCTTGCTGTAGGTGGCGGTTCAAGGTACGAGAGCTAATGTGAAATAGCTCTGCTACTTCCTTTTGAGTGGCACTGAATTCAATACGATTTTGTACAATTGCTTGGCGAATACGATCGCTCAACAATGCACGGTTATTGATTTTCTCTGCCAGGTTTTTCACTTCAGTTTTGATTATATTCATAATATGAGGGTTTGCTTGATGAAGTTGCTTGTCAAGCCAGAAAGCAGGGAATACTGCTGATACTTCCTGACAGTTAAACTGGACTGGAGTATGTAACCATCTTTCATAAGACGTTTTGTAGCTAGGCGCTGAAAACGGCAAGTAAAGTTGGCTGAGCTTGAATTCACGACCGCAAACCTGTCTTAACCAGTTGCATGTGATGGACAGCACTAAATCGAAACGGATTCGTTGCTGTTCATGTAGTGCTTGGCTAATTGGAAACGAAAATTTGACACTTCCATCCCCTTGACGACTGAAAGTTGGCGGCGCTTCATCACTAAAAAGGACGTAGTAACGGTTTAAATATAAGAGTGCTTCACCTAAGGTGGTACAACATAAAAGCAAGTGCTGCAATAAATTGTAGGAACGTGCTTCTAAACTTGCGCCAGCGCTTAACCCCAAGTCGCTCTTGCCGCTCACACTTACCAGTCCTTGATAAAGTGCGTCAACCTGAGTGACAGGAATGCGGTTATCAGGGTCCAGCAAAAGATCAGGCTTAATGCCCGCCTCTAATACAGCTGGAGCCGTGTCAAACCCTAACGATTTAACGTGGCTGATAACTGGGTTAATAAGTGATACAGATATGCAGTCGGATGTCACCGTACTGATCCTTTTTTGCTTGTTATTTTTATTTTTCAGTTAGGATTTTTATCCTAATAATTTAATTGCACATAATGTGCCATTATTTGTGTTTTAGCAAAAATGGCAGATAGTGCCTAGGTTTTTTGAATAAATAACGACTATGGAGATCAATTATTAATATTCATGCTGTTACTCATTGTAACTTCGAGTAACAAGTTTTGAGTAGATATCACTCTAACTTAATTATTAACCTCTTGGCCAGCAAATACGGTTACCAATTTTATTAGGGGAAGTGATCTCATTTAGAATGATATGGAATAATTGGCGGGAAATGATTCCTACCCGTATGTCTTAAAGATAACCTCGTATCCGTATCAAGCATTCATGGTTAGGAGTGATAGGGTTCTCTGTGTTTTAAATCCAGTAGATTAATTAGCAGGTGCAGATTTTTCTGATGTAAATGAATATTTTTGCTGGATTGAATTAAACCCTAAACCTTTTAAGTGAAGTGTTAGGTCGAGACTGATTGCTGCTGTTGAGTAAAATGTTTTTAACGGCTTATTGGTCTGTGATACTGGGGTTGAGAAGCGGGATAAAAGACTATGGCAACGGTGAGCGATGGCGTTTGAAGAATCTATCCATGCAACGTCAGGTGCGATAATTTCAAGTTCAGGTTTTAAAAGTGGAAAGTGAGTACAGCCCAGTACAACGTGTTTGCATTTTTCATCTAAGAGAGGCTGTATGATTTTTTTTAGTGATATTAGGTCAACGGCGATTCCGGATAACTTCTGTTCGGCCATCGTCACAAGTTCGCTGCTGGCTTGTTTAATAACTTGATGACTCGACGCGAAGTCGTTTATGAGCCGATGAATATATTCACCGTTAATGGTGGCTTTGGTGGCCAGAACGCCGATGGGTGTGTCGTGCGCCATGGTAGCGGCTGTTTTAATTGCAGGGACCACGCCAATAATAGGAGTGCTTAGTTTTGCTCTTAATGCTTTAAGAGAGAGAGTGCTTGCTGTATTACAGGCAATGACAATGCAGTCTGGCGCATGTGTTGTTACCAACGAGGAGGAAAGATCAACTATGCGTTGTTTTACCCACTGGGCCTGCTTTTCGCCGTATGGTGCGTATTGATGATCGGCTAAATAAACAATACGGGCATTAGGAAGCTGTGCTGTTATGGCCGCTAAAATGCTAAGGCCGCCTACGCCTGAGTCAATAAGTGCAATAGTGTGCAATGTGAAAACCTAAAAAAATAAAGCCCGAAAATTATACGGGCTTTACGAAATTACTTAAGTGATTATTTTATTGTTCACGGATGATTAAGGCTCAGTTATTGAAGAGGCTGGGGTTGCGGGTGCAATGTCAGGCTCGTCTGTTACAGGTATTTCTTCAACCTGTGGTTTTTCGATCTCCTGAGATTCGATGTTTTTTTCTGTTTGTTCTACTTTATTTGGTTCAGCTACTTCGGTTTCTTGTGTTGCTTGAAGTTCAGGAGCCTGCACTTGTGTTTCGACTGCTTCAACTTCAGTGGTGCTTGCTTCTTGGGTGGTTGTTGGTGCAGCAACTTCTATTTCAGCTTCTGGCTTGATCTTGTCTATAGCTGCTTCAGTTGTGGCTTGTGTTTCATCCTTTAACGCTTGTTCAGCTAATACTTGTGCGGGGGACACTTCAAGTTGGGTGTCTTGTGCTGTGGTGTCAATTGAATCTAGGGCAGATTGAGATTTTTCAGTGTTAAGTTCTGCGTCTGAAAGGGTGTCCGTTAATTCTGTTTGAGCCGCTTCGGCTGCTATTTCAGAGGGGTTAGTTGAGACTGTTGTGGCTTCGGTTTCTGCTGGTACTGCTTGAGTGAGTTCAAGTTCAGCGGTTTTAGTGGTTAATTGTGCTTTTAAGCTAGCGATTGTTTGTTCTAGCTTGCTTTTTTCTGTGGCCCAGTTTGGGTTGTTTAAATTGGTTTGGGCTTGTTTATTTAGTGTTTCAACTTTTTGAGCAAGGGCAATGGATTGGTTTCTAAGGGGGAGGTGTACCACGCTGTCTTGATTTAAGGCAGAGGTAATGCGATCAAGTAGGGATTCGATGAACAATATGTGTTGTTCAGCGGTTTTAGGGTTTAGCTTAATCAGTGGCTTAGCGGCTTTAGCAATGTTTGTAGCATGTTGTGCGTTTCGGACTGCAGATTTTGAAGCAAGTCCCACAGCTTCACGGTCCTTATATTGAGTTTCTATCAGAAGCTCTAGTTTCTCTACTTCTTTCTCGGCAGTCTCAAAGGTTTTGGCGGCGTAATCGTCTGCGTCCACATCTTCTGCTTTTTCTAGTGCTTGTTCAGCGGGAATCAAAAAGGATATTTTAAGGGTGGCTATTTCAAGTTCGGTAGCATCTTTTAGAAAACCGATTTGATCTTGTGTCGCATCATTGGTTTTGCCATCTTCTATCAAGCTGATTAATTCGTTTCTATCGTTTTCTAAGTCTTTGAAATCGTCAGCTAAAAGAGCATGTGCGTTGATCGCTTTTAGCATGTCCAAGGCTTCAAAGCTTGCACTTAATTGTTGTTCTACTACTGGTTTGAGGGCTAAACCTCGCTCAAATAGTACTTTTGCGGTTAGGCAATGGGCGATGATTTCTTGATCAGGTTCTTGTTGTTTGAAGGCTGATTCAGCTTTAGCCATTTCATCTTCGGCTTGTTTCATGTGTTTTGGGCTGTACAGATATAAATCTGCTTGCTGAGCTTGAATTTGTAATGCTCTAGATTCATCTAAAATTCCTTGAACATTTTGCTCGCCACTTTCAACTAAGTTAATAGCGGCTTGTTCAATGAGTGAGGTGTCTTTGATGGCTGATGAAGAACAGGCCGTTAATAACGAAATGGAGCAGATACCGATTAGGAGTTTGTTCATCCTGGAAACCTTAAATATGTGATCTAATAATCATTCTAACAAAGCGTACTTAGATAAAAAGATTAATTTGGTGTGAGTATGTCGAAGCGATATTCAAGCAAAACCTTCGCTTCGTTTAAAACCTGTTCTCGGTTTTGTTCTTCAAGGGCGTATCGTTGGTTATCTAGTTTAAATTTTTCTTTTCTGGTTAGGGCTTTATAGGCTTCGTGAGTGGGCATGTGAGCGGTTTGGCTGAAATGCGCTCTAATGGTCGAAAATTGATGTTTATGCTGTAGTTCGTCATCGAGACGGTCCATTAGAACCGCTAGGCGCATACAGCCTTCGGTAATTTCGCATTGCTTTTGAACCATAGCGTTGGCGATGAATCTAAGGTCACTGACCAGTTCATCGCGGTGTTTTTGCCAAGCTTGACGGTTATTTTCAATTTGCTGGGCTTGTTGTGCTTGAACTTTACGTAGTTTGATCACGTAATAGGCAGCTGTTGCTGCTAGGCCTAATAGAATTAAAATGCCGATTATTATCAGATATAACATGAAATCACCTTTGGAAAATCAGGTGCATTATACCTGTTTAGGGTTGAGGTGCATCTGTGCTTTGAGATAGAGCTTCAAATGCTTGATGGGTGCTTAGGAAAACAGTGCCGGGTTTGATTTTATCGATGAATCCGCGCTTTTCTAGCTCATCCATGATGGGGCCTTTAACCTCGGCCAGATGAAGCAGTTTGTTTTGCTCGAGCAAGTTGTCGTGCCATATTTGTAGTAACTCGATTCCATCACTGTCTAGGACGTTTACAGCGGAGCATACTATCAGTAGATTTTGAGCATTTGGGAACTGTTTAATTGCTCTTTCGATGAAATCATCAATGGCATCTCTATTGGCAAAATGTAGGCCCTCATCAATACGAATAGCCAGTAAGTTGTCTAGGGTTTCAACTTGGTGGCGTTTTATATTGCGAAAGTGAGCGGTACCGGGTATGCGCCCAATGATCGCAATATGAGGTTGAGCGGCGCTGCGAATTAAAAAGAAAATCGATACCGCGACACCGGCTAAAATTCCGCTTTCAACCCCTTCAAAAAGAACAATCACAAAGGTGACTAACCAGATGCTGTTTTCTTTCGGTTGCACTCGCCAATGTTTAAAAACAGGTGAGAAATCCAATAATGTCCATACGGCTAAGGTGACAATAGCACCTAATGCCGCCATGGGAATGTATTGAATCAGGTAGCTTGCCAGTAACAAAAAGCAGACCACATACAGGGCTGTGAATACACCAGCTAATGGACTGGTTGCCCCAGCATCGTCATTGACCATGGTGCGACCAAAGCCACCTGCAACTGGGTAGGCATTGGAGAATGCAGCAGCAAAATTAGCCAGCGAAAGCCCCATAAGTTCTTTGTTTGCGTAAACTCGTTCTTTACGCTTATGAGCTAGGTTCTTAGCAACAGAGGTGCTTTCTATAAAGCCAATAATGGCGATTAATGCAGCATTGGGCAGCAATTCATTAAATAGCGACCATGGGAGTTGCCACGTTAATTGAAACCCCTGTAGTTCTTGTGTCATGTTGACAGTATTAAGGGTTATAGATGATTGGGTGGTGATTAGCACTCCTATGCCCACTAATAATAAAGGGGCCGCTTTGGTAATTACTGGAAGCTTGAATATTTTGAGTATCACTAAGAATATCAATGCGAAGCCAGAAAAAATCGCGGTAGGTAGATCAATTGCAAAGTCTTGTAAGTCCCTTGTCCCTAATATGTGGGGGACCTGTTTAGAAATAATTAAGACGGCGGCGGCGGTGGTAAAGCCCTGAACAACAGGATGACCAATAAAATGGACCAGATTGCCAAGGTTTAATATACGCAGGGTAGCAAGGCAGAGGGCCACTTGTAATGATAGAAGTTGTGCTGCTTGAATGAGCATTTCTTGTGGGACGTTCTGTAAAGCATCGCCCACCATTAAACTGATAATGGCTACAGGGCCAACTGCTAAAGCATGGCTTTTACCTAAGAACGCATAAGCAATTAAAGGTAGGATACAACTGGCTAACGCAACAGAAGGGGGGAGGCCTGCAAGTAACCCATATCCAATGGCTTGTGGGATAATTAAAATGGCAACAATTAGCCCAGCGACGGCATCATCTTTTAATTGCCAATGAGTGCTTCGCCATGGGAAAAGCCAGTTAGGCATAATTAGCTCTCAGTGGGTGCACAATAGATGGTTTGTAGTACCTCTATTACTTCTTTTGCTTTGGTCCCCTGTAGAGAATAAAAAATGGTTTGAGCATCGCGGCGGGTGTTAACTAAGTTTTCTCGACGTAACCAAGCAAGATGCTGACTGAGTGCTGACTGGCTTAAGTCTAAGCGTTCGTTAAGCTGACTTACATTCATTTCACCTTGTGCAAGGGAGCATAGAATCATGAGTCGATTTTCGTTAGCAAGCGCTTTTAGTAATTGAGAGGCATCTCTGGCATGAGATTTCATTTCTTCAGCGACGGGGAATGTATCCATGGCTTCCTCGAATATATAAGTATCCTTTGCTAAATTTAACATAGATTTCAATGAAAGCTAAATTAGATTTTGCTAATATAGTGGTAAAATTAGTCTTATTAACTGGGAGTCACATGAAAATAGAGAGTTTTTACCATCAAGACACCCAAACATTTTGTCATCTTTTGTACGATGAGGTGTCACAAAAGGCTGCTATTATTGACCCTGTTTTGGACTATAAAGCCAATTCTGGAAAAATAGGTCATGAGTTTTCAGATACAGTTATAGAGCGTGTTAAGACACTTAATCTGACACTTCACTATATTTTAGAGACTCATGTGCACGCTGATCACTTAAGCGCAGCTCAGTACATTAAGCAATTGATAGGAGGGCAGGTGTATATTGGCTCTCAGGTGTCTAAGGTACAGCAACACTTTGATGACGTATTCAATTTAAATAGCCTGCAAGAATCTCTTTTTGATCACTTAATAGAGCCTAATAATAGCCTGATGTTGGGGGACATTGTGATTACAGCTATCTCGACACCTGGGCATACACCCGCATGTATGAGTTATGTTGTTACAAGGCCCAATGACGTTACCCATGTATTTGTCGGTGATACTTTATTTATGCCTGACATAGGTACTGCTCGTTGCGACTTTCCTGGGGGAGATGCTCATTCTTTGTATCAGTCTGTTCAGACGTTATATGCTTTAGGGGACGAAACCCTATTACATATGTGCCACGATTACCCGCCAGAGCAAAGAGGTGTTCGTTCAGTGGTGACGGTGAAAGAGCAAAGAGAATCAAATATTCATTGTGCAGATGGCATTACAGAAGCGCAATTTATCAAAATTAGGCAGGGTCGCGATTTAGGGTTAGATGCACCTAGATTGATTCTGCCAAGTTTACAGGTGAATATTCGAGCTGGCTTTTTACCTGAAGCAGATGAAAAAGGCCGTCGGTTTTTAAAAATACCTCTTAGGTAACCCAATAATCGTTAGAAATAAATAGCCATAAAAACAGCTTCCCTTGTGCACTTTTAATATATTCTGCTAATTTTATAGTAACCAAAAATAAAAGTAGGGAAGGCGGATGGCATTTTCTAATCGATGGGTGCTGGCGGATGGTACTTTGAATGACGAACCCATTACCATTCGATACCGTGATGAACTTGAAAGCGAACAAGCTAATGGGGCTTATGCTCAGTGCGTGCAAATTTCTTGGACGGCTGCAGAGGTTGATGAAGAAACCGGATATCCCAGCGAAAACGAATTATTAAAAATTGATGGGTTTAATCAAAAACTCATGGCTGCAATTGAGCCAAATGAACAAGCATTAGTAGTAATGGTAATTATGTGTCAAGGCATAAACCAATGGATTTTGTACTGTAAAGATACCTCTCAATTACAATCAGACCTCAATACCATTCCTACAGATACTGGCCTGTACCCGATTGAAATTGTTGCAGAGGAAGATACTCAATGGACAATTTTTACACAGTTAAGGGATGCCATTAAAACACAATAAAAAAGCCCGAAAGGGCTTTTTATTGTTTAGTTATTGGGCGCCGTCTTGATTGGGTTGTGGTGCTCGTTTGCCTTTATTTTTAGCCAGTTTCTTGGCTTCGGCTTCCTCGGCTTTGCGTTGTGCTTCAAGTGCTAACGCTTCTTCTTCGGCTAGCATCATTGGTGGTGTTTCATAAGTGATTTTACCCAGCTTACTAGAACGCAGTTCATGAATCAGTAATTCTGCTGCTTTGTGCATATCAACTATACCACCGGCGCGTAAACAGCCACGCTTGCGGCCAATTGCATCAATAAGCTGTTCACCTGTCTCGGGTAGGTCGGACAATTTATAACGCTCTTTAATCGTATTTGGGTACAATTCGAGCATCATTTTTCCGGTAAATTCTGCCACTTCAAAATAATCCAGTGCCGTATCTCTTACGGCTCCGCTGGCGGCTAGACGAAAGCCACTGCTGATGTTGTGAATTTTAGGCCATAAAATCCCAGGGGTATCAGACAGTACAATTCCGTCATTGATTTTGATTTGTTGGGGATGGCGAGTTAAAGCTGGTAAGTTGCCCGCTTTAGCGACTGTCCTGCCAGCTAATGTATTAATAAGCGTGGATTTACCAACATTAGGTATGCCTACAATCATTGTGCGGATAGCTTGCTTTTTTTCTTGTCGATCAGGCAGCATGTTTAGGCAAAATTGGGTGATGGCTTTTACTTGTTTCTTATCTAACCCCGTTAATGCCATAGCTTTAGTGTTTGGTTGATTATTGAAAAAATCTAACCACTCTTGAGTGCGTGCAGGGTCGGCTAGGTCGGCCTTGTTTAATAGCTTTAAACAAGGTTTGCCAGAGCGTAGCTCAGGGATTAGTGGATTTTCACTAGAATAAGGTAAACGTGCATCAAGTACTTCTATGACTAAATCAATTTGCGGCATCATCTCCGTGATTTGCTTGCGTGCTCGGTGCATGTGACCGGGAAACCACTGAATCGCCATGATGAATCCTATACTTATCGCTGAAAGACGGGCATTTTACGGGGTTATAGTATTAGGGGGAAGGAAAAACAAACATGCCCCTGAATCGGGGCATGTGAGGGGGAGTTAAGCAAAAATCGAGTTATTGCTTGGTGTTTCTTCTTCGGTATCACTTCCTGCGTTGTCAGATGCAAACGGAGCATCATCAGTTTGCGGTTGCTCTTCAAGTGCTTCTTCTTGAGATTCTACAGTTTCATTTGCGGTTGTCTGTTCTTGAGTCGCTTCTTGCTCTGGTTTATTTTGGGCTTCTAGTTCGGCTAAAATTTTCTGAGCTAGCTCATCTTGTTGCTTTTGTTGCTCTTTTTCAGCTTTGCGTTCATCTTTAAGGCATTGTTTGTCTTGAGCAACCCAATTAATGCCATTCTCTTCAAGAGAGGGCAGTCCTTGTTCTTCAGCGATTTCGGCCGCGATGCTGTTGGCAAGTTCATCAGCGTCCTTGGCCAACATCTTTCGTTCAACAGGCTCTAAGGCGCTAAACATGTCAATAATGGCTTGGCTTAGCGCCTCACGAACTAGCTGAGACTTGTCCTTATTAAAACGCTTGGAGATAGTGTTAATCATAGCCATATCGGCGCTGCTGACGCTGACATCAATGGGAGTAAAGGTGGATTCTTGAGCTAAACGCTCTTGTTCTTCTTGGTAGAATTGTTCGATTAAAGATTGCGCATTACTCATGATGTCACCTTCTGCTAAAAGTAGCGTAATTTATACATGCCTGATTTAAGTGAGTCAACGTGAATCTGTATATCCATACATGGTTTTTATTTTACTAGGGCCGTATAATTCATCACGTTATTTAAAGGGTAAAAAACATGACAATCCAGCAAAATATTGAGCAAAAATTAAACAGTGAGTTTGAGCCTGTTTTTTTACAAGTAGAAAATGAAAGCCACATGCATAACGTACCTAAAGATTCTGAAAGCCACTTTAAAGTGGTTTTGGTAACGACTAAATTTTCTGGTTTAAATAAAGTTAAACAACATCAAGCAGTATATAAGGTATTAACTGAAGAGCTGTCAGGTGAAGTACATGCTTTGGCCTTGCACACGTATGACCCAAAAGCATGGGCTGATTCTCAAGGTGCGCCTTCATCTCCAAATTGTATGGGCGGTACTGGCAAGTAAGGGTTTCATCAATAGTACCAGGGTATTCGAAATGTTCTTATTTGCAACGTAGGCTGATTATATTGGTAAGTCTTTCACTGTAAATAAGGGGGATAAAGAATGAAATACTTCACGCTAGTAATTTGCTCCATAGGTCTAATGTTTAGCCATTATTTAATGGCAAAGGATACGCAGTGGGTATTGGAGGCCAGCGATGAGGATAAAAATATACAAATATATACTCGTGCAGTTGCTGGCTCTGACTTAAAAGAGTTTAAAGGTGTCACATTAGTTAAAACAGATATTAATGCTTTGGTTGCTCTATTGATGGATGAAGCAGAGGTAACTAAATGGATGCACAACATTGCAAAATTTGAAATTAAGGAAAACATAAGTGATGTAGAGAGTATTGTATATACCATCACTGAAACCCCGTGGCCAGTAGCCAATCGTGACTCTTATGTGCGTTCAGTATTATCTGTTGATGCGCAAGGTGTGGTGACTTTAACTATTAAAGCAGAGCCTACTTTCGGCCCTATAGATGATAAGTATGTTCGGATATCAAGCTTAGGTGGTAGTTGGAAATTCACACCTAAGGTTGATGGTCTAGTAGAAGTGATTTATCAAATGCATGCAAACCCTGGAGGCTCTTTACCTAATTGGCTGGTGAATTCGATTGTGGTTGAGACACCACTTGAAACATTATCTAATTTACATGTGCAAGTTAAGCAAGAGAAATATCAAAATCAAACCTTTGTATTTATTCAAGATACAAAAATCTCTAAAACTTCAAATTAAATATTACATTGCACCTTAGTGGTGCGAACACTGAGATTGCGTACCAATAAGGGACGCACTTTCTGGTTTTAAAGTGCCAAATTCAATCAAAATCACTGAATATTTTAGGTGGGTACAAGTGTGCTGCTTTTGAGTGCGTATTTGGTCTAGTTATTGCTGTTAAATAAATGAAATATTTAATCGCTATGCTATTTCAAATTTATAAGCACTGCTTTACGTTACGCTGATAAACCGTTCAAGTAGTTCTCAGTATTTGGCGTAAAAAACGTAACTATCTGACAATTTTCAGAAAAGGTTTTAGAACTGTAATGACAAATATATGGGATAATTATCCTTGCCAAGACTTCTACGACGAAGTGATTAGTAGCCCTGGAAATGCTCGTAAGCCTGCCAAAAAACTCGTTTCTTACTTTAAAAACCTATCCGACGAAACCATTGATTTTCACCGTAAAGCTGCTGAGTCAACTATCAAGCAAATGGGTGTTAGTTTTACTGTTTACAGTGATGAAGGGAATATTGATAGAGCTTGGCCATTTGATATTATGCCTAGAACCATTAGTAAAACCCAGTGGGATAAAACCGCAGAGGGGTTAAGGCAGCGTTTAAAAGCTCTGAATATGTTTATTGATGATTTGTATCACGATCAAAACATTATTAAAGACGGAATAGTGCCTTCCTATGTGCTTGAGCAGTCGGCAAATTTTCGAAAAGAGTGCATAGGAGTTAATCCGCCGCTGGGTGTTTGGGCACACATTTGCGGAACCGATTTAGTACGTGACAGTGATGGTGAGTTTTATGTACTTGAAGATAACCTGAGAGTACCTTCTGGCGTATCCTATATGCTTGAGAATCGGGCCATAACTAAGCGCATCCTACCTGAGTTATTCGAAGAGGTGAATATTGCACGGGTTGATGACTACTGCCCCAATTTATTTGAAATGTTGGTGGCATTATCTCCTCGTAAAATTTCTAAGCCAGTTGTCGTAGTTTTAACTCCGGGTATTTTTAATTCGGCTTATTTTGAGCATGCTTTTTTAGCACAGCAAATGGGTTGTGAATTGGTTGAAGGAGCTGATTTAGTCGTACAGGATGATGACTGTGTTTATATGAAAACTATTGCAGGTCTTGAGCGGGTAGATGTGATCTATCGACGCATTGATGATTTATTTATAGACCCTGAAGTTTTTAATGAAGACTCTCAGTTAGGTGTAGCGGGATTAATGCGGGCATGGCAAAAAGGGAATGTTGGCCTTGCCAATGCACCGGGTGCAGGGGTAGCGGATGATAAGGTAATTTATGCTTTTGTTCCTGACATAATTCGTTATTACCTTAAAGAAGAGCCTTTAATTAAAAACGTAGAAACATACCTATGTTATGACGATGAACAAAGGGAATATGTCATCAATAATATTGAAAAACTGGTGGTTAAACCTGCTAACGAATCCGGTGGTTATGGCATGCTGGTTGGCCCCCATTCAACAAAAAAAGAACGTGATAAGTTTGTTCAATTAATTAAAGAAAACCCACGAAATTATATTGCTCAGCCAACGTTGGCGCTTTCTACTTCGCCAACGTTTGTGGGGAAAAATGAACTGGAGCCAAGGCACTTGGATTTACGTCCATTTGTGCTTCAGGGGAAAAGTATATATGTGACTATGGGCGGTTTAACCCGAGTAGCCATGAAAAAAGGATCGCTGGTGGTGAATTCATCTCAAGGCGGCGGCAGTAAAGACACCTGGATTGTGGAGTAGGGGAAGTAGATGTTATCACGTGTTGCAGAAAGAGTTTATTGGGCCGCTCGCTATTTAGAGCGCATTGAAAATACGGTTAGGTTGATTGGTGTATATGATAAGTTAATGTTTGATTTACCTCGCTCGGTTGGTATTGGTTGGTATAACTTAATTACCATAAATAGCGCAGAAGAAGCATTTAATGAGCGTTATAAAATTCAAGACGAACGAAATGTTGTTAAATTCTTAATTGGTGATGAAAGTAATTTTTGTTCAGTTATCTCAAGTTTAAAGTTTGCACGAGAAAACCTAAGAACCAGTCGTGATGTGGTACCAGCTGAAAGTTGGGAGATGATAAATGAACTAAATTTGTTCGTGGTTGAAAACTTACAGCAAGGTATTAATCGTAGTCAGCGTTTTAATTTTCTAGATGTCGTGATTAAAAGTTGTCAGCAAATTCAAGGTCTTTTAATTGGAACCATGTCTCGTGATTTTGTCTGGTATTTTATGAAGCTAGGGCGAAATATTGAACGAGCAGACATGACTACACGTATTTTAGATGCTGGAGTAAGAGCTCAGTTACAAGTCATTGATGAAGCCGATGCTATTAATAGTCAGCAAATTATTTGGGGTAATGTATTGCGCTCATTGGATGCGGATCAATGTTATCGTCGGTCGGTGAGGTCTTCGGTAAAGAGCCGATTAGTTGCTCAATACATAATTGAAGATGAATCATTCCCCCGCACGATTACCCATTGCATATCGGCCATGAGTGAATCTTTAGAACGACTCCCAAATAATCAAGCTGTCATAAAAAATCTTTCAAAAATTCAAAAAAGTTTAACGAAATCGGCGGACTATAGCGACCTTGGTTTACCGATGAAAGATTTTATAAATGAAGTTCAGTTGGATATTGCTGCTGTTCACTCTCGTATTGCTCAAAATTGGTTTATTAATCAATAAGGCTGAATAAATGACCATTCGTGTTTCTATCAATCATAGAACCCGTTATAAATTTGATCGGCCTGTTTCGCTTTCTCCCCATACGGTGAGATTGCGTCCGGCCCCTCATAGCCGAACGCCTATTCATAGTTATAGCTTAAAGATTAAGCCTGACACTCATTTTATTAATTGGCAGCAAGATGCTTTTGGCAACTATCTGGCTCGTTTGGTTTTTCCTGAAAAATGCACTGAGTTTGAGGTGGATGTTGAAGTAATTGCCGATATGACGGTAATTAACCCATTTGATTTTTTTGTAGAAGAATACGCAGAAAGTTATCCATTTTACTATCCCAAACAGCTAAAAAAAGAATTGCTACCATACCTTGAGAGAGAACCTCTTAAAGGTGAAAGCTGTGGGGAAAAATTTGCCAAACTTTTAAAAAATATCGATAGAAAAAAACAACCGATTAATGATTTTTTAGTAGAGGTGAACCAAAAAATACAGCAGGAAATTGATTATTTAGTGCGTCTGGAGCCCGGAGTTCAAACCCCGGAAGAAACGTTAGCGCTAGCCAAGGGCTCGTGTCGTGACTCGGCTTGGTTATTGGTTCAACTGCTTAGACACCTTGGCATGGCGGCTCGATTTGCTTCTGGTTATTTGGTGCAACTTAAAGCCGATGAGAAATCCCTAGATGGCCCATCAGGTACAGAAGAGGATTTCACAGATTTACATGCGTGGTGTGAAGTATATTTACCGGGCGCTGGCTGGGTAGGCTTAGATCCTACATCAGGTTTATTTGCCAGCGAAGGGCATATTCCTTTAGCGTGTACGCCGCATCCTGTATCAGCGGCACCAATTGCTGGTTTTACTGATAAATGTGAAGTCGAGTTTGATTTTAGCAACACAGTAGAGCGGGTATTAGAAGACCCTAGAGTGACTAAGCCCTACAGTGAAGAGCAATGGCAGCAAATCTTAGCTCTTGGTCAATATATAGATAATGAATTTGATAAAAATGATGTTCGACTAACTATGGGGGGGGAGCCAACTTTTGTTTCTATTGATGATATGGAATCAAAGCAATGGAATACCGATGCATTAGGGGATGATAAATTATCTTTAGCGAAAACCTTGTTACTACGTATTCGAGATAGGTTTGCGCCTAATGGCTTATTACATTACGGCCAAGGTAAATGGTACCCAGGTGAGGAAGTACCAAGATGGGCGCTTGGTGTATTTTGGCGTAAGGACGGTGAACCTTTATGGTCAACTCCAAATAGCCTTGCGCGAATTGATAAAGACTATGGCCACACCATTAGGGATGCCTGTCGATTCAGTCGTTATCTAGGTAAGTTATTAGGCGTTCCAAAAGAACATTGCCAACCTGCTTATGAAGACAGTTTACATTATCTTCTGCAGCAGCAATCGACACCGATTAATATTGATTTATTAGCGCAAGGTGTGAAATCCGATTCTGACCGACGCCGATTAGCGAAGTTAATGGAAAAAGGTATGGATATGCCAACGGGCTTGGTTATACCCATTGCCCGAGCAGATGATGGGAAATCGTGGAAAAGCAGCAAATGGCCAATGCGTCGTGAGCGTATTGTATTAATTCCAGGCGATTCGCCTATGGGCTTACGTTTACCGTTAAATGATTTACCGCATTTATCAGAAGAAGAGCAAGAGCTGCCTATTCAACGAGATCCGTTCTCCGTAAGAGAACCGTTAGTGAAAAAAACCGATATCCGTTTTGCAGGCAAAGCACCTACAGTAAGTGAACTGACCCAAGCTGAACAAATCTTAGTTAAAAATAAGCAAATTAAAGAGGAAAACAAAGGTAAGCCTAATTGGAAAGAAGTAGTGCGTACGGCCATGTGTATAGAGGCAAGAAATGGGCGGATTCACATTTTTATGCCACCGTTAGAGTACCTTGAAGATTACGTTCACATTACGGCAGCCATTGAAGAAGCCGCAGTGAATCTTGAGTTACCTGTGATTATTGAAGGATATGAGCCCCCAAGGGACCCAAGATTACAAAAATTATTGGTAACACCAGATCCAGGTGTAATTGAGGTGAATGTTCATCCATCCAATAATTGGAAGGAATTGGTTGAAACAACAACCAAACTTTATGAAGAGGCTCGGCAGTCAAGGCTTTCTACAGAGAAGTTTATGTTAGATGGTCGCCATACCGGTACTGGTGGTGGTAATCATATTACCCTTGGTGGTTCATCTCCTGAAAATAGCCCGCTATTAAGACGCCCTGACTTACTAAGAAGTTTCATAACGTTTTGGCAGCATCACCCAAGTTTGTCGTATTTGTTTTCGGGTATGTTTTTAGGCCCTACCAGTCAGGCTCCTCGTGTGGATGAGGGGCGTGATGAAATGCTCTATGAGTTGGAAATCGCCTTTGCGCAAATGACATCTGGAGAGGTACCGCAACCTTGGTTGGTGGATCGCTTATTGAGAAATCTCTTAATCGATATTACAGGTAATACCCATCGTGCTGAGTTTTGTATTGATAAGCTTTATTCTCCGGGTTCGGCCAGTGGTCGCTTGGGTATTCTGGAATTTCGTGGTTTTGAAATGCCACCTCATAGTCGCATGGCACTTGTGCAAGCGTTATTGATTCGTGCGTTGCTGGCTCGTTTTTGGGAAACGCCTTACGAAAAGCCGTTAGTGCGCTGGGGAACAGCATTACATGATCGATTTATGATGCCTCATCATATATGGCAAGACATGAAAGATGTTGTGCAAGACTTGAACGATCATGGCTACCCGTTTGAACTAGATTGGCTATTGCCGTTTGAAGAGTTCCGCTTCCCACATTATGGCCGTGTAAAACTAGATGATATTGAATTGGAATTACGTTGGGCTATTGAACCTTGGCATGTTCTGGGGGAAGAAAGCAGCAGTTTTGGAACCGCTCGATATGTTGACTCGTCGGTTGAGCGATTACAAATTAAGGTATCAGGTCTGACAGATGGACGTTATGTCTTGGCTTGTAATGGTCGCAGGGTGCCGTTGAGAGAAACGGGTCGTAAAGGGGAGTATGTGGGGGCAGTGCGTTATCGTGCTTGGCAGCCACCATCCGCTTTACACCCATTAATTGAGCCTCATGTACCATTAGTATTTGATCTAATTGATACATGGAATGGACGCTCTATTGGAGGCTGTAGTTATCACGTTTCTCACCCTGGTGGTCGCAGTTATGAGACCTTTCCGGTTAACTCGTTTGAGGCAGAATCTAGACGTATTAACCGGTTTGATAATGTAAGCCATACTCAAGGTCCGATCATACCTCGTCCTGAAGTGGATGCGTTAAGGGAGTTTTTCCCGAATAATGAGCCGCCAAGGCCCATGGATGTGCCACCTGAAGAACCTACGTATGAATATCCATACACCCTAGATTTACGTCGACCAAGAGGATGCTAATATTTAGCATTCTCTTGGGTTTCCATAATGTATGGGGTTTAAGATGGAAAAAGGATTATAATAAACTCATACCAAGACATTATTTTCATCTTTAGTAGGTAGACCAGAGTGTCAAAATCCATTTATCCGCAGAATCAGCCATTGCCACAGGCTCAAGTTCAGGCGCAGGCGCAGTTTCAAGGACAGACACAAGACTCTCAAAATTTGCAATATTTTAAACCAGCTGCCCACATTCCAGATCAGGTTCACACTCCAGAAGGAGAGGTGAAGCCTGAGTGGCAGTATTTGTTGAATAGCATTCAAAACTTGGGATCTGATGGTCTCAATGCACGTACAGATAAAGCGCGCCGTATTCTCAGAGATGACGGTGTAACTTATAACATCTATGGAAAAGATAAAGCTCCGGGCAGTCAGTGGGAGCTTGATTTGGTTCCATCTGTCATTAGTAGTGAAGATTGGGCTGATATCGAATCAGGGTTACTTGAGCGCGCTGAATTGTTTAACCTTATGTTACGTGATTTTTACGGTTCTCGTACGCTTCTTAAACAGTTGGCTATACCGCCAGAAGCCTTGTTTGGTCATGGTGGTTTTTTACGAGCGTGTCAAGGTATTCAAGTACCGGGTGAGCATGACTTAATTTTACACTCTGTGGATTTAGTTCGCCGGCCTGATGGTACGATGTGTGTTTTATCTGATCGCACACAAGCCCCTAGTGGGGCTGGATACGTGTTAGAAAATCGTACGGTTATGTCGAGGGTATTCCCGAGTTTATTTCGTGATAGTCATGTACATCGTTTGGCCAGTTTCTTTCAGCGTTTACGTCATAAACTCATTTCTTTAGCGCCCTCTGAAAATAAGGCTAGGGTAGTGGTACTGACCCCAGGGCCACATAATGAAACGTATTTCGAGCATTCTTACATCTCAAATTATTTAGGTTTTCCATTGGTACAAAGTGGTGACCTTGTAGTGCGTAAGGGTTTTGTTTGGATGAAATCCTTAGATGGACTTGATCGTGTTGATGTTATTTTACGGCGCATAGATGATGTGTCCTGTGACCCTGTAGAACTTTATAGCGGCTCGCAACTGGGTGTCCCGGGTCTTTTAGATGTAGTAAGAGCGGGTCGTGTTGTTATGGCGAATCCATTGGGTACAGGGGTATTGGAAAATCCAATTCTGTTGAAGTACCTCCCTCAAATTAGTAAAGCACTTTTAGGGCGTGAGTTACGGCTAAAATCTGTAAAAACATATTGGTGTGGCGATAAAGATGACCTTAAGTTTATTAGTGAGAATATTAAAAATCTTATTATTAAACCTATATATCGTGGCACTGGCGCACATAGCGTTTGGGGAGGCGACTTATCGGACTCTGAACTTGCTGAGTTGCTGCAAAAAATTCATCAAAAGCCTTTGCAATTCGTAGCTCAAGAGCGTATCGATAAAACTCATATACCATCATTAACAAAAGATAATACCTTAGAGCCAAGACCTGCAATTTTACGAACCTTTTCAGTTGCAACGGATAATTCTTATATGGTGATGCCGGGTGGTTTAACCCGTGTTGGATTAAGTGCAGGTAGCCCACTCATTAGTATGCAGATTGGTTGTCCTAGTAAGGACACTTGGGTCACAGCATCTGAGCCAGAACGTATTCCTGATGAATCGCAACAAGATGCTCTACAAGCTGAAAAAGAAGCCATGTTGGTGAGTCTGCCAAGTCGAGTGGTTGAAAATTTATTCTGGATGGGACGATACGCCGAGCGTGCAGAAGCTTCTTTACGCTTGCTGCGAACCGTTTTTGAAATGTTAAATGACGAGCAAGCCATAAGTGCGCAATCACAAAAAGTACTTCTTAATGCAATCTCTGAAATCACAGCAACCTTGCCAGGTTTTGTGAATGCACCGGAAGAGTTGTTAGCAAACCCAGAACCTGAATTACTAGATATTATTAAAAATGGTGCTCGAATGGGCAGCATTAAGTCGACACTTAATTCATTGTTCTATTGCGCTGATGAATCTAAAGAATTACTTTCTTCGGATACGATTCGCATTATTAATGACCTACAAGATGAGGTGGATAATCTTGAGATGTCCCTTTCACAAGGTTTGTCATCTGCTCCAGAAGAAGCACTTGATCCGTTGGTTATTCCATTAATTGCCCTATCTGGCATTATGCAGGAAAGCATGGTTCGTGGAGTGGGTTGGCACTTTTTAGAAATGGGTCGTCGCGTTGAACGTTCCGCGCAAATCATGAAGACAGTTTCAGTATTAATGACAGATGTATCTGAAAAATACGATCATAGAACATTACTAAATGCACTTTTGAAATCCATGGAAGTTTCTTTGGTTTATCGCAGGCAAGGTCGTGCGCGAGCGGGTCTAGAGTTAGGCATAGAACTTGTTATGTTAGATAGCACGAATCCTAGATCATTGATGTTTCAGTTTGAACGATTGCAACATCATTTTGATAATGTGCGTAATGACAATCAAGGCAAGCGTGAATTGGATGAAGAAGATCGAGTTCTCTTAGAGGCAGTCACTAGTCTCAAGCTGTCTCGAGTTAAAAGTTTAGTGGAAGAAATAGAAGGTACTCGTCCTAATTTATCAAAAATAATAGGGCAGTTAAGCGTTCTGTTAAATGATTTTAATAATGTGATCACAGATAAATACTTTGATCATCGTATTGATCCTAAGCAATTGGTTGGGACATTTGTGGAAGAAGCACATTAATAATGAAGAATAAACGGGATACAATCAGTATTGTCAGTGCTGTTATGTCTACTTTAGGAATGTGTCATGCGATATAGAATTAGACATGAAACAAAATATACCTATGCTGCTCGAGTGTCTCACTGCTATAACTTAGCAAGTTTGACACCTTTGAATTCCCTAAGGCAGAAGTGTTTACAGTCCAGTATTAGTGTATCGCCAAGCGCGATTCATTCTCGAAAGCAAACAGACTATTTCGGAAACGAGAGCTTTCATTTTGAGATACAAACGCCACATAAAGAGCTTTCTATTATTGCTGAAAGTGAAGTGGAAATGGACGACACCCAGTTGGATTTCACTGTAGATAAAACCATTACTTACGGTGATGCTTTGAACTACTTAGCTACAAATACTTCTGAGCCTGTGTTATTGGCGAAAGAGTTCTGTTTAGACTCGCCTATGATTAAAGTGACTGATGCCTTAAAGGAGTATGCAAGGCACTCATTTGATTTGAATCGCTCGCTTTATAGCTGTGTTGAAGACTTAACACAACGCATTTTCAAAGAGTTCAAATACACTCCGGGCTTTACTTCTATAGCAACACCACTTAGTGATGTGTTGGCCCATAAAAAAGGAGTCTGTCAGGATTTTGCTCATTTACAGGTCGGATGTTTAAGGGCTATGGGGATTCCTGCAAAATATGTTTCTGGTTATATGGAAACACTACCACCACCTGGGCAAGAGAAACTGGTTGGCGCAGATGCAACTCATGCTTGGGTGGCTTATTTTTCTCCTGATGACAACTGGATTGAATTTGATCCCACTAATAGTGTGCAAGCGGGGAAACAGCATATAATCACGGCACAGGGTCGTGACTATTATGATGTGACTCCACTAAAAGGGGTTATTTTTGGTGGTGGAGAAGACCCAATTCTAGCTGTATCTGTTGATGTGGCTAGGCTCGATTAATGACACTCCAAGAGCGACTAACTTAGTAGCTCTTGGTTTCCTCCAAATGCGGCAGTATTTGTGGTTAAGGTAAATTCTTTCACAAATGCGTGAACATAATTTGGACCACCTGCTTTAGGCCCTGTACCAGATAAACCGTGACCGCCAAACGGTTGTGAACCTACCTTAGCACCAATCATATTTCGGTTAATATATAGGTTACCGACAATGGCTTTACTGCAGATGTAATCGATCCATCTTTGATTACGGCTGTGTATACCAAGTGTTAAACCGTAACCGCTTTGATTTATTTGGTTGATGATATTGTCTAAGTCGTCATGATCAAATGGAATGATGTGTAAAATGGGGCCGAAATGTTCTTCAGGTAGTTGCTCTATATCGTTTAATTCATAAGCGCACGGTGCTAAAAAATTATCACTTGGAAGGTTTTCTGGTAACGGAATACTTGCAATGAATTTTGCGTTTTTGTCTAGCCATTGTATGTGATTTACTAACTTATTTTTTTCATGCTTATCAATAATGGGGCCAATATCTGTGTCTCTTAAAAATGGGGATTCTACAAAGTGAACGTCCATGCGTCCTTTGAGAGCGGAATAAAACGCATCTTTAATATCATTTTGAATGTATAGGATACGTAGTGCAGAACAGCGTTGGCCTGCGCTATCAAATGCAGACTCAATCACATCTGGGACAAGTTGATCGATCAGTGCTGTGCTGTCTGCAAGCATGACATTTTGGCCGCCGGTTTCTGCTAATAAAGGAATAAAACTATTGGAGTAATTTAATAGCCATAGTTGGATTTTTTTTGCCGCCGCAGTGGAGCCTGTAAAACAGACCATATCTATAAGTTGTTGTTGTATGAGTTGTTCTGTTATCTCTGCACCACTGCCAGGCATGAACAGTAATTGCTCTTTATTTATACCTGCTTTGAACATGAGCTCGATTGCTCGATGAGCCGTAATGCTAGTTTGTCTTGCTGGTTTCGCAACTACCCGATTACCACAAGCTAAAGCTGCAACGATTTGCCCTACAAAAATAGCAAGAGGAAAGTTCCAAGGACTGATGCATAATACGGTTCCTCTTGGGCGGTATTGCAAAAGATTTTCTTCACCGGTTACTGAATCTAAAATAGTTGGATCAGCAAGATTTTTTTGAGCTTGTCTTGCATAATACCTGCAAAAATCGATGGCTTCTCGAACTTCGTCGACTGCATTTTGTAGTGTTTTTCCTGCTTCTTGCATGCATAAAAAAATTAATTCATGTCTGTGGTTATGCAATTCATCGGCAATACTGTCAACTTGATTGGTTTGTATTTCTATTTTGGGCGGGGTGTATAGATTTTGTTTGAGATATTCACAGCAATGTTCGATCACATGGCTATCAGCGCCATAAAAATCGCCGATTTTTTTTGAATCTATTGGACTTAAGGTTTCAGTGCATGGGGTATCTTTAAATTCTTTGCCATTAATAATGGGGCAGGTCTCATAATGCTCCTCAAAATAAGGAATGACAGCATCCATGGTGTTGTAATAATAGCGGTCGTGTTGTAATTCAATGCCCAAGCTGTTTCGGTAATCGACAAATATCTCTCCCGGTAATGGCACATTTGGGTTCATTATAGAAGATTGAATTAAGTAATCCGCAGGGTGTAAGGTTAAACTGTGCATCGGGGTTTGTGGATCATGTACTTTAAACACGAATGAGCTATTGGCTCCATTTTCAATTAACCGTCTAACCAAATATGGTAATAATTCTTGGTGAAGACCAATAGGGGCATATATACGACATGGAATTCCATGTTTTTCTAGCACATGTTCATAGAGTGCTTGTCCCATTCCTTGTAATCTTTGGAATTCAAATGGAATACTGGAATTTAAGTTGATTATATACTCAACGGTCCATGCATTGTGGGTGGCAAATTTAGGTTTAAGCCACTCTTGCTTTTCCGATAATAAAAACTGTGCACATATTAAATAATTTAAGTCTGTACTGGCTTTTTGTGTGAAGACTGGGTATTCCTTTAAACCAAGTTGCTGTGCCCATTTTATTTCACTATCCCAGTACGCGCCTTTCACTAATCGAACGGGTATAGGGGTTTGGATTTTGTCGGCTAATGCGTATAGCCAATGAAGTAAACTTAGAGCTCGTTTACCGTAAGCCTGAATAACAATACCAAATCCACCCCATCTTGCTAAATCTTGGTGGCATAAAACCGATTCAAATATTTCTAATGAAATATCCAAGCGGTATTGCTCTTCAGCATCAATGGTGATGGGAACATTTAGTGCCTTGGCTTTTTTGGCTAAGCTTAGTAAACGCTCAATAATGACGGGTACGAATTTTTTCTGCTGTTGCGGTTCATACCTTGGGTGTAGTGCAGATAATTTAATGGATATATTATCTGTGAGTTGCTTTTTATGTTCATTGCCCTTGGCAACAACATCAATCGCGTGACTGTAAGAGTCATAATAGCGTAGAGCATCATCTTCACTTAATGCTTGCTCCCCTAGCATATCAAAAGAGCAACATTGCTTTTTTGATTCGAGTAAGTGTGCGCTATCGACTGCATCTTCGATGCTTTGTGCAAATATAAATTGTTCCCCCATAATACGAATGGCGTGAGAAACAGCATCATGAGTGATTTTTAACGTTAATTTGTTAACCAAGCCCCGAATTGCTTCACTAGGGTGGGCTTTATTTGGTTTGAGCATTTTTCCACTTAGAGCTAACCCCCAACTTGCTGCATTTACCCAAAATGAGTCACTTTTATTTAGGTGGTGTTGCCAGCCTCTTTCAGAGAGTTTGTCTATTAACAGGTCATTGGCTGTGGCTAAATCAGGCACTCGTATAAGGGCTTCTGCCAGACACATCAAGGTAATGCCTTCGTCTGTACTTAAATCGTATTCTTGGAGTAGCTGGTGCAGTATGGATTGGTTAGTTTGTTGACGAATAACATTAATTATATTTTCAACAGATGAGGTGAAATTCTCGTCATGTGTTTCTGGGAATTGTTCTAATAAATCTTGTACGTAATCTTGTTCGTCACACAGATAAAATTGCTGAATATTAGCCTTAAGATGAGGGGCTTTTTCTGCGCTTAGGTTGGCTGGCTTTAGTGTAAAGTCCATCATGCGTTTTCCTTAAGATCCCCATGTATTAATACTAGTCGATTCTTATGAAGATTGGGAGTTTAAGTGTAGTGGTCTGATTTTAAATAACCAATTGTTTATTGCCCTTGGCTTTGGCGTAAATTATCTAGTTTATTTGAGACTTTTTGAGCTCTGGAGATCTTGTCTGAAATGCCTGGTAATTGAGGGTGTAACGTTTGCGCCTGCTGCCAGAGCTGAATTGCTTCCTTTATATGGCCTAATCGATAGGCTTGATCGGCGGATAAATTCATTTCTTGGGCATTTTTATGGCGTATTAAGTTGGCTTTTTCTATTAATAAATTAAGATCTCGGCCTTTGAATTTGGGGTTTGAAAGGGTTGAGGTAAGATGAATAATTTGCTCAAAATTTTCATCGTTAATCGCCTTTTTAAGCTGGCTCATATATAGAGATTGTTTCTGCTTTATGATCTTTAAACTGCGCTTTAATAATTTGGCTTTGATGGTTTTTTTTAAGTCATCAATGATTAGGTTTTTGTTTAACTTTTTTGCATAATTCAAGGCTAATTGTGCGTTGTCTAAATGCTCTATATTTAACGATTGTTTGGATAGACTTAGCAGTTCATCGGCGGTATGGATGATGTCAGTTTTTAATTGGTTATTGGTGTAATTCCAAAATGAATTACCTTTATCTCTTGACTGGAACTCAAAATTAGATTGCTTGGCTAATAATAAGTTTGCACGTGCAACTTGTACCTTAATCGTTTGATCTAGCTGTTCATGATGACGCTGCTGGTTAAGTTGTTCCTGGACTTTTAAAATAGCTTGGCTGCTGGGGACTTTTGCTAATAGTGCTTCTAATAAGTTTTCTGCCTTTGACCATTGTTTTTTAGTTAATATTGCTTGAATGTGTTTGAGCTCTTTTTGTGCGAATTTATTCGCTTTTTTATGAACGTCTTTAATCTTCTTCTTGTCCACAGGTTGAGTGTTTTCTAATTGATATAAGGCTTTTTTATAATTGTGGTTTTGTATTAAGGTATCGGTCTCGTCATACCATACTTTCATTGGTATGCTGGAGCAGGCAGATAAAACCAAGCATAAAAGCCCTATTAGAAGCTTATTCATAATTCATGGCTTCTAATTCGGTTTCTTGTTGCATGAGTAAGCGGTTAAATTTAGGTGCTAGCCCAATAACATGATGGCCTTTGAGTGGTAATGCTTTCCCTTTAATATCTAACAGAATAGGATTTTCAGTTAATACGAGTTCTTTAGTGGCAGGGTGATTAAAAATATTCTCACTAATAATGACTTTATTCCTGTGCGCTTGTTCACACATACGAGCAGCAACATTAACGGTGTCACCTGTAATAGTTAATTGCATGCGTTCGGTAGAGCCAATTGTTCCAGCAAGCATTTCACCACAATGAATACCTAGCTTGAACTCTAAGTTTGAAAGCCCTTTTTCTATTCTTTGAGTATTCATGATGTCTGCAAGTCGTAAGAAAATCTGTGCTGAACAGATCGCGTTAATTGTGTGCTTATTATCTTCTTTGTGAACGCCAAAAGTGAGCATGGCACCATCGCCTATGTAGTTGTCGACGGTTCCTCGATACATTTTGGCGGCTTGATGAAGTAAGAAATAATATTGATTTAAGATGTCTGCCACTTCTTCAGGTTTTACTTTTTCACATAGCTGTGTGAAACCAACTATATCTACAAATAGTACGGAGCCGTATACGCTTCTTAGTGGTGTTCTATTTGTGTGTAGGTTTTCTAGAATGCCTTTGGCGATGTCTTTTGATATATAGGTGCTGAATTTATTCTCAATGGATTCTTTGTCCCGTAGCCCTTGTAGCATGTTATCAACACTGTTGACTAGGTCGCCGACTTCATCATTGCGTGTTGGCGGAAGTTTTGGGTTGAGATTACCTCTGGAGACGGCTTTTGTGGCTTCTCTTAATTTTTTAAGTGGGGTACTTAAATGCGTTGCGAGCCATGCAGCAATAATCAAAGCTAATACGCTAATACTGATTATTATTATCCCTAAAACTTTTTGAGAGCGGAATAAGGCATCTGTAATGGCACTATTGTCTAACTGTAATACGAGTTTTCCGGCCTGAACATCTTGAAACTGAATAGGGGTCGTATAAGTGTGTATATTGGTTGATGGTGGCAGCACTTGGGTGAGTGAGCTTTGAGCAATGATTTTGTTTTTATCATCAAAAATTTGCATGGCCTGAATACTGCTTTTATCGGCTACTAATGTATCCAGCATGGCACTTAATGCCAATTTATCAGAAGCCATAAGCATTTCAGAGGCGCTATTGGCCGCCTGTTGGGTTATGGTCTTTGCGAATGTATCGGATTGCTGAAGTAGCAGTGATTTGAAATTTGAATCTAAGTAGCTCCAAATAATGCCGATAGTAAGGGCTAAGATTGCTGCTGTGGTTAATAATATTTGCCAAAACAGCGGAAACCGGAAGCCTTTTAATGAATGCGTATTGTGCATATCCCCAGTGTCGTTTTAAGCGATATATGCCCTAAATTGAGCAATTTCAAAGTAGTAAAGGGTAGTATAACCGTACTAGTGGGTTCTATTCGATAGTTGGTCCGCTAACATATAAAAATAGCGATTAAGTCTCGTTTTTTAGTCCCATTCATCGCCGTAGTCATGAAAGAGTTCACTTCCTGCCTTGATATTAGTCAAAGCGGTTACTGTATAGTCGTCATAATACGCCACGTTGGGCTTTTTGTTATGATTAATGTATTTAAGTTCATTGGTTACTTTAAATTTGTCTTTTCCGTCATTCATCCACAGCACATGAAGGTCATCACTTAGGCTGGGTGCGCCTTGTAGTTCACCGATTATGCTGTTTTTTGAAATGTCTTTTTTGGCAAAGAGCCCTTTGCCATGGGTTGTACTTTCTTTAACTTCGACTAAATCCAGTAATTGTTGCGCCATGAAACCTCTTATTTTTAAAATTAACAGGGTATTGAATTCATTCTAAATAAGAGAATTCACCCGAAAAATTGAATATTTAACTTTGAATAATACTAAATATACTTCTAACGTATTGATTTATATAAATAAAGAAGGAAATTACCTCATTCATTAATAGTTAATGTAGGGGCCAAACATCAGACTTTAGCCGTTTTTGAAGGTTCCTAGACTTTAACTAATTAATATGATTAATTTGTACAGATAAAAATAAAAATAACTAAATTAATCAGAGGTGCCTATGCTGAGCCCATTAGCAGCGTTTTTGAAAGCAGTGGAAGAGCAACCCAATCAAGTTTATTTACGTCAGCCAGTAAATGGTCGATACCAAGATTATACATGGTCTGAGGTAAGTGAGATATCTAAAAACATAGCTTATCAGTTGCGCACTTTAGGAGTTGAAAAGGGGGATCGTGTCGCTCTTTGGTCCAAAAATTGTGCACAATGGGTTATGGCTGATATAGCCATAATGATGGCAGGAGCTGTATGTGTGCCATTGTATCCAGGTCAATCAAAAAGCAGTGCGCAGTACGTATTAGAGCATAGTGGTGCCAAGGTGCTATTTTTGGGGATTCATGACAATGAATCTGATGTAATCGATGCAGTCCCCAATGAGTTAACAACAATAGGCTTTCCTTACTACAAAGGTCCAGTTTCACATCAGTGGGATGAATTAGCAGTACAACAAGCGGACGATTCGTTCAAAGTTGATTCCCCAGATTTAGATGATTTGATGACACTGGTATATACATCGGGCACCACTGGCCAGCCTAAAGGCGCAATGCATACCCATGGTGGGTTTGCATTTGCTGCAAATAATTTGGTCGAGCAAGTGGGTATGACCAATTCTGATCGCACATTATCATTCTTACCATTAGCACATGTTGCTGAGCGCGTTATTGTTGAAGGGCAAAGCTTCTATGGGTGGTTCAGTATTGCCTTTGTGGAATCGCTCGATACGTTTAATGATAATATTACAGAAGTGCGTCCAACCATGTTTTTTGCTGTACCTAGGTTGTGGTCAAAATTCCAAGAAGGTGTATTGGCCAAGTTAGGCGGGCAAGAGAAGTTAGACAAATTGCTTCGGATTCCACTGTTGTCCAGCTTCATAAAACTTAAGATCAAAAAGAGCTTGGGTTTGGATAAATCTGTGCGGTGTGGCTGTGGGGCTTCACCAATGCCAAAAGCCCTATTGGATTGGTATGACAGAATCGGTTTACCAATTTATGAAGGGTACGGAATGACTGAAAACCTTTGTTACGGTACGCGTAATGACTCGGATGGCCGAAGCATTGGTTCAGCTGGCCGACCTTATAATCGGAATGAAGTGAAAATCAGTGAAGAAGGGGAGATCCTATTTAAAAGTCCATCTTTAATGAAAGGCTATTATAAAGATCCCGAGAAAACTCAAGAAGCTTTTGTGGATGGTTACTATCGTACTGGTGATAAAGGGATTATCGATGAAAACGGTTTTTTGCATATAACAGGAAGGCTAAAAGAGTTATTTAAAACTACAAAGGGCAAATACATTGCACCAGCGCCAATAGAAGCCTTGCTCACATCTCATGAATATATTGAGCAAGCTTGTGTTATGGGCTCCGGTAGAGACCAGCCTATAGCGGTTTTAGAATTATCAGAAACAGCAAGAGGGCTCGATAAGGCTGCAGTTGAGAAGGAAGTTTTAGACCACCTAGAGGCAACCAATAGTCAATTAGAGCACCATGAGCACATGAGTACGTTAGTTCTTACCCAGCTTATGTGGACAGTTGAAGCCGGTTTAATCACTCCCACGTTAAAAATTAAGCGCGAAGCTGTAGAGTCACGGTATCTTATGTTGGCTGATGATAAGTCAAAGGGAATTATATGGGGGCCAGAAGAGACAGCTTCTAAAGAGCATCAAGCAGCATAATAAGGATTAAACTATTTAATAAACCGAGCTTATATTTTTGGCTCGGTTTTTTTATTTAGGTTTAATTATACCGTTATCTATTATTAATCATCATTTAAATTGAATGTTAGCCAGTCAGCAATCAATGCACTGGCCAGAATTTGACGGCCTTTATCAGCCTTTGAGCCTATTCTAGCTTGATCTTCTATGTGCATTAATTGGTTAACAATAGTGAAAACATCATCTTCCTCTATCGTTATAGGGGCCTGTTTTGCACCCTTAGGAATATCTGGGTTCATTACTAAATTTCTGATTTTTAATGCCAATGATGGCTGGGTATGGCGAATCAGTGAAAACGTTAGCTCTAAGCTAGATTTAGGTAAATAGAACATAATTTAACCTGTCGTATCTTGTCCTTTTAGCTTAGTCGAAATTTATTAACCATAGGGACGTTTTTAACAATTTAATGGTTTTTATTTGTGATTGTAATTTGTGTCATATTTGACAGGAAGAGGTCATAATTTTTAGGAATAACTATGCCAATTAGACAAACTTATGATTTTGAAAAGGTCTCTGGTGTTAAAGTCGGTAGGCTCAATCAAGGGGTCAATACACAATTTATTGTCTATCGAATAGGCGATACTGTCATCGATACAGGGCCAAGCAACCAATGGCGTCATGTAAAAGACTTTCTTAGTGCGCAGCCAGTGAATCAACTACTGTTAACTCATCACCATGAGGATCACAGTGGTAACGCATTCAAAATTGGCCAATTTTATAACCTAACTCCTAAAGCACCTCTACTAGCTCAGGATAAGCTAGCAAAAGGTTATAGAACGCCTTTATTGCAAAAGGTTGTTTGGGGTTCGCCAATACCTGTTGAAACACAGCCCTTGAATGACGTTGAGTTTTTGAGTGATGGTGTGAAAATCTATCCCGTTCATACTCCTGGCCATGCAAAAGATTTAACCTGTTTTCACTTGCCTGATCTAGGGTATTTTTTTAGTGGAGATCTCTTTATTTCCCGTAAATTAAAATTACTTCGGTCAGATGAAAACTTAGCTGAAATTCTTCAGAGCATTGATAAAGTATTAAAATTGGACTTTGATACGCTGTTTTGTCCACATGGCGGAATCATTGAAGCAGGTAAGCAAGCTTTAATTGATAAGCGAGACTATGTGTTTGACTTGTGTGAGAAAGCCCAAGCCTTGAGTAATGATGGAAAGTCATCAGTACAAATCTGTCTAGAAACTCTTGGGCCAGAAGGAGCGATAACAAAATTAACGGGTGGTAACTTTTCAAAGCTGAACTTAATTAATGAAGCATTAACAATTCAACTTTAAGTTGCTTCTTTGTAGTTAAATTGACTCTTCTTGCATTCTAGTGTGAATATCCTTTATCCAAAGTTGAGTGCCAGCCGCTACAGCAACAGGCATAACAAAAATGTTGACGATTGGTACCATGGTTAAAAGACTTACAGAGCCACCAAAACTAAATGTGTGGAGTGTAGGTTTAATGGCGTACTTTCTTAAGTTTGGAAACTCTTGTTGGTAATTATCAGCGCCGTAATCTAAATACTGTATTGCGATGCACCAACTACTCCAAGCAAAAGCCAAAACTGGAACGGCTAGATTGATAATGGGGATGAAACTGATTAGCCCAAGTATGACCATGACCAGTAAACCGTAAGCAACAAAGTAGCTGATTTTAATTATTTCACGCCACAATGTGCGAGTGATGATGCCAAAAATTGATTCACCATCGGGAAGCATAATACCTTGGTCACGCTGAATTTTTTCGGCAAGTAAGCCATTAAAAGGGGCTGCCACTAAATTGGTAATAAAAGTAAAGCTTAATCCATATACTATTAAAATCCCTAGGCCAAAAACAAACCAAATCATCCATGCCATAAAATGAAGCCAGCTAGGAACGTAATCCAGTAGGGTGCTCATAATGTCTGAAAACAGCACAACCAAAACACTGGTTAATACCCCAAATAGGATAAGATTTACCATTAAGGGAATTAAAATATATTTTCGATATTCAGGTTGGATCAGAATTTTAATGGCGCTGAGTAAATGATGCATGGAGAAAACCAAATGTTATTAAGCATGTTTACTTTAGCTTTAGATGCAATTAGGAACAAGCTCTGTGTTAGAATGGGTCTTTTATAGTTAGTGCCGAATAATGCCTGTTACCCATTTTATTACGCATCAAATAGATAAAGACCCTAAAGCTCCCAGAGCGATTGTTAACTGCTCTGAAAAGGATGAGTTTCAAGAGGATTACGCCACACGGGTGATGGTGCAGTTGCGTAATACTTTTATTGGACGAGCCAGCAAGCGATATGGTGAGTTTGGTTCAGAAGTACCACATTTCAAGGGCTTGATGCTGGATTGGTTGAATAATAAACAGACCTTCACCTCGCTAACTCAAAGGTTAACCAAGTTATTCTGTGAAACATTAGACAATACACAGTTAGAAGTGGATGGCTATTTAGCTTTTTTAGCGGAGCAACTGGCCGATGGAGATCGGTTTTATGTGTACCACATTCGTGAAAAATCCAATGTCGCTTTAAATGAAAACAAAGAGTTAATTGAGACTCGATTTATCGACTTTTCTAATACTGGTTTTGCATTGTGTTTGGATACCACTTTATTGCAGCAGCCGGAGTCTAAAAAGTATTTAAGTTTTAGTTATGGGCGAGGTGAAAAGGCCCTTCAAAATGCATTTTTAGAATTCACTGGGTTTAAAGATAGTGTTAATGTCGAACAAGAAACTGAAGAATTCCTGAAAATTGTAGAGCAATACGCACAACAATTACCAGATGAAGAAGCTAATGAAACTCGCAGTAAAATCGTTGATTATTGCATGGAACAAGATAAGTATGGTTCTACAGTGGAATTTAAAGCACTTTCAAGTGAATTAGACGAATCATCGCCTGATAAATTTGAAAACTTTATAAAAGAAAAACGTATTGAAATCAGAAGCCAAAATCCAGAGCAACAAGATACTATAGTCGAGGATAAAAAAGAATTTATCCCTGATAGAAAAAGCTTAAGAAACTATGTGCGATTCAGCGGTAAAAACAAAGACGTTACCTTAAGCTTTTCGGCAATGGCATTGGGTAATGATATTCAGTTTGATGCTACTAAAGAAACGTTGATTATTAGTAATCTTCCTGCCCGACTTTTAAAACAATTGAAGCAAGAATCATAGGCTAATAACAGTGGTTTGGTTGAGCTATTTGGCTAATATTAGCTTGATTGGCGAGCACTTCATTACTCATTAATTTATCAAAGTCGATAAGCGATAAAGTGGTTGGGCTTTCAAACCAAGGTTTGAATATATCCTCCCAATGAATCAGGTAAATCTTTTTTGGCGTTAAAGACTTTATGATGCCAGTAGGGTAGTTATCAACATGGTCAAAAGAGGCGGCTGCTAAAAAAACTTTATCAACCGGAATTTGATCACTTATATCAGGAAGCCCTATTGGGAAACCCGAAGCAGACGTTTGAATAAAAACACGCTCTTTAACACTCTCTGTGTTGGGAGTTTTCAGAAAATCCACAAGCCAAGTTATGTTGACACCTTGTGACCAATCCCATATGTATTTAGGGGGCGTATCTAGTGCATGGTCATGGTTTTTAGCAAACAAGTTAATTCCCAAAGACTGCGGTGCATGCTCAGATGGAAAGCCTTTAATGCGAATGAAACCGTTAGCTATGTAATACCACTGGTTGAACATACCTTCTTTTAGGCCAGTTACGTTATATTGGTTACTAAAACTATTAAAAATATATTCAGTACTTTTACTCGCAAAAATATTGGTGTTTTGGTTTAAATATTTATTAATGGCTGGGATGTCTGCAGCATGATCATAATGACCGTGTCCGACTAATACCCCATCGATGGTATTTGATGTGTCACCCAACACTTTTTTAATTTGCATTGGATTTGATGTGTAGGGCGTAAATGTTATTAGGTCAGTGAGTGATTGAGGGCTGTAGAACGGGTCTGTGATAATCCGTCTGCCTTGGTAGTGGATATCAAAGGCACCTACACCAAGATACCGAATACTAGGAGTGTTTGGCTCGATGATACAGTTTAACTCTTCAGCGTATAACCAACGGCAAGTCGATATCAATATAATCAGTAACCATATTTTCATTTTTAGCCCCCATTCAAACCTACCAACTTATCTGGGCATTATGACAATTTGAAGTAAGCTCAAAACAAGGGCTAAGCTAATTAAACGGAAGATTGACCAATTTAAAACCCTTAGCAGTAATATCCCGATCACTACGCAAGCCATATCGACAGAGGATATGACGCTAGATGAAAAAATAGGGTTATAAAGGGTCGCTGCTAATAATCCAACAACTGCAGCGTTCACTCCTTTAACCATACCTGACACTTTTGGGCGCTGAGCCAGTTGTTGCCAATGTTTTTCAAAGATAATTAATAAAATAAACCCAGGTAAGAATATTCCAAGAGTTGCTAAGCTGGCACCAATTAAAGGATTTTCATGGCTTAAAGCGCCGAGGTAAGTAGCGAATGTAAACATGGGGCCAGGGATAGCTTGTGCAGCGGCATAGCCGGTAATAAAACTTTGTTCACCAATTAAAGGATTAAAAAAGTCACTCAGAAGAGGTAATACAACATGGCCACCGCCAAATACTAAACTACCAGCTACGAAGGTTTCTTCAAATACTTCATTGAAGGGTGTGTATTGGAATAAGCATAAGGTAAATAAAATCACAAAACCAAATAACAATGTAAGGTTATGTATTGATATTTTTTGTGGGGGAGTTGTGCTTTCACTTGAAAGGTCATTCTTTAGTAGCCAGCTTCCTATTGCTGCGGCAGCAATAAGACAATAAATTTGGCTAAAAGGTATCGGGCTAATGATTAAAACTGCACAGGTTAACAGGGCAATAATTTGTGTGTATTTTTCTTTGCAAAAAGATTTACTCATGGATAGGGTGGCATCCAATACTACAATAACCGCAAGCAGTTTTAAGCTGTGGATAATAGTATCCAGCCATGAGGCTTCTTGTAAATGGACATACCCAGCGGCTAAAGCTGCCATTAAAGCAAAAGAGGGTAAGGTAAACCCAATAAAGGCCGTTATCCCTCCAAGAACCCCCATTTTTTTCATGCCTATTGCAAATCCAACTTGACTGGAACCTGGGCCGGGCAAAAATTGACTCAGGGCAATGAGTTGTGCGTATTCATCTTCTTTTATCCATTTTCGCTTTTCTACAAACACAGTGCGAAAGTACCCAAGATGAGCGGCAGGACCGCCAAAGCTGGTGCATCCTAGTGTGAAAAACTGAATAAAAATAGTAAGGATCGATTTCATAGCATCAATAATTTAGTCATTTGGCGAGATATTAACAATTCATGGGGAGAATACAATCATTGCTTATAAATGAAAAAAGCCCACTAAAAGTGGGCTTCAAGGTGAGGCTAATTAGTTTTTTTTAGAATTTATAACCAAAGTTTAAGCGGTAAACCATAGGGTCTAAATCGTAGTCGACAGTTAACTTACCAGCGGTGCCATCCAGAGTGGCTGTTGTACCAATTTTTGCGTACATAACTGAGGCATTTACAAACATTTTTTCGTCAAAGCTGTAATCCAAACCCGCTTGAACGGCGATTCCAACAGACTCATCTAAGTCTAGCTCTTGGTAGTTTGCACTTAAATCAGAGTGTACTTCTTCATCAAAAAATACTGTGATGTTTAAGCCTGCACCAACATAAGGTTGTAACGGGCTGGTAGAGTCCATGAAGTAGTACTGCGCACTGACTGTTGGTGGAAGATGTTTAACTTCGCCAATATTGACCCCGTTAAGTCCACCTTTACCTTTTAATTTATGAGTGAAAGGCGTAGCACCCAAAACTTCTACACCAATGTTATTGGTAAGCATATATGTGCCTGAAATACCAAGCTGAGTATTACTATTGGCAGAGGCTTGAGCGCCTGCAACTTGATCCAGATCATCCGAAATACTTTCAGGTGTAACTGTGGCTGTACCCACACGCATTAGAATATCACCAGCGTCATATGCCATGGCTGGTGCTGCAAATGCGATGGTAGATGAAAGAATGAGGGCCGAAGTTTGTAGTTGTTTTAACATGGGGTTTCCTTAGAGTTCCCGTTGATTTTTCATTATGATATGCCTTTGAAATGTGGCATGAATGATCTAAGTCAACTCCAGAAGTTAAAGTAACTTTTTTTTCATTAAAGAAAATAAACCTGATCTAAGACAATATTGTAGATGCTTGGCTAAGTTAAAAGGCTTTTAACTTTTTAATGAGTCTAAACAGAAAGGAATAGGTTTTAGTGTGTTTTGAGTTCTGATTAAAACGCTCATTTATAGAGTTAAATGAGCGTTTTCTGCTAAATCTTAAGCGGGGATGATATACGTTAGAACAATCCAAGGAGTAATAAAAAATAAAACATTAATTAGTTTAAACATGCCCATCAGTTGATAATGTATGGGTATGATTTGTGTTTCATCTATTGCAAATAAAGTGCTGTGCATTTTAATAATGGTTTTTCGTGCAATTAATACCGCAATAAACCAAAACATCATAAACCCAATGTTGATTAAACCGCAGTAACCAAAAATACTGGCAATATTATCGTTCATGATGATTCCCCTTGCTGATGTATTTAAATCAGTATAAATGGATTTGGGAATAAAATGGAATTGAAAAATATGGAGGGGGACTAAACTGGCGTTTAGCGTCCTATCTGTTCTAAATACTTTTGTTGTTGTGCTTCTTGCTCGTTTTTTATGTCCTTAAGTTGAGTTTTAACGTCTTCTAATTGCTGAGCGGGCTTAACTTTTTCGGCTTGCTGATTATCGTGTAAGTAAAACTTGGCGATGGCCAATAGCATCATTGCCGTAATTAGTAAGCGTAATAGCATCTAGGCCTCCCTTAAGGGTTGGGTAAATCAAACTGCTTTAAATGATATACGCCGTTATCTACTTTTAAATACCAGCCATGTGTGTACCAGTCTCCAAGTACGATTCGCTCTCTATTCTCCCCGTTATATTGCCAGTTGTGAGTAGCAGGCCTATGGGTATGTCCATGAATCATACGCTTAGCTGCGTGCTGGGATAACACGGCATCCACTTCAGTGGGGGTGACATCCATAATAGAATCATCTTTCATGCTATTACTGGATTTGCTTTCATCCCGAGCCTTTTGTGCATAGGCAGTGCGATCTTCAATCGATTGATTTAAAAACTGCGCTTGCCATTGAGGGTCGCGGGCCATTTTACGAAATTCCATGTAGGCAATATCACGAGTGCATAAGCTATCACCATGCATTAATACTACGCTCTCGTCGTCTAAATTTACCACCGTTGGGTCGGCTAAAAGCGTCATGCCTGCAGCGTTACAAAACGCTTCACCCAGCAAAAAGTCGCGGTTGCCATGCATAAAATAAATAGCAACACCTCGGTCTCGTGTCGCCTTTAGGATTTGTTTGATTTGATCAATGTAAGGGTCTTGAGTATCATCACCGATCCAGTAGTTGAAGAAATCACCCAAAATATATAGGGCGTCACCACTTTGAGGCTCAAGCATAAAATCAAGAAAACCCGCAGTAATGCGGGTTTCCTCAGGCGCTAGGTGTAAATCACTAATAAACCAAGTGCTCATAGATAGGCTTATTCTACGATTTCAGTGCTATCGATGGTGATTGGTTCAACTGGTACGTCTTGGTGACCCATAGCCATACCCGTTTTAACACCTTTCATGCGGTTAACCACATCCATACCTTCAACAACTTCACCAAATACACAGTAGCCCCAGCCTTCAGGGTTTTTGCCTGTGTGATCAAGAAAACCGTTGTCTTTTACATTGATGAAAAATTGGTTTGAAGCACTGTGTGGGTCCATGGTGCGGGCCATGGCAATGGTGCCTTCTTTATTAGATAAACCGTTGTCAGCTTCGTTTTGAATAGAACCTTGAGTAGCTGGGCGCTGGCTCATGTCTTTTTCCATGCCGCCACCTTGAACCATGAAACCGTCAATTACGCGGTGGAAAATCAAGCCATCGTAAAAGCCTTCTTTTACGTAATTGATGAAATTTTCAACAGTTTTAGGGGCTTTTTCTGCATTTAATGACAACTTAATATCGCCAAAACTGGTTTTTAGTACAACCTGAGTCACGGGATCACCTTTTCTATGTGCTTGTGTTTAAAGGGTGCGTATAATACGGCTTTTATATTTTTCTAGCCAGCGGGCAGGGGGAATCTCCTCACTCTTTATTCAAGAGCTGCCTAAGGCCATATCCAATTGAGCTTAAGAAATGACAGAAGAAAAGGCAAAACCCGTTAATTTTATCGAGAAAATCATTAACGAAGACCTTGCCAGTGGTAAGCATAACACCGTCGTTACCCGTTTCCCGCCGGAGCCAAATGGCTACCTGCATATAGGTCACGCAAAATCCATCTGCCTAAATTTCGGGCTGGCCCAGCAATTTGGAGGGCAGTGTAATTTACGCTTTGATGACACAAACCCAGAGAAAGAAGAAGACGAATACGTACAATCTATTCAAGAAGATGTGCGCTGGTTAGGTTTTCAATGGGCAGGGGATATCCATTACACCTCTGATTATTTTGATCAATTACATGCATGGGCATTGGATTTGATAAAAGCAGGCAAAGCCTATGTGTGTGATTTATCTGCCGAGCAAGCCAAGGAATACCGTGGTAGCTTTGAGCAACCGGGTAAAAACAGCCCGTTCCGTGAGCGTAGTGTCGAAGAAAACTTAGAGTTGTTCGAAAAAATGCGTAACGGTGAATTCGATGAAGGTGCTTGTGGCCTTCGTGTGAAGATTGATATGGCTTCACCAAATATGAGCATGCGTGACCCTTACATCTACCGTATTAAGAAAGCGACACACCATCAAACCGGTGACAAATGGTGTATTTATCCTAGTTATGACTTTGCTCATGGGCAATCAGACGCAATCGAGGGCATTACCCACTCTGTGTGTACCCTTGAGTTTGCTGATCACCGCCCATTGTATGACTGGTTTATAGCAAACCTAGAAACACCGGCTGAGCCTCACCAATATGAATTTGGTCGTTTAAATATTAATTACACCGTGACCAGTAAGCGTAAATTACGCGCCTTGGTTGAAGGCAATGTGGTAAGTGGTTGGGATGACCCTCGTATGCCAACCATTAGCGGTATGCGCCGTCGTGGTTATACCCCAGCGGCAATCCGTAATTTTTGTGATTCATTGGCGGTTGCCAAAACAGACGGCACAGTGGACGTTGCACAGTTAGAATTTTTTATTCGTGATGATTTAAATCAAAACGCACCGCGCGCCATGTGTGTGATCAACCCTCTTAAAGTTGTGATCACTAATATGAATGCCGACCATGATGAAACACTTACCGTTCCATACTTACAAGACCGTGAAGAGTTGGGCGAGCGAGAAGTGCCGTTCACCAATGAAATATTCATTGATCAAGATGATTTTAAAGAAGAGTACAGTAAAAAATTCAAGAAAAAATTCTGTGTGGGCAAGCGGATTCGTTTACGTCACGGCTATGTGATTCAAGCAGATGGATTTGAAAAAGACGCACAAGGCAATATCACACAAGTGAAGGCCACGTTAATTGAAAATACATTAGGATGCGATCCGGAAGATGGCGATAAACCAAAAGGGGTAGTGCACTGGGTAAGCTGTAAACATGCAGTAGAGGCGGAACTTCGCATGTATGGTCGACTGTTTACGGATGCCAACCCAGATGGCGGCAAAAAAGACTTTATGGAATGTTTGAACCCTGAGTCCTTAGTGGTTAAAACGGGTTTAATTGAGCCTGCACTAGCAAGTGTGAGTGCTGAAACTGTGTTTCAGTTTGAGCGGGAAGGTTACTATGTAGCGGATCGTTTTAATCACTCAAGCGATAAACCTGTATTTAACTTAACCATTGGTTTGCGTGAAGACAGAGCGTTAAATAGCTAAAAAGTAATAAATGTAGGAGCGTGCTTGCACGAGATTTAAATTTAACCTGTTCGCGCGCGAGCACGCTCCTACAAAAAATAATTCCAAATGTAAGGCGGTTGAAACCGTTATTCAAAGTAGAAAGATTATGGCCCTAAATATATACAATACGTTAACGCGTCAAAAAGAAGAATTTAAACCACTGCAAGCTGGCAAGGTTGGCATGTATGTGTGTGGTATGACCGTTTACGATTTTTGTCACATGGGTCATGCGCGTGTGATGGTGTCATTTGACGTGATCGTACGTTACTTGCGTCATATTGGATACGATGTGAATTACATTCGTAATATCACAGATATTGACGATAAGATTATTAACCGTGCAGCTGAAAACGGTGAAGAATTCAATGTGCTGGTTGATCGTATGGTAAATGCCATGAACGAAGATTTTGGCAAGCTGAATGTGTTAACCCCAAATAGCGAACCAAAAGCAACAGATCATATTCAAGGCATTATTAGTATGGTGCAAACCTTAATTGAAAAAGGGTTTGCTTATGCAGCGACTAATGGTGATGTGTATTACCGTGTGCGTAAATTTGAAGGTTACGGCAAGCTATCGGGCAAAATTTTAGAAGAGTTGGAAAGCGGTGCCCGAATCGAAGTAACTGAAGAAAAAGAAGACCCTCTAGATTTTGTACTTTGGAAATCGGCTAAACCAGAAGAACCATCTTGGACTAGCCCTTGGGGTGAGGGACGCCCTGGTTGGCACATTGAATGTTCTGCTATGTCTACCTGCTGCTTGGGTAATAATTTTGATATCCATGGTGGTGGGCCTGATTTAAAATTCCCACATCATGAAAATGAAATTGCACAAAGTGAAGCGGCAACTGGTGAACAATACGCCAATACTTGGATGCACGCAGGTGCGTTACGTATAGATGGTGAGAAAATGTCTAAGTCGTTAGGCAACTTTTTCACCATACGTGATGTTTTAAAAGAATACGATGCAGAAGTGATTCGCTTCTTCTTGGCTTCTGTTCAGTATCGTAGTGAAATTAACTACAGCCAAGCAGGTCTGCAAGACGCGCAAAGCAAACTGGATCGCTTATACAATTCTCTTAAGGGTTGTAATTTAGGGGTGGCAGTGGATAAAAATGATGCTGATGTGTCTGCTTTCATTGATCAATTTAAGTCGGCCATGAATGATGACTTTAATACGCCCAAAGCCATCGCCGTAATGTTTGATTTGGTATCTCATATAAATAAAGCGGAGGGTGCATCTAAAGATAAACTGGCCAGCTTGCTTAAAACGTTTGCAGATGTATTAGGGTGCTTGCAAACAAATCCTGAGGATTACTTCAAACAAGGCGTGGATGTTGATGAAGCTTATATTCAAGAGATGATCGAGAAACGCGTACAAGCAAAGAAGGACAAAGACTTTGCCTTGGCTGATAAAATTCGCCATGATCTGGATGAGCAGGGAATAGAGCTACAAGATAGCCGTGAAGGCACTACTTGGGTTAAGAAATAAATTCGATTTAATAAGGATGTTAAGTGTTGAAATATTTATGTTTTAAGCGGCAGTTTAAACTGACAGTAGTGCTGTCTAGTTTGCTGCTGGTAGCGTGTCATGATGTGGCTAAGCCCATTACCAAAACACGGGCTGAACTAAAATCTGAAATCGGAGCATCTTCGGTTAAGCAAGGTGCTCCGTATTCCCAAATTTATTCCTATGATCAAAAAATAATTGTCTCTGTAAAAGATAAGGGTTTAGAAGTTGTTGATAATACGGACCCTCTAAATCCGGTTCATGAAGAGTTTATAAACCTTCCTGGTGCAAAAGATGTCGTCATACATGAAGGAACGCTAATTACTCAACAGTATTCAGACATGGTGTTTGTATCTATTGATGGTAAGACAGAAATTTCCCGTATTAATAATATGTATGACTACAAGGATTACTTGGTTATACCTGATGGTGCTGAGTGGTATAACATTGAGTTAGGGGATGACGAAGTTGTGATTGGTTTTACATTAGAGGAGGGCGATCATGGAACATGTTTCTTCTTCTGCCTATAAGTTATTTCTAATTAGTTTGTCTTGTATGTTCATAAATGGTTGTCAAACAACGGAGTCCAGTGACTCATCTGACAAGCATTCTGGAGTGTCCGGTTCCAGTGCTCAATTAATCCTTTTTGATGGGGCCGTTTATTCATTGGCGTCTAATAAGTTGGTGAGAGTGGATATTGACGATGTGACTCAGCCAGTAATTGATAACGAACAACGATTAGGCTCTTTTGAAGCCCAAACGTTAACCACTGATGGCGAGCAACTATACCTTGGTAGCCCAGGTGAGGTACGAATATATGATTACGCAGATGGCCAAATTCGATTTATTGATTCAGCCGTTAGAGATATTCCTGGCGATGACCCCGTCATAACCGATGGAGAATATGCATACTCTACGGTTATCACTCTAGAATCGGAAACAGAAGATGGCACTAAAATAGGCCAAGGTGATTTATATGTTTATGAAATCGATTCTGCCAATAACATCACTGAACTCGCCTTTTATCCACGCTTAGGTTACTTAAAAGGCTTAGCATTATGGGATAAAACCTTAATGGTATGCGACCCTCTTGATGGTTTGATGCAGTTGGATGTTACCGACCCTTTAACGGTTTCAACGGTTTCTACTTTTGCTGACGCACCTTGTAATGATCTCGTTCATCTTGGTGGCGGGCACTTTGTGACCGTCGGTGAAGAAGGCATATTTCAGTTAATGCCAGATGCAGACGGGGCGTTTTCTGTTGTTAGTGGGTTTAACTGATTTTATTATTAATGCTGATTGATTTAAGAGCGCCTCCTGGCGCTTTTTTTGTGCTTTCCATTTTATGTGAAACCCGTATATTAGAATTGTCATCGATTTAATGTAATGTTAATCCGAATTTATTAGGAGCATTTGCGGGTCTTTAATGGGGCAATTTAAATATATATTAGGCACCGAAACCTATATCTTTTCTGATTTAGCGGAACTCATGGCTAAGGCCACGCCCTTACGAAGTGGCGATGTATTAGCGGGTGTTTCGGCACTCACTGAAAAAGAACGTGCCGTGGCTCAAATGTGCCTTGCTGATGTTCCGCTTAAGCAATTTTTAAATGAATCGCTTATTCCGTATGAAGATGATGATGTCACCCGTCTGATATCAGATAACCACAACCAAGCTTCTTTTCAGCCAATAAGTCATTTTACAGTAGGGGATTTTCGTAATTATTTGCTCTCTTATGGGTGTGACAGCCAAGCGTTAGCCAATTTAAAAATGGGCATAACCCCGGAAATGGCAGCCGCAGTGAGTAAGATCATGCGTAATCAAGACCTTATTCTGGTGGCAAAAAAGTGTAATGTGGTGACACAATTTCGTAATACCATTGGATTGTCTGGACACTTTTCAACTCGCCTTCAACCGAATCACCCTAGTGATAATCTATCGGGCATCGCAGCCAGTATTTTGGATGGTCTATTATATGGGAATGGTGACGCTGTCATTGGCATTAACCCAGCCACTGACAATGTTGAGCAATGCACCCGCTTATTGCACATGCTTGATGAAGTAATTCAACATTATGAAATACCGACTCAATCTTGTGTACTTACCCATGTGACGAATACTCTTGAATGCATTGAGAACGGTGCACCGGTTGATCTGGTTTTTCAAAGTATCGGGGGGACCCAAGCCACGAATAATAGTTTTGGTTTTACCTTAGAGCACTTGAGTGAGGCTCAACAAGCGGCACAATCGTTAAAGCGAGGCACACTAGGTCAAAACCTGATGTACTTTGAAACTGGGCAAGGGAGCAGTTTAAGTGCTAATGCTCATCATGGGTTGGACCAGCAAACCTGTGAGGCGCGAGCCTATGGGGTTGCGCGACATTTTGATCCTTTGTTAGTGAATACCGTAGTGGGTTTTATAGGTCCTGAATATCTATACGATGGAAAGCAAATTATAAGAGCGGGTTTAGAAGATCATTTTTGTGGTAAGTTGTTAGGTTTACCTATGGGCTGTGACGTGTGTTACACCAATCATGCTGAGGCAGATCAGAATGATATGGATGCATTATTAACCTTACTGGCTAATGCTGGGTGTAATTTTATAATGGGAATCCCCGGTTCTGATGACATTATGCTGAACTACCAAACCACGTCTTTTCATGATGCTTTGTATGTTCGCCAGTTATTGGGTTTTAAAGCAGCACCTGAATTTAATCAGTGGCTTGTTCAAATGGGAATTGTTGATTCAAATTTTCAGTTAACTGGTTTAATGCCTAATGAGCTTCAGCAGGCGCTTAATCGATTATGAAGGATTGCTGAATGAAATCATTGAGTACTTCTAATGTTAATAGTAACCAGTGGGGTAAACTAAGGCAGTTTACCTCTGCGCGAATTGCTTTGGGTCGTGCTGGGAGTTCATTGCCAACTCATGAATTACTTAAATTTCAGTTGGAGCATGCACAAGCAAGAGATGCGGTGCACTTGTCTTTAGATACACATAAGACATACCGTGATTTGAGAGAAAATCTGCTTACTTATAACCATAATTTGTTTATGGTAGAACCGGCTTTGCTTGTTCAATCAAAAGCGGTTGATAGACAGCAGTACTTGCAAAGGCCGGATTTAGGTCGTGTACTTAATGAAAGTAGCGAGACACAGCTTAAACGAAATAGTGGCTATTATGATTTAGCTATTTGTGTGGTTGACGGTTTGTCATCGTTGGCGGTGACGGCAAATGTTGGTGCTTTCTTGGAATCACTGCTTCCAAAAATTTCCCATTTGAATTTGGCGCCTTTGGTGGTGGCTAAGCAAGGGCGAGTAGCATTAGGTGACCATATAGCTCAATCTTTAGGCGCAAAGTCAGTTTTGCTGTTGATTGGTGAGAGGCCAGGGCTTTTAAGTCCAGATAGTCTTGGTGTGTATTTAACCTATGGGCCGTTTGTCGGGACAAATGATGCTATGCGAAACTGTATTTCAAATATTCGTATTGGCGGTTTAACTTATTCTGATGCTGCAATAAAAGCGCAATACCTGATCAATGAGTCAATTAGGCTGGGATTTAGTGGGGTTGACTTGAAAGAACGAGTTGCAGGTGAGGAGAGCATGCTATGTGAAAGTGTGAACTTCTTAATAAACGTAGAACCAACGTAATTAATTTGTGAATGTTCAGTATGTGATAGGATATAATTGAATATCACAGTAATACAAAAATAACTTAAGGGGGTAAAATGAAACTAATCTCTATTTTAACAATGGCAGCTTTATTAGCGTCACCAGCGGCATTTGCTAATTGGGTGCTAAGTAAGGATGAATCTAAAATTACATTTAGCTCTACTAAAAAAGAAAATGTAGTCGAAGTTCACACATTTGAAGAATTTGCAGGTCAAGTATTAAAGGATGGTCGTGCGACGATTGATATTAATTTAGCTAGCGCACAAACAAACATAGAGATACGTAATGAACGCCTTGATACTCTATTATTTGATGTGAGTAAGTTTTCAGGGGCACGTGTTAAGGGTAATGTTGATGTCGCTAAAACAAATGCCCTAGCTGTAGGTCAGTCTTATACTGAAACTTTAAAACTTACCTTACATTTACACGGTATACATAAAGAAGTATCGATTAATGTTAAGGTTACGAAAAAATCAGCGAATAAAGTACAAGTGTTAAGCGTGGAACCTTTGCTCATCAAAGCGGGTGATTATGGCTTGGCTGAGGGTGTAGAAGCACTTCGTAAAGTGGCTAATCTCTCATCAATAAGTTTAGATGTCCCTGTTACTTTTGATTTGTTGTTTACGAAAAAATAGCACTTAGATTTAAAAGGGGGCTGTTAGCCCCTTTTTAATGGTGTCTACTATTTAAAGTATCATTGAAGTTTCTTCTAATATTATTCGGTATTTCTGTACTTTTACCTGATTTATAGTCATAAAAAACAATCAGCCCTTCACCAGTTGAAACAATAGTATTTTGTAGTTCGCTGAATACAGCATATTCCATTGTAAATTTTTTTGCCCCAATTTCCTTGATTCTTGTACCGATTAATATTTTATCTGGAAAGCTTAAGGGGGCTTTAAACTGACATTGGATGCTAGCCATGATTGGTCCGATTTGTGTGGCATTCATATTTGAAATAACCGAGGTGACTTCAAAAAGCGCCATTCTTACACCTTCAAAATACCTAAAATACACAGTGTTATTAACATGCTTGAAGGCATCCATGTCCCCCCAGATGACATCTTGTTTGATATGGAAAGGGTAGATTTGCTTAAAGTTATCTTTATCCATGGTGAATTCCTTTGTTTATTTGATTCTTAAGGATCTGTAGATAAAAGACAATGGTTATTTTAGAGGGGATAATCCGTATTTGTTTAGCAGTGAATTTAATGAACCATCGTTTAATACTTTCATTAATAGACGATTAATGGCCTCTGTTGTTATTAAATTGTTGTTTCTCATTATAATTTTGTGTTGGTAGGTTTGATCAAATTTATTTGAGATGAGCAGTTTTAATGCTAATTCTGGATTATTTTTTATTTTCTGTTGTATGTATGAATACGTCAATATGCCGATATCTGATTTACCAGAGATTACTTGACTAATAACGGTTTGAGGAGAATTGACGAAACGTATGTTAAAGGATTTCTTTAGGTGCTGTATATCAGTTTCATGATTGGCGAATCCGTAGTGGTAACCTAAAATTCCCACTAGCTGTTTATCCCCTAGATCATCAAAATATGTCTGGTTTCTATTGTTATGAAGGTTTGCAATAAATACCTCGCCACCAGATAGAAAAACCATACTTTCATTTAAATCGTATTTTTGCCAACTCCAGTTTTTATTTTCGAAGAAGAGAACATCAAATAAACCACGCTCAAAATCACGATAGCGACGTTTAGGGGAGGTTAATATGAATTCAAAATTGTACTCAGATTGAGTATTGTTAAAAAGCTCAATTAAATCGAGTGTTAAGCCGCTTACTGATGCGTTATTTACTTGTACAAATGGCGGGAATAGATACCCGCCAACATTAATAGTCGTAGGTGTAGCTTGGGCTAAGGTGGCGTATAGATAGACGAAGCTAAAAATAGCTAATTTGCGTATATTTAGCATAAAATTTTTTACTAGCATGATGATTAAATCTAGCACTTATAATTTAAACAGCTAGTTTCATTGTGATTCAGTTTGTTTGCTTTTTACCACTCGCATTCCAAATTCCTGCGGTGACTATTAATGCACTGCCAATTATGGTGGTTAAAACTAGGGTTTCCCCCCAAAATACCCAGCCAAGTACGGCACCATAAATCACTGAGCTATAAACATAAGGCCCTATTTGGCCCGGATTGGCGATGCGATACGCCCGAGTAAGGGCTAATTGCCCACAAGTGGCGACAAGACCCATTAATACTATCCAAGGTAGTAATTCTAAACTGGGAAGGTATGGGCTCCAAATAAGTGGTATAGCAGACAACACTGTACTAATGACGCCAAAATAGAACACTATTCTCACGCTGGATTCAGTCATACTCATACGACGAATAGACACCTTTGCGGTACTGGCAAGTGCTGCAGAAAGTAAGCCTATTAGGGCAATAGGGGTGAACTCTTCCGTACCGGGCCTAAGAATAAACATGACACCTATAAAACCGATGGCTATAGCCCACCCAGTTTTAGGTTTAATGGTCTCGGCAAGCCATATGGCGGCTACAATTGGCATGAAAAATGGGCTCGTTAGCTTAACAAGAAAAGCCTCTGCTAGCGGCATATTAGCGATGACATAGAAGAACCCGTACATTGCCGTGAGACCAACACCAGCACGAACTAAATGCAAATGCATAACTTTCGTTTTAAGTTGCGAGACACCGCTATGCAGAATGATAGGTACAAGCATGATTAAACCAAAAAGGTTTCGGTAAAATACAATGTGCTCAGTGGGCATATCGTTGCTTAGATATTTAATGATCGCCCCCATAATAGAGAGTAACCCTTCACCTAAAAGTATAAGCAGGGCACCTTGAATCACATTGTTTGGCATATTCTGGTAGTTCGAAAGATCATGAAAGGCCAGCTATTATACAGAAACTAACTTATTTTGATGTAGGTCAAGGGTTGGCCACTTGAAAAAGACAATGCCGCCACCATTACTAATGCAAGCATAATATGTAAGAGGATTTCATAAATGCGAATGGATAAATTTACTAGTAGCTTGCAGCAAGCATTGTCTGATGCCCAATCTTTGGCTTTGGGCCACGACCATAATCAAATTGATACTCTGCATTTATTGTTGGCACTCCTAGATCAAACCCCAGGCGGAATTCGCCCATTACTCCAAGGTATGAATGTTCAGGTTAATCAATTAAAAAGTAAACTTAATGAAAAGCTAGAAAGCTTAGCCAAGGTGACTTCTCCTGATGGTAATTTAAGTTTATCACCTGAGTTGGGTCGCATATTAAATTTGACAGATCGTTTATCGCAAAAGCGAGGCGATCAATATATTTCGAGCGAACTTGTATTACTGGCAGCCCTAGAAGATAAAGGCGAAGCTGGAAAAGTATTAGCAGATTGTAAATTAGATAAAGAAAAAATCGAGCGAGCTATTGATACTGTTCGCCAAGGTGAATCTGTTGATGACCCAAATGCAGAAGATAACCGCGAAGCACTTAATAAATTTACAGTGGACTTAACGGCGCGTGCTGCTGAAGGGAAGCTAGACCCTGTCATTGGTCGTGATGATGAAATTCGTCGCACAATTCAAGTACTTCAACGCCGGACCAAAAACAACCCTGTCTTAATAGGGTCGCCAGGTGTTGGTAAAACGGCCATTATTGAAGGTTTGGCTCAACGTATTGTAAACGGGGAGGTGCCAGAGGGGTTGCGCAATAAACAAATCCTATCATTAGATATGGGTTCACTTCTGGCTGGTGCAAAATTCCGTGGTGATTTTGAAGAGCGTTTAAAAAATGTATTAAAAGAAGTCAGTAAACAAGAAGGTAATATTATTTTGTTTATTGATGAGATTCACACAATGGTTGGTGCTGGTAAAACGGACGGTGCATTGGATGCAGGCAACATGCTAAAACCTGCATTGAGTCGTGGCGAATTACATTGTGTAGGTGCAACTACTTTAGACGAATATCGAGAGTATATTGAAAAAGATGCGGCACTTGAACGACGTTTTCAAAAGGTGCTTGTAGATGAGCCAAATGAAGAAGATACCATTGCTATATTACGTGGATTAAAAGAACGTTATGAAATTCATCATGGGGTGCAAATTTTAGATGGTGCCATAATCGCAGCGGCTAAATTATCAAATCGATATATTACAGATAGACAATTGCCAGACAAAGCAATTGATTTAATTGATGAGGCCGCTTCAATTATTCGTATGGAAATCGATAGTAAACCAGAAGACATGGATCGTTTAGAACGTCGCTTAATTCAATTGAAAATTGAGCGAGAAGCATTAAATAAAGAAAATGATGCGGGTTCCATAAAACGTTTAAGTGAAATTAACCAAGAAATTAACCGCCTAGGTCATGAATATGTTGACCTTGAAGAGGTGTGGAAAAAAGAAAAGCTTATATTAGAAGGTTCAAAGCAAGCCAAAGAACAGCTCGAAGAGGCAAAAGTTGAAATGGAACAAGCGCGTAGGGCTGGTGACTTACAGCGAATGTCAGAGCTGCAATACGGAAAAATCCCCGAGTTAGAAAAACAAATTGACTCAGCGGAAGAGGTCGCTAAAGGCAGTAGTGAATTCAAGCTACTTCGAAATAGAGTTACCGATGAAGAGATTGCTGAAGTAGTATCGAAATGGACTGGAGTTCCAGTTTCGAAAATGCTTGAAGGGGAACGTGAAAAATTATTACGCATGGAAGACGAACTACATAAGCATGTTGTAGGTCAGCACGATGCTATTCAAGCAGTATCGAATGCAGTGCGTCGTAGTCGAGCCGGATTAAGTGACCCACGTCGACCAAATGGTAGCTTCTTATTCTTAGGCCCTACTGGTGTGGGTAAAACTGAATTATGTAAAGCATTAGCTAACTTCATGTTTGATTCTCAAGATGCCATGATTCGAGTGGATATGTCAGAATTTATGGAGAAGCACAGTGTTGCCCGATTAATTGGTGCGCCTCCTGGTTATGTAGGCTATGAAGAGGGTGGATACTTAACCGAGCATGTTCGTCGTAAACCTTATAGTGTTATTTTATTGGATGAGGTGGAAAAAGCACATCCAGATGTATTTAATATCTTGTTGCAAGTTCTTGACGATGGCCAACTAACCGATGGACAAGGTCGTACTGTCGATTTTAAAAATACAGTGCTGGTTATGACTTCAAATCTTGGCAGTGATGTGATTCAAACATTAAGTCAAAATAATGAAGGTAAAGAACAATCAGAAGGTGAATATGAAGACATGAAGTCAGCGGTTATGGAGATTGTAGGAGGGCACTTTAGACCTGAATTTATTAACCGTATAGATGAAGTGGTTGTATTTCATCCGCTTATGCGTGATCAAATTCGAGGTATTGCTGATATTCAATTGGATCAGTTACGCAAGCGACTAAAAGAGCGTGAGCTAACAATGGAGTTGTCAGATGATGCAATAGATCGTTTAGTGGCCCAAGGTTTTGATCCAGTATATGGTGCTCGACCTCTACGCCGTAGTATTCAACGCTTTATAGAAAATCCACTTGCTCAGGATATTCTTTCGGGTAAATTTATAAGTGGGGATAATATCCAAGTGAATATTGATGGAGATGCATTCTCCTTTGAGGCTAAACAGGCTGTTACTCAATAATGAAGTTTAAGTCTTATTTGATTGAGATTTAGCTGTTTCTGTACATCTTGTATGTAAAAGCATTAATGTTGCGTACTTGATGTATGGGTTAACAGTATTCTATTTTAGTTCAATACTTTGGGCATCACTTTCTACTATACAGTCTTTGTACAATTGATTGATATCAGTAATACAAAGATTGTACTTTTCTAATTCTATTATTTTAAGTTCATCTAATTTCCCTGTTTGAAAACACTTGGCACTATGTAATGCTAAGCCTAACTTACCTTGTTCGTTTGTAATTGCTTTTATCATGGAGTCTGGGAGGTTTAGACTTTTTATAATACCGAGTAAAGGGCGATCAAAATAAGCATCTAATAGTGAGAATAAACCAACGGTATAATAATCGAATACTGAATGCTCTCCGAGCTTCTCACCAAGCCGCCTGCAAATTACAGCACGTTCTAAGCTGGCTTGATGTAAGGCTACGGGTTTGTCTTCTAAATTGCCAAGAGCTATTAATGTCACCCAACTTCTTAATTGCTTTAGCCCTAAAAGGGTAATGGCTTGTTGTAATGATGTGCAAGTTTGCATTCGTGTAAATGCGGCAGAATTGACCAGCTTTAAAAGTTTATAGCTAATCTGAGGGTCTTGATTGATGGTTTCAGCAAGGTTAGATGCGTTGATGTTTTGATTTTGAATATCTTTTAGAAGTTTAAGCACAATGGCTTTATTTTCAGGAATTGAATGACCTTCAATATTTTGTGGTTTACTTAAAAAATACCCTTGGAATAATTCAAAACCTATATCTTTACAAAATTCAAACATCTCATGGGTTTCAATTTTTTCAGCTAATAATATTATATTGCGTGGTATAAATGCCTTAGCAAATCTCTCTATATGCTGTCGGCTCATGGCGAGCACATCAATTTTAACAATATCAACCATATGCAGTAGTGGTGCACTATTATGATTTAAAATAAAGTCATCCAAGGCTAAAGACGAACCATTCTTTTTAGCATCACTGAGTGCATTGATTAGCGCTTGATCTATTTCAATGTCTTCTAAGATTTCTATGACAAACTGTGATGGATCGAAAGGTGGGGGTTCTAGAATAAGGTTTTTCGTAAAGTTAATATAGGCTTTGTGATTTCCGCAGATAGCACTTAAGCCTACTTCTCCAAACGCATTAAGCAGAACTTGCGAAGTTGCCTTGTCTCCACATGTGAAGCTGGCAGAGTCGGCTACTGGATTACTACGAAAGAGTAGCTCATAAGCATGAATTTCAAGCTTTTTGTTATATATGGGCTGTCTAGCCAATAAAACATGATCTCGATTATTCATAGAGGCTCTTAGCTATCAATCTTATAATCAGTTTAGCTGAAAGTGGGCAAACCTGTACCTTAAGCTACACTCAATAATATAGTTGAGAAAATATGTAGGTCTGTATGTCGGGTGTACTTTCAAATGTGGATTCAAGAACCAAGCTTGTGGGTCAAAATCGCTTGGAACTGCTGCTGTTTCACTTTGGTCGTGGGCAGTCTTATGCCATAAATGTATTTAAGATCCAAGAAGTGTTAAGGATGACTCATTTAACGAATATTCCTGATTCTCACCCAGTTGTAAGAGGGGTGACCCATTTAAGAGGCCATAGTTTACCTGTTGTGGATTTGAGCCATGCCATTGGTATGGGCCCAATTAAAATGACAGATGAAACGACGATGATTGTTACTGAATATAATCGTACAGTTCAGGCATTTTTGGTGGCTGGGGTTGAACGTATTGTAAATATGAACTGGGAAGAAATTATGCCTCCCCCCAAGGGGACGGGTAAATCACACTATTTAACAGCAATCACAAAAGTAGATGACAAAATTGTTGAAATTATAGACGTTGAGAAGGTACTGGCAGAAATTGTCCCATATGAAACGACCATTAGCGATGATGTGGTTGATCTAGGTGTTATGGAGCGCGCGGCTCAATCAGGGTTAAAAGTGCTAGCGGTTGATGACTCGCCAATTGCGCGATCTCAGGTAAAAGAGACACTAAGTAGTATTGGCATTGAAGTTATACAAGCCAGTGATGGCCTTGAGGGTTTGAATATCCTTAAAAAATTGGCCGCGGAAGGGCCCATTAATAGTCAACTATTGATGGTTATTACTGACGCAGAAATGCCGTCAATGGATGGATATAAGTTAACTACTGAGATCCGACAAGATGGTAATTTAAAAGATTTGTATGTTGTATTACACACCTCTTTAAGTGGCAGTTTTAACGAAGCCATGGTTGAAAAAGTAGGCTGTAATGCATTTTTATCGAAATTTCAGCCAGATGGATTGGCACAAGCTGTTGAGGTTCGAGCTAAGCAGCTCTTTGGTTGAAACATTTCTATTTAAATATTATTAGGGCCTATGGCCCTATTTTTTTATCTTTTATAATCACTGTAAAAAGGAAGTGATTATGTCTGTGTATGTTAGTCAGCTTTATACTTATCCGGTTAAATCTTTGACAGGAATATCCAGTGATAAAATCTCAATCGATGAATTTGGGCCGATTTGGGATCGTCGAATTATGGTGGTAGATCAAAACGGTAAGTTCTTAACTCAAAGGCAACTTATCCAGATGTCTCAGGTAGCGACCAAATTTGAAGATGAAACACTCATGCTTAGCTTTAAAGAGCAGAATATAACAATTCAATTGTCTGAACTTCCTATGCTTGATAAAGAAATAGCGGTATCAGTCTGGAATGACGAGGTTTTAGCGGTTGAATTACCTGCGTCTATCAATTCTTGGATGAGCGATGTATTAGAAAAACAAGTGAAATTGTGTTTCATAAAACAAGACACGCATAGGCAAGTTGATCTTAATTTCGCAAAGAAAGGTGATAGGACAGGGTTTTCTGATGGTTTTCCATTTTTGATTCTAAGTGAAGCATCGCTTGAATTTCTTAGCGATGATATCGGCTATCCATTAGCTGCTGAGCGCTTTAGACCAAACATTGTTGTAGCTGGGTGTGATGCTTTCGAAGAAGATACTTGGTCTTCCATAGAAATTAACGGCATTTTATTTGATATTGTAAAGCCGTGTTCACGCTGTGTTATTCCCACAATTAACCCTAAAACCGCTATTAAAGAGCCGCAGGTTATGCAGGTATTACTTAAGCACCGAAAACTGGATAAGCAGGTTTACCTTGGGCAGAATGCGATACATCAAAGTTTTGGTTCCATTGAAGTGGGGCAGATTGTGAAAATTCTAAAATAACTCTATTTCATCGCCAGTTTGGTCATCTTTGCCTTTATCATTCGTGTCAAAGTGATGCCTGTATATTTCTAGTGCTTCTTCAATACTATGGCCTCGTAAAATATGCTCAAACATGATGCGTTCGGCATCCATGGTGTAAGAACTTTTAATTTGATCTTGAAGACTTAACCAGCATTCTGGGTTGTACAGAGAGTCTTTTTCGCTTATTAATGAGCCCAATTGGTCAAGGGATTGGCAAACATGATCTAGACGTTGACTGATGCGATCATAAAACTGAAAGGCAATCACAGCATTTTGCACGTTATGCTCTAGGTTCGCCGTGGTTTCATCAATAACACTTTGATATTTCTCTAAATTATTGGGGGTAACTTTGCTCGTTAAGTTTCGGATTTGGCTAATATAATCTGCCATGTCCGTAAATGAAGCGGAAAGAGTGCTGACACTTTGTTCGCCATCTTTCATGGAAGACTCCACCTGTGCCACTGCCAGAGCAAGCATGGTGATGGTTTCTCTTATTTGGCTCCAGTCTAAATCCGGGTTTTGTACACTTGAGCCGTGTTGATTGATCCCATAACGCTTATCGGTACTCAATGTTATATTCCTTCACTTATCTATGTTTAGCATAGTTAACCTTTCCCATTTTGCTTGATATTTGCTTTCGAAATCTTAAGTTCCGCAGGTTGAATCTGAGCCCAAGCGGTTAGGGTGGTGTCGTCTAAAACAGGTTGAAGAAAACCAAGTCGATATGAGTAGATCGTGCTATAGGTTAATACCCTTTGAACATACTCTTTTGTTTCTTTAAAAGGAATTTGTTCTATCCAGATATCAATGTCGCCATTAAAGCGTTTAAGCCAGCGATTCACATTACCTGGGCCTGCATTGTAAGCTGCCGTTGCTAATACTCGATTGCCATCATATCGTTTCAGTAAATATTGAAGGTACCGACTACCAAGTTTGATATTGTAGGCGGGATCTATTAATTTTTTCTTTGAATAGGGAATGCGCATTTTTTTAGATACACTTTTTGCCGTTTTTGGCATGAGTTGCATTAATCCTGTGGCGCCGGCAGAGCTGCGGACATCATGCATGAAGGCGCTTTCTTGTCGCGCAATCCCATATATCCAGTGTTTATTTATGTTATTTTTTTGTGCTGCTTTATCAAAGTATTGATCGTGGGCTAGGGGGAACCTCAACTGAAGATCATGCCAGCTTTTAATTTTGGCTAAACCCATGATAGCTCGGTCTGACCAGTCTAATCGACCCGCTAAGATGGCTAGAGCCTCCTTGGCTTCATCAGTTTGGGCATCGAAAACGGTTTGCCACTCTCTTCTTGCTTGCACGGTTCTGTTTAGCTCGTATAGAGCAAGAGCGCGCTTCACACCTGGAAGCAGCCTAACACGTTGTAATAAAGAAGCTGGGACATGGCTTGGGGTGTGGTTCATGCTGGCAATAATGCCTATTTTTTGGCTTGCTAAGAACCCATAAAAATCCCGGTGAGTAGCCGCTTGCTGATAAAACTTATTTTGTTCTTTGGCGTTAGCGCCTAAAGACTGAAGAGCACGGCCTTGCCAATATAACCATTTAGGCTCGGCATGAATGTCATTATTCATCAGTTTAAATAAGTGTGTGTACAGAGGCCAGTTTGAGTTGTTTATGGCTCCTTGTAGAAATGCTTCTTTTAAATTGAGGTCAAGTAATTGCTTTGTTTTGGCTAGCTCATACCAGTTGAAATTATTAACTTCCGATTTAAGGGCATATGAATGAATCGCTGTTTTGGTTAATACATTTTGTTGCTCTTCATCATAGTCTTGGGTATTGAGGTGTTTTTCATAATTATGATTGAATAAAATATCCGGTTGTTTTTTTAATAGTTTGTTTAGAATTAAAAAGCGAATATCAGAGGTTAAGGGTTGAACATCAGAGTAGTTAAGAAGTTTTTCCGGATAGCGCCATAGATCTTTTAATAAATATGCGTTTTTCTTATAGTCGGTGCTAAGTTTTTTTGTTAAGTAACGCACCAATTTATATTGGCGTTTTTGTGTGGCGGTGACGAGTCTTTGCCATATTAAATCTTGACTTAAAAAGCCATGTCTTTCCCAATTTTTAAATACCTTGTCGCAGGTCTTAGGTAGTGAGACGCCTAATAACCAAATATCTTGTCCTTCTTTTATGGCATCAAATTGCCGCTTTGTACTTTCAAGGGCTTTTATGCGGTGACATTGTAATGTGAGATTGCTGGTTGGAGTGTAATAACTAAGAAATAGCGACCATTCTTGTTTCTTAGCCAAATATATAACCCATTTTTTTTGAAGCTCTATAGCGGGTTGCTGGCCTTTATAACGAGTTAAGAAATCATCTATTTGCTGGATTGGTTTTTTATAAAATTGTGTTTGGAGTCGCTTGGCTTCTAGGTAAGGGGCTAAAGGGTGTTGTTGAATTGAAGGGAAAGTTTGATCAAAAAGAGAATATTGACGTTTTTTTAATAACTTTTCAGTATTTAAAAAAGCATCATTACTTATTGAAAATGCAGTACATAAAGACGGTGTCAGTAATAACCCGATACAAACATGTTTTAACCAATGTACCATCAACATCCCCCCAGTGTTTATTACAGCATAGCTGATAACACTAGGGAGATGCACAATTTAAACCATTAATTTATGTCAAATTTTGTGACAATAATAGCTGCTCTTTTCGATATTTTTTCTGGTCATTTAAGACTAATAAACAAGGGGTCAATATCAAAGTGAGTACCGTTGCAAATGCTAAACCACCTGCAATGGCTGTTGAAAGCTGTGTCCACCATTGTGAACTTGGAGCATCAATTAATAATTCACGGCCGATTAGGTCGATGTTTAATTGATAAACCATTGGGATTAAGCCGCAAATGGTGGTGATGGTGGTAAGCAATACTGGTCGTAAACGTTGAGCGCCAGTTCTCAGGGCAGCATCTACGGGTGCCATACCTTCTCGACGTAAAATGGAATAAGTATCAATCAATACTATATTGTTGTTTACCACAATACCTGCAAGAGCAATCATACCCACACCACTCATTACAATTCCAAAGGGCTCGCCACGTATCATTAGGCCAAGGAATACACCAGCAAATGACAATACTATGGCACTTAACACCAGTCCGGCTCGATATATGCTGTTGAATTGGGTTATTAAAATAATTGCCATCATAAATATTGCTAATATGAATGCTTTACCTAAGAACCCCATGGTTTCCACCATTTTTTCTGCATCACCTTTAAACTGATAGGTTACACCGATCGGTAATTCAGTTTTGGACAGAACACTGGCAATTTGTGCGCGTTTTTTCGCATCGTTTACACCTTCGATTACGTCAGCATTAATCATGTAGCGATACTTGCTGCCATTACGTACCAAGTTGCCACTTTGAGGTCGCGCAACTTTTTCTGTGAATGTGCTAATTGGGATAAGTTGCCCTTGATAACTGATTCTCAGTTGGTCCATTTGATCAAGGGTACGGCTAGAAGTTGGAAAGCGTAAACGAATATCAACCTCGTCATCGGCGTCGTCAGGGCGATATGAGCCTAATTGTAGGCCAGAGGTGACCATTTTGATCATATTCCCCACTGAGGCGATACTGGCACCCATGCGGCTGGCATTTTCGCGATCCACTAAGAACTCCCATTCGATACCTTCAAGTGGGCGGCTGTCTTTTATGTCTCTAAGTTCAGGGTCTTTTTCTAGTTCGGCACGAATCTTTTCGACCACTGCAAATAAGACTTCTTGATAGTCGCCCATAATTTCTAATTGAATAGGTGGGCCACCGGCAGGACCATCTTGTTTAACGTTCGTTTCAATGATGATGCCAGGAATATCGGCGGTTCTTTCACGAATGTCTTCTAGTATGACTTTGGCAGGGCGACGGATTTGCCAATCTTCAAGTTCTAGCTGAATACGACCAACTAAATCACTGGAGCCGCCCCTTGGGGGTTTAATAAACGAACTGGTATACAGGGTGCGAATTTCTTCCATATCGTATAGACGTTTTTCAACGTTTTTTACTAAAGCGTCACGTTCTTGTAGTGAAAGATTGCCCCGTGCGCGAACATCTACTAAGGCGATTTCGGCATCGGCTTCTGGGAAGAATTCAACCCCTTGCCCAAGTTTTCCATACATAAATATAGTTAAAAACATCAAGCCAATGATGCCTACTAAAGTCGTTTTAGGGTATTTGATGAAGACTTTAAGTGCAGATATGTATTTACCGGTGAAACCGCTGATTTCATCAAAGCGTCCTTCTTCTGCGGCTCTTAAACTTGCAAGATCTTTACTGGATATTGCGCCTGCTTTACCTAACCAAGCACCTATGGCGGGTATGACAATTAATGCCATTAGCAATGACGCGCTCAAGGTAATAATCACCGTAATAGGGATGAACTTCATGAATTCACCTACCGTATCAGGCCAGACAAGCAAGGGTAAGAAAACAGCAAGAGTGGTAGCCGTAGAGGCGGTAATAGGCCAAGCCATGCGTTGAGAGGCTTCTTTGAATGCTTGAAGTTTATTGACTCCTTCGGCCATGCGTCGGTCGGCATATTCAGTGACGACGATGGCGCCATCAACCAACATTCCAATGCTTAAAATTAAAGCAAACAATACCACCATGTTTAGGGTATAACCCATTATGCTTAAAGTCAGCATACCCAGCAGGAAAGAGCCTGGAATAGCTAAACCAACTAGGATTGAAGAGCGAACACCCAAAGACCATACAATGATGATCATAACCAATATAGTGGCAAAAAATACATTGTTAAAAAGATCGTCTAATGTACGTTTGATCTCTTTACTTTGATCTTGATTGAAGCTGACCTCTATACCTTTTGGCCATAAGGTTTGTTGCTCAGCAACCAAGATTTTCACTTCATCAATGGTTTTGATTAAGTTACTGCCTACGCGCTTAGAAATTTCAAGTGCCAGAGCAGGTTTGCCATTAATACTGGCTTTGCTGGTTGGGTCTTTGTAAGTACGCTGTCCGATTGCGATATCTCTAAAACGAACCACAGTCTCGCCATCTACTTTTACTGGCATATTGAGAATGTCATCAGTGCTTTCAATTAGGCCCGGAACTTTAACGGCAAATCGACCTGAACCGGTATCAAGGTTACCTGCCGCAACTAATTGGTTGTTGTTATTAATCAAACTATAAAGCGCGTTTTGATCAATGTTATAGGAGTCCAATTTATTTGGGTCGATAACGATTTCAGCCAATTCTTCACGATTGCCTTGAATTTTCGCTTCTAGTACACCATCAAGCCCTTCAACTTTTTCTTTTAAGTCTTTAGCGATGGCGAATAACACTCGCTCATCTACATTGCCGGCTAAACCGACAACCATGACAGGGAAAAGAGAAAGGTTAATTTCCTTTACGATAGGCTCGTCAGTTGCTTGTGGAAGCTCTCCTTTTGCCGCGTCGACAGCTTCTCGCACATCAATTAGAGCAGCATCAATATCGATATCTGTCGTAAATTCTAATTGGACAGACAAGTGACCTTCAGCAGACGTAGCTATGATTTCTTTTAAGCCATCTAATGATTTTAATTCTTTGTGCAAAGGTGAATATAAAATCCGATCAGCATCTTCAGGGCTAATGCCTTCGTGCCTAACGGATATGTAAATCATGGGGATGGTAATATCCGGAAAACTTTCTTTTGGTAAATTATTCATGGCGCTGATGCCAGCTAACATAGCCAAAGCAAATAACAACACAACACTACGAATACGGCTTAACGCCGCGTTAATTAATGCGTTCATGATTATGGTGCCTCGGCAGTCATGTCAGCGTTAGATGTATTTGCTTCAAGTAAGTCTGCTTTAACTGCTTTTTTCTTTAGTACCGGTGTGACCTTTTCTCCGGCGCTTACAAAACTTTGGCCGGTTATAATTAAATCAACAGGATTAGGTAAACCAGAAATCCAAACACCGTTTGACTGTGCTTTTATCAATTCCACTGGGCTAAATATAACGTGGTTATCTTGATCAACATGTTTTGCCCCAAGAATTCCTTTTTCATTTAAAGCTAAAAGGGCAGGGCTAACTAAAATGGCGTTTGATTTTTTTAGTGGGACTAAAATCTCGGCCGTCACACCATTGATTTGACGCTCACTTGGATTACTGATTTCTAATTCAACTAAGAATGTGCGAGAAGATTGGTAAGCCTGAGAAGAAACATAACGAATAATACCAGTGTGCAGTTTGCCATCTAAAGTTTTACCTCGAGCTTTTTGGCCTACTTTCACTTTCGGTAAGTCTTTTTCTGCAACATAACCGCTAATTAGGAATGGGTTAAAATCCATTAATGTGATGATTTTGTTTCCTTTACGGACAAAGCTACCAAGTTCTACGTTTCTGTTTTCTAATACGCCATCAAAAGGAGCACGTATGTTGGTGGCCTCTAAGGCTACTTCTAGCGCTTTAACCTGTGCTTTAGCTGATTCAAGTAATGCTTCACTTTCGGCTAAACGGGTTTGATTTTGTAAACCTTGATCAATCAGCTTTTCATTAGCTTTATATTCCAATTCTCTTTGCTTGACCAGGGAGCGAGCTTGCTTAAGTTTTTGCGGCTTATCTTGTGGGTCGATCTCAAGGATGAGTTGCCCTTTTTTTACAAAGCTGCCTTCACGGGCAAGAATTTTAGTGACTTTACCCTCAATTTCGCCAGTCAGGTGAACGATGCGGTTTGGTTTAGTTTGCCCGTAGATATTTAATTCTGGCACGATGGTTTGCGACTCAAATCGCTCTACTTGAACAGAAAAATACGATTCAGAATTAGGTGCAACAGGCGCCTTAGGTTGTTCAATAGTTGTCGGTGTTAACACACTCGACATCATCCATATGATGATAAGAGCAGTCGCCACCAGTGCGATAATAGGGCCTCGATTCAATTGCATCTCTTTTTGATCCGATATTATTAAAGATGGATGATTATAGGCGAATTAAGTAACAACTAAACCCTTAAATCTGCATCTAACTGTTCTGAAAATTTAGATGATCAATTCCTTAACCAAATGACGTACAATGCGCGCCAAATAGACAGACATAGAAACAGAGGTTACATGGCAGTCGTCATATTAGATAACGTGGGTTTGCATTACGGTGAGCAAGTGCTGCTAAACGGTGTAAATCTCACAATTAACGAGAGAGATCGCCTTTGCTTGGTAGGACGTAATGGGGCCGGTAAATCTTCGTTAATGCGCTTATTGTTGGGGCAAAACCTTCCTGATTCTGGTGTTGTCCGCGTCGCTGATGGCTGTACGCTTGCTGAGCTGCCCCAGAGCCTACCCGCTGCAGATGAGCGTAATGTAATGGATGTGGTGCTCAGTGGTAAGGCGGAATTAGGGCAGATATTGCATGATTATCATGAGTTGAGCATGCGGGCTGCAACCGATGCCGATATGAAAACCCTAGAGCGCCTACAAACCCAAATAGAAGCCCAAGATGGCTGGCTACTTCAGCAAAAAGCCGATGCTATTGTCGAAAAGCTAAATTTACCTAAAGAAAAGACAATGGCAGAGCTGTCTGGTGGCTGGCGTCGTCGAGTAATGTTGGGTCGGGCTTTGCTAAGTGAGCCTGATTTATTGCTCTTAGATGAGCCTACCAACCATTTGGATATTCCGGCCATTGAATGGTTAGAAGAGCAGTTAGCAGACTTTCCTGGGGCTGTACTGTTTGTAACCCACGACCGTGCCTTTATGGAGAAAGTAGCGAAACAAGTATTAGACCTTGATCGGGGTAATTTATTTCGCTTTGAGGGAAGTGACTATGACGGATTGGTTGAATGGCGAGAAAAGCGTATAGAAGATGAGGAAAAAGAAAACGCATTATTTGATAAGCGCTTAGCAGAAGAAGAAAAGTGGATTCGCCAAGGTATTAAAGCGCGACGCACTCGTAATGAAGGGCGTGTACGTGCATTAAAAGCCATGCGTAATGAGCGTATGGCGCGGGTAGATCGCCAAGGTAAAGCGGACTTTACCATGGATTCCTCGGATAAATCAGGCAAATTGGTGATTGAAGCCAAGCATGTTCAGTACGGTTTTGATGATAAAAACATTATTGATGATTTCTCTACGCTGATTCAACGGGGCGACCGCATAGGTTTACTCGGTGTAAACGGCTGTGGCAAGAGTACTTTACTTCGCCTGTTGCTTGATCAACTGCAACCGCAATCAGGTAGCATAAAGCAAGGAACCAAGTTAGAAGTAGCCTACTTTGATCAGCTACGTGCAGGCTTGGATCTTGAGAAAAACGTAGTAGACAACCTTGCTGAAGGTCGTGAATTTATTGATACCGGGTCCGGTTCACGACACATTTTGAGTTACTTAAGTGACTTTCTGTTTACACCACAGCGTGCTCGCACACCTGTAAAGGCATTGTCAGGTGGTGAAACCAGTCGTGTTATGCTGGCTAAATTATTTAGTAAGCCATCAAATATGTTGGTACTGGATGAGCCAACCAACGATCTTGATGTTGAAACCCTAGAAATGCTTGAAAATCGTTTAATGGAATACCCTGGTACATTACTAGTGGTGAGCCATGATCGATCATTCTTAGATAATGTGGTCACATCACTGTATGCATTTGATGGAGATGGCCAGATTTCAGAGCATGTTGGTGGTTATAGTGAATGGTATGCCAGAGGCAATCGTTTAAAAGACGAAGACTTGTCAATAAAACAGTCTGCTAAGTTGGCGGCGCAGGCTAAAAAAGCCGAAGTGGTTCAAGAAAAACCAAAAACCGCTAAAAAGTTAAGTTATAAATTGCAGTTGGAATTGGATCAGCTTCCTAAAATCATCGAAGCTCAAGAAGCTGTAATTGAAGCATTAAACGTAGAAATTGCTTCAGCGGACTTTTACTCTAAAGAGACTCAGTATGTGACGGATACCCTAGCGAAGCTAGAAAGTGAGCAGGGAATACTGGATGAGAAAGTAGAGCGCTGGATGGAGCTGGAAGCCATGCAAGAAGGTGACTCATAATGAGTGTCTGGGTTGTTATTGCTGTTGTAGCGTTGGTGGTTGTGGGAAGTGTGGTATGGGTAAGACCAAGCCCTAGGGATCAAAAGTTAGCTAAATGGCGTGGGAGCGCCATAATGGCTGGGCTGAAAGTCCGTATGCAAACACTAAAAGCAGAGCCTAAAAACAGCGGTATCCGTGATGACGTGGAGGGCATTACTTATGAATGGTATAACCCAAAACCGGATAAATCAGATCAGCTAACTTGGGCAGTTGTAAAAACAGATGGCTGGTTAAAAGATGGGTTACCAGATGGATGGAGTTGGTATTCAACGGAGTCAAAGGATATAGCAGAGCAAATTGCTGAGATAATTGAACAATGTCCAGTAGAGGTGAATGCGTTAGAGCGAACACCTCGTTCAAGTCGCGTAATCTGGAATGAAAACGGTAAGGAGTTTAATCCAGAGCAGCTAAGGGATTATCTAGAAACATTACAGGCTATTTCTTAGCCTGTAAGCTTTTCACGTAACGCTCTTCAATGATCGCAAGGTCTTTGCTGATTCGATCACCATAGCTACTAACAATGAAAGGCACTGCATTTTTGTTGTAATTGGCGATGGATTTAGCAATGAACTCCCATTTTACACCCACCTGATCCACAAGTTTGTATATACGGCGCTCACTAGCGCCATCTTTAAGCTTGGCCAGTAAGTCGGAAAATACCTTGCCTTGATTGTCCATGCCACCCTCATTGATATTGATAACATTCACTTGTCCGAGGCTAGAAGTACTACGAGCCGCATATTCTGCCGTTACCGTTTGAATGATTAAACCCATTTCACGGGTGTATTTTGTGAAATCATTTAGTTGAATTTTATTTTCGTCGATTAAAACCTTATACACAATGTTCAAGCTGTCGCTTAAAGAGATTGCATTGTCACTTAAGTCTGAGACTAATCGGGCATTTGCGTAGCCTTGAGTAAGAAAGTCAGCGCGGTTGATATCCAGAAGGTCTTTGTATTTTTGCCACTCTGTGATGGCGTTAGCCAGTGAACTGAGTTTGGCGGTAGGTGAGGTGGCGTCAGTAATCTGGGAAAGTTTGTGCTCAAACTGCTTAATATTGGATTCGATCTCGCGATTATAGCGAGAGTCACCCTCTAAACCACTGAACATGTAATAATCACTTAAGATTGCGAAGGTTAACACTCGCATATCATAAATATCTTTAAGTGAGTCATTAGGACTAGCATTCGCAGTGACAGGGTTAGCGCTGAGAAGTAGGCTTAAACCAAGGACGCTGCAAAGCTTTTTCAGGGCTGTTTTTATCATTTTGGATCCTGAGGCTGACTTTTATTATTTTGTGACCAGTTTCCTATATTTTCACCGTATGTCAAAGGTCTTAAAGGCCTTTAGGGTATTTGCTATTAAAAAAAACCTACTAATACCTTCTTAGGCAGTATTAACCTATCAAATATTGAGCAGTTGCTTAAAAAAACAACATAATTATTTAATATCAACTATGGTCATACTGAGCCAAATTGATTTAGTCGGATGTTTCAAATTGGTGTCTATAATTTGATCATATTTGACTTAAATAGACTATTTCGAACGGAAAAGGTTGACTTTTGAGGTCATATTTACGATGGTTCGGCCACCGAATTCAAACGGGCGTATGAATTAGGTTAGTTGGGTGTTTTTATCCAAATGCCCGTAAGTAGCAATTTTGCCCATGAAGCCAGAATTTGATGATCATTATCACCACTTTCAGGCCAACAGCGATTTTGCATTCACTCAGCTAAAATTAGCGTGGAGATTTGTTGATGATTTACGAAGGTAAAGCCATCACGGTTAAGCTACTCGAAGACGGCATCGCCGAACTTAACTTCGATTTACAAGGTGAATCTGTAAACAAGTTTGACCGTGTTACATTGGAAGATTTAAAAGCTTCTGTTGCAGCACTTAAAGATAACAGCAGTGTTAAAGGTCTTGTTGTTACATCTTCTAAGGACGTTTTCATTGTTGGTGCAGATATCACTGAGTTTGGTGATGCATTTAAACAAGACGAAGAGACCATTGCTCAGTGGGTACTTGAGTCAAACGAAATATTTAATGGTATAGAAGATCTTCCATTCCCAACAGCAACTGCGATAAACGGTCTTGCTCTTGGTGGTGGTTTTGAAATGTGTCTTGCCACTGACTTACGTGTAATGTCAGAAAAAGCAAAAGTAGGCCTACCAGAAGTAAAATTGGGTTTATACCCAGGATTTGGTGGTACGGTTCGTCTACCACGAGTTATCGGTGGTGATAATGCAGTAGAATGGATCTGTATGGGTGCTGAAAATCGCGCGGCTAAAGCACTTAAGTTTGGTGCTGTTGATGCTGTAGTTGCTCCAGAAGCAGTATTGGATGCAACGCTTTCCATGCTTAAAGCGGCCATTGCTGGTGAGATTAACTGGGAAGAAAGACGTGCTGAAAAAACCAGCAAGCTTAAGTTGAACCCAATGGAACAAATGATGACGTTCGAAACGGCTAAAGGTTTCGTAGCGGGTCAAACTAAGGGTCAATATCCAGCGCCAGTTCAAGCAATTAAGACAATGCAAAAAGCGGCTAACTTTGGTCGTGAAAAAGCATTAGAAGTTGAAGCGAAGGGTTTTGCTAAGCTAGCTAAAACCACTGAGTCTCAAGCATTAATTGGTTTATTTAATAACGACCAATTGCTGAAGAAAAAAGCAAAAGATTACGCCAAAATTGCTAAGCCTACTAATAAAGCTGCTGTTTTAGGTGCAGGTATCATGGGCGGCGGTATCGCGTTTGTTTCTGCCCTTAAAGGTACGCCTATCCTAATGAAAGATATCGCAGAAGCCGGTATCGAGTTGGGTCTTAGTGAAGCAAACAAACTTCTTTCTAAGCGTGTAGAACGTAAGAAAATGAAGCCTCTTCAAATGGGTGAAGCACTTAATCGTATCCGTCCAACTCTATCTTATGCTGAGTTTGGTGATGTAGATGTGGTTGTAGAAGCGGTTGTGGAAAACCCTAAAGTTAAAGGCATCGTATTAGCAGAAGTAGAGAGCCACGTAAGTGACAATACAATTGTTGCTTCTAATACATCTACTATCTCTATTGATTTCTTAGCGAAGAGCGTTAAGCGCCCTGAAAACTTCCTAGGTATGCACTTCTTTAACCCAGTACACATGATGCCTCTAGTAGAAATCATTCGTGGTGAAAAGACTTCAGAAGAAGCGGTTGCTACTACTGTGGCATATGCTCAAAAAATGGGTAAAACACCAATCGTTGTTAATGATTGCCCTGGCTTCTTAGTTAACCGTGTATTGTTCCCTTACTTTGGTGGCTTTGCTGGTCTGGTACGTGATGGTGCTGATTTCCGCAAAGTTGATAAAGTAATGGAAAAATTCGGTTTCCCAATGGGTCCAGCTTATTTAATGGACGTTGTAGGTATCGATACTGGTAAGCACGCTAACGAAGTTATGGTAGCTGGTTTTCCAGAGCGCATGAGTTCTGATTTTAAATCTGCAATGGATGTATTGTACGAAAACGAATTCTACGGTCAGAAAAACAACAAAGGTTTCTACGTTTATGAAACCGATAGAAAGGGCAAGCCTAAGAAAGTATTTGATGAATCAATACTTGAATTGTTAGCGCCTGTTGTTGCAGAAGCGAAAGATTTCGACGCGGAAGACATTATTGCACGTTGCATGATTCCAATGTGTATCGAAACAGTACGCTGTTTAGAAGAAGGTATCGTAGATACTGCAGCTGAAGCAGACATGGCCCTAATTATGGGTATTGGCTTCCCAGCATTCCGTGGTGGTGCACTTCGTTACATCGACACCGTTGGTCTAGACAAGTTTGTAGAACTTGCTGACAAATACAAAGACCTTAGCCCTCTATATCACGTAACTGACAAGATGCGTGACATGGCGGCCAAGGGTGAGAAGTATCACGGTTAATTGGCGAACGTAACGATAGGAGAATAAATATGAGCTACGAAGATAACGATGTAGTTGTAATTGATGCAGTGCGTTCACCGATGGGCCGTTCTCGTAACGGTTGTTTCCGCAACGTACGTGCAGAAGAAATTTCTGCCAACTTAATTAATGCGCTTTTTGAGCGTAACCCTGGTGCCAATCCAGCTGACGTTGAAGACGTTATCTGGGGTTGTGTTAACCAAACTTTAGAGCAAGGTTTTAACGTTGCTCGCAATATTTCTTTGACAACAGTTATACCTAAAGAAGCTGCTGGTCAAACAGTTAACCGTTTATGTGGTTCTGCAATGACTGCCATTCACACAGCTGCTCAAGCCATCAAGACCGGTAACGGCGATGTGTTTGTTGTTGGTGGTGTTGAGCATATGGGTCATGTAAATATGCAGCATGGTTTTGATGCAAGTCCTTCAGCGTCTAAGCATTATGCTAAAGCGTCTAACATGATGGGCTTGACTGCTGAAATGCTTGGTAAAATGCATGGCATTACTCGTCAGGTTCAAGATGAGTTTGGTGCGCGTTCTCACCGCTTAGCACATAAAGCGACGTTAGAAGGTCACTTCAAAAACGAAATCGTACCTATGTATGGACACGATGCTGAAGGTAAGCAAGTTTTGATCACTGAAGACGAAACCATTCGTCCAGAGACCACTGCTGAAAGCCTAGGTAAACTACGTCCAGCATTTGATCCTGTATCGGGTACAGTTACTGCGGGTACATCTTCACAGATTACTGATGGTGCTGCTGCAATGTTGCTAATGAGCGGTAAGAAAGCGAAAGAGCTTGGTCTTACTCCTCGTGCACGTATCCGTGCTATGGCGGTTGCTGGCTGTGACGCAGCTATTATGGGTTACGGTCCTGTTCCTGCAACTAAGAAAGCACTTAAACGTGCTGGCCTAGATGCAAAAGACATCGACTACTGGGAGCTAAACGAAGCGTTTGCTGCTCAGTCTCTACCATGTGTTAAAGACCTAGGTCTTAAAGATATTGCTGAAGAGCGTATTAATATTCATGGTGGTGCAATTGCATTAGGTCACCCACTAGGTTGTTCTGGTGCGCGTATCTCTACTACTCTAATCAACGTATTAGAGCAAAAAGATGCGAAACTTGGCGTATCGACCATGTGTATCGGTATGGGTCAAGGGATTGCAACAGTATGGGAACGCCTATAATTAGCATTGTTGCTAAAATATAGCCCAGCGAAAAAGGCCAAGTGTATACTTGGCCTTTTTTATTGTTAAGGAAAAGGTGTGAGATGATTCAAGCAGGAATTTACCAGCACTACAAAGGTCCACTGTATAAAGTGATAGGGTGTGCTCAACATAGCGAAACCCAAGAATGGTTAGTCTATTATCAGGCTCTATATGGCGACTATGGTTACTGGGTTAGGCCTCTTGAAATGTTTCAAGAGACAGTGGTGATAGAGGGTGAAGAGGTAGCGCGTTTTAAGTGTATAAAACAAGACTAGTCTTTTCTGGCTTTTCCTGACATGACATTTAAATCTGTGGGAAAGCCGAATTCATCTTGTGTGTTTTCCGCTTCTTGCTGTTTTTCAATTTTGTCTTTTATTACGTTGCCAAATATCTTTTGATTTTTTTCAGTTATGCTTCGTATGTGTTCATGTTTGTTTTCATATTTAACATTAGACTCAATGAGTAGCTTTTTAGCATATTTGTAATAGTTTGTGGCTACGGCTGGATTTTTATTTTCTCCGGCTATATCGCCTAATTTTTCATAAGCGGCTACTTCTAAGTGAAGTTGTTTTTGTTTCAGCTGATTTTCTAGTTCCATATAGGTTTCAGTGTGAATGATATTTTTACTGGTTGCGGCTTTTAAAATTTTTAAAATACTCGCAAAAGTATTTTTACAGTGCTTGATTTCAAAATCATTAGTGAGCTCTAGTGTTGCCGCACTGGGGTTATATTGGGTTTTAAATGTGTCGGCTTGTGCTAATAGTCCACCTGTGTCTTGTTGCGGAAAGATATGCTCACGCTGGTTCAGAATGTACGCATAATATTGCAGTAATGTCTCAATAACTTCGGCGTTACCCACTAGGTCTTTAGCATCTTGAATAATCTCCCAGACTTCACCTGCACGGTGTAATAACCGCTTAGATTTGGCAATTAATAAACGTAATTCTTGTTCTTTTTGGGCCACTTTTTGGGCATAAATAATGCCGCCAATGACTAATAATAGAAATATAAACGCGCCGAAATAAGCCATAAAGTTTGCACAATCCATTTTTAACAGCTAGATCTTTCTTTTAGTGTAGCAGTTGAAATGAGCTTCATTGAGTACAAATATTAAGCATTTCACGTCTCGTTTGGCACTTTATAGGGTTTTTACTTGACCGATGAATTTTCGGCCCTTATATATGGGCCAGCCAAATTTAGGACATACCTAGGGAATCGCAAGGTATATGGGAAAATCGCTCGTAATTGTCGAATCACCGGCAAAAGCTAAAACTATAAATAAATATCTGGGCAATGACTTTATTGTTAAATCCTCAGTGGGCCACGTTCGTGACCTACCAACAGGAGCCAATAAACAGCCAGTGGATGCCAAAGAACGTGCTCGCCAAGCTGCGATTACACGTAAATTGTCCCCTGAAGATAAAATCATTCATAAAAAGAAGAAAGACAAGATCAATCTTATTAATAAGATGGGTGTCGATCCGGAAAATGACTGGAAAGCTCAATATGAAATACTGCCAGGTAAAGAAAAGGTGGTCGCTGAGCTGCAAAAGCTAGCTAAAGATGCTGACACTATCTATCTCGCGACGGATTTGGATAGAGAAGGGGAAGCCATTGCTTGGCATTTAAAAGAAGTAATTGGTAATACTGGTGCTGAATATAAGCGCGTAGTATTCAATGAAATCACTAAAACAGCCATTCAGGCCGCCTTTGAGCAGCCGTCAGTACTTGATCAGGCAAGAGTGGACGCTCAGCAGGCTCGCCGCTTTCTAGACCGTGTTGTGGGCTTTATGGTATCACCATTGCTATGGGCTAAAATTGCACGGGGTTTATCTGCAGGCCGAGTTCAGTCTGTGGCGGTGCGTCTTGTGGTTGAGCGTGAAGCAGAAATTCGTGCATTTGTACCAGAAGAGTACTGGGAAACCTTCAGTCAACTTACATCCAAACAAAAAGATGCCATTCGCTTTCAGGTGACAAAAGAAGCGGGTCAAGAATATAAGCCTGATAATGAAAAACAAGCTATGGCGGCGGTAGCTAAGCTAGAGAGCCAACCATATGAGATTGTTCAGCGTGAAGATAAGCCCACTAAATCAAAGCCAGCGGCACCGTTCATCACCTCTACACTTCAGCAAGCAGCCAGTACCCGTTTAGGCTTTAGTGTTAAAAAGACAATGATGATGGCGCAGCGTTTGTATGAAGCAGGTTACATCACCTATATGCGTACAGACTCAACGAACTTGAGTAAAGAAGCTGTCGAAGGGGCAAGGGAGTATATTAACTCAAAATTCGGCGATAAGTACCTGCCTGAGTCCCCACGTATATATAGTAGCAAGGATGGCGCACAAGAGGCTCACGAAGCGATACGCCCATCCGATGTACGTATGAGCTCGAATCTTCTAAACGCCATGGAGCCGGACGCACACAAGCTTTACGACCTAATCCGGAATCGCTTTCTTGCATGTCAAATGGCTGATGCAGAGTTTACTAGTAGTACGTTAACGGCGAAATGCGGCGATTTTGAGCTTAAAGCGAAAGGACGCGTTATACGCTTTGAAGGGCATATGGCAGCCATGAGCGCCGTATCCAAAGGAGAGGATGACAAAGTCCTCCCAGACTTAAAAGCAGGAGATGGGTTAGATTTAGTAGAAGTCGAGCCTAAGCAGCATTTCACTAAGCCTACCGCTCGCTTTAATGAAGCCAGCCTTGTGCGCGAGTTAGAGAAGCGTGGAATTGGGCGACCATCTACCTACGCATCAATTATCTCAACCATTCAAGATCGTGGGTATGTACGCCTTGAAGGGCGTCGCTTTTATGCCGAAAAAATGGGTGAAATCGTTACTTCTCGCCTAGAAGAAAACTTTAACGACTTAATGGATTACGGCTTTACTGCCAGCATGGAAGAGCAATTAGATGATATTGCTGAAGGTCGTGAAAAGTGGAAATCAGTTTTAAATGAATTTTACCAAGATTTCTCGTTAAAACTTGATAAGGCCAGTAACGAAGATGGTATGCGTCTTAATTCACCTGTGCCTACCGACATCGAGTGTCCAGAATGTGGTCGTCATATGATGATTCGTACCGGCTCTACAGGTGTATTCTTAGGTTGTGAGGGCTATGCCTTGCCACCAAAAGAGCGCTGTACCAAAACCATGAACCTGACATCAGGTGATGAAGCAATTAGCGCAGATGATGATGAAGAAGCAGAAAGCCGTCGTTTGCGTGAAAAGCGCCGTTGCAAAATTTGTAGCGCAGCAATGGAAAGCTACCTACTGGATGAAAAACGTAAATTACATATTTGCGGTAACAATCCAGATTGTGAGGGTGTTGAAGTTGAAGCCGGAGAATTTAAGATTAAAGGCTATGAAGGCCCAACTCTTGAATGTGATAAATGCAGCAGTGAAATGCAGCTTAAAAACGGTCGCTTTGGTAAATACTTTGGCTGTATGAATGAAGAGTGTAAAAATACTCGTAAGTTGCTTAAAAGTGGCCAGCCAGCACCACCAAAAATGGACCCAGTGCCATGTCCTGAGCTTCAATGTGATAAAGTGGAAGATACTTACATATTGCGTGACGGTGCAGCAGGTTTATTCTTGGCGGCGAGTCAGTTTCCTAAAAATCGTGAAACCCGAGCACCCAAGGTGTTTGAGTTGATTCCACACAAAGCAGAGCTACCAGAAAAGTACCATTACTTAACTGAGGCACCTGTTAAAGACTCTGATGGTAATCCGACCACTGTTCGATACAGTCGCAAGACTGCTCAGATATATGTGGCATCAGATAATGAAGAAGGTAAAGCAACTGGGTGGAGTGCATTTTACGAAGATGGTAAGTGGGCTATAACTGAGAAAAAATCATCAGCCAAAAAGACCAGTGCCAAAAAGAAAACAAGCGCTAAGAAAAAGACCAGCGCAAAAAAGAAAACCACTGCCAAGAAAGCAAAATAAGCTGATTTGGTAATAAGAAACCCAGCTTAGTGCTGGGTTTTTTGTTTAGGAATATTATGAATACAAAAATATATAAACGCGTGCATTCATTAGCAGAGAGTCTAATGAAGGCGGCACAAAAAAAAGACCAAATTACCTTTGATGCTTTGTATGGTGAGCTTAATAAAATTTGTTTAGAGCACGAAGGGCAAGAGAAGGATCACCCTGTTCAGTGGGAGACTTTAGCAGATTTTACCGATGATATAGCTCAAGCTGCAGTATATTATCGCAAAGCACTAGAAAAAGCTGAAATAATAGGTTCAGCTGATTTTTGCTCTTCTATTCGATTTTCATTGGCCAATATGTTGATTGAGCTAAATCAAACTCAAGAGGCTATCGAAGTGCTTAGAGAAGCAAAATTAGTATCGGCAAATATTGAAGATAAAGCCCTTAAAAATGAAATTCATGATTTGCTTCATTCTTTAATTAATTAAGTATTTGCTGTATGCGTGAAGTTGATCGTTATTTGGCTGGCTATGCGGACTCTGTACGGGAGCAGGTGGTTCGTTTAATCGAAGCGGGTAGGTTGCAAGCCTACTTGCTTGATCGTTATTCTAAAAGTCATGATGTAAAGTCAGATGCCGATTTACGTGAATTTGTAATGTCCTACAAAAATCAATATCTTAAAAAGTCTTCCCCGTTAAGTAAGGTGATTTACGATAATAAAATTCATGTAATTAAAAACGCACTGGGTACTCATAGTTATGTGAATAGGGTGCAAGGCAGTAAAATTAAAAGTAAAAATGAAATTCACATAAGCTCTGTGTTTAAAGCAGCGCCAAAAGCATTCTTAGATATGATTGTCGTACATGAGTTGGCTCATATAAAAGAAAAAGATCACAATAAAGCGTTTTATCAGCTATGCCAGCATATGCTGCCAGATTATCATCAGCTTGAATTTGATATGCGTTTATACTTGTTACAAAAACAACTACATGTCATTCAGTGACAATTCCTGCGATTACAATTATCCCCGCTCCCATGGATATGGCTTGTTAAGCGTTAAAATTCACCGCTGAGTCCGCTTTATATACTAGGTTGAGCTGCTCCTAGTTTGTTGTATTTAGTGTTGAAAAAATAAACTGCTGTGCCAATGACTTAATAAGGCGTATAGTGCAGCGGTTAGTCTTTCAATTATCGAGCCTATTGGTCGTACGCCACTATCCTCTTTATTTTATTCTGTTGCTTGTAAGCAACACTCTAGATTTACTACCGCACCTTTTTATGACTTTCAATTTTTGAGGGTTATTAATCTATATAATTCTTTGCTCTTTATTGAATGAAGAAGTACTGCGAAACGTATAACGCTGAGCAAGTGTGCCTGTCAATTTCCGAATGCTTTTAGGAATGTCATGATCATTGATCAAAAAGAAAATCGAATGTCGCAACCCGCTATTATCTCTTTTGTGAAAGATTTACCTAATTTATGCTCGCTTGCTGGATTGGCTTGTACTCTCATGGCTATCTATTTTTGTGTTAAAGGTAGCTATTCCCTTGCAATGGTGGGCATGATTTGGGCAGTGGCCTTTGATTGGGCTGATGGGTTGATTGCTCGAAAAATGAAAGGGCGTACAGGTGATGATCGAATGTTTGGTGGTCAGTTAGATCTGGTGATTGATATTGTTAGTTATGGTGTTACACCTAGTGTTCTTGTTCTTAGTTTCTCTGGCTTTAACCCTTTATTTTTACCATTGGCATTCGTAATGTTAGCTGCTGCGGCTATTCGGTTGAGTTACTTTAGTACGTTTGGGTTGTCAGATGAATCTAAATACACAGGTTTAGCGCTGGATAATAATAATATTTTTTTGGTGTTTGTTTTTCTTTTTGAGTCGTTACTTCCTAGTGATGTGTTTTCGCCTGTTTTATATGTCAGTGCTTTGATGCTGGCTATTCTAAATGTTTCTCAGATTAAAACTCCAAAGTTGTCCGGTAAATCACGTAATGTATATTTGCTAGCAATATATACGCTTGCCATAAGTGGTTTCAATATTTGGCCGATCTTGTAAATTGAATTTGTATAACTAAATAGGCCGATTAATATCGGTGATCTTTTTTAAAATGAGAATCCAAAAAAAATATGATTGTTTATACCGTAGGTACATTTGACTTATTGCATGTAGGCCACCTTGCTTTGCTGGAGTATTGTAAGTCTCTTGGTAGTGTTTTGGCAGTAGGTGTGGCATCGGATCGTGTCGTTAAATCTTACAAACCAAATATGCCTGTCATACCTCTTGAGCAAAGAGTGGAGATGCTGGAAGCACTGAGTTGTGTGGATATTGTTCGCACCTATGATGAGCTGGAGTATGTAACCGGCTGTAAGGAATTAAATGTAGATATTTTTGTAATAGGTGAAGACTGGGGGGATAAACCGCATAATCTTGCTGTAGAGTTGTATTTGAAATCTACCGGTAAGCAGATTAAACAAGTGCTTTATAATCCACGCACATCGTCTACCATGATCAAAAGAAATGTGATGGCGCAAGCAAACCATACTAGTTGATTTGCAATCGTGTCTTTTAGTTTTATTGGTGCTTCATTGTTCTATGGAGGTTTAGGTTAGTGCAAGGCTGCCTAGTGATTTGGTAGCCTCTTTTTATTTAATTTCCTAAAACATTTTTTTCTGTCTTTTTGCTTTTTTTAGCTGCTTTCTTTTCCTTGGCGGTTAAAAGTGGCTTCTTCTTATCTGCTTTTTTACTGTTCTGACCTTTACTCATGATATTAATCTCTGGTTATGAATCGTTTCATTTAGAGGCAGTTTTGAGTTAACACTAAAGCACATACCTTGCATGACTTTAATTTTATGTGTCGATGCGGACTATTTTAGTATGGGCTTAATATCTAATAACTCAATGGAAATATTAGATATTAACTTGTTATTATTTTCTTGGTTTGTAGTAAATGCCTCATTGAGCATGGGTAGTTTTGTTTTTGGATGAGAGATTACTACCTAGGAGTGCATTGTTTATTGATGTTGTTTAAGCGGTATTTTAGGCGGTGAATGTTTGTTTTTAAATGTAGATGGTGATGTATAAAAAGAAATTAGGTGGAGAATAGGGCGGAGGGTGAGTGATGAAATTAGTCACCTGCGGCCAATATGAGTGATGTACTTAATATACGCATCAGATAATTAGTCAGCCTTATTTTGTGGTGATTTAAAATGATCAGATTATCTCTTTAGGGTTTATGTGGGACTTCTAATAAAGCTTGAATAGCGAATAAAGCACCCTGTTGGGTCAAAAATGACAAATTCACATCATAAAAAAAGGCCACCGAAGTGACCTTTCTTTTAACACTTAACTAATTCAAAACTTAGATGTTGTTGAATTGGTTAGAAGTGTTTTTCGCGCCGCCAGCTTTAAGAGCGTTTTCACCAGCAAAGTATTCTTTGTGGTCATCACCCATGTCAGAACCTGACATGTTTTGGTGTTTAACACATGCGATACCTTGACGGATCTCTTTACGCTGTACGCCTTCAACGTAACCAAGCATACCCGCTTCACCGAAGTATTCTTTCGCTAAGTTATCAACAGACAATGCAGTTGTGTGATAAGTAGGAAGAGTGATTAGGTGATGGAATACGTTTGCTTCACGAGAAGTATCCGCTTGGAAAGTCTTAACGCGAGCATCAGCAACAGCAGACAATTCAGAATCGTCATATTCAGCAGACATTAGCTTGTTACGATCGTATGCAGAAACGTCTTTACCTTCAGCAGTCCAAGTGTCGAAAGTTTGCTGACGGAAGTTTAGAGTCCAGTTGAAAGATGGAGAGTTGTTATAAACAAGTTTCGCATCTGGGTGTACTTTACGTACTTCGTCCATCATGCCTTTGATTTCGTGAACGGTAGGAACAGCCGTTTCGATCCAAAGAAGGTCAGCACCAGCATTGATCGCTTCGATACAATCGAATACACAACGCTCATGGCCAGTACCTTGACGGAACTGGTAAAGACCAGAAGGTAGACGCTTAGGACGAACCAGTTTGCCACCACGGTTAAATACTACATCGCCTTCAGCCATATCAGCTACGTCGATTTCTTCAACGTCTAGGAAAGAGTTGTAAACGTCGCCTTGATCGCCTGGCTCTTTAACAACAGCGATTTCTTTAGTAAGACCAGCACCTTCAGAGTCAGTACGAGCAACGATAAGACCGTTGTCGATACCACATTCTAGGAAGGCGTAACGTAGAGCACGGATTTTCGCGTGGAAATCAGAGTGAGGTACAGTTACTTTACCGTCTTGGTGACCACATTGCTTTTCATCAGCAACTTGGTTTTCGATTTGAAGTGCACAAGCACCTGCTTCGATCATTTGCTTAGCCATTAGGTAAGTGGCTTCAGCGTTACCGAAACCAGCATCGATATCAGCAATGATTGGCACTACGTGAGTTTCGTGATTGTCGATTTTAGCTTGTACTTCTGCTTCAAGAGCAGCATCGCCAGCTTCACGAGCAGCGTCTAGTTCACGGAAAAGACCGCCTAGTTCACGTGCGTCAGCTTGACGTAGGAAAGTGTAAAGCTCAGCAACTAGGCTAGCTACAGCAGTTTTTTCGTGCATAGATTGGTCAGGAAGAGGACCGAATTCAGAACGTAGAGCAGCAACCATCCAACCAGAAAGGTATAGGTATTTACGTTCAGTAGAACCGAAATGTTTTTTGATAGAGATCAGTTTTTGCTGACCTACAAAACCGTGCCAGCAACCTAAAGACTGAGTGTACTTAGTTTTGTCTTTATCGAATGCAGCCATGTCAGCACGCATGATGTCTGCAGTGTACTGAGCGATGTCTAGGCCAGTTTTGAATTTGTTTTGAGCGCGCATGCGAGCAACAGATTCAGGGTTGATCGCATCCCATGAGCTGCCAGCAGCTTCTGTTACAGCGGCTACTGATTTGATGTCGTCTTGGTAAGCTGACATATGTCCAATCCTTAAAAAATAGGTTAATTGTCTAAAGCCGCCTATAAAAATAGCAGCTTTATCGAGGCACGCCTCTTAAATGACGTGCGCATCTTAAGGTTTTTGTGATAATTTATCTAATTTATAGCTCTTATAATGGGTATTCATGAGGTGAATGTGGACCGCTTTGATTTAAATCTTTTAATTTATTTGGATGTATTGCTGCGAGAACGCAGTGTTACTAAGGCTGCTCAGTCATTGGGGATCACTCAACCAGCTATGAGTAATGGCCTTAAGCGTCTAAGAGAGTTGTTTGGAGACCCCATCTTAGTTCGTACTAGTGATGGCATGAGTGCTACGGAAAGAGCGCAGGCTTTGCAGCCTATGGTGCGTAATATTCTTGCTGAGGTGGACGCGGCTGTTCAGCCTACAGGAGAGTTTTTAGCCTACGACAGTGGTCGTGTATTTCGTATTATGGTAAGTGATTATGCAGAAGCTACGCTGGTGCCTGCCATTGTAAAACGGTTACGTGAAGAAGCCCCCGGGGTCATTCTGGATTTTTTAACCCCTTCTGATGTGACATATAAAGACGTAGAGCAAGGTAAGGTAGATATGGCGATTAATCGTTTTGATGAACTGCCTCAATCTTTTCATCAAAAGACATTGTGGCGCGATGATTTTGCGTGTTTGGTTAATCCTGCAAACCCCTTATTAGAGGGGTTTGACCTTGAAAAGTACCTACAAGCCAATCATATCTGGGTGAGTAAAACCGGTATGGGAGTGGGAACAGGGGTTAACCCAAGTAAAGACAAGGCGGTACATTTAGGCTGGGTTGATGAGGCATTAGCAGAAACCGGCTATAAGCGAAATATCAGTGTGTTCACGCGCCATTATCAAATGCCGGCATTACTGGCTATGAATAATGATCTAGTAGCAACGTTACCTACTAAAGTCGCTAAAATGCAGGCCCAGTCTGGGGACCTTAAAATGGTACCTGCACCGTTTGAGATTCCAGCATTTGAGCTAAAAATGGCATGGAGTCCTTTATTGCACCACAACCCTCCACATCAATGGATGCGGGCGTTAATAACAGAAGAATCAGAAAAACTGGCCAGATAATACTGGCCATAAGAAATAACCTGTTAATTTTAGGCGTAAACAGCGTTTATATTTCTAAGGGGTCTATTTATTGGGTTTAAACAGGAATGTAATTAAATCAGGCCTGTATTTTTATAATAATTTATACCGTTATCTATTTGTGCTTTGATAAATATGAAGCCCATTTCATCAGGGGATGGGTGGGGCAAATGCTGCTCTTTAGTTACAATTTAATTATGAAACTTAGAATCTTGGCTATGAATCTACGCATCTCAAGGTAAAATGGGCCAGACCAGTTAAATATTAATAAATGCTAAATACTGGCAAATAACTCCGGATGTGAATTGGCCTTTCTATGATTTATGAACACTATTTTGCGCTTAAACAGCGGCCATTTTCAATTGCCCCAAATCCGAGCTTTTTGTACGCGTGTGGCCAGTATCAAGAGGCGTTAGCTGCTCTTGAATATGGCATGCTACACAGAGGTGGTTTTGTATTGCTTACTGGTGAAGTGGGTACAGGCAAAACAACATTGTGTAAATACCTGCTTCAGGAAGTCCCCCAAGATACAGAGCTTGCGCTTATTCTTCATCCTCAGCTTGATCGGCTAGAGCTTCTACAGCTAATTTGTAAAGAATTTGGTATACCCTCAGAATCTGACGTTAAAGAGTCACAGTTAATCGAATATCTAACTGAATTTTTACTGCAAGTGTATTCAAAGGGTGGATATAGCGTACTTATCATTGATGAAGCTCAACACCTTGATGAATCGGTTTTGGAGTTGGTACGTTTACTAACCAACTTAGAGACCCATGAAGACAAACTGCTACAAATTATTCTTTTAGGTCAGCCGGAATTACGCGAAAGGTTAAATCGTTACGAGCTAAGACAGCTTAATCAGCGTTTTACTGCCCGTTTTCATTTGCATGGTTTGTCTTTCATGCAAACTCAATCTTACATTCAGTACAGAATAGAAGTAGCAGGAGGAAAGCAGTCGTTGTTTTCGATGCCAGCTATTTGGATGTTACATAAGTTAACGAAAGGTATTCCAAGGCTGGTCAATGTTTTGGCTGATCGTTGTTTAATGGGTTGCTATGCCGAACAAAAAAAACAGGTAACGCTACCAATGGTTTGGAAAGCTTCGAAAGAGGTGATTTCGCATAAGCCAGAAAAACTAAAAATAGCCACATTACCCAAAATGGCATTTTTAAGTTTAATGATTATTGCCGTTGCCTATGGATACAACCAGCATAATTTCCTTTCCGATTTTTTAAATGATAAATCAAACGATGTTGTACATAATTTAGTTAACCCTGTCATACCATCAACGGGCAAAAATGCGATTAACCCTTGTGGAAATGAATCGGATTGTTGGTTCGGACAATTACCTTTGAGTATTTTAAATGAGAGCTCAATGCAAGGTCAGGTTTGGATAAATGGTATCTGGCAAGAATATCAACGACCACTTTCAAGCGTAAAGGGTCCGCTATCTGTGGCAGTTCGCAAGGTACCATATGAATTACAAAATTCTTTAATTAAACCCTCTGAGCGCCATGTTTTGATACCTTGGGTTCGCGAAGTTTTACAGGTGACCGCTAGCACCCACACACAGGGTGATACATCAGGTTGGCAATTAATTACGCCTGAAAATAAACCGGTTGAGTCTTCGGATGTTTATGACGTTTTACTGCATGAAACGGTAAAACGCTTTCAACAAAAACATGGATTAATGGTTGACGGAATTTTAGGCCCTCAGACTTTAGTGAGCTTATCTTTACTGGATAAACGTATGGAAATGGTGGGTCAATAACGTGTCTTATTTATTAAAGGCTCTTGCCAAAGCTGAGCAAGAACGCCAGCAACAAAAACAGGGTGACCAACTTTCTACGCAAGTTCTTATGGTTGAGTCAAAATTACCTAAAAGCTTGTTAGTTGTTGTATTTTTGTTAGTGGCTGCGACTATTTGGCAGTTGATTCCCAAAAGCGAGCCAACTTTTGAGGAACCCTCTCTGACACAAACTGAACCACATCCTATAAGTAAGCATCAGGTTTCAAGTAATCCAGTATTGAATGATGATTCTAATAAGCCCCTAGATAAACCCATTCAACCTGAAGCTGTTAAAGCAAAAGACTTATATGAATTAAGTACAGAGGAATTGGCTCGAATCCCAAGTTTAGAGCTGGCCAGTCATATTTATTCTAGTGCACCTAGTTTTCGCTCAGTTGTTATTAATGGGCAAACATATGAAGAGGGTATGCTGATTAAATCAGGGGTTATATTGGATGAAATAATACCATCCGGCATTGTGATAAATGTACAAGGTCAAAAAGTTGAATTGCCAAAAGGTATTTCGTGGATAGCCAGTCAAAATGTTAAGTAGTGAAGCCAAAGGCGCCATCCAAACCGGCTACAGTAAAATACTAGAAGTAAATAAGTTGAATCCTCGCCGTGGTCAAAAGCAAATGATAGCGGCCATTGCCCGTACTATCGGGAACGTTCAGTGCGATGATGAAGGCAATCGAACATCTGATAATCATATTTGTGTAATAGAAGCCGGTACAGGTACAGGAAAAACCCTTGCGTATCTTATTGCGGCTATTCCCATGGCGGAAGATTTAAATAAAAAAATCATCGTGTCCACAGCAACCGTTGCCTTACAAGAACAATTAATAGTTAAAGACATTCCTGATGTTAAAAAGAACAGTGGCTTAAATTTTAAATATGCATTGGCTAAAGGGCGTGGACGTTATTTGTGTGTACACAAATTAGACCAAGAGCTTAAAGATCAGCGCATGCAAGATGCGGCTATGGATATGTTTGGTTTAATTGATACCTCAGATGATCAAAAAGTACTATATCAGCAGTTATTAGATGGTTTTACTTCAGCCAATTGGGACGGAGATCGTGATAACTGGTCTGATCAAATAGAACAAGAAGACTGGTCAAGAGTGACTGCAACCCATCGTGAATGCAGTAATCGGCGTTGTCCTCACTTTAATGCGTGCCCGTTTTTCACCGCTAGAAAGTCCTTAGAAGATGCCGATGTCATTGTTGCAAATCATGACTTAGTTATGGCGGATATTAGCTTGGGTGGCGGTGCGGTATTACCTGAACCATCAAACAGTATATATGTGTTTGACGAAGGGCATCACTTGCCAGATAAAGCTATTAGTCATTTTGCTTCGCAAGTGAAGCTACACCAAGAAGAAAATTTACTAAAACAAATTTCAAAAGCTGTCGATACTTTAGGTAAACAATGCGGTACTCCTGTAGGTTTACTGCAAGTGGTCACTTCTATGCCTGAACATATCGGTCATATTAATGGTCAACTTAGTTATGTTCGTCATTTACTTATGGATTTTATGGGGGAGCAAGCAGAAGCGGAAGGTATCTCTCAGCACCGCTTTAGAATGGGGAAAGTCCCAGAAGGCTTGCAAGAATTAGCTGGTGAATTAAATAAAGCTCATAACAGTCTGTATGGCATCGTTGATAAAATTGTTGATGCGCTGAAAGCATCTATAGGTAAGGATGACGGTGAATACAAGCAAAGCGATGCAGAGCGCTGGTTTCCAATTATTGGCATGTTACAGGCCCGCCTTGAAGGGGCAGGAATGTTATGGCTAAGCTTCGCGCAAGCGGATTTTGCGGACTCCACACCTGTTGCTCGTTGGCTTGAGCGTATCAATAATGAATATGAAGATGATATTGGCTTGTACAGTAGTCCAATATTAGCCTCAGAATTACTGGCTAAAAATCTCTGGAGCCGCTGTTTTTCAGCGGTTGTAACTTCGGCAACGTTGACGGCATTGGGTCAATTTGACCGCTTTAGAATGAAATCAGGGGTTGCTAGAAAAAATCACTTTGAAATTATTGAAAGCCCGTTCGACTATCCAAACTTAGGTGAATTAGTTGTGCCTAAAAATGCTATAGAGGCCGGTCATGGTGATGAGTATTCACAAAGCATTAGTGAAATTTTACAAGAGCACCTTGATGAAAACGAAAGTACATTGGTACTGTTTACGTCTAGACGAATGATGAATGATGTGAAATACAAGTTACCCTATGACGTGGCCGACCATGTAATGACCCAAGATGATTATTCCAAACAAGAGGTCATAAAAAAGCATAAAGAAAAAATAGATAATCAATTACCTAGTTTTTTATTTGGTTTAGCCAGTTTTGCAGAGGGCATAGATTTACCCGGTGATTATTTGCAGCATGTGGTCATTATTCGTTTGCCTTTTTCGGTGCCTGATGATCCGGTAGATTCCACGTTGGCAGAATGGCTAGAATCAAAAGGGCGTAATCCATTTATGGAAATATCTGTACCTGATGCGTCTGTTAGGTTGATTCAAGCCTGTGGCCGTTTGATTCGTACCGAAACCGATACAGGAAAAATCACCATCTTAGATAAGCGCATTGTCAGTAAGCGTTACGGCAGTATGCTACTAAACGGATTACCTAATTTTTCTAGACAGTTGCATGTTTAATATAATAATAAAGCTACATTACTAAGGTGAAATTATGAAAATATACGAAACTAAAACAGCCCCCAACCCAAGACGTGTACGCATGTTTTTGTCTGAGAAAGGCGTTTTAGATCAAATTGAATTCATTGAAATTAATGTGCAAAAGGGTGATAACATTCAAGCGGCTTTTCGTGAGAAGAATCCTTTAGCTAAAATTCCTGTATTAGAGCTTGATGATGGTCAATATATCTCTGAAACGGTTGCAATGTGCCGGTATTTTGAAGCTTTGTATCCAAAGCCAAGCCTAATGGGTGATTCTGCATTAGAGCAAGCAAAAATTGAAATGTGGCAGCGCCGCTGTGAAATTTATTTCTTTAACCAGATAGGAATGGGGTTTCAACATAGTACTGGATATTTTGCTGATCGCATGACGCCTATTGCTGATTGGGGGCAAGAGTGTATTAAAAGTGCAGGGGAGTTTTACAAGCTACTAGAGAGTCAATTGTCTGATTGTGAATTTGTGGCAGGTGATCAATTTTCAATAGCGGATATCACAGCTTTTACAGCGATTGATTTTGCTAGAGTGATTAAGCTTAAAATTCCAGACGAAATGGTTAACCTTAAGCGTTGGTATGCAAGTGTTGATGCAAGGCCAAGTGCTAGGGTTTAGGTGGCTTGAAGGCTGTGATTAAGAATCGATCACGGCCATTTGCTTTTGATTGATAGAGGTTGTCGTCTGCTTGTTTTAATGCAGCCTCTTTTTTCTGATTCATCCATGATCCTGGTGATGTAATTATGCAAGCGCCACAACTGATTGTTAAGTTGTCGCTCACCTCTGATTTACAGTGTTCAATATTTAAATCTCGAATACTGTTTAATAAATTATCTAGAAAATCAGTCAACTGTTCATGATTGATATTTTCAATTACCAATATGAACTCCTCACCACCATAACGAGCTAGTAACTCGTTGCCACGTCTTGCTTGATTTGATAACTGTTTTGAAACAAGTTGCAATGCTTCATCACCTTTTTGGTGACCATAGTTGTCGTTATATTTCTTAAAATAATCAATATCCATAAGAATGATAGCCAGAGAATCTTTTTGCCTAATACAAGTACGCCAGATTTCATCGTAACGTTTATCAAAATAACGGCGATTATTTAATTTGGTTAGACTGTCAGTAATGGATTCACTTTTTAATTTAAATTGATAGTGTTGAATTTGGATGATGAAACCATTGAAACTTTTAGTAAATTCATCGATTTCATAAATATGGGTATGGATTTTTATGTCAGATAATTTACCTGTGTGTTTCATTTCACCAATTTTATTAAAGATGAATGTCAGGGGGCGTAAAAATAAAAAATACACCAATACTGTAATGATAATTGGCAGCATGATTAATATGGATATGCTGAAAATAGTTATGTTGTCAATAGCTTCTGGTAGAGGGTTGTTAGGGTAATCTATTTTTAAAATAGCAATTGGCTTTTTATTGTGATTCTTTAAATAAAATTTATAGTGTTGTTTTACGGTTGTAATTTTTTCAGGATCAAGTGTTGGTAATATCCTGTGGTTGGAGGTATCAATGGGAAATGCCTTTATATTGCTACCTGTTAGTCGCTTGATACGATTTTTGAATTCCTCCCCGAATAAGCTAATAAATATTAATCTTCCTGATGTGGGTAATAATTCTTTGCTATCTTGGATGCTGCGGCTAGAAAAATAAGCGAATTTCCCATTAAGGCGTAATAAGCCGAATTGTTTCTCATGTTTAAAAATTAAGTCAATGTCTATATCACTGGTTAAAGCCAACAAGCTTGGAATTTCAGTAAAACCATCTTTGGTTTTAATGGCACTAAATACGTGTTTTTTATCTTCGTTAAATATTGAAATAGCATCGATTTTGCCTTCTTTAAAGCTTTCTGTGTAAATATTGCTATCGATAAACTCTTTATTGGGCTCTTTAGCGAACTCATAAATATCATCCCATTTGGCCCAATCTAAATTTAGGTAGCTAATAGCTGCTAAGTCATTTTCATAGGTGCTTTGAATGATTTGGAAATCATCTTGATGGGCAGCAAGGGTGATGCGCTCTAATTCGGGGTAGGCGATGAATAATCGGTAAAATAGCAATCCGCCACCTATGACCATGACATAAGTGAGGGCGGCTAACATTATTAGGGTTCTTAATTTCATCGGGCCTCCTTCTTTAAGGATAGTCGTTATGGGGGATTTGGCCGCTTTTACTTAAGCGGTAAGCTTTATGGTTTTTAAGGTGTTTCGTGATTGTATTGTTCTATGTCAATTCCCTTATTGATACATAGGTATAACGATTATCATTTGCATTGGTGCTTTTTACTAAATCTGTGGTATAGGTAATCTATGTGAGCAATGGCCTATGACAGCAATCACACTTTGGAATGAATCGCTTTATTATTTTGTACTCTTAGACTCAGAATAACTGAGTATTTAGTCTAAAGAGGAATAGCCGTGACCGTTGCATTAAATGTACATGAACAGTTAATTAGGCTACCTGTCTCTGATGAACACGCTAAGTAAGTAAAAGACTGGGTTCAGGGCTTAGAACGTGAGCTGGACATTAAAGCCAAGATCATTAATAGCTCTTCAAAAGTGGATACCTATGCAGCAGCGTCTGCCGCTATTATCAGTAATGAACCCGTAATATTTGCCAATTATGCCGATAATCAAAAACAGGCTGAGGAGCCTTTGAATATGCAGTGGTTGGTTTGTTAGGTATTCAACGGTTAATTAAAAATTCAAAGGTATAGCTTGAATCTTTAATAGGCTAGACCCAAATACCCGTGAGTATATGGCTGCACGAAATGAGTTGTAATTGGCTTTGCTGGCCGTGGGTTTAACTTTTCTAGAGCGCAGAGAGGCGTGGCAACGTCAGGTTTTGCTTATGCTTTATCCTAAGCTGAAGTACTCATGATTAGACTTGCACTATTTACTATTACAAGCACGCCGTGGGATTAATAAACACAAATAGCGAATAGTTCATTCGCTATTGATTATTGCTGGCTTCTTCTGCTTGTAAGCGTTCAAGTACTCGATCAGCCTGTGCTGATAAATACGAATACTCCTTTATGTTGCCATTGCGCTGCGCGTGCATTGCTTTTGTTAAAATCCCTTCATATTCTTCGCGTAGCTTTTTAACTGGATCGTTCTTAAATATTGAAAACATATTTATACCCTAAGCAGACTTAACAAATATACGTATGAAGAGCTTAAACGGATGTTACTTTTTTAGTAGCCCAGCTAAAATCATATCCGCACCTTTCTCACTAATCATAATGGTCGGGGCGTTTGTATTACCACTAACCAAGTTAGGCATGATAGACGCGTCGATCACTCGTAAGTTTTTAATACCTTTCACTTTTAATTCATGATCAACCACCGCCATAGGGTCTGAATCTGGCCCCATTTTGCAGGTGCCAACAGGGTGGTATTCGGTGTCGGCTTTCTCTTGGCAGTATTGCTTTAGTTGCTTAAAGTCATTGGCGTCTAGGGGATAAATCATTTTGCCTTTGATGGCGGCAAAAGGTGCCGACTCCATAATATTCAAAGCCAACTGCAAGCCTTTGGCCAGTTTGTTTAAATCGTCTGGCTCGCTCAAAAAGTTAGGGTTAATCAGCGGCCCATCACTTGGCTTGTTAGACTTGAGTTTCAGGCTGCCTACGCTTTTAGGGCGCAGTAGAGTGGCGTGAATACTATAGCCATGGCCCCCATGGTTTGTGCGGTTATGGTCATCCACAATACCGGGCAAAAACTCAAGCTCGATATCCGGAGCCGGCTCAGAACTATCAACATAAGCAAAGGCAAGGGATTCGGCAAAATTGGTGGTGATCATGCCTTTGCGCTGCGTGATCCATTGATACACGCCTTTAACGAACTCAATGCAGCCATGGACAGAAAAACCATAACTGCCTTTATGGGTAGTGCTGCGATAAATAGGGGTGGTGGTGATATGGTCTTGCAGGTTTTCACCGACACCGGGTAGGTCATGCACCACAGCAATACCATGCTGTTTAAGATGCTCGGCATTGCCTACGCCACTTAACATCAGTAGTTGTGGCGAACCATAGGCGCCGCCACTTAGAATTACCTCTTTTTTGGCCAGCAAGGTTTGAGTTTGCTTTTTGATGGTCACCTCAACACCTGTGGCGGTTTTGCCTTCAAATAACACCTTATTGGCTTGTGCTTGGGTGATCACGGTTAAGTTGTTGCGCGTCAGGGCTGGATGTAAATAGGCGTTGGCAGTACTGCAACGCTCGCCATTTTTTTGTGTCACCTGAGTGAGTCGACAGCCTAATTGGCGTTTACCATTCACGTCCGAGTTGTAGGGGATGTTATTTAACTGGCACGCGGCCATAAAGGTTTCATTCAGCGGGCTTGGGCTTCTTAATTCGGCGACGTTTAATGGCCCCGTATTGCCATGGTATTCACATTGCTGAAACGTCTCGTTGTTTTCGGCTTTTTTAAAGTAGGGCAGTACCTCTTCATAGCCCCAACCTGTATTACCAAGGGCAGCCCAGTTATCGTAATCCCACGGATTACCACGCACATACATCATGGCGTTAATGCTGCTTGACCCGCCCAGTACCTTCCCCCTAGGCTGAAACCCTTTACGCTTGTTTAATCCCGCCTGTTCAGTGGTCTCAAAACCCCAGCTAAATAGGTTGTTGGGCACCATAGCCGCAAGACCAAAGGGCGCTTTAATTAAGATGTTATTGTCTTGTTTGCCTGCTTCAATCAAACAAACTGAGTGATTCGGGTTTTCGCTTAAGCGGTTGGCCAGTACACAACCAGCACTGCCAGCACCAACGATAATGTAGTCGAATTGGGTAGGGTTCATTATTGTTATTCTCGGTTTTTTAATATCATGCCAGAAAACACGGTTCATTCGAATGTTAATGCAGAGGCTTTTATTTAGTGAGTATTATTGAATGCTGCATGTTGAGTGGTTGATTTTTAAGCGCTGATCTCAGTAAATAAGGTGTGGCTACACCAAGCTGCTATGCCTAGGTAGTGACTTTCGAATACCTTCTAGCACTCGACTTAAACCAATGCGTTTCTTCCAAAGCTTGCCATTAACAAATACCTTGTAGCAATCAATCCGATCACTTTTGAATAATTCAAAGGTGATAGTGATTGGCTCGCCCATATCAAAACTGGTTATTTCGATCTTTTTCCGCAGTTCTGGCAGCAGAGGGGGAATCTCGACTTCATTTGCCCCTTCAATCCTTTTTTGCTCTCTCGCTGCAATAGATTTGGCCACTTTGGCCCTTAATTGTTGATACTTCTTGCTTCTTCGATACATAATCAGGTCTCCTTACCTTGTAAGATCATTGGACCTTGCAAGGTAGGTAAGATTGCAAGGTCCAATGATTAAAATGTTATTTTTCACAAGCAACTATGACTGAACGAGAAGAAGATAAACAATATAATGATATTGTTAAAAGCCTGATTGGAGAGGAGATTTGCTCTCTATCAAACAGTCAGTATTTCTTCAATGACGAAAAGGTTGATGAAGATTTAGGTGAAATTGAAATTGAAACTGTTTCAGGACTAAAAGTCTGTTTCAAACTGCTATCCGATGGAGAAAGTGTAGGCGCGTATAGTGGCGATTTATATGTTCCTTCTTCATTTGAGGTTAATGATGGAGAACAAGCTTCCTGGAAAAAGATTCCTATTGAACAAGAATTCAATGTCACCGGTTCAAAGATTGTAGCCATTGATACTATGTATGACAAATATCTTAAGTTCAATTCTGAAGTTTTGGCTGGTTGGCGAGTTAAATTGGCCAATCAAAATTATTTTGTTTTTTATAATTGCGGCGACAATGCTAAAATTTTGTTCAACGAATTGCCTGATGATGCAATTGAGGGCATTGTCACAACATGGCAACCGATTTAAAATAACCACTGCTTCCAGCCGACGCTCGTACCTCGCGCGGCTGAAGCTGGCGTTAGGCACCAAAACATTATGATACGAAAGCTCAAATATATTATTATATTGTTATTTGGGGCACTGGCAATATATGAAGCATATGCAGTAGCAATTGCATATCAAAACCTTCCTCATCAATTTGCACCTTATGCTTCAATATTACCAAAGGACTTGGGGTTAAGTGAAAAGCGCCAGGACATATTAATAAAAATTCAGGACCCTAGTTTTTTTAAACACTCCGGGATTGAGTGGCCTAGTCCGCTTACCACCACAACAATCACCCAGAGCCTGGTAAAGAAGCTTTTCTTCAAAAAATTTACGAAAGGATTTAAGAAAATAGAACAAACATTAATAGCTCGGTTTGTTGTAAATCCAAACATATCAAAGGAAACCCAACTTGCAGCGTTTATGTCTACCGTATATTTTGGCGAAAAAGATGGAATACAACTGTTTGGCTTTGACCAAGGGGCGCACTCTTGGTTTAACAAACCGCTATCGGAATTAGCTGATGATGAATACTTGTCGTTAATTGCCATGCTTCCTGGTCCAAATATGCTCAAGCCAAATACAGTGGCGTCGAGAGAAAGGGTGCGTCGTATCAAACAGGTATTAAACGGTGAGTGCGTTTACAACCATGTGTCTCAAATATTCTTAGACCAATGTTCTGAGAGGTGACAAAAAATTAGACACCCATAATAAATATTGTTTCGGTGCTCTCATGACAAAAAATTAGACACCCATAATAAATATTGTTTCGGTGCTCTCATTGAAAAATCAAGGGTTCTAGCTATTACTTTTTGCTGCATTTGATCGGAGCCCTTTAGAAAGAGCCTGAATTTTCAGAGATTGGAAAATCTACGTCTAAATTATAATTATTTTTTTGAATAACAGGCAGGGGATTACCGTTTAGGCCTGTAAAATCTTGAGGTTTTAACGTTTTGCTTTAAGCCAATAGTCTTTCGCAGTTTTTAAACGCAGGCCGTCGTTTGCGTTGAAGTAGTTTAATGGTTTTATCCAGAATCGTAGGATTTCCGACTAAATCTTTAAAGTTCTGTTCAAACTCTTGTGTCATGGTGAGCCAGTTTTCAGGCTCAATGCCTAAGCGGTTGAGAATGTCAGGTAGGTTCTTCTTAATATGGCCCCGTTTGTCTTCACGAATGGCTCGGCCTGTTATGTCAATTAAGGCTAAGTAATCCGTTAAACGATAGGGTAGTCCGTCAGGTATGTTGTTTCTAGGGTTGCCCACAAACGGCATGAGTTTAGATACTTGCTGTTTAGGGTGGTTAGGTTGATGGGCTAGTTTCGCTTTTTCAGCTCGAGCTTTAACCGATGTATGTTCAGATTTTTCCGGTGTTTTTGCCATTTTAGCGCGAACGGGATTCAAATCGACATAAGCCATGCAGGCGGCGAGGGCTTTTTCATCAAGCAGGGCTTGTGATTTAAAACGACCTTCCCAGAAACGGCCAGTACATCGATCTTCATAGTTGGCTTGCCGAGCTATTTTTTCATTAAGCCGACCAATAAACCAACCAATGTCCATTAATCGCGCTCGCCATTTTTCTATAAATTCTTGGAGTTTTTCGAATTCCGCTTTTGAAAAATTAGGGTCGCTTAAATAACGTTGGCTGAGGGCATTGCCTTTGTACAGCTTATGCCAGCGATCAATAACCTCATCAATATCCCAGTGCTCAGCTTGTTTTTGATTTATGTGTAACACCACGTGATAGTGATTGGACATGATGGCGTAGGCTGCAATATCAATGGCAAAGACTTGCGCTTGCTCCAGCAATGCTTCTTCAAGCCACGCGCGTCGATGCTCATAGCTTACTTCGCTGTGGGAATCATAACCGCATAAAAATGCTTTTCGTACACAGCGGGATACACAGTGATAATAAGGCGTAGCCTCAAGGCTCACCTGTTCCTTCCTTGGTTTTGGCATATTCACTCCTCCGATATTTTAAATATGATGGAGCCGTTGATGATTGTGAATACGAAGTTTGTATGAGTGATCAAATATCGGCCTATACGAACTAGGCATAATTTCTTATCATGGGTGTCTGATTAATTAGTATGAGTGATCAAATATCGGCCTATACGAACTAGGCATAATTTCTTATCATGGGTGTCTGATTAATTAAACTTGGCATTGCGCTTCGAGAATTTTCGCCAAGTTAGCTCCGCATATTGTGCGGTTTATTAAAGGCGTTATGTTGAAAGCATATGATTCCAAATGATATTAATATTGATGATTTATACGGCCCTATAAAAGAGGGTCGCACTCCGAACTGTTATGTCGATGATCAAATATTTTGGAATCATTCAAAAACACATTTTGTAATTATTTATACGATTTACGAAGCTAGTATGGGTAATAATATTGGCCATATTGCTTGGGGAACTAAGAGTGATCAAGGTCATAGGGTCATTGAAAACCCTAAAGATATGAGAGTGTCTTGTTGGGGCAGTCCATTTTGTAAGTGGCTAGATGAAATTACTTTCATTTTTAAAGTTCAAAAATATAATAAAACTAACAATAGAATTTATACATCATTGGTAGCAATTAATTTAGATCAGGGCTTTCATGTAATAGAGAATACAAATGATACTGTATCGAGAGTTTCTGAATATGAATTACCGATTTCAAGCTACAGATATTATGATTTTGAAAAGCTAGTTGATTCTATTTTTTCCCAGAACACTGTAGATCTACCACCCGTTAAACAAACAATCAATAAGAATAGAATAAATGAAAGTTCGTACACCTTTCGATTTCTATCTTTCATCTATCCTATTTTAAAGAAAATAAACCCCACTAAAAAGCAAGAGAAGAAGGCCAGTGAGCTGATTAACAAGGCCGGTTATATATTGATTTTTGTTGTAGTAATATTGGCCGCAATCAACATAACAAGCAAAGGCAGCGGATAATGAACTTCCCCCGATAATGTGGATACCTTTAAGTAACTTAAAGGTGTCTCAATGCCCAAGTATAATAATCCTAGAAAAACATGGTTTTACTCTAACGAGTTCAAAATCAAAGCTGTTAAATTAAGCTATCAACCTGAGATCCAAAGCAAGCAAGTTGCTGATGGCCTTGGTATTCACCCTTTAATGCTGTCAAGATGGAGGAAAGAGTATCGAGAAGGAAAGATCCAAGGTGATGGCCAAAAGAGAGTTGGTGTGAATAACAAACGAAAATCCCTGCCTAAGAAGCAACTTACAGAGAATGCGAAACTTAAAAAAGAAGTTGAGCGTTTAAAGAAGGAGAATGACCTTCTAAAAAAGTGGCAACAGTTTCTAGCGGAAAGCCATCAGAACGATTTGGATTCATCGAGCGATACCGATCAGAGCTAGGAACACAGTTTTTATGTAAATGGCTGTCCGTATCCCGAAGCGGGTTTTACGCATGGAAAAATCGAAAGCCTTCTGAACGAATTAAATCAGATAAAGTTTTATTAAAGAAAATTAAGGAGGTCTTTGATAAAAGCAAAGGCCGTTACGGTAGCCCAAGAGTATATGCAGCACTACGTAAGCAGGGGGTTTCAGTTGGAAAATCGCGTGTAGAGAGACTTATGAGGCTCGCAGGACTAAAAGGCAGAGTTAGTCGTGTTACTAGGAGGCAGCCAGGTTTAAAGCGTTTTGTATCGAAAGGTGAGAATAGACTGATAGCGCATGGTAATGCGACTAGTATCAATCAAGTTTGGGTTGCTGATATTACGTATATTAAACACCAAGGATCTTGGCAGTATTTAGTAACGATAATGGATCAATATTCACGACGAGTGCTTGGTTGGACACTTTCAAAATCGCGCACTACGAATATTACAGCTCAAGTACTAGCTGCGGCTATTAAAAATCGTGGCTATCCTCGTGGAATTATATTTCACACAGATCGAGGAGTAGAGTTTACGGGTTCAGAATTTCAAAGAATTCTCTCTAAATACGACTTTAAGCATAGTGTGAATAGAATTGGTTATTGTACGGATAACGCTTTTATGGAATCCTTCTATCACAGTTTAAAAGGTGAGTTGATCCGAAAAACAAAATTTACATCGCTAGCTCATTTACGAAAAGAAATTGGTCGTTATATAAACCAGTTTTATAATAATGTTCGGTTACACTCTGGTTTAAACTATATGTCACCGATTAAATATGAACAAAGCCTAGTATGAAAATGGCGGTGTCCATTTTATCGGGGGAAGATCATAAACCGCTGCTTTGAGCGTTATGCCTCAGAGAAAGTATGATAGATTTAATCGAAGAAATAGGAATTGATGAAGAAGGGTGCTTATATCTTAAGCCAGCAACTAAAACCTTTCCTATGATTTACCGTGAAGCCATGGAGGTTCACTGGAATAGTGAGCAAGGTTATCTCTACGGAGGCAAACCTCGTAAGTGGAGCTACATTGAGTGGTATGATCAGATATCCAAAACGGTAGCGAAGCAAGGCTGTGTGCTGGTATTTTCTCCCAGCGTTGCTTGGGTAAATATGCCTAGCGAGCTACGAGCAAAAATAACAGGTGGTCAACGTGCCACAAACACGCAGTAAACTGTTATTCCTCTAGAAATTTTAATCCCAAACCTGTACTTGATTTCGGCCTCTGTCCTTAGCCCGATATAACGCGGCATCGGCATTACGGATCAATTCATCTTTGTCTTTCACTTCGGGTGTTAACATAGCAACCCCAAGACTTATGGTGACGGCTAGGGTGTGCTCTTCGTGAATGACACTATGGTTGGCGATTGAACTGCGAATTCGTTCTGCAATTTCTATGGAAGATGATTTGTTGGTGTTGGGTAGTATGACGACCATTTCTTCGCCACCATAACGTGCCACTAAGTCATTTGTGCGGCTGCAAGATTTAATGATTTGAGCCACTTCACGTAATACAAGGTCGCCAACCTGATGCCCCCAGTCGTCGTTGAATTTTTTGAAGTGATCGATGTCGATGAGAATCAGCCCTAGGTCATGTTCAGAGCTACGACACAATGCAAAATCTTGTTTTAACGTATTTTGGAAATACTCATGGTTGAATAAGCTCGTGAGTCCATCGAACGATGCTTTACGGGAAAGTTCTAACCGTCCTGCAGCAGCCATAACAATGATTTCTAACGTATCAAACCGAGATTGTGTGAAGCAACCACTTGTTAGGTTGTTTTCTAGATAGAGCAGGCCTATCAGTTCAACGTTTTCATCGCTGCCAGAAAGTATCGGTAAGCACAAAATTGAACGAACATTGTTTTGTTGTGTGTAGTCATCTAGATTTAGCCCTGGTAAGTCTTCATCTGGTATCTGGGCATCATGTACTACCATGCTGGTATGGGTGCGTTGAACATAATTAAGCAGTGTATGAGATAAATTGGCCTGATCAATAGGGAGTGATTGCAGTACATCCGTATTGCCGCCTTCAACATTTGTTTCGGCTTCTACGCAGAACTCGCCTTCGGCATTACGTAAAATGAGTATCCCCCGTTGGGCTGCAGCAAATTCGACAGAAGCATTAATAATGGCTTTCAGCATTTTGCTGTGAGCTTTTTCATTGGCGATGGTTTTTAAGGCTTTCATTAGAGCAGTGATATCAACATCGTCAATGCGCTCAGTCTGAGTGCCAACTTGAGTTGTACTTGATTTATCTTCACCACTTTTCACGGAGATAATCAATTGTGGGTAAAGTTGCTCTAATTGATTCACTTTTGCAATTGCGCCCCATTTTGCATATAGATCTCTCGCTTGTTTCATATACGGTAGTGCAATGGTATGTCTGCCTGCCTCCCAGTGCATTTTTGAGCATAGTTCGCTGGCTATTGCTTGTATATGGGTGAATCCATTTTCTGATGCGCACTGGATGGCAGCATCAAATTGGGCATGGGCTTCAAAATCACAACCGTTAACATACAAACGCTGTGCTTCGACTAATAGGTACATATGTTCGAAGTTTGTAGGGCTGTTTTTTGCCCAAACTTTAAGTTTTGCTTGAGTGGGTTTTACTTGTTTTATTAACAGGCGTTTCGCTTTGCCCGTTTTGTCTTTAGCACTTATAAGCCGTACCAATGCATCAAGCATATAACAGCGACCAGCTTTGAAGAATCCGCCCACAAGACTGTTCTTAATATTATAGTGTTTTGATTGCTCTAATGATCCGGCAATATCACCCATAATAAATCGAACCCAGAGCGATAGTTCATGGTCGGTTACGGTTAGGCTTTTATCACCTATTTTTTCATGGAATTTTCGTTTCTCAGTGATATTGTAATGCTCGCCTACCAAAAGCAAAGGATCGGCTGCTTTGCCCATAAGGTTGTCGCAAGTTTGGAGCATAGCGCTCAGATAATCTAATGAATGCCCTAATTCAAGTGATTTTAATGTTTCATGCCATTCTCTTAGGTCTTCTTCTACTTCAGTAAGAGGGCGGCCAGACTCAAATAGATTGAGCAATCTAACTTCAATAGCCAATGCAGCATATTCAAAATCGCCGTTATCCATAGCAAGGCGGTAGGTTTCCATGAGTGGTTGCAAGGTGTTTTTTAACGGTTCTTTCCAGTGTTTTACCATTGCATTCATAATGTGCATAGAGCGTGCAAGTTGCTGTGTCATTTGAAAGCGTTGCGCTGCATGTATCGAAAGATTAGCGAACGATAAACCCAATTCTGCTTTGTTCAGTTCAGATGCTAGCACCATACCGTAACCAGCCCATGAGCCTAGAGATTGTAAACAAAGTCCGTGTTTATATTGAATTCGTACAGATCGTAACAACATCATAGAAAACATATCAGGTTGTATGAAGATGACCGCAGTGCTGACTCGTGCACCAATCTTATGGGACGCAATGTGATTTTTGTGAGTCATTTCAGGGTGATCTTTTAGTGATTCGGGGTCGACATTTCTTAATGTGATCAGGCTTTTAATAAGTTCAATGGCGACATGAAGCTTAGTTGGGTTATCTGGGTAGCCATCATCAAGTTTTTTCATAATAGGCTTGGCCAGTGCGACGGCTTCGGCTAATTTTCCCTGAGCAATGAACGCAGAGATTTTAACAAGATTGAGCTCGATGGTATCCAGCAAAGTTTTGGCATTTTCAAATCCTGTTTGCAAAAGCTTATCCATTGACTTGTAGTCAGCATTCAAGAAGGCGGTTTCGGCGGTTTCTTCATGCAGCATTAAAGTAAGCGCATATTGATGATGCCAACTTTTAGTTGGAAGTAGCTTGAGTGCGGATAATTGATGCGAATAAGCTGCTTGATACGCACTTGATGCTTTTGCACGTCGGCCTGCTTTCATGTTTAATTCACATAAATGCGCTTTTTCATCAGTGTTTTCAATTAAATTGATGCCCATATTTAAATGATTGGTTATATCAAATAATTTTTTCTTTTGTTGTCTCTCAGACAAGTGGTTTAATAATAATCGGCCTATTTTTAGGTGAGTGTGTTGTTTACTCGTATCATCAAGTAACGAGTAAGCCGCTTGCTGGATACGGTCATGGGCAAACGCAAATTCAACGGTTAATTCTTCATTTTGCGTGTTATCGAGTTCTAATAATTGATACGCATCCCCAATGGGGGCGATGACCCCTTCATTCATGGCGTAGCGTAAATTATTAGCGATGGATATGTGATCTTGACCAGATACTACAGCCAAGTCATTCAGTTTAAAGCGATTGCCAATGCAGGCAGAATATTCCATCAGGCGCAAACTTTTAGGCGGTAGTTGATTTAATTTTTCGGTCATTAATTCAACTACATTGTCAGTCATTTTTTGGGATTGAATTTTTTCAATATCCCATATCCATTGATGCTTTTCTTGCGAGTAAGTGATTAATTTTTCTTTATTTAATACTTTAAGAAATTCCTCGGCAAAAAATGGATTACCGGCTGTTTTCTGTTCCAGTAGTTGCGCAAGCTCTTGCACCTCTGATGGGTCGCACGCTAATGCACCGGATAACATCTGGGTTAGGTGCTCGAATGTTAAAGGCTCTAATCTGATTTCGTTTATTAAGCATCCGTGATTATTTAAATTATCTAGGGTATGTAATAAAGGGTGGCCTTTATTAACTTCGTTATCACGGTAAGATCCAATTATGAGCAGGTTTTTAGCTTCAGTTTTTGGGTTGATTAACATCTCAATGAGATTAAGGCTTGCGCTGTCTGCCCATTGTAGATCATCAAGAAACATCACAAGGGGGTGTTCAGCTTCGCAAAATGTTTTTATAAAGTTAACAATCACTAAATGAAAACGTTGCTCTGCTTCAACGGGTGGAAGCTCAGCAATGGGAGGTTGGGGCCCAATAATCCATTCAAGTTCAGGTAATAGATCAATAATTAATTGTCCATTTGGGCCTAAAGAATCTTTGATTTTCTTCTGCCAAGGTTCTAAATGATTTTCGGATAGAGTAAGTAGTTGTCGGATCATCTCTTGTAAGGCAACAATAACCGCACTATAGGGAATGTTGCGTTGTAACTGATCAAACTTGCCACTAATAAAGTGCCCTCGTCGTTCAGTGATGGGCTTGTATAATTCTTTTACTAGGCAAGTTTTACCGATACCTGAATACCCAGATACCAGAGCAATTTCATTTTTTTGTTGGCAGATTCGATCAAAGGTATCTAACAGTTGTTTGATTTCTGATTCGCGCCCATAAAGGTACTGAGGCACTTGGAATTGATGAGGAACTTCATGAGAGCACAAATCAAAAGGTTCAATAGATCCTGTTTGTTCAAGTTGGTTTAAGCAATTTTGTAAGTCAGCTGCAATACCGGATGCGCTTTGATAGCGATCCTCCGCCATTTTGGCCATTAACTTAATGACTATATTTGATACAGCAAGAGGGATATCGGGATTGACTTGATGAGGTGTCTTAGGTTGTTTGGCAATATGACAATGAAACCACTCTATGGCTTCTGATACTAAAAATGGCAATTCGCCCGTTAATAGCTCGAACAGGGTGACGCCAAATGAATAAAAATCCGATCGATAGTCAATAGAGCGGTTCATGCGGCCTGTTTGTTCCGGTGATATATAAGGCAGGTTGTGCCTGACAATCTGAGAATTGGCGATTGCCGCTTGTTCCCTTGTGAGTGAACTTGAAATACCAAAATCGATGATTTTGAGGGTACCAGTTTCAGCGTTATACACCACATTGGTGGGGTTGATGTCTTTATGGATGATATTGGCCGCGTGAATTTCAGCTAATCCATTGGCCAGCTGTATACCGATTTTAAGTAGTTCTTGTAACTCGAATTTATGATCCTGAATGTGATTAGCTAATGCATCGCCGCCAAAATCTTCTAATACGACAACGGGCATGTCATTGAAGTGCTCTAGTTCGTAAATACGAATCACACTGCTAGCATCAAGATGCCGGCCAATTTCAAATTCATGTTTTAGACAGGCGATGGTTTCGCGGGCCTCTTCTTCACTGCCTAAGCATTTAAGCATCACCGGAAGGTTATCTTTGAGCCTACGTGCTCGGTAGACACGAGTAGATTGCCGATCGCAGATCAGGCTCTCTACCTCATACCCAGGAAACGACGTATCTTCGGACGTAATATTCATCTAGTTAACGTCCTTTTAGTAAGCTTTTGGAATAACGTGAGGTACATATAAAGCAAAACTCATTTACAACCAGTTCATCCTAATAACTATAGATCACAAATGTAAATTTACGGCACTCGCTTGGAATTTAACCAAATCCCCCTTGTAAGATAGTAAGATAATTCTGATACCCACGATAAATGATTCTTGTTTCAATAAAGATAATTCTGACACCCAGCTTTGCTTGGCGAACACGGCGGGTTCTTCGATTGTGAAGTAATTTACAACGTCTACGATGATGTTGGTGGTATTGTAGGGTGGCACCTTGAGGAAAACTCATAACAAGTTTGTCAACGATCGCCTGAACTTCCCCCGATAATGTAGACACCTTTAAATAACTTAAAGGTGTCTCAATGCCCAAGTATAATAACCCCAGAAAAACATGGTTTTACTCACATGAGTTCAAAATCAAAGCTGTTAAATTAAGCGATCAACCTGATATCCAAAACGGTAGCGAAGCAAGGCTGTGTGCTGGTGTTTTCTCCCAGCGTTGCTTGGGTAAATATACCTAGCGAGCTACGAGCAAAAATAACAGGCGGGCAACGTGCAACAGACACGCCGTAAACTGTTATTCCTCTAGAATTTTAATCCCAAATTTGAACTTGATTCCGGCCATTATGTTTAGCGCGGTAGAGCGCAGCATCCGCTTGGCGTATTAGCTCATCTTTATCTTGTACGTCGGGTGTAATTAAAGCTACACCCAAACTGATGGTTACTTTAAGTTCTTCCCCGTTGTGCGCAACGCTATGATTGGCTATTGAGCTGCGAATGCGTTCTGCAATTTCCATTGCTGGCATTGATGATAGGCAGTTACACAGATTTATCTACAGTCTCAATTTTACATTATCCAAGACTGTTCTATTGATCAGTTTTTCATGCCTTGATTAGCATGCCCGTATCAAGTGATACAGGCTTATAATAGTTTTTTAATTATCGGTTTAACTGAACAGCTACATTGGAACTATCTCCACCCCTTCCAGGATTACCCCAAGTTGTAACCGAACCATCTTCCCTGATAGCCGCAAATGCTTGAGAGTTGGACACAATCTTTTGTACATTAGTGAGTTCACCTTGAACTAACAGTGTACTACCGCCTTTGGTACTGTTCCCCCACGCAACAACTGTTCCGTCCTCTTTTAGTGCTGCATATGCTTCCTCAGTTGAAATTATCTCTTTGACACTTGTTAATTGGCTTGCTACAGAAAATGAATCACCTGCATCCGTGCTATATCCCCAAGTAATAACAGTACCATCTTCTTTTAACGCCGCAAAAGAACCCGCTGCTTCTGTTCCTACTGGGTAAATTTCTTTTACATTTACTAAGTCTGCTTCAACTGGCTCACTGTCAGCACCATGATTATCATCTCCAATAGTTAGCACCGTTTTATCATTCATCAAGAGCGCATAAGCACCATTAGTAGCGTAAACCTTATCTACCCCAGTTAGAGTATTTGCCCAGTCCGTAGTATTTGTAAAACTGCCATCAATTAGAATAAGTTCAGATTGTATATAGCCTATAACTATAAGTTCTCCGTTTTCTTTAACTGCTACAACCCCCGAATATGATGCCGCGATGTCTTTAACATCCACAGCTCGGTCTAGGACTGATTGGCTTTCTGAAATATCAGGCCAAAATACCACATCACCATCATTCGTTAGTGCGGCAAATCCAGAACCCATGGCCACTATTTTACGTACATTCTGTAGTTTGGCTGTTTTGCCTGTTATAGAGCCACCGAAGGAACTATTACCCCACGCCACAACCGATCCGTCCTGTTTTATGGCCGCAAAAGCAAAGTTATTTGACACTACTTCTTTAAAATCTTGCCCTACGTATTGGTAGACACCACCGCCATTCAAAGTATTGCCCCAAGTCACCAGGTACCCATCTTTCGTATTGGCCGCACTCGACGCTAAATTACTCCAAATTCCATTTACACCCGATTGCAATAGATGACTAACATCATCAATACTTTCACCTGTAATTTCATCTTTTAATGCAACAACACTTCCATCAGTTTTGATTCCATACATTACCGAGGCTGTTTTACTAGAACTAAAGAAATCTAGGTTTACTAGATTGTTTTGCGACGCGTTTGCATCCAGTAAATTTGACCCCCATACAACTCCAATATCATCATCTCTAATGGCAGCAAATCCAATACCAGATGGGTATACATCTACTATTGGTCGATTCAACTCTAAACAAAAAATTTCATACTGATAACGAGCTTCCATGACTGCATTATCAATACCTATATCATTAATCTTACAGTTATAATTTTCAGGGAATTGAGTTAACTCCAAAAATATTGTATCACCCACAGCAAGTGGTGTTAAAAAATTAACTACTGTCTCGCCTGAGTTAACAATGACGCTTTCCATTCCATTTAACTGAACTGTCACTCCCTCACTGGGTATTCCAAATGCACCCATTGAAAAATAGTTTGCTGCCTGGCAAGATAAAACAACGCTAGAAATATTTGTAGCTGGAAATGTCCCTGACTCATTTTGCGTGACTGAACAAACTTGTTCATAAGGGTTTGAATAAACCTCTACTGCATAGGTGTCACTTTCGTTAAATAACGTGGAAAATTCAAAGAAGCCCATCGAGACTGTAGCTGTTTCAACCAATTTTCCATTCTTTTTAAGTGTTAATTCAAATGAACCTGTAGCATTGGAAACTGTTCCAGATAATCTGAATACACCAGTTTCTCCACCAGTTTCTCCACCAGTTTCTCCACCAGTTTCTCCACCAGTTTCTCCACCAGTTTCTCCACCAGTTTCTCCACCAGTTTCTCCACCAGTTTCTCCCTGGTAATGTGAATTATAGAAGACACCACCCCATACAGAGCATCGAGATTCCGCATCAGAATAATTTATGGAAAGATCGAAATAATAACGCGATTCTTCTGCTACCTGATTTGAGACCTCACAGTAGCCTATTATATCAACACCTAAACTGTCTTCACATTTACCAAACAAATAACCTAGATTATTAACTGCTTCATTTGCAAGATCGTTATCTGAATAGCCATCTTGTGCACAAACACCCTCTCCGAACGCATTTAGCTTATATACGTAAGTAAGTGTAGGATTCTTAGACCCTGCGCCTTCTTCAGACCCTGCGCCTTCTTCAGACCCTGCGCCTTCTTCAGAACCTGCACCACCACAAGCCACAAGGCTCAGCCCCAATATTGAAATAAGTATTACTTTTAACATCGCCCTTCCCAATGGTTACAAATTCCCGTTTTGTGCACGATTAATATGCCGCGCAATCATACTATAGTTCTAACGTGGAATACTAATTCATTTAATAATTCCAGCTTTTCAGGGTTATTTAAACTAGCGAATTTAGCAAATAAATTTAGACACCCAGTGCGCCAAGCAAAGCTGGCGTAAGATTGGAGGTGAAAGCCCTCTATTTGGTAAGGCATAGTAAGCCGCCAAAACCCCGAGTCATGGGCGGTAATCGGTAACGATTATGGCTAAGCGTTGACAGGGGAAAGCATGGGCTCAGTATCGAGCTACGAGCAAAAATAACAGGCGGGCAACGTGCAACAGACACGCCGTAAACTGTTATTCCTCTAGAATTTTAATCCCAAATTTGAACTTGATTCCGGCCATTATGTTTAGCGCGGTAGAGCGCAGCATCCGCTTGGCGTATTAGCTCATCTTTATCTTGCACGTCGGGTGTAATTAAAGCTACACCCAAACTGATGGTTACTTTAAGTTCTTCCCCATTGTGCGCAACGCTATGGTTGGCTATTGAGCTGCGGATGCGTTCTGCAATTTCCATTGCGCCGCTACGGTTGGTATTTGGCAGTACCACGACCATTTCTTCACCACCATAACGAGCAACTAGATCACTGCTACGGCTGCAGTCTTTAATTACTTTGGATACTTCACGCAGTACTAAATCTCCAATTTGATGGCCCCAAGTGTCGTTGAATTTTTTAAAATGGTCGATGTCGATTAAGAGTAGCCCTAAATTATTTTTAGCTCTACGGGACGCGGCAAATTCTTGTTTTAAAGAGTTTTGGAAATATTCATGGTTGAATAGGCCTGTAAGCCCGTCGAATGACGCTTTACGAGATAATTCCAATCGACCAGCGGCGGCCATGACGATGATCTCTAACGTATCAAAGCGAGCTTGAGTGAAGCAATCACTGGTAAGGTTGTTTTCAAGATAGAGAAGGCCAATTAATTCAATATTTTCGTCGCAGCCAGACATAATAGGTAAGCACAGAATAGAGCGTACTTTGTTTTGTTGTATGTAGTCATCTAGGTGTAAGCCGGGTAGATCTTCAAACGGTAATTGGGCGTCATGAACCACAAGGCTGTTACCAGTTCTCTGTACATAATTTAATAGGGTGTGGGATAATTTGGCTTTTTCTACGAGCAGAGATTGCAATACTTTTGGGTTGCTGCCTTCAACGCTTATTTCGCCTTCTATGCGAAAATCTCCTTCAGCATTGCGAAGTATTAATATGCCTCGTTGTGCGGCAGCAAATTCTACTGAGGACGCAATGATTGCCTGTAACATGCGACTATGTACTTTTTCATCGGCAATGGTTTTAAGTGCTTTCATTAATGCGGTGATGTCAACATTGTCGATATGTTTTGTGTGCGTTTCGTCTGGCGAGGTTGGTGGTGTAACTTCAGTACGTTTAATAAAAGAGGTTAATTGAGGGAAAAGTTGTTCTAACTGTTTAACCTTCGCCATTGCGCCCCATTTAGCGTACAGAGTCCTTGCTTGGGCTAAATAGGGCAGTGCAATGGTTTTTCTTCCTTTTTCCCAGTGCATTTCGCCGCAAAGCTCGTTAGCTAAAGCTTGATACTGTAAAAAATCATTATCGGTACAGCTTTCTATGGCAGCATCAAATTGTTCATGTGCTTCAAAATCATGGCCGTTAACGCGTAAACGTTGTGCTTCAACCAATAGGTATTTATGTAAAAAGTTGGTAGGGTTATGGTCGGCCCATGATTTGATTTTGGCTTGCGTTTTTTTTGCTTGTTTTAATAATTGACGTTTTTCTTTTTTATTTGCGTACTTAATATTGGTTAAGCGAATTAATGCGTCGAGCATGTAACAGCGAGAAGTTTTTTGAAATCCAGCTACAAGGCTTTTTTCTATGGGGAATAGGTTGGCTTGTTTTAAGGCGTTTTTCCTATCTCCCATCAGGAAGCGTACCCAAAGTGACATTTCGTGATCGGTTGATATTAACGTGTTATCACCAATCTCTTCGTGTAATTTTCTTTTTTCAATGATGTCGTAAATATCGCCTACCATAACCAACGGGTCTTCTGCTTGCCCTTGAAGATTGGCGACAGCCTGTTGTAGGTTTAACAAATAATCTAAACCATAGCCAAGTTTCAGAGGTTTTAATGTGTCTTGCCATTCTGTCATTTCTTCAGCCAACATAGAAAGATTGTAGCCAAGGTCAAACATGGTGAATAAACGTATTTCTATGGCGAGAGCGGCGTATTCAAATTCGCCGTTATCCATGGCGATGCGAAATGTGTCTAACAATGGTTCAAGTGTGTTTTTTGCTGGTTCATGCCAATGTCTTACCATGGCGTTAAAAACATGCATGGAGCGAGCAAGCATAGGCATATTTTGAAAACGCTGTGATAACGTTATAGAGAGTTGGCCGTATTCGAAGCCGAGTTTGGTTTTATTAAGTTGACTACTTAGTACCATGCCATAAACCGCCCACGATGGTAGTGAGTCAGGGCAGATACCATGTTTGTACTGGATGCGAGCTGCACGTAAGGCCATCATGGAAAGCATGTCTGGCTGCGTAAATAATACAGCTGAACCTGCACGATCCCCTAGTTTGTGAGCGGCAATATGGTAAGGGTCGGTCATTTCTGGGTGGTGTTGCAGTGATTCTGGCTTGACGTTTTTAAGTACAACTAGGTTTTTTATCAGTTCAAATGCCACATGAAGTTTATTTGGCTTTTCTGGGTATTTATGGCCAAGTTGTTTCATGATTGGTTTAACTAATGTTACTGCTTCTGCAAGTTTTCCTTGTGCAATTAATGCAGAGGTTTTAACAAGGTAGAGCTCAATTTTATCTAATAAACATTTTGCTTTAGTAAAGCCAGTTTCGAGAAATGCTTCCATGGAGTCGTAGTCTGCATTAAGGAAAGCCGTTTCTGCGGCTTCTTCATGAAGTTTTAATGTTAACGAATATTTATCTTGCCAGCATGTTGTGGGTAATAGTTGTAATGCTGCTTGTAGATATGCAAAAGCGGCTTGATAAGCACTGGACGCTTTGGCGCGTTGACCTGCTTTTAGATTGAGTAGGCATAAGCGATCCTTTTCTATGGCGTCTTCAATAAAGTGTACGCCTAGATTTAAGTGGTTGGTTATATCAAATAACTTTTCTTTTTGCTGGCTTTCGGATGCATTTATTAATAATAAACGACCAATTTTAAGATGGGTTTGTTCTTTGTTTTTGTCATCTAACAACGAATATGCGGCCTGTTGAATGCGGTCATGGGCGAAAGCAAATTCAATTGATAGCTCGTCATTTTGATTGTCGTCTAGTTCTAGTAATTGATAGGCATCGCCGATTGGGGCGATGACACCTTCACCCATTGCATAGCGTAAATTTTTAGCGATGGAGTCGTTTACTTGTTCCGAAACCACTGCGAGGTCATTGAGTTTAAAGCGATTTCCGATACAAGCTGCTAGCTCCATTAGGTGTAAGCTTGTAGGCGGCAGTTGACGAAGTTTTTCCGTCATTAAGTCCACCACATTGTCCGTCATTTTTTGTGCTTGAATCTGATTTATATCCCACTGCCATTGATGTTTATCTTTAGAGTAGGTAATAAGATTTTCTTTGTTTAGGGCTTTTAAAAACTCCTCGGCAAAGAATGGATTTCCAGCGGTTTTCTGTTCCAATAGTTGTGCCAGTTGTTGTACTTGGGATGCATCACTATATAAAGCATCGGATAATAGATCAGTTATATTGGCAAGTGTTAAAGGTTGTAGTTGGATTTCGTTAATGGTGCAGTTTTGATTGGCTAAATTTTCGATGCACTGTAGCAGTGGGTGCCCTTTAAAGACTTCATTATTTCGATACGAACCAATGATGAGTAAATTTTTGGTTTTCGAATCAGGGTTGGTGAGGATCTCAATGAGATTAAGGCTGGCGCTGTCAGCCCATTGAAGGTCGTCTAAAAAAATAACCAATGGATGTTCTGGGTTACAAAACACTTTTATAAAATTTAAAAAAACTAAATGGAAACGTTGTTCAGTTTCGATAAGGGGTAATTTTGTCACAGGGGGTTGAGGGCCGATGATTAATTCTACGTCGCTAAAAAGCTCGATTATGATTTGGCCGTTGGGTCCTAATACATCAAGAAGTTTACTACGCCATTGTGATAGGTGCTCTTCATTGAGGGATAGCAGTTGTTTGATCATTTCCTGCAAGGCGTTGATGACTGCGCTGTAGGGGATGTTTCGCTGTAATTGATCGAACTTGCCGCTGACAAAGTAACCGTTGTATTCAGTAATTGGTTTATATAGTTCCCTCACAAGGCATGTTTTCCCTATACCTGAGTGCCCAGAAACCAAAGCTATCTCATTGTTACCTTTACGCACTCGGCTGAAGGTGTCTAGTAAATGAATAACTTCTCGTTCTCTACCATACAAGCGCTGAGGTATTTGAAAGTGTTGAGGGATTTCATTGATACATAAAGGAAATGGTTCGATTTGTTCTGTTTGATCAAGTTGATCTAAACATTTTTGCAAATCAGCTGCTATGCCGGATGCACTTTGATAACGATGTTCTGCCATTTTAGACATTAATTTTTCGATAATGTCTGACACAACTTGTGGAATAGTCGGGTTAATTTGAATTGGCGCCTTTGGGCGTTTTGCAATGTGACAATGAAACCATTCAATGGCTTCTGTCACGAGAAATGGCAGTTCACCTGTAATTAACTCAAACATGGTGACACCAAAAGAATAAAAATCAGAGCGATAATCAATAGAGCGGTTCATTCGCCCAGTTTGCTCTGGTGAAATATAGGGCAGGTTTAACATAAACACATGAGGGTTAGCGATGGCTGCTTGTTCCCTAGTAAGGGAGCTTGAAATGCCGAAATCTATAATTTTCAATATGCCCGTTTCTGGGTTATAGACAATATTCGTAGGGTTGATGTCTTTATGTATGATGTTGGCGGCGTGGATTTCGGCTAGTCCTTTGGCCAGTTGAATACCGATAGAGAGTACTTCATGTAGATCAAAGCGGTGATGTTTGGAGATATTCGCTAAAGAGTCGCCACCGAAATCTTCAAGTACCACCACAGGAAAGTCGTTAAAGTATTCCAGATCATGCATACGTATGACGGTGGAAGCATTTAGATGCCGAGCAATTTCGTATTCATGCTTTAAACTGGCGATGGATTCACGTGCTTGTTGGTCACTACCAATGCACTTGAGCATGACTGGTAGATTATCCTTGAGTCGACGAGCCCGATAGACCCGCGTAGAAAGCCTATCACATATTAAGCTTTCTATTTCGTAGCCAGGAATTGTGATTTCATCAGGTATTAATTGCATCTAACCCTTGTCCGTAGATAGGAGCTCTGAATAACTAAACACTTCCATAACCAAGATAGACCAATTTAATACCAGATAACACTACTAACTATAGATCATATGGGGGATATTTTTAATATTTTCAATTATTTGGCACTTCCTGTTCGTATTAAAATGCTTATCCATCAGATATTGAATTCCATCTGTAGAGTGCATTAATGAGATTCTGCAACGTGATATCGGTGCCACTTTATTAATACATATTATGAAATTCATGAAAGGGTTAGAGTGTGGAGTGATAACAAGTAAATTAATTAGGGTAAAGAGTGTTTTTTTTGTTTTGGGGTGGCTTGTTGTGACTAGGCGGTATTTGTTTATTGTCTGATTTTTATGGCATTAAAGGCCTAGCTTTTCATCATCTAATAAAAAACCCAGCCGAAGCTGGGTTTTTTTAGAGCCGTAAAACAAGGGTTTTACGTTTCTTGCTTATCATGCACCGTTTATTTGATGCCTTTAACTTCTTTAAACTTCAAGCGGTAGCCGTGAAGTAGTGGCTCAGTGTAACCAGAAGGTTGCTCTTTACCTTTGAAGATCAAGTCAGAAGCGGCTTGGAAAGCGATGGTGTTGAAGTTAGGTGCCATTGGGATGTAGTGAGGGTCGTTTGCGTTTTGACCATCTACAATAGCAGCCATACGTTTTAGGCTTTCTTCAACTTGCTCTTGTGTACAAATACCGTGTTCTAGCCAGTTAGCAACGTGCTGAGAAGAGATACGCAGTGTTGCGCGGTCTTCCATTAGGCCAACATTATTGATGTCTGGCACTTTAGAGCAACCAACACCTTGGTCAACCCAGCGTACAACGTAACCTAGGATACCTTGGTTGTTGTTGTCTAGTTCGTTTTGGATGAACTCAGGGGTTAACGCTTTTGCTTCTTCTTCGCTCATTAGAGGAATAGTTAGAATGTCGTCTACGTTGGCGTGTTCACGAGTTTTCAGGCCGTTTTGCACTTCGAATACGTCTACCATGTGGTAGTGAATCGCGTGTAGGGTAGCAGCGGTTGGTGATGGGGTCCAAGCTGTATTGGCACCGGCTTTAGGGTGACCAATTTTTTGTTCCATCATCATGCCCATTTCATCAGGAATTGGCCACATGCCTTTACCGATTTGCGCACGACCTTGTAGGCCAGTTTCAAGACCGGTGTCTACGTTCCAGTCTTCGTATGCGCTGATCCATTTTTGTTGCTTCATGACTGTTTTAGCAACGAAAGGACCTGCCAGCATTGAGGTGTGTAGTTCGTCACCTGTACGGTCTAGGAAACCGGTGTTGATGAATACAACACGGTCTTTAGCAGCACGGATACACTCTTTTAGGTTAACAGTGGTGCGACGTTCTTCATCCATGATACCCATTTTCATGGTGAAGCGAGGTAGGCCAAGTGCGTCTTCAACACGTGCGAAAAGCTCATCTGCAAATGCAACTTCTTCAGGGCCGTGCATCTTAGGCTTAACGATATTCACAGAACCTGTCGTTGAGTTCTGGATAGGGCTGTTGCCTTTGATATCGTGAATAGCGATTAGAGTGGTGATGACACCGTCCATGATGCCTTCAGGGATTTCGCTGCCATCTTCTAAAAGAATGGCTGGGTTAGTCATTAGATGACCCACGTTACGTACGAACAACATAGAGCGGCCTTTCAATTTGAAAGTGTTGCCGTCTAGGCCGTTGAATTCACGGTCAGCGTTCATGGTACGGGTAAAGGTTTTGCCGCCTTTAGATACTTCTTCCGCTAGGTCGCCTTTCATTAGACCTAACCAGTTACCGTATGTGATCACTTTGTCAGCTGCATCTACACAGGCTACTGAGTCTTCGCAGTCCATGATGGTAGTTAAGGCTGATTCTAAGATGATATCAGTAATGCCAGCAGGATCCGTAGAGCCAACAGGGCTAGTGGCATCAAATACGATTTCTAGGTGCAGGCCGTTGTTCTTAAGTAAGATAGATGTTGGATTAGCGATGTCACCAGTGAAACCAACTAGTTTGTTTTCTTCTTTTAGGCCAGTTTTTGAACCGTCCCCTAGAGTAACAACCAGTTTACCTGCTTCGATAGCGTAGTTAGTTGTACCAACGTGAGAGCCGTTTGCTAATGGGGCGGCTGTATCTAATACACCACGAGCGTATGCGATAACTTTGTCGCCACGTACTTTATTGTATCCGCCAGTGCCTTTTTCCGCGCCACCTTCTTCAGAGATAATCGTGGTACCGTATGCGGCATCGTACAAAGAACCCCAGCGAGCATTTGATGCATTTAGTGCAAAGCGGGCGTTCATTACCGGTACTACTAGCTGTGGGCCAGCCATTTCAGCAATTTCAGGCTCTACATTTTGAGTAGTGGCTTCAAAATCGGCACCTTCTTCAACTAGGTAGCCGATTTCTTGTAAGAAAGACTTATATTCAGCAAAGTTAAGAGGCGAGCCTTTGCGTTCTGTGTGGAAGGCATCGATTTTAGCTTGAAGATCATCACGTTTAGCAAGTAACGCTTTGTTTTTAGGCGCTAGTTCGTTCGCTAGTGTGCTGAATTCAGACCAAAATTTGTCTTGGTCAACACCTGTGCCTGGAATGGCTTTTTCGTTAACGAAATCAAAAAGTTCTTTTGCGACTTGTAGGCCGCCAACTTGAATGCGATCAGTCATTATATGCCTCTGTAATATGCTCAAATATAGGTGAATAAGTACTATAGTTCAGCGGTTGTTCTGCGTAGGCTCGGAGGAACTGAGAACCACACAGTGGAAAAAGTGGGCAGAATTCTACACGAATCTAACCCATAATTCATAGTTATATACTATATAGTCAGTATAAAGCTCAGTGATACAACACAGATGCTTGGATGGCCTGTTTCAATAGGCTAGACTGTCTCAAATTAAGACGTCAGGTCAACGATGCAGCAAGTTGAATTATTCCCAGTTCCCAACCCTTGTATTGGTGTTTGCCAGAGCAACGCTAAGGGCTATTGCATGGGTTGTTTACGTTCACGTACTGAACGCCAAAAATGGAATGATTTCATGCCCGCGGAAAAAATGCGTGTATTGGATTTATGCACGCTGCGTAAGAAAAAACTAGAGGCCATGATAAAGGCCAAGCAAGAAGCCCAATCTTCTCCAAGTGCTGACTCAGAATAAGTCTAGGGATATAGATATTTCCCTTCTAGCACATGGCAACCTTCTTTAGTGTTATGAGTCTCTGCTAGCAGGGCCATGGTCTCGGCTAATTCGATCATTGGAATGGGGCGATATTTCAATAATGGCCCTTGCATGAGTGGGGCTGTAATTTTACCAATTAGTGTGCCCAGATATTCCCCTAAACGAAACTCTGCCCGATCACCCAATAACAAGCTTGGCCGAATGAGCCATAAATGCTTAAAGTTCATCTGGGTTAAGTCGTGTTCGGTTTCGCCCTTTACTTGTAAATAGAAGTTTCTGCTTTTGCGATTTGCAGCAATGGCTGTGATGCAGGCAAATTTATCGCAATCATGCTGCTGTACTCAGCGAGCAAACTGAATCACTAATAGGTGGTCAATTTGTCTAAATGCTTTTTTTGATCCAGCTCGCTTGATGGTTGTACCAAGGCAGCAATAAGCCATGCTAAATTGCTGATCTAAATGAAATTGCTCAAGCTTACAGAAATCCACCACATGTTGAATAACTTGTGGTGGTAAATCTAGGGAAGTAGTGCGTACTAGAGCATGAATTGTACAGTTTTAATTGTGTGCAATTAACTTTTTTACAAGTCTTTTGCCCATTTCTCCCGTGGCACCAGCAATGACAACCCCTTTACTCATGGGCGTTTAAGGCGGATTGCTTACACTGTACGAATTCGCTGTGTCTCAAATGCAATAAGTCGGCAATTTTACGAATGGTGTGTTCTTCGTATTTATCTATGTGATTATCCGCTAGTGAAATTTGCCATAAACGAGTCAGTAGTTGTATTTTTTTCTCTAAATCTAAGGCTTCGTTTAAGTGCTGTGTGAACTGATGTAAAGACACGGCATGATCCACCTCATGGTGGGCGGTTTCAATTAAACTGACACATTCTTGTGTGGTTAAACCTGTGTGGTTTTTCAGCATTTCAGGTAATGCATCTTTCTCTGCTTGAGTGATGCTGTCATCAGCCAGTGCTACTTCAACCATTAAAGCAGCGCTTGCCCGTTCAGTATCATTAGTAGGTATGGTTTCAGTCGCGGGTTCTTTAAACCAGTCGAGAATATGCTTGAACATGATTAATTAGATTCCTTCTCGCTAAGATATTCACTGGATAATAACTGCTCTAGTGAGATCAGGTCTTTAGTGAAGTTGCGAATGCCCTCGGCCAGTTTTTCTGTGGCCATTGGGTCTTGGTTTAGGTGCCAGCGGAATTGGGATTCGGTCAGTTCTTCCCATTTGGTTTCGTTAGACTGATTGTTAGCATTTAATGCTTGTGTCAATGTACCGCTGTCTTCGTTTAGCGAGTTAAGTAAGTCAGGGGATATGGTGAGTTTGTCACAGCCCGATAGGCATTCAATTTCGTCCGTATTGCGAAAGCTTGCACCCATTACTATGGTGTCATAACCATGGGTTTTGAAGTACTGGTAAATGCGAGTGACTGACATAACACCTGGGTCTTGCATGCCTGGGTAGCTATCAACCCCTTCTGCTTTTTTGTACCAGTCTAAAATACGGCCAACAAATGGACTGATGAGGGTAATATTGCTTTGAGCGCAGGCAATGGCTTGGGCAATGTTAAACAGTAGGGTTAAGTTGCAGGTGATGCCTTCTTCTTCAAGGACTTTGGCTGCTTGAATCCCTTCCCAAGTGGAGGCGATTTTTATTAGTATGCGATTACGTTCGATACCAGCGTCTTCATACAGGCTAATTAAGCGACGAGCTTTGTTGATTGTGGCAATGGTATCAAAAGATAGACGTGCATCTACCTCGGTAGAGACATAGCCCGGTACAATTTTTAAAATCTCGATGCCTAGTTTTACCGAAACCATGTCTAGAGTGTTCTCTAGTACATCGCCAGATTGTGTTTTAGCCCATGCGGCTGATTCATTAATTAATGGGCGGTACTGATCAAGCTGGGCGGCTTTATATACAAGTGATGGGTTGGTGGTGGCGTCTTCAGGAAGATAGCGTTTAATGGCTTCAATGTCGCCAGTGTCTGCTACCACAGAGGTCATGGTTTTTAATTGTTCTAATTTGTTCATGAGACTACTTACTTATTGTGTCGTATAGGTGATTACTTTGTTTAATTTGTTGTACAAAGTCAAATAAGGTAACTCAGTAAACACGAGTTATATGACACTTTTTCACCTATTTAAGGTGTATACAAGTGTTTGTGTGACATTGAGTGATTAATCCGGCATGAGTGCTAAGGCAGCTTCGACAATTTCAATGCCAGCTGTGGGTTTGTAGGCTTGTTCACTTAGGTGGCGACGAAACTGTCGACTGCCAGTCATGCCATTAAATAACCCCAAAATATGACGAGTAATATAGGCAAGCTTGCTACGTTCTTCTTTTAAGTGGTTTTCGATGTAAGGATATAAACTGCGCACGATGGCTTTTTTGTCATGGTTTTTTTTTTCGTGATTGTAAAACTCACTGTCTACGTCCAGCAATATAGAAGGGTTATGGTAGGCTTCGCGGCCGATCATCACGCCATCACAATAGGTTAGGGCGTCATGCATTTGCTCGTAAGTTTCAAGGCCGCCATTAAGCAGGATTTCTAACTGAGGGAAGTCCCGTTTAATTTGAGCCACAACATCATATTTTAGTGGCGGAATTTCACGATTTTCTTTTGGCGATAACCCTTGCAAGATGGCTTTACGAGCATGAATGATAAAGGTCTCGCAGCCGGTATTGGCAACGGTTTCAACAAAACTGTGTAATTCATCATAACTGTCTTGGTCATCAATACCAATACGGTGTTTGATGGTCACCGGGATATCAACGGCATCCTGCATGGCTTTAATGCAATCGGCCACTAGGTTGGGGTGGCCCATCATAACAGCGCCAATTAGATTATTTTGCACGCGATCACTTGGACAGCCGACATTGAGGTTGATTTCGTCGTAACCAAAGTCTTGGGCGATTTTTGCGCATTGGGCGAGCTCAGCCGGATTGCTTCCGCCTAGTTGTAGAGCGATTGGGTGTTCTTCTTGGTTGAAGTTCAAAAAGCGCTCCGGACCACCCTTGCCGTGAATGATTGCTCCTGATGTGACCATCTCTGTGTAGAGCAGGGCTTCTTTTGATAAAAGACGCCAGAAATAACGACAGTGCTTGTCGCTCCAATCCATCATAGGGGCAGTTGAAAAAGTACGATTGATGGATTTAGAGTTCATAGTGATCACTGCATATTAATAAGCGGCGCATTATAGCGAACATAAAGGGTTGGGTGCTACTTAGTCGTGTCGCCGCGTAAATAATAAAAGAGGAATGTATGAACAACTTGGTCATGTACATTTAATAAATTTAGGTCATAGTAGATGGTGATTATAATTAATTTTATTTATGAGTGAAGATAGATTTCATTCATGTAATTGATCAAAAAGTGGATTTATCACTAAGAATAGGAGTACGACCTTGGATTCATTACTAGATTTTACCGATAAAGTGGTTTTGATTACGGGCGCTGCCAGTGGTTTTGGTAAGCAACTAGCCATCGACTTTTCGGCCCGCGGTGCCAAATTAGTGATTGGTGATTTAAATATTGAAGGCCTGAATGCCGTTGCTGAAACTCTAGCTGGCCCAGTAACAGTGATTAAGTGTGATGTTTCAAAAGAAGACGAATGCAAAGCCATGGTTGATGCGGCTATTGAAAATTACGGACAGTTGGATATTGCTATCAACAATGCCGGTATTTCACACGGTTATATACCATTGCATCAAATGACGGATGAAATCATGGATTTACAATTTGATATTAATATCAAAGGTGTGGTTTATGGTATGAAGCATCAAATAGAAGCCATGATGCCAAAAGGTGATGGTGTGATTCTGAATGTAAGTTCTATGGCAGGCCTAGGTGGTGCGCCAAATATTAGTGCTTACTCAGCAGCTAAGCATGCCGTTATTGGCCTAACCAAAACTGCTGCAGTTGAATATGCAAGAAAAGGTATTCGTGTAAATGCTGTTTGTCCATTTTTCACTTTGACACCAATGGTGGCAGATGGCGAGCTAATTGGAGATACCAAGGAATCAACACAAGAAATTTTGGCTCGCAGTTGCCCAATGAAACGTTTAGGTCAGCCTGTTGAAATTACTAATGTGATGTTGATGATGTGCTCTCCGGGTAATAGCTTTATGAATGGCCAGTGCATTGCTGTAGATGGTGGTATGTCGGCTATGTAATTCGTACACTCGTGATTTTTACTCTAAAGGCCAATCTTTGATTGGCTTTTTTTATGCCTGAATTTTGATCAGATTAGTTGAGCGGTGTTGAGATTTTTTTATTTATTCGCAGTAAAACATAGAATTTCAAAAATAAAAAAAGGGCGAATAGATCGCCCTTTTAAATTGCAAGATTAGTAACTTCTTGGCTTTTTAATTGGCCGTTGCTTGAGGCCAGTAATCACATTTGTGAGTAGTATTGAAATTTCCTCTTGTTGTGGCGGCTAACGTTGTATTTAAATCAATCATAGCACCATTGGTACCGAACTCAGTCCAAGTAACTAAATCACTATTATTAGGATTAGGGTTACCAGTTTTTGCAAATGAGGTCCAGTAGTCAATCATAGCATCAGAGAGGGCTTGCTGTTCCGTGTTAAATTGAGTGCCATCACTTAACAGATACTGAATCTCAGCTGAATGAGTTGCTCCTAGATAAATTGGCTCAAAGTCACCTAAAATATTTGGAGCAGTAGTGTCTGTGAAGTGATACGCGTAAACAGTAGCGTGTTCAGCAAGCTGATCGTTAGTGTTCAATGCTGTGCAGGCAAAGCGCCAGTCAGTGTGAATTTTGCTTGCTGCTTTGTAGTAATCTACCGTTGTTGTTCCGTCTACTGTTGTTGTAAAGTCTGCGGCGTACTCTGCTGCAATTTCGGTGATGGTGTGGTTGCTTTGAGCTAAGAGAGCTGGGAAGTAAAGGAATAGATCGTTAACTATTGCTAGGTACTCATCTTCTGTATCAAGAAATCCCAAGCTTACAAAGAAAGCAGCTAATAATTGTGCGTCTGTAGCATCTTCTGAGGTAACGCCTTCTGGTAATGCATTAGTCAGTGCATCGCCTTGTTCAAGGGCTGTAAAAAGCGTACCTTCATTCAAGTTTGTGCCATTCATAATACTCACGTCAGCAAAATCACCTGCTGCAATGGCGGTCTCAGGTGTAACTGGTAAGAAGCCATTGCCTGTGCCTGATGTAGGGATGTATTGATCCTGAGTTTGGGCAGCTAGCAGTTGGGTAACTGTTTTGCCCCTTAGGCAGGTCAAATCTTCTCCGGTAGTGGCGCACCCTGCAAGGGTTGCGTAACCAGTGCCAGGAAAAACAAGATCAGCATTATTCCCTAAATCTTCAGCGAGTACTTGTGATTGTTGCTCTAAGTGGTAATTGCCACTTTGAATAATGGCTTTGTGGAAAAGCCCTTCATGGCCAGTTGCTACTAACTGAGATGTTACACTATGGCCACCTGCTGATTCCCCAAAGATGGTGACGTTATCAGGGTTCCCACCAAAAACACTGATATTATCTTGAATCCAGTGAAGAGCAAACTGTTGGTCCATAAGGCCATAGTTACCTGAACCAGCACTTGCTTCAGCTGTTAGTTCCGGATGAGCTAAGAACCCTAATGCACCTAATCGATAATTAAGCGTCACAACCACCACGTCTTCGTCGACTAAGCGTGTTGGGTCATAATCTGAGCCAGAGCCATATACAAATGCTCCGCCATGAATCCAAACCATGACAGGGTAGTCGCCATCTGTATCAGGGGTGTAAACATTTAAGAACAAACAATCTTCGTTCGTGCTACCGCCACCAAAACCAGAGTCTTTCTGAGGGCAATTTGAGCCAAATGAATCCGCCACTTGTGTTTCTGTCAGGGCAGGAGGCGCTGTTGGTGCTTTAAAGCGTAAATCACCCGTAGGAGCTGCAGCGTATTTAATGCCTTTAAATGAAATAAGACTGTCCTCTTGGACACCTTCGATAGTACCCTGTTCAGTTGTAACCTCTGGTGGTGCTACAACTGGTGGTTCTACAACTGGTGGTGTTTCTTCCTTGTCATTTGATGAGGATCCACAGCCCACTAAGGCTAAAGATAATACGGCACAGCTTATATAGGACGCTGCAGTTCCTAAAATTCGGGATTTATTCATTACTTCTTCCGTTGTTACTGTATTTAGCGAAATGAGCATAAAGCATGATTTATGTCACACAAAACAAGTGTCCCTTGTGTGACATGAATATTAATATTAGCTGTTTAATGGGGGAATTCCATATAGATTGGCTTTTACTGTCTAGTTATATGTAGTGAGTTTCATGGTCCCGATAGTTCTGTGAGTGAAGCTAAGATGTGAATGCTGTTTTATTGATTAACAAACTAATAATTAGTAGGTGCAAGTTAATTTGAAATTTAATGATCGTTAAAAAAGGAAAACGGATACTTAACTTAATTGTTTTTAGAATGCTTTTTATGTGGAGCGCTTTTTAAATAAAAATTAAGATTTAGCAGGAAGGGAAATAATTAATAATTGTTAAATTATTTTATAAAAAAATAAAAAGGGCGATTACTCGCCCTTTATTAGAAATAAATTAGCTAAAAATATTTAGTAATTTATTGTGTTGGAATGTTCCAATATCCGCAATTGTGGGTGTTATTGAAGTCTGCTTCCGCAAGCACTTTAAAGTTGTCTCCAGTACCTAATTCAAGCATGTTGTTTTCAACAGCAGAGAATGCAGGCCATTGTACTAACTGGCTGTGGTTTGGATTAGGATTGCCGGTTTTAGCAAACGTTGTCCAATATTTAATCATGGCCGCAGAAAGTGCTGCTTGATCTTCATTGCCTTCGAAGCCTGAACCATCACTTAACACATAAGGAATCTCAGCTGCGTGACTTGCGCCAGCTGCAAAGCCAATTGGAAAGTACGGAGCAAATAGGTTTGGTGCATTTTGGTCGGTGAAGTGATAAGCAAAAATATCACTGCTACGATAAGGATTAGCTTTCAACGTATTGGCTGTATTTAAAGCAGTACAGGCAAAGCGCCAGTCTGTTTGCAAACGGTTGTAGGCACCGTAGTAATCTGTTGTGCCCGCAAGGTATTCATCCGCAACTTCTGCAATGGTGTGACCGTTTAAGGTGTAAGGGAAAGGTGCAAGTAGTGTAGTTACTGCTGCATCATAGGTTGCTTGAGATGAGATCACAGCAGCAGCTGCATAGAACGCGCTACCTTGAGAAGCAGCAGTGCCGGCTGCTTCAGCTGCGGCTGCAGCTGCTACAGGGTCACCTGATTGCGCTAATTCAGCAAGATAAGCCGCGGTTGCCGCTTCTTGGATAGCCGCTTCATAGGCATTAACTTGAGCTAGAGCTGTGAACAACGTGCCTTCATCTTTATTGCTACCGCTCATTAATGGTACGTCAGCTAACTGACCAGTATAAGTTGCAACAAGTGGTGAATAAGGGTGGAAAGCAGTGCCTGTGGTCGGTAGGAATTGATCACTACCTTGAGCAGCAAGCATATCTTCAACTGGTAATGTTTTTAAGCAATTTAGCATGTCAGTACTAGTGGCACAGTTAGAGTTTGCGACCAGTAATTGACCTAAACCTTCTGCTACTTCTAGTGGAACTTCTTCTAGATGGTACGTACCACTTTGTACAATAGCCTTACTATATAAGCCCTGAGAAGTCGGGATAGTTAATTGATCCATAACGCTGTGACCACCTGCTGATTCACCAAAGATAGTAACGTTATCTGGGTTGCCGCCAAATGCTTCAATATTATCTTGAATCCACTGTAGGGCAAACTGTTGATCCATCAAGCCATAGTTACCTGAACCTGTGCCTGTTGCTTCAGACAGCGCTGGGTGAGTTAAAAAGCCTAAAGCACCTAAGCGATAGTTAATAGTAACCACAACAACGCCTTGCTCAACTAAACGACTGGTGTCATAAGTATCGCCAGAACCAGTAATGAATGCGCCACCGTGGATCCAAACCATTACAGGGCGATTTTTACCCAGTGCTGGTCGATCGATATTTAAAAACAAGCAATCCTCATTTACGCTAGATGTACCAAACGAGCCGCCCACTTGTGGGCACGGGCTACCAGCAGTGTCAGCTAACTGGATGTCGGTGAAAGATGGAGCTGCTGTAGGTGCTTCAAAGCGCTCAGCTGTCGCATACTTAATACCTTTGAATGAAATGATGCCGTCTGTTTCAACACCTTGATAGGTGCCTTGCTCAGTTTCGGCTTCTAAATTACAACCTACTAGAGCTAGCGTTAAAGCTGCGCAACCTATATAGGAGGCTGCTGATTTAAGTTTTTGGAATGTTTTCATGACATTTTCCGTTGTTGTTATCTTGCAAGCATGAAAACGAATGATGGTTTATCTTTTAGTCTAAAAGTGTCTCGTATGCGACTTTCTGTGAAGTTAGATTTAAAAATTGCCTTGTAGGCGGATAGTATCTAATGCTATTTATTAGGGCTTGTCGATAAGTATACTGAATTGCTTGGCTGAAATAGGTTTGGAAAAATGAAAGCCTTGGCACATATCACATTGCATTGTTTCAAGTATGGCGCGACATTTTTCCGACTCGACTCCCTCCGCGACGATTTTCAATCCTAAGTTATGGGCCATCTGTATCGCCGTTTGTACCAGTACTTGATTTTGCTTGTCGCTTTCTAAGTTAAGAATAAAAGTTTTATCGATTTTTAGTTCATTGGCCGGTAATTTTTTTAAATAGCTTAAGTTGCTATATCCTGTCCCAAAATCGTCAATTGCGATATTAAAACCGTGTTCACTTAGTGACCAAAGATTTTCTAAGGTGTGTTGGGTGTCTCCCATCATTTGAGATTCAGTTAATTCCAGAATGATATTTTTTGCGATATTTGGTGTGTCAGATATCAGTAGTAATATGGCCCTTATGAATTCTTTATTTTTAATGTTATGTGCTGAAATATTAACCGACATCAAAAAATTAGGATTCATTTTTAGCCATAGTTTTAATTGGTTAAGTGCATTTTTAAATACCCATAAACTCAGTGCCTGAATGATGCCAGTTTGCTCGGCTATTTCTATGAATTCATCTGGAAGGACGACACCATAATCTTCATGTGGCCACCTTATTAAAGCTTCGGCGCCGATAATTGCCTCACTATTTGTATTAATTAAAGGTTGATACAGTAACTGCATTTTGTTGGTGGAAATTGCGGGCTTTAATTCATTAATTAAAATTAACCTCCTTTCATTGTATGTGTCTTGATCTGTATGGTAGTAGCTTATACCACTTTCTTTAGTGTCTGCGTGATCCAGTGCGATGGTAGCATTTCGCAGTAATAATGAAGCACTCTTTCCATGCTCTGGATAGATCGCATAACCTTGAGTGACCCATGGATCAATGAGTAGCTCATTAACTAATATTGGCTTGTTAATTTTATGGGCTAGTGACTGCAGGACTTGGTCTACTTCTTGTTTTTTATTGTTTTTTATTACAAATGAGAAGGTGCTGTTACTTAGATTTGCAGCGTAAAATTCTTCCAGTTTATCTAGGCATTGAATGTTTTCCATATGGTGAATGTATGAATTCAAATTAATGGATACTTGCTCTAATACATAGTTACTGATTTCTCGCCCTAATGTTTTATCAAGTTCAGATATGCGAGATAGGTGCAGTAGCACAACGGTAAAACTATTCTCAGTTTTAATGAGTGTTTCTAGTTCACGGCTAAATAAATTTCGGTTTGGAAAGCCTGTGATGTCATTATGTGTTGCGTTATATAGAAGCTCTTGCTGGAATTTTGCACTTTGCTTGGTGCTGTCTATGATAATTTGCTGGGCCTGAATGCGTGTTTCTTTTTCAGTGTGTAAACGTTTTGCAAGCGCAATGGCAAACGTCAATAACTCTAAAGCCGAACCTAATTGAATGGCGTGATTAGTAAATAAGTTGAAAGGTATATAGCCTAGCTTGGAGAAAATAAAAATGATGACACCAATAAATAGCCAGCTCCAAGCTACTAAATAAAAAATTCGATTCTCGTTGTTTTTTGAATGGATGACTCCGATCATAAAGCACAATGGAATGATCAAAAGTATGCTTGATATAAGTAGTTTAATGGCCATTGAATAGCCGATTATAACGCTACTTAATACGATACCTATTGGTACAAAGCTCATTAGATATAGCAACTTACCATTGCTTGATTTATTGAGCTTAAGAAATAAAAGGTTAAATAAGCATGTTAATGAAAGTGTTGAAGCACCTAATATGAGTTGGGCCCAGTTATGGTATTTCGGATGGTTAGGGAAGATATATTCAAATAAAATGGCGTCTTGTGAGGTCATGAGTAATGCAAATGACGTGGCGTACAAACCGTAGGCCAGAAATGTTCTTTCTTTTATAAATAGAAAGACCACTAGGTTAAATAATGCGGTACTGAGTAAAACCCCCAAATACAGAAAAGTAATACTTGCCTTGGAGCGATAAAAATTTTGAAACTCATTAGGGCTCCACAGAAGAACTTCTGTTTGAATAGGGGCGTTACTTCTTACCTTAATTAGAAATGATTTTGTTTCATTGGGAGTTAATTTAATGGCAGTGACAAAGTTTGGGTGTTTGAAGTCTCTGCTGTCAAAGGGGCGCCCATCACCTGAATGAATGAGTGTGTGGTATTGCTTATTACGACGTTCGTATAGGTCTATGTAATCTAGTAATGGATAGTTTATATCTAATAGGTAATCCCTATTAGAGGTTAGACTATTTGTTATATGGAACTTAATCCAAACAGTGGATTGTTCATATCCTAGATTAATGCTTGTTTGATTGATTTCTGTCCATTTCAAATTGGTTGAATTATCGATGGTTTGAGGGCTGTAATGATGATTGCTGTCGATAAAGTATTCAAACTGATTGATCGTTATTTTGTCCTCTGACCCAACTTCCATAGCCGTTGCTAGGCAAGATAAGAACATTAATACAACAAATAGTCGAATAGACATGTAGGAAAGCAACCGGCCGAAGTTTTTTTAAGCATAGTTCAGCTAATGATATTGGCCAAAGCGGGCTTAACCCCTATAATTCGGCAACTTTTCACCCTTTGAGATAATTATGACTGTCCGTACTCGTATTGCGCCTTCGCCAACTGGTGACCCTCATGTTGGTACTGCTTATATTGCTTTGTTCAATTTAGCATTCGCACGTCAGCATGGTGGTCAATTTCTACTGCGTATTGAAGACACGGATCAAGCAAGAAGCACAGCTGAATCAGAACAATCTATCTATGATAGCTTGCGCTGGTTAGGTTTAGATTGGGATGAAGGCCCTGATGTTGGCGGTGATAATGGCCCTTACCGTCAAAGTGAGCGCCGTGATATTTATGCAAAGCATATTGAAATACTGTTGGAATCTGGTCACGCCTTTAAATGTTATCGTACTGCACAGGAATTAGACGAGCTTCGCGCTCAAAAGCAAGAAGCAGGTGGTTTCTCTGCGCTTAAATTTAGCGATCTTGAGTTACCTGAGGATGTCGTTGCGCAAAGGGAGTCCGAAGGGGCATCTTATGTGGTTAGGATGCACGTACCAGAAGAGGGTGTTTGTACGTTTAATGATATGTTACGCGGTGATATCGAAATGGATTGGGGTATGGTGGATTGCCAGATTCTAATGAAATCAGATGGCATGCCCACTTATCATCTGGCTAATGTGGTAGATGACCATTTAATGGATATAACTCATGTGATTCGTGGAGAAGAATGGCTTAGCTCTGCGCCAAAGCACCAGCTTCTTTATAAGTATTTCGGTTGGGATATGCCCGTACTTTGTCATATGCCATTATTGCGTAACCCTGATAAATCTAAGCTAAGCAAACGTAAGAACCCAACAAGTATCTTGTATTACAAGCATATGGGTTTTATGCCTGAAGCATTGCTTAACTATTTAGGCCGTATGGGTTGGTCTATGCCTGATGAACGTGAACAATTTAGTCGTGATGAGATGTTTTCTCATTTTGATATTTCTCGGGTATCTCTTGGCGGTCCGATTTTTGATCAGGAAAAACTAAGTTGGTTGAATAGTCAGTGGATTCGCGATCTTTCTGAAAGTGAATTTGTAGAACAGTTCATCAAATGGGGGTTGAATAAAGAAGCCTTAGCACCTGCTATTGCTCATATCCAGCCACGTATTGAGCGCTTTAGTGATGTGGTTCCTTTAGCTGGATTTTTACTATCAGGCATGCCTGAGGTAGATGAAACTGATTTTGCTCATAAATCGATTGAACCAACTCAGATGGTTGAGCTTTTGCAAATGGGTTTGTGGCAATTAGAGGCCATTCGTGACTGGCAAAAGCCTGAGATTCAGCAAAGATTATTCGCATTGGCAAAAATTGAAGGGGTTAAGCCAAAAGACTTCTTGTATGGTTTTTTTGTGGCCATTGCAGGTACGCCAAACTCGTTTTCTGTTTTAGATAGTATGGCTATCATTGGTCCAGATATGAGTCGCGCACGTGTTCGTCATAGTGTTGATGTTTTAGGTGGAATATCTAAGAAGGCCATGAAAAAGTTAGATAAAAAGTACCGAGATGTATCTGCTCAGATTGAATTACAACTAGCTGATATAGACGCATAACTGACTTATGGCGGCCATTTACCCAGTTATACTCGCCGGTGGCAGTGGCACTCGGTTGTGGCCCGTCTCAAGGTTAAATCATCCAAAGCAATTCATTGATCTCTTAGATAGTGGAAAGACGGTAATTCAGTCCACTATTGAAAGAGCCATGCTTTGCTCAGAAATGCCTTCTTTCATTATCGCCAATGAATCCCACCGCTTTATATTGCAGCATCAAATTTCTGTATACGGCTTAAGCGTTGAAAATGTTTTACTTGAGTCGGAATCAAAAAATACCGCGCCTGCTGTGGCCTTGGCTTGTTTGAAGATCAAGCAGCTCGACCCTGATGGAATACTTTTGATTCTGCCTTCAGATCATTATTTTTCTAATGAAATTGCATTTAAAACAGTCATTAATACCTTGATTGCTAAATTGTCTGACGAGGATATCGGTTTGATGGGGGTTTTGCCTAGTCATGCTAATACTCAATACGGGTATATGGATATATCGGAAGAGGGGGCTGTAACTCAATTTATTGAAAAACCTAATGCTTCAGAAGCAGAATCATTAATTAAGCGCAATAATATTGCTTGGAATTGTGGAGTGGTAGTGGTGAAGGCAAGTGCGCTTTATCAGGCGCTTTCTATATGCACTCCGAAGCTTCTGAATTTGGTTGAAGATGCGTTCAATAATCAATCAAAATTATATGATTTTAACGTGACGGGTGAGCAATATCAAAAGATTCAGCCTGAATCTTTTGATGTGGCGGTACTTGAAAACTATAAAGGTATTAAAGCACAAAAGTACCATCATGAATGGGATGACCTAGGAACATGGAACAGCCTCATTAGTAGGCGCAAAAAATTAGGTTTAAAGCAATTTAATATATTCAGTGAAAATAATAAGTCGATCATATTGCAGGCGGATAATATTGTACTTTGTGATTTTGATGATGTGCTCTTTGTAGCTAATCAGGATGATTTATCTGATTTGAGTTGTTTGATGGGATACCTAAAGCATAATGACTTGCTCAAACTGCTAGATCGCATTGATGTGCATCGTCCATGGGGGCAATTCAAAGTCCTTGCTCAAGATACACATTATGTTGTTAAGCATTTGATTGTTTTTCCGCATTCTCAAATTTCATTGCAAAGCCATAGCTATAGGAATGAAAATTGGGTAGTCATAAAAGGGCTTGCTCATGTTGAGTTAGAAGATGAAAAACGTATTTTAAGGGTCGGTGATAGTATTTCTATTAAACCTCAGCAAAAACATAGACTACGTAATGCGCAGCAGGAAGTTTTAGAAATAATAGAAGTGCAAACAGGTGAAATCTTAACCGAAGACGATATAGTTCGATATGATGATCAATATCTACGCCATTTAAATCATAAAAAGCAGGGAAAAAATCAATGATGTTGCCAAATCAAGTGAAAGAAAAGGCTAATAGTGTTGCTTTAATGATATTTGATGTTGATGGCGTTTTAACCGACGGTACTTTGGTTTATGGGCCAAGTGGTGAAGAAGTAAAACATTTTAATGTGAAAGACGGTGTGGGTATTAAGCTACTTCAAACTTATGGTGTTCATGTTGCGATCATAAGTGCTAAAGAATCTGAACCGTTAAAAAAGAGAATCATCGATTTAGGTATCAAGTATTCGTATCTGGCTTGTAAAGATAAATTGGCTGCATTAGATGAGCTTTTAGTAAAATTGAAGTTAGATTATACGCAAGTTGCCTATTGCGGTGACGATGTAATTGACTTGAAGGTTATGACTAAAATCGGCTTTGCCATTGCTCCAAATGATGCATATTTCATGGTAAAAGAAGCTGCGCATTATGTAACTAGTTCCTTGGGTGGTAAAGGTGTAGCGAGAGAAGTAGCAGATGTTATTTTATCTAGCCGCATGGATTTAAAAGATGCGTATATAAAGGCTATGCTGCCTGAATTTGAAGAAAAGAAATAAATAGGTATTAGTGGAAATGTCAGATTACAAAATAGTCATTCCTGCTCGATTCGGTTCGAGTCGGTTGCCGGGAAAGCCCCTAATTCATTTGGCAGGCAAACCTATGGTTCAGCATGTTTATGAACGGGCACTTGAAACAGGTGTGAAAGACATAGTCATTGCAACTGATGATCAAAGAATTTTTGAGGTGGCTAAGGCATTTGGCGCGAATGTCATGATGACCTCTGTTGGCCATGAAAATGGAACTGAACGTATTGCTGAGGTTGCCCAAAACCTTAATTGGAGCGCCGATGATGTGATCGTTAACGTACAAGGTGATGAACCCTTGATTCCAAAATCGTTAATTCAATTGACCGCAAATGGCTTATTGGAGAATCCTTCTGCGGGGATGTCTTCTATATGTACACCAATTGATTGTGCAGACGATGCCTTTGATCCAAATGCAGTAAAAGTCGTTTTAAATAATCAAGGATTTGCCATGTATTTCTCAAGGGCGCCAATTCCTTGGGATAGAGATCTTTATAAAACTGGTGAAAGCCAGCTTACGCAATTGGCTCCTGTTTATCGTCATATTGGTATGTACGGTTACCGAGTTTCCTTCTTGAAGCAGTATGCGAGTATGGAACCAACCCCAATTGAGCAAGCAGAATGTCTAGAGCAGTTAAGAGCACTATGTTATGGCGTGAAAATCCATATGGGTGTTATAGCTCAACCCCCAGGTCATGGGGTTGATACTCAGGAAGATGTTAAGCGTGTAGAAGAGCAGTTAAGCGTACTAAATTAGGCTTAATTGGCTGGCGCTATTCAGCTTTGATTGCGAGTTTAACCAATTAATATGAGTTTGGTGGCGCATAGCAATGACTTCAAGCATTCGTTGTTGCTGGCTTGGAATGATAGACCTGTCCAAGGTAATGCTTTGATAAAGGCCACTTATAATGGCCGTTTTCAAGGCATCGCACACCTGAGTATTATTCTTTGGATGAAGCATTAGTACTTTTTGTTGTTGATCCAAAGGTAAATTTTTAATCTTTTGCCTTTCGCTGATGCTAGGTGCGATCCAAAGCATCCAATAATGATTCGATAAGCTAGTGTTGTTTTTTAATAATGCACTCATAATTTGACCTGTTTATTTGTACAGTGTTTCACTTGTGATTCAAACAGTACTGTATATAAAAACAGTTGTAAAGCTTATTAAATAATCAATTATTCATGAAAATAGCGGATTAGGAGTAATTGGGCCAAAAACTGCTTGATTACATCGTTCCAGATCAATAGAGTTACCACCCTTAAAATTCACCAGCTTCTGTATTTTGTGTGTGAGGCATTCATGCAAGTTTCTGTAGAAACATTAGCAGGCTTAGAACGTAAGCTTGTAATCGATATTCCAGCATCTAACGTAGAGCAAGAGATTGCTAAGCGCTTGGATCAAGTTTCTCGTACCGCTCGTATCGACGGTTTCCGTAAAGGAAAAATTCCAATGCGTGTTATTAAACAGCGCTACGGGAAAGGGGTTCGCCAAGAGGTTCTAGGCGAACAAATGCAGCAAGGATTCATCCAAGCTGTCTCTCAGGAGAAACTTAACCCAGCTGGTATGCCAGCGGTTGAGCCGTTGATTGATGAAGAAGGTAAGGATTTTCAATTTTCTGCAACTTTTGAAATTTACCCAGAAGTGACAGTATCAGGCTTAGAAAACATTTCTGTTGAAAAGTTTGCAACAGAAGTTAGCGATGCCGATCTAGACAACATGATCGAGATCCTTCAAAAGCAACAAGCTAAATTTGAAGTAACCGAAGAAGCTGCTAAAGATGGCGACAAAGTGAAAATTGACTTTGACGGCTATGTAGGTGGCGAAACATTTGAAGGTGGCAAGGCTGAAGGTTATGCATTGACACTAGGCTCAAAAAGCATGATCCCTGGCTTTGAAGAGCAAATTGCTGGCCTAAAAGCAGGCGATGAAAGCACCATTAAAGTAACTTTCCCTGCTGATTATCAAAATGAAGAATTAGCAGGTAAAGAAGCAGAGTTTAAGATCAAGGTTCATGAAGTTGAAGCTTCTGAACTTCCTGAGCTTAACCAAGAGTTCTTCAAGTTATTTGGTGTTGAAGCGGATGATGTAGATAGCTTCCGTAGCGATGTTCGCTCAAACATGGAGCGTGAACTAAAGCAAGCTATTCAGCGTAACACTAAAAACCAAGCACTTGATGGCTTGCTTGAGCAAAACTCAATTGATGTTCCTGCTGCTCTGCTTGATCAAGAGATCCAGCGCTTACAAGAACAAGCTTTCCAGCAGTTTGGTGGCGGCCAAGAGTTCAAACCAGGTATGTTACCTAATGAATTGTTCCAGCCACAAGCTGAGCGTCGTGTTAAATTAGGCCTATTAATCAATGCTGCTATAGAGCAGTTAGAAATTAAAGCTGATGACGCAAAAGTAGACGCATTAATTGAAGATATGGCTTCTACCTACCAAGACCCAGAACAGGTTAAAGAATTCTACAAGAGCAACAAAGAGCAACGCGCTCAACTTGAAGCCCTTGCACTAGAAGAGCAGGTAGTGGAAACAATCCTTGAAAAAGCGACTGTAACCGAAAAAGAAAGTAGCTATGAGGAAGTGATTAAAGCGGCAAATAACGCCCAATAATCATTTTTACTGCCATTTAGGCATCAATCAGGCTACACTCATAAACAGCTGTTATCTCAAGATAATGGCTGTTTTTTCTGATGTCGTTGACGGAGATAACGAATGAAAGATCTTCTGGCCGCCCAGGATCCAGCAATACAAATGTCCGGTTTAGTGCCTATGGTGGTTGAGCAAACCGCCCGTGGTGAGCGTTCTTATGATATATATTCACGATTACTAAAAGAGCGTGTCATTTTTTTAGTTGGCCAAGTGGAAGACCATATGGCCAACCTAGTAGTTTCTCAGTTGTTGTTTTTAGAAGCTGAAAATCCAGAGAAAGATATCCAGTTGTATATTAACTCACCTGGTGGTTCAGTTACTGCCGGTATGTCGATTTACGATACCATGCAATTTATCAAGCCAAATGTTAGTACCATTTGTATTGGTCAGGCTTGCAGTATGGGGGCATTCTTACTAACAGCCGGTGAGAAAGGTAAGCGTTATTGCCTGCCTAATAGCCGTGTGATGATCCATCAGCCAAGTGGTGGAGCGCAGGGTCAGGCAACGGATATATTGATCCATGCTGAGAACATAAAAGACACAAAAGAACGTTTAAATCGAATCTTAGCTCAGCACAGTGGTCGTAGCTATGAAGAGGTTGCTGCAGATACCGAGCGTGATAATTTTATGAATGCTCAGCAAGCGTTAGAATATGGTCTTATCGATGAAGTGCTTGAAAAGCGTTTAGGCTAATAAAACGGTTTGTTTCTGGCGAAAACCGCCTAAATACTTGAAGTTTTAGCCATTAAGCAACATCTTTAGATAATTGCTGTAATTATGAGGAAGTCGAATGAGCGACGAATCAAACAATAAAGACGAAAAGGGTAAGTTACTTTACTGCTCTTTCTGTGGCAAAAGTCAGCATGAGGTTCGTAAGCTCATAGCTGGGCCCAGTGTCTTTATTTGTGATGAGTGTGTCGACCTTTGCAACGATATTATTCGTGAAGAGGTTCAAGAGAGTCAGGGAGAAGCACCTTCTGACCGTTTGCCGACACCGCAAGAAATTAAAGAAACTCTTGATGAATACGTTATTGGTCAGATAAGAGCCAAAATTGTCCTGTCTGTAGCTGTTTATAATCATTATAAGCGCTTACGTCATGGGGAAGGTAAAAAGGGCCTTACGGAGCTTACGAAGAGTAATATTCTGCTTATTGGCCCAACGGGTAGTGGTAAAACGCTCCTAGCTGAAACATTAGCACGCCTATTAAATGTGCCATTTACCATAGCTGATGCCACAACGTTAACCGAAGCCGGTTATGTTGGTGAGGATGTTGAAAATATAATCCAAAAACTTCTACAGAAGTGCGATTATGATGTTGATAAAGCACAGCGTGGCATCGTTTATATTGATGAAATTGATAAGATCTCTAGAAAATCAGACAATCCATCGATTACTCGTGATGTTAGTGGTGAGGGTGTTCAGCAAGCGTTATTGAAGCTGATTGAAGGAACAGTTGCATCAGTTCCACCTCAGGGTGGTCGTAAGCATCCTCAACAAGAATTTTTACAAGTTGATACTGGTAATATCCTGTTCATTTGCGGCGGGGCGTTTGCTGGTTTGGATCAAATAATCCGCGATCGTACTGAAAAGAGCGGAATTGGTTTTAACGCTGTTGTTAAAGCAAAAGATGATAGCAAGTCAGTTGGCTCATTATTGAAAGATGTAGAGCCAATGGATTTAGTAAAATACGGTTTGATTCCTGAATTTATTGGTCGATTACCAGTAGTGGCAACCTTGGATGAGCTTGACGAAGAAGCATTAATTCAAATTTTAGTAGAGCCAAAAAATGCGTTAGTTAAGCAATATCAGGCTTTATTTGAAATGGAAGATGTTGAGTTGGAGTTTAGGGATTCTGCCTTGCTTGCAGTTGCTAAAAAGGCCATGGAACGTAAAACTGGTGCTCGTGGTTTGCGCTCAATCATGGAAGGCATCTTGCTTGATAGTATGTATAAAATCCCATCAGAAGACCATGTAAGTAAAGTGGTTATTGATGACTCTGTCATTAAGGGTGATAGTGAACCTTTGTTTATTTATGAGTCAAATGAAAGTGCTAAAGTCGCACCGGATGATGCATAATTCTATTAAAAGGGGCTTTAAAGCCCCTTTTTTTATATTAAATACTTGTAATCCTTTTAGTTTATCCCCATCTTAGAAGCATGTTCAGTGCGCTGTTTAGCACAAGGTATCTTATGACAATACAAACGCTTCCTTTACTTCCGCTTCGCGATGTCGTTGTTTATCCACACATGGTTATTCCATTATTTGTGGGTCGCGATAAATCCATTAAAGCTCTTGAGTCAGCCATGGAAGGAGATAAAAAAATCCTTTTGGTTGCACAGAAGAATGCCACTACCGATGAGCCAACTGTAGATGATATCTATTCTATTGGTACAGTTGCTTCGGTACTTCAATTATTAAAATTACCAGATGGTACCGTTAAAGTTTTAGTTGAAGGCAATTACCGTGCGGAAGTGACTAACTTTACAGATGGTGAAGAGTTTTACCAAGCGGATGGTTCACCACTTGAAATAGAAGCTATCGCTGAGCGAGAAGAGTCTGTTTTGGTTAAGGCAGTGACTCAGCAGTTTGATCAGTTTGTTCAAATGAGTAAAAAAGTCCCCAGTGAAGTACTTGCGTCTATAGAAAGTATTGAAGAGGCTGGTCGTCTAGCTGATACAATTTCATCTCATTTATCGCTTAAGCTTGATGAAAAACAAGCTGTCCTTGAAATGGTTTCTGAGCGTGACCGTTTAGAGCACTTAATGGCGCTTATCGAATCTGAAGTTGATTTGTTGGATATTGAAAAACGCATTCGCGGGCGTGTTAAAAAACAAATGGAGAAAAGCCAGCGCGAATACTATTTGAATGAGCAAATGAAGGCTATTCAAAAAGAATTAGGTGACATGGATGATGTTCCTAATGAACTGGAAGAATTACAAAATAAAATAAATGAATCGGGCATGTCAAAAGAGGCAAAGGAAAAGGCCGAATCAGAATTAAATAAATTAAAAATGATGTCCCCGATGTCAGCAGAGGCATCTGTTGTTCGTGGTTATTTAGATTGGATGATTGGCGTACCTTGGAAATCTAAGAGTAAGGTTCGCAGCAATATCGAAGTGGCGGATGAAATACTAAATTCCGATCACTTTGGTTTAGATGAAGTGAAAGAACGTATTCTTGAATATTTGGCTGTCCAAAAGCGTGTTAAAAAATCCAATGGTAATATTTTGTGCCTTGTAGGTCCCCCCGGTGTAGGTAAGACTTCCTTAGGGCGTTCAATTGCAAAAGCAACTAATCGTAAATACATCCGAATGGCACTTGGTGGCGTACGTGATGAAGCTGAAATTCGTGGTCATCGCCGTACTTATATTGGCTCAATGCCGGGTAAGCTTATACAAAAGATAAGTAAAGAAGGTGTGAAAAACCCGTTATTCTTGCTGGATGAAATAGATAAAATGGGTATGGATCACCGTGGTGATCCGGCTAGCGCATTACTAGAAGTTTTAGATCCTGAACAAAATAGTACATTTAGTGATCACTACTTGGAAGTGGACTACGATCTATCAGACGTTATGTTTGTATGTACCGCTAACAGCATGAATATACCAGCCCCTTTGTTGGATCGTATGGAAATTATCCGTATTCCGGGTTACACCGAAGATGAAAAAGTGAACATTTGTCAGCGCTATCTACTGCCTAAACAAATGAAAAATACCGGAGTTAAAGATTCAGAATTGACGCTCAGTGAGCAAAGTTTAAGGTCTGTTGTTCGTCATTACACAAAAGAGGCGGGTGTACGTGACCTAGAGCGCCAGATGGCTAAAATTTGTCGTAAAGTGGTTAAAGAAAACGTTATGGCTAAAAAAGGTGATGACGTTAAAAGTGAGATCAAACCAGAAGAGTTAGAAAACTACCTAGGTGTGCAAAGGTTTAAATACGGCATGGCCGAAGAAGAACACCAAGTTGGTCAGGTGACAGGTTTGGCGTGGACTTCTGTAGGTGGTGAAACTTTAACCATTGAATCTGCAATTTCACTAGGCAAAGGCCGAGTTGTTAAAACAGGATCTTTAGGCGATGTTATGCAAGAGTCTATTCAAGCCGCTCTTACCGTTGTGAAAAGTCGCTCAGAAGGGTTGGGGTTGCCTCATGACTTCTTTGAAACTCACGACTTGCATATACATGTTCCAGAGGGTGCTACACCAAAAGATGGCCCGAGTGCTGGTGTGGGTATGGTAACAGCCTTAATGTCTGTTATTACTAATACACAGGTACGTTCTGATGTGGCAATGACAGGTGAGGTAACGCTACGTGGTAAAGTGCTACCAATCGGTGGGTTAAAAGAAAAACTACTGGCAGCCCATAGGGGTGGAATTAAGACGGTTTTAATTCCGGATGATAACGAGCGTGACCTAAAGGAAATTCCGGATAATATTAAGCAAGAGCTGGAAATTATCCCTGTAAAATGGGTCGATGAGGTACTTGATGTAGCTTTAACGGGAAATCTGGAAAAAAATGTTGCTTCGGTTATTGAAAAGGAAGCCGCAACCCAGCAAAATCAACAGTCTCGTTTAAGTACACATTAATATAAAAAACATATTAAGCAGTTGACACTCGCCTTAGCGCTGTTATACCTTTCAGCGCTCTATCTAGGTCTATGGCTCCGGCGCTTAGTAATATAAGTTTATATCTATAATTAACCAATATTGGTAAAGGGGATACGTGTGAATAAGTCTGAATTAATCGATGCCATTGCAGCTTCTGCTGACATTCCAAAAGCGGCTGCTGGTCGTGCTTTGGATGCCACTGTAGAAGCCATTACAACTGCCCTGAAAGACGGTGATCAAGTTGTTCTTGTTGGCTTCGGTACTTTTGCTGTTAAAGAGCGTGCAGCGCGTACAGGTCGCAACCCTCAAACTGGTCAACCAATTGAGATTGCCGCTGCGAAAGTACCTGGTTTTAAACCAGGGAAAGCATTAAAAGATGCTGTAAATTAATATATTTAATTAGGATTAACCTCCTAATTTTGTATAAATAAAAGGCGCATCTGATGGTGCGCTTTTTTGCTATCTAGTAAATAAGAATTCTAAAAATAAGGTTGGTTGTACCATGTTGCAAGCTATTCGCGACGGCTCTAAGGGTCCTGTTGCCAAGATCATCGTTGGATTGATCATACTCACATTTGCTTTGTTCGGTATTGAAAGTATTGTTGCGTTAGGTGGAGGTGAAGATGCACCAGCCACTGTCAACGGTGAAGAAATCAGTGAATATCAGGTACAACAAGCAGTTCTAATGCAGAAGCGTCGCTTACAAACGCAATTTGGCGAAAACTTCGATCCTGCCATTTTCAAAGATGAGCTGATTCGCCAATCTTCTGTGGAAAACCTTATTCAGGAAACTGTAGTTAAACAAGCGGCTTTAAAAAGTGGCATACAATTCTCTGATGCCGATATTGACGTTTTGATTGTTAAGTCACCAGATTTCCATGTAAACGGTAAATTTGACCGTGATCAGTTTGATTTAGTATTAAGAAGTGCAGGTTTTACCCGTGCAACATATCGCCAGCTTTTACGTACATCGTTATTAACACAGCAGCTTCAAAATGCTTGGCAAACCACTAGTTTTGCAACGCCTTTAGAAGTAAAACAAATTGCTAATTTAGAAGCGCAAACACGTAACTTTTCTTCCTCCACTCTATCTTTAGCTGAGATGAAAAAGGGCATTACAGTTTCCGATGAGGAAATTCAGCAGTACTATGATGAAAATACTGAATCTTTTATGATTCCAGAAAAAGTTAGTATTAAGTATGTAGAACTTAAAGCATCTGAATTAGCTAAATCGGTGGATATTTCAGAAGATGACGTACTTGAGCATTATGAGGCGTTAAAAGCTGATTCAAACAGCAAGAAAGAATACCGAGCCGCACATATCTTATTATTAGACAGTGACGAAGCTGCCAAGGATAAAATGGCGACAATTCAAATGGAACTTAAAAACGGTAAGGCATTTGAAGATTTAGCAAAAGAATATTCTCAAGATGATACTTCAAAATTCTCAGGTGGTGATTTAGGATTTGCTGATGAATCCGTATTTGAAACTGAGTTCTCACAAGCCCTAACTGGTCTAAGTGTTGATGGAGTTTCTGGTGTGGTTGAAACTCGTGATGGATTACACCTAATAAAACTGTTAGAAGTTAGACAACCTGAAGTAGCTCCTTTAACTGAGTTAAAAGATTCTATTGAGTTAGAACTTAGAGAAGAAGCGAAACGAGTTGTTTACTTAGAGGCTTTAGAAACCTTAAAGGATGAAGCGTTCTCCTCTACAAACCTGGAAGCTGTTGCAAGTTCTTTAGACCTAGAAATACAAATGGCCGGTCCTTTTCCTCAAGCTGGTGGCGAAGGTGTTGCGGCAAACCGTAACGTGGCTATGTCTGCTTTCTCTGAATCTGTGTTATCAGAAGGGGCTAATAGTGAAGTTATTGAAATTGAAGATGGACGAGCAGTAGTCCTTCATTTGAATGAATTTTTTGAAGCTAAACCGAAAGAGCTGACTGCTGTAAATGCACAAATTAAAACTATACTGATTAACGATAAGGCTGTTGCTGCGCTTAATGTTAAAGCAGATGAAACTTTAGAGTCTGCAAAAGCGGGTACTTTACAGGTTAAGTGGGATTCATTCGCTGAAAAAACACGTGAGTTCACTGGTGCTAATCGTGAGGTAGTGTCCACTGCTTTCACCCTAGGTATCAGTGATGATTCTCCGAGTTACTCGCTAGTTGATTTGCAAAATGGTGATAAAGCTATTGTTCGCTTAGAGCAAATCAATCGTGATGTTGATGCTCAAGTGGGTGAAAGCCAAGAACAAAAAATGGCCCGTATTAAATCAAACAATGAGTTTAAGGCGCTTTTTGAGTACAACTTAGAAGAGTCAGATATCGAAAAAGGCTAAGACTACTAGCTGATTATAAAAAGCGGGCAATGCCCGCTTTTTTTATGCCAGTTATTTTTTAGGGTTGTTGGATATAAATAGATTAGCCCCAAGGAGACTGCCAATTTTGAGTGGCGCGAACGCGATGATGACAAGCCACTAAATGATCATCTTTATCGGATGCAATCAACTTCGGGCGCTCTTCCAAGCATTGTTCATTTGCAAGCGGGCAACGAGTGTTAAATAAACACCCAGTTGGTGGAGATATAGGGGAGGGAAGCTCCCCTTGAATGCGCAGTTTATCTCTTTTGTGGTTGGGCCTAATGCTAGGAATGGCATCAAGTAAAAAGTGTGTATAAGGATGCATGGGTTGCTTGAATAACTCATCACTTGTTGCACTTTCAACAATAGAGCCCAAATACATCACACTGATTCGGTCAGAGATATGTTTTACAACTGCTAAATCGTGTGCGATGAATAATATGGCTAAGTTCATTTCTTGTTGAAGCTTAATCAGCAGGTTTATGATCTGTGACTGTACGGAGACATCTAAAGCAGATACAGGCTCATCGCATATTAGTAATTCCGGCTCTAATGCAATAGCCCTTGCAATACCAATACGCTGCCTCTGCCCACCTGAGAACTCGTGAGGGTATTTATTAATAGCAGAGTCTGGTAATCCAACCTTTTCAAGTAGAGCTCGCACCTTTGCTTGTCTTTGCTCAGAATCAAGCTGAGTATGAATCACAAAAGGTTCTTCTAAAATGCTACCTATTGTATGCCTTGGGTTAAGCGATTCGTAAGGGTCTTGAAATACGTATTGTATTTTTGGGCGAATAGGGCGTAATTCTTTTTGGCTAAGTTGAGTAAGTTCATGGCCTTTAAACTCAATACTTCCGTCGGTTGGCTCATATAGGCGGGCAATTGTCTTAGCTAGTGTGCTTTTGCCGCAGCCAGACTCTCCTACAATCCCAAGTGTTTCTCCTGCTTTAATCGTTAAGTGAATATCATTAACCGCTTTCAGGGTTAGCGATTTACCCCAAATGGTGTCTTTTTTAACTGGGAATGCCTTATATAAGCCCGACACGGTAAGCAAATCAGTTTGACTCATATTGAATACCTTCCCAGTGTAAACAGTTTACAAAATGAGCTTGATCAGAATCAGCGGCCATTTGATTGTACGACTTACAGGAGTCTTGCTTGTATTTACAGCGATTATAAAAACGACAGCCCTGAGGTAAGTTAGCTAAGCTAGGAACTTGACCCTCTATGGTGCTTAGCAAGCTTTTATTGGGCTGATTGAGCTTTGGTATAGAGTCCAGCAAGCCTTGGGTATATGGATGCTTAGGGTGCTCAAATAAACTCTTAACTGAAGCGTATTCGGCGATTCTGCCTGCATACATAACGATAACGTCATCGCATAGTTCAGCAATTACACCTAGATCATGGGTGATAAACAGTATGGCCATGCCGTACTCTTGTTGTAGCTCCTTCATTAAATCTAATATCTGAGCCTGAATGGTGACATCTAATGCAGTAGTCGGCTCATCAGCAATTAAAAGATCGGGCTCGCATGCTAAAGCCATAGCAATCATTACTCGCTGCCTCATGCCCCCTGATAACTGATGAGGGTATTCACGTATGCGTTTTTCTGGGTCAGGAATACCGACTTTTTTTAGTACAGTAATGGTTTCTTGAAATTGTTCTTTTTTACTTAATTCTTTTTTGTGTAGTTCAAATACTTCAAGTATTTGTTTGCCTATGGTTTTGACTGGGTTCAAGGCCGTCATGGGCTCTTGAAATATCATGGCAATTTTATTACCACGTACAGAATGAATAAATGCACTAGGTGCTTTTACTAAGTCCGTTCCTTCAAGCAGGATTTTACCGTGGGATATCACACCTGCGGGTTGGGGAAGAAGCTTCATTATGGAAAGTGAAGTAACGCTTTTACCGCAGCCAGACTCTCCAACAAGCCCCAAGGTACGCCCTTTGTGAATATCAAAGCTGATATTGTCAAGTACTTGAAGCGGACCTTGGTCCGTTTCAAATGTGACGCATAGCTCCTCGACGCTTAGTAATATATCACTCACCTGTTGAGACTCTGAATTGTTCATAAACTTTATTCACGACAGGGTATTTAGTTTTACTTTTACGTGCAGATTTAGTTTCGATTTTTATTTGGTTATCTACCCAAAATATACCGCCATTACCAAAAGGGGAGTACAAATTAGAGGTGGTTTTAGTGCCAGGAACGTTGGGGAATTTAATCCAGCGCCAATGTGCGCCCCTTGTATAAGGGACTTTATAATCAGGGATAAACGCACCGGAATCATGAATTTTACCCTCTAACTGATTGGCTAATTTGATGCGGGTAGGTGTGTCAATGGCAGAGCGATAAGACATAATCAATTTGTCGATTTCTGGGTTGTCCATATTTGTTACATTATTGGTTTGAGGCTTATGAGCGTTTTCACTATGGAAATGCTGCCAGTAAGCGGGCCTAAAGCCCGTGCTCCAGCCTAGAGAAGTCATATCATGTTGTTTCTGCATGATTGTCTTGTAATGGGACGATGAATCTTGCAGAACAAGGTTGATTTCAATGCCAGCTTTTAATGCATCTTGTTTTATAATTGCCCAGCGTTCAGTGTGCTCTTTCCTTCCATAAACAAGGTTGAGGCTTAGGCGTTTACCATCTTTAGTTCGGATGCCTTTACCATCTCGTTCAGACCAGTTGCTATTGTCTAAAATGTCATTGGCTTTTGTTAAATCAAAAGAACGGGCCTTAATGTTTTGATTGCTGTATTTGCCGTAGCCAGTGTGAAAAGATTGCAATCTTTCATAGTCATCTCTTAAGACAGTCTGAATTACTTTGTCAAAGTTCATTGCGTGAGCTAGAGCAAACCGTACGTCTTTGTCTTTTAAAATCTCATGATCTTGATTTAGAAATACACCTGAACTTGAGCGAGGCATGTCGTTGTAAAATAAAACCTTTTCTATCAATCCTTTATCATAAAGTGAGCCTGTGGCCTTGTTGTGCCAAAACTCAGGTTGCACCAATGAAAAAGTATCAATATTGCCTTTTTCAAAGTGATTGTAGGCGATATTTACGTCACGTATTACTTTGAATATGACCTTGTCTACGTTGAAACGCCCTTGGTTGTATTTTAGGTTGTTGCCCCACCAGTTTGGTTTTCGATCAAATGTAATTTGCTTACCGTTGCTAATTTTCCCTATTTGATAAGGTCCAGTGTTTGGAACAACTTTCCAATTGAAGTCTTTAACCCAATTTTCATTGAGGGTTTTATAAAAGTGCTTAGGGGTGGGGTTGACACCGTAATAGTAGTGCAACTCATCTTTTGGGCGCTCTACAGCACCGGTAATTGATATAACGAGATCGCTATATTTTTTTACATTGATAATTTGTTCGGTGTAATAGTTATTGTACCAAGGAGCGTTTATATGGGGGGAGCGCATAAATTCTAATGTGTATAAAAAGTCATCGGCTGTTACAGCGTGTCCATCGCTCCATTTGGCATCCGCGTTAATTTGGTAATAAACGGTTTTACCATCGTCATCGTAAGCCCATTTTTGCGCAAGAGCTGGAATGATTTCTTCTGTATTCGGGTGTATGCCCACAAGACCTATTTGGTTGGCATTTATAAAGCGTCTAAATGAGCTATTTGAATCAGGACCAACAGTTCGAAGTGTTGGTGGAAATGAAAGAATATAATCCGTAAAAATGCCGCCTTTTTTTACGTTTTCAGCGGCCCATATAGGCGCGCTTTCATTGCTTTGCCATTTCAAATCGGCGGGTAGGGTATTGGAATACGCTAAATTACCCAAGCATAAAAGAAGGAAAACCCATGTGTGTTTTAAAAATGTCATAGCTGTCCTTTAACTAAAGTAAGAATATTTTTTAGGGTCAAATGCTTCACGAATGGCCTCACCGATGAACGTGACTAATGTTAGCACTATGGTGAGTGCAACAACCGCTGATGCTGCTATCCACTGGTAATCCAAATTGCTAGTGCCTTGTTGAAGTAACTCTCCCCAGCTTGGTGTCGGTGCAGGTAGCCCAAAACCAAGATAGTCCAAACTGGTTAATGCCGTAATGCCACTGACCACTGAAAAAGGAAAGAATGTTACCAAAATTGAAACTGAGTTAGGCAATATATGCTTTAGCATGATTCGCCAATTAGAGGCACCTATCGAGCGTGCGGCCAATACATATTCCCGTGTATTCTCGCGGTATGTTTCGGTTCGCATATACCAAGTGAGCCCCATCCAACTAAAGGCGCCTAGCATAAGGGCCAGTGTCCAAAAGTTAGGTGTGATAATAGATGCGACAATCATAATAATGTAAAGAATTGGGACGTTGGATAAAATTTCGATGATTCTTTGGAATATTAAATCAAATTTACCACCTAGAAAGCCCATTAATGCACCAATGATTATGCCAATAACATAAGTAATAATGAGCAAAAATAAAGAAAACAAAATAGCGATTCGAAAACCATAAATAAGCCGTGAAAGGATATCCCGTCCAGCCATGTCAGTCCCTAAGTAATGCTGGTTTTCAGCAGATGGAGGGTAAGGCGGGTACTGCCCTTGAATAAAATGATTTTCAAAAGGGTTGTATGGAATAAGCGGCCCGAAAACCCAATTGTTAGAGTCTGGATTGTTTTTGAACGACGTTCTTAATTCATGATAATTGGTTTCCCAATCATAATCTAAGCCAAAGGTTCGACCGGGCAATATATCACCATAACTTGGGAAGTAGAGCTGGTCATCGTAACTTATAATAATAGGGCGATTACTTACCCAAAGCTCAGCGAATAAGCTAAGTACTATTAATAAACAAAGCAGTACAAAAGAATAATATCCACGCTTAAGCGATTTAAATCGCTGCCAGCGGCGTTTACTTTGAGGTGAAATTGAAAACATTATTTCGCCTCTCCAAAACGAATTCTTGGGTCTGCCCATGCCACACATAGGTCACTCAGAATATTACCAATTAAATATAAAACAGCGGAAATAACTAAAATCCCCATGACTACGGGGTAGTCCCTTTCAATGAGAGCTTCATACCCAAGTAAGCCGATACCATCAATATTGAAAATCTTTTCAATCAAAAAGGAGCCACCAAGTATTACGCTAATATTTTGCCCAAAGTGGGTGGCTAGGGGGATTAAACTATTGCGTAATGCGTGCTTTTTTACAGCCTCTTTAAAACTAAAGCCTTTTGCTGTGGCGGTGCGTACATAATCTGCAGCAAGGTTTTCCATTAATGCGTTTTTCATCATGAATGTCATAACGGCTAATGAACCAGACATGTAGGCGATTAACGGCAGGGTGGCATGAATTAAAAGGTCTGAAGTTTTACCCCAAAAATCAAGATACTCAAATTCATCACTGACAAACCCACCCAAAGGAAACCATTCAAGATGGGCAGCAAAATATGAGATACAAGCAATACCAATGACATAGCCCGGTACGGCGTAACTTATAAATATAAATGCGGAGGATAAATGGTCAAACGGCGCGCCGTGCTTAATGGCTTTTATGATGCCAAGAGGAATACATATTAAATAGGTTAAAATCATGGTGGTAACACCATAAAAAATAGAAATGGGTAGCCTGTCTTTAATGCTATCCCAAACCGGTTCGCCGTAACGGGTAGACTCGCCAAGATCCAGTTGCAATATTTTAAACAACCAGTCGAAATAGCTAATGATAATAGGCTGGTCAAACCCATAATAGGCTTTAAGTTGTTCTAGCTGGTCTTCACTTAAACTTTGAGAGCCAAAGCCTTGATTACTTGAAGATTGAGCGCTATTTGCAAATTGAGCTTCTGCCAGCATGCGCTCTATTGGTCCACCAGGAACCAATCTGGTTAATGTAAATACAAGAAGAGTTATTCCGATGAAAGTCGGAATAATCAGTAATAACCTATGTAGGAAATAGCGCTGCATGCTGAATTCTTATAATTGTTGATGCTTGTAACTTACCAGATACCCTAATTAAAACAAAGGCATGCTAGCTTGCTTGTGTGACATCAACATAAAGAATGAGTTCATCACCCGGTTGCAGGTACTTACGGTTTTTAATCTGATTCCAGCGTCTAATGTCATTAACTCTTACATTAAACTTATTGGCAATTCGATGAAGACTGTCACCATTTCTAACGCGATAGCGCACTTTTCGTATGACTTCGCGACTTTGCTTACCCCATTTATTACCTGTTTTTGACCAGATGACAAGTTTTTGTCCTGGGGTCAGCGGGTCTTTCGGAGACATGGCATTCCATCGTGCAATGCTATTTACCGATACCTTATGCTTTTGCGATAGGCTCCAAAAGCTATCACCGTTTCGTACAGAGTGGGTGATTTTCGAGGACCCTTTTGATCCTTTTGCTCGACTTTGCTTGCTGGTTTTTCGGTTTTTTGCGGTATAAGTATAGTTAGATAAATGCTGAAAAGCGGTGGGGATTAACAACATATCACCTGCGTGCAGCAGGTTTCCGTTGATTGGGTTAACTTGCTTAAGAGCATCAGGGGTAGTATGGAATTTTCTGGCGATAGAAATTAGCGAATCACCACTTTGAACTTTGTATCGTTGCCACTTAATTCGCTGCCCTGGGGGGACTTCAACCAGTTTTGCTTCAATAATGTGTTTGTTTTCGATGGGTACGAGAATTTCGTGTGGCCCATTAGGACTGGTTGCCCATTGATTGTATTGAGGGTTTAGCTTGTAAATCTCCTCTAATTCTACTCCTGTCATTGCGGCCGCTTGGCTAAGATCCATTTGACTGCCTGTATTGATAACAGCAAAGTAGGGCTTGTTTTCAATAAACGGCAGCGTTAATCCGTACTTCTGTGGTGAGTAAATTAGCTTAGAGAGTGCAATTAGTTTGGGCACATAGTCTCGAGTTTCTTTAGGTAGATCAAGTGACCAAAAATCAGTTGGCAAACCCTTGCGTTTGTTTTTGCGAATGGCCTTGCGAACTGTGCCAGCGCCGGAGTTGTAAGAGGCAAGAGCCAACATCCAATCGCCATTAAACTCCCTCGAAAGGCCTTTTAGAAACTTAAGTGCCGCAATTGTTGAGCGACGAATATCGCGACGGCCATCGTGCCACCAGTCTTGATGTAGGCCATAGATGTGACCAGTACTAGGGATAAACTGCCAGACACCAGATGCTCTACCATGACTATAAGCAAAAGGCTCAAATGCACTTTCAACAATTGGCAGTAGTGCGATTTCGCCCGGCATATCTCGTACGTCAATTTGCTCCATAATAAAGTACAAATATCGCTCACCCCTAATGGATACTCTGTTTAGGTAGTTTGGGTGAGATTTATACCAATTTAGTTGGGCTTGGATTCTGCGGTTATCAAGGTCAATATCTAACTGGTATTGATTACGCATTCTTTGCCATAAATCTACTTCAGTGCTGTTTGTTGAGTTGCCGTTACTGGCTGCGACTTCCATGTGTGAAGCATTCAGAGAAGGGTTGTTTTCCTCTAAAAGTAATTCAGGGGATTGATAGCTAGTAACTTGAGAATCATTTGGTTTAATATGATTGCAGGCTGTTATAACGAATATCGATAACGCGATTGAAATAGCACGGATTAACAATTGAAATACCAGATATAAAAATACCCGCGCAGTTTAAGAACACAGCACCTCGCGGTCAAGTTAGGTTTTGTGTTGGGTGTATCGTTTGACGAGGGTTTAGTGCACATATTTAGAAGCAACAGCAAGCTACTTAATAGTTTGATAGAAAGCGAGCAGGATGCCGCTGAACTTGTTATCCCTGATTTATTTGGGCATTACTTACTACAATATAGTGCCTTTAATCGTGCTGTTGTGCGCAAAACATTTCTAAAGCATCATTTTTTTGCTTCTCATCTGCCAAATAAAGACTTACAGGTGGATTATGAGTGTATGCCATTTAGAGAGAACAGCCTAGATTGTGTAGTGGCTCACCATATACTTGATCAAAATCCAAATGCCCACCAATGCTTAAGAGAAGCGGCTAGGATTGTTGTCCCTAATGGCTATTTAGTGATCATTGGATTTAACCCTCATAGTTTCTGGGGGGCAAGCCGCTTTTTGTACAAGTATGGGTTAGCGCCAAAAGGACACTACATCTCAAAGGGCAGGTTATTAGATTGGCTTACATTACTTGGGTATAGGGTCGAACTTACCACTGGATGCCAGTACCTCCCTCCTTTTATATTGCGATACTTCCCGAAGTTCTCGAATGCCGTTGATCGGGTTTTAGCTCGAATGAAATTCCCAGGGGCAGGTGTATATGTATTAATCGCACGTAAATTGGTTGCAGGAAGAACCCCTATTCGGCCACAATGGAGGGCTTTAAGCGGCCGAAGAATACCAGTAGCCGCTCCTAGTACTCGAGGTGTGAGTGTCACAAGTCGTTGAAATATATACAGATGGTGCCTGCAAAGGGAATCCTGGCCCCGGTGGCTGGGGGGCTTGGCTTCGTTTTGGTAATAATGAAAAAGAGCTGTATGGCGGTGAAGATAATACCACCAATAATCGTATGGAAATTATGGCAGCTATAAAAGCTTTAGAGCTGCTAAATCGTCCTTGTGAGGTCAAACTTACAACCGATTCAGAGTACCTTAGAAAAGGGGTGCTCGAATGGATGCAAAATTGGAAGAAACGTAATTGGAAAACAGCAGCCAAACAGCCGGTTAAAAACCAAGATTTATGGATGCGCTTAGATGAGGCTATTCAACAGCATAATATTCAATGGCACTGGGTAAAAGGCCACTCAGGCCATGAAGGCAACGAAAAAGCAGATCAACTAGCCAATTTAGGTGTTGAGCAAGTGATGAAGGCAAAATAATGCGTCAAATTGTACTGGATACTGAAACTACAGGCATAGGTGAAGGTCATAAGATAATAGAGATTGGCTGTGTTGAGCTGGTTAATAGAAAGTTAACTGGGCGACATTATCACCAGTACGTTAATCCGCAAAGACTGGTCGACCCTGAAGCAATGGAAGTTCACGGCATTACCGACGAGTTTCTTCAGGATAAGCCTGTTTTTTCTCAGGTTGCGGATGATTTTATTGAATTCATTAGCGGCGCCCAACTGGTGATTCATAACGCGCCATTTGATGTGGGCTTTATGGATAGGGAATTCGGTTTTTTAAACGGATACCCAAAAACCATAGAGATATGCACCGTTCTTGATACGCTTGCTCTTGCTCGGAAAATTCATCCCGGCCAGAGAAATAGCTTGGATGCACTGTGTCGCCGATATGGTATAGACAATAGCCACCGCGAATTACACGGAGCACTACTAGATTCCGAGATATTAGCGGATGTGTATCTTTTAATGACGGGCGGGCAAACAGCCCTTTTGTTAGATACCAAAGATGATAAAGATAAACCATCAGAAGCTCAGCTACTGGAAAGTATTAAAATAGATCCCTCATTGGCCGCGAATTTGCTTGTATATGGGGTTTCTGATGACGAACAAGAGCAACATAAAGCATTCATAGAAATGCTTAAAGGGAAGTGCGATCAAGTCCTTTGGGATAAATAACCATGCAACGGGGAATTTTTTCACCGTATTTTTGTGGTATAAGGGATAGATTAATAACAATGATAATTATAAGGGCGCGTATTTGCGCTATGAGTAAATAAGCTCACATGAATCAAGCATCAAACATTAGTGTTTCTATCGGATTAGTCCGCAAAGAGTTAGAAAGCACACTACAAAAAGCAGAAAGCTACTTTTCGCAGTTCAGTGAAAACCTCGATGGTACTCACCTGAAGCTATTTGCGGATGAGTTAAATTTAGTCCGTGGTACCTTTAAATTGCTAGAGCTTTCAGGGGCAGAGGCACTTTCAGCCGAAATGCTCTCGTTGATTGGTGACGGCTCCGTAAAACAAGTATTAAAACTAGAGGTGCTAGGTCAGGCTCTTATTGGCCTTACGCAATATGTAAATATTCTGTTTGAGCAGGAAGTGGACCATCCAATTTTATTGATCCCTACTATCAATCAGGTTAGAAAGGCCGGTGGACACAGGCTATTTAGTGAGTCTCATTTCTTTAGTGTAAATTTAAGACCAAAACTCCCTGTTATCGATAAAGCAAAATTTGACATCAAACCTCACTTGCCACGCTTGCGGCTCATGTTTCAAGCGGGACTGCTAAGAGTTTTAAAAGATAAGAACCCTGAAATTGGCTTTAAGCTAATTGAACGCTCGTTAATGCTCCTTGAAAGAGGGTTACGTGGGACGCTAGCATGGCCATTCTGGTGGTCCTCTGTGGCGGCGCTTCAGGCTATCACCTCTGAACATTACGATCTTACGCTTGCTCGCAAAATGCTTTTCTCGAGAGTCGATATACTCATGCGGGCAATGATTAAAAACGGCATAAAAGTTTTTTCAAGTCAGCATGCGAATGAGTTGCATAAAGATTTTTTGCACTTAGTAAGCTTGTCTGGCGTGAAGGAAGGTGTAATTGCAGAAGTTAAAGCTGCTTATGAAATCAAGCCAAGTACAATAGAAGAGCAGCTTAAAATAGAGCGAAAACAACTTGCAGGGCCAGATATTGGTTCTTTCGATGCACTTTCTAAAGCATTTAAAGAGGAAATTCAAAGTGTTAAAGAAGCACTAGATGCTAGTGAGAAATCTGCATTAACCCCAGAGCAAACTGAAGAGATGCGTGAGCGCTTGGCTGGTATGGCTGGCATTTTAAAAGTTATACATCAAGATGCTCTTAGTCAGCGTTTAGAAGAACAACTAAGCCACATTATAGCGATGACTGAATTCTCTCAAGAAGAAAGACTCACAGCCTTAGCGTCTGTGGCAGATGCACTGCTACAAGTGGAGTTAGCAAGCGATCGTTTTGGTCGTCAAGCAAATATTAATTCAAAGCAAGAGATAATCGGTGCAGGACATTATTACGAAGCACGAATTGTTTTATATGATGAAATCAACACTGGTTTGTCTGTTTCAAAACGTGCCATCGCCTCATATGTCGATAATAAAGATAAACTACATCTCGCCAATATTGCACAAGCATTGAGTGGTGTAAAAGGGGCGTTAATTTTCTTAAACGAGGAGCAAGCGGTTCAAGTTATTTGGGCGGCCATTCGCTTTTTAAATGAAAAAGTATTGAATACTGATCATCCGGCAGGTGAGGCAAAGCTCGAAGTTCTTGCGGATGTTCTTACCAGTATTGAATATTACATTGAGACAGTTTCTCAATCTGATGTCGCTCCTAAGGATATTCTTAGTCTTGCAGTGAAAAGCATGGCTCAGCTTGGATACAGGATAAGCTAATGGGTATCTACCTTCTTATATTTGTTTTTTTGGTTGTTGCCTTGGCGGCTTTATTTCTGGCTGTAAGATCCCTCGTCTCAAAAACTTGGTTTTTGCAATGGCTCAGAGGCACTATCGGTATATTAGCCATTATAGGTGCAGTACTGAGTGTATTGTTGATTGTTAATTTGATCCAATACGGTACAGCAGATGAAGGGCAGGTAATTGCTACGCTAGCGTTTGCCGAAGTTAATGACCAAGAATACGACGTAGAGCTAACTGATTCGGCTAATAATCGTAAATTGTATCGAGTAAACGGCGACCAGTGGCAGCTTGACGTGAGGCTCATTAAGTTTTCATCTTGGTTTGATGGGGATTTACCCGCTTTTAAATTGGATAGGCTTTCAGGTCGATACTTATCTCTAGAGCAGCAAAATAATAGTCAGTCAAAGGCGTATGATTTGGCAGATGTATTCTGGGTGGATACATGGGGTTGGTTTGCCAAGCAGCGTTGGCTTGAAGCCTTACAGGTTAAGTATGGATCCGCAACTTATATGCCCATGGCTGATGGGGCAATCTATCAGATTAGATTATTTCAGGATGGCCTAGATGCTAGTGCAGTTAATGATCAGGCCAAAGAGGCTTTAAGTGCGTGGCAATAAAAAAAGGGGCTAATTAGCCCCTTTAATCATTTAGGTTGGCTTATTGTGGAAATAAGTCACCTAAACGGGTGGCAAGCATCATATCGCCTTCAGCGCGTAGCTGACCGGCCATGAACGCCTGCATACCATCGGTTTCACCAGTCATGATAGCAATAAGGGTTTCACTATTGAGGATTAACGTAACAGAAGGATCTTCGTGATCACCGTTACCTAGTTCAAATGCACCGTCTTTAATAGCGATGTAGTAATTGTCGCCATCTTCAATGCTGAATTGAAATACGTTATCCATGCCAGAGGCGGCATCAGCATTAAATCGTGCCTTCATTTGTTCAATGATGTCAGCAACTGAAGTCATATCGTGTTCCTATGTAGAATGTATATTAATGGCCATGCTCTAATTCAACTGGCAGGCTCTAAAGTGACTGCATTTAAGCAGAACAATGTGAGATTAGGTAAGCTAAGTCAGGCTGTCAACAATTTTTCATACAAGCGTTTGAATTTCACGGTAAATGAATCCCATCTGACTGCTAGTTAATGACCCACTAAGTGGTTACACTAATAAAAAAATACTTATAAATTAAGGATATAGCGTGGAATTTTTATCTGAATACGGCCTTTTCTTGGCTAAATCCGCCACTTTTGTGGTTGTAGTTGCCATTATTATTGGATTGATTGCTAGCGTAGGACAAAAGGCAAAACCTGAGAAGCTCACTGTTGAACATCTTAATGACAAACTCGATAAACTCAAAAAACAACTGCAGTCTGAAGTATTAACTAAGAAGCAGCTCAAGGAGTTAGCAAAAAAAGAAAAAACCGAAGCTAAAGCTAAAGAAAAATCCTTAGAAGTAAAAGAAAAGGTATACGTACTTAACTTTAATGGCGACATTAAAGCTTCTCAAAGTGAACATTTAAAAGATGAAATCACTGCTTTATTAAGCCTTAACGATCATATTGATGAGGTGGTTGTAAAGGTTGAAAGTGGCGGCGGCATGGTTCACCAGTATGGATACGCAGCTTCTCAATTAGATCGGATAAAATCACAGGGTATTCCACTTACTATTTGTGTCGATAAAGTAGCAGCCAGTGGCGGTTATATGATGGCTGTTGTGGCAGATAAAATTATTGCTGCACCATTTGCAATAATCGGCTCAATAGGCGTGATTGCCCAGCTGCCTAATTTCAATAAACTATTAAAAAAACATGATGTGGACTTCGAAGTTCATACGGCAGGGGAGTACAAAAGAACGCTAACCTTGTTTGGTGAAAACACTGACAAAGCCCGTGAAAAATTCAAAGAAGATTTAAAAGATGTTCACGTGTTATTTAAAAACTTTATCAGTAGTCATCGCGATAATATTAACCTTGATGAGGTTGCCAATGGTGATGTTTGGTATGGGCAAGATGCCATTAAGCAAAGTTTGATTGATGAGGTTTCAACAAGCGATGATTATCTATTGTCGCGCTGCCAAACTGCCGATGTTTACTTATTAAAAAGCGAAGAAAAGAAACCATTATTGAAACGCCTTGGCGCCAGTGCACAAGAAGGCATTAGTACTTCAATTGAAAAAACAATCGAAAAACTCGCATTTACTAAATGGTACCTTTAGCTTTGGGATAGCTTATGAAATATTCAGCTCTAGTTGTTACAGAAAATGACAGGGAATTCTCAGCGGCCATTGAATCCTTAGATACAAGTGATTTGCCTGACGGTGAAATACTTATAAAGGTGAGTTATTCCAGCGTGAACTTTAAGGATGCCTTATCATTTTCTGGTAATAAAGGCGTTACACGTTCTTATCCGCACACACCGGGTATTGATGCTGTAGGTACGGTAATTGAATCTACTCATTCTAATTTCAAGGTCGAAGATAAAGTTATAGTGACAGGCTATGACCTAGGTATGAATACAAGTGGAGGGTTCGGTGAGTATATACGTGTACCTTCATCTTGGGTCCTGCATTTACCAGAAAACATTACAGAACTTGACTCTATGGCTTGGGGGACAGCTGGAATTACTGCTGCCTTATGTGTCGATAAGCTAATTAGTAACGGTATTAGTAAATCAAAACCTATTTTAGTTTCAGGTGCTACAGGTGGTGTGGGTAGTATCTCGATCATGCTGCTTGATAAGCTAGGTTATTACGTTCACGCATTAACGAGTAAAGCTGAAAGCAGTGAATATTTGAAAGCCATCGGTGCTAAAGAGATCCATTTGTTATCAGATTTCATTGATGAATCTAAGCGGCCAATTTTAAAGCCTTTGTTTAGTGCAGCTGTGGATGTTGCTGGTGGTAATGTATTAAGCTCTATTTTAAAAACTCTGGATTATGGTGGTTCTGTGGCTTGTTGCGGTTTGGTTGCATCACCAGAGATTAATACCAGTGTTTTTCCGTTTATATTAAGAGATATTTCTTTGTTAGGGGTGGATTCGGTAGAGCTTCCTCTGACTCGAAAGCAAGAGATTTGGAATAAGATCGCAACTAACTGGCAACTGCCGGAGCTTATAAAGCATTGCGAGGTTATTAATAAAGAGCAGTTAATTGACGTTATGGGAAATATGTTGAAAGGCCAAATTAGTGGACGCTTTATCGTTCAGCATTAATCCCGCCTTAGTCTACTTGAAGGAGCAATTGGATTAGGGTACTTAAAAATCACAATGTAAGTTGAAACAATAAAAGTGATTACGGCAGTTGCTTGTATTGTATGCGCTGCATTTTCACCAATTAAATTGGAAGCAATGGCCAAATAAGAGATCAATAAAGAAAACTCACTTATTTGGCCAAGCCTAAACCCAATGTCCCATGAAAGCGTGTTTTTCTCAGATTGTTGATTTAGCAATAATTTAAAAGTGACAGGTTTAATAATAATTACAAGAGCGCTTAATATTAATGCATACAACCAAATGTCAGCTAATACATGTAATTTAAATCCGGCTCCTAGCGTGAAGAAAAACAACACTAAAAAGAAGTCGCGAATAGGTTTTAGTTTTTCAGTCATAAATTGAGCAACAGGGTGGGTTGCTAGGGTAATCCCTGCTACAAATGCCCCCATTTCTTTTGATAACCCTAAGTAAGCTCCTAATTCGGCCACACCTAAGCACCAGCCAATAGCCATAAGGAATAAGTATTCATGAAACAAATCGAATTTAACCAATAAAGGTAGAATTACCCATTTAACAAAATAGTAAGAGAATAAAATTAGACAGGGCAATGCAATGGCTGTTATTGCAAAGTCAGAAGCCCCGCCTCCCGATGTAGCCCCCCCTAGAACTAAAAGTGTGATAATAGCAATCATATCTTGCAGTAATAGCAGACCAACCATTAATTCACCCATGTGCTTGTGGTGCAATACCGTGGTAGGTAAAAGCTTAATACCTATAATAGTACTGGAGAACATGAGTGCAGCGCCGGTAACAAGGGATTCTGTTTGATTAAAGCCAAAGCTTATAGCTGCCAAGTAACCGGTCGCAAAAAATATAAGCGAGCTAGCGATAGCCACGAGACTAGCCTTTTTAAGTACATGAGCGAGACTTTTGGGCTGCATATCTAAACCCAATAAGAACAACAAGAACACAATGCCGATATGAGCAATTTCGCCCAACTGATGAGCATCGCCAACCCAACCCATAACGGATGGTCCAGCAATAACTCCAAGTGCTACGTAAGCAACAATGATTGGCTGATGGGTATATAAAGATATGGTAGCTAAAACTGCTGCACCACTAAAAATAATAAAAAACGAAAAAAACAGATTGTATTCCATAACGTGCTTCCATAGTGATTATCTAAGCGTGATATAAAACCCCTGTGTAGTAAAGCGAAAAGGTCTAAATGGCTATTTGTTTGTTCTTTTTCGAGTTAATAGCTTTATTGATCATCAGAATTGCTAAAAGACTAAAAATCTAACGGATTATTACCTGTATTGGTCTAATGTGGCCAATTATAAGAGATTATTTTGAAAAACGTCTAATACTAAATACACATACAATAAAAATACATAAGACATTTTGGGTCAGTGCTTATTAATTGGCCAATATGCGCCTATCATTCAATTCTTAGGGGGAATAGGATTTGTAAACAGGGTCGAGCAACTGCTCGACTTATAACAAAAATAATAAAACAACCAAATACTGGAGATAGTATCCTATGTTAAGTTTTAATAACCTTTTAGTTAAAGGCGCTGCGGTTGCGGCTCTCTCTGCAGCCTTTGCGATGCCTTCTTTCGCTTCTACCGGTGGTGGCGATCGTTGTAGCGTAACTCGTATATCTGGGGCTTCGTCTACTTTCTATGTGCCAAGTGGTGGTTCTGGTACTTACAATATCCTAGGTTGGGGTAATGGTACTGGCGGTTCTTCGTACACTTATAGTGGCGTTCTAGAGTCTATCGCTGAACAATGTATCTTTGTTGCAGCTGCAAATACTGCAAACTCTGGTACTGGTCGTGAAGTAGCAAATGCAGTTAACGATGCTAAAAACCGTTACAGTAATATCTTAGGTTCTAACCCTAAAGTATGTACTTCTGGTCACTCTCAAGGTGGCGGCGGTTCTTTCAATGCTGCAAATCGCCTTGGTGCTGATTGTGTAATCGCAGTTCAGCCTGATACTGTTTACACTACAAGCATTTACAGCCCAGTAGCGAGCAATGTTGATGTGGCTTGTATTTTTAGTTGGTCTGACGTGCTGGCTCCAGCGCTTCCGTTTAACTCTCTAGCATGTCGTGCTAATTCAACTCGTTACACTGAAGACCTTACTTTAGGTACTCACTTCACTATCACTTATGGTGACGGTGGTGCTCCTGGTGATTCAATGCGTAGCTTTGCTAGACGTTGGTTGGCAAACTAATAAATATTCATAATTTAATTTATTAAAATATGATATTTAGAACCCCAATCTCTAATAGAGGTTGGGGTTGTTTTTTTAGGGGGGAATTAAGCTTTGCGTCTAAATAGAGGGGTATTTAAATCGTAAGCTAACTGATATGGGTCACTGAATGTGGAGAAGTAATTTAATGCTTTTTGTGCGTCCAGACCATCTTTTAAAAGATAAGTGTCAAAGCCACAGCGCTTCATGAAATAAAGCTGATCAATTAACACATCACCAATAGCGCGTATTTCACCTTCATAACCAAAGCGCTCTTTTAAAAGTCGCGCTAGGCTGTAGCCTCGTCCATCAGCAAAAGCAGGGAAATTAACCGCAATGACCGGAAAGCTATTTAAATGATCCTTAAGTAATTCAAGATCCGCATCGGCATTTAGGAAGACTGAAACGTCACCGCGAGCTTTTAGCTTGTCAATATTTTCAAGCCAGTATTTCGAGTCCACCAATATACTACCGCTAGGTAGCGGTGCGTCAGTATCTGTTACAAGTAACCAAGGGTTCTCAAGGATAGTTGTCTGATTAATTAGATTTTGCATATACGCGCTCCTTGAAAATACTATGGCCAACACGACGGTAAGTATCGATAAAGCGCTCACCTTCTATTCTTTCTGTTACGTAAATATTCAGCACCTTTTCGATGATCTCTGGCATTTGCTCGCGAGCAAAAGAGGGGCCTAATATTTTGCCTATGGTTGCATCAGGCCCAGCGTCTCCACCCAATGAAACCTGATAAAACTCTTCGCCTTTTTTATCGACACCCAAGATGCCAATATGACCAATATGGTGATGACCGCATGCATTCATACAGCCAGAGATGTTTAGATCTATTTCACCTAAGTCGTGCAGATAATCTAAATCATCAAATTTAGCTTGAAGAGCCTCAGCTACAGGGATGGATTTTGCGTTAGCAAGAGCACAAAAATCACCACCAGGGCAACAGATCATATCGGTTAATAAGCCTAGGTTTGGTGTGGCAAAGCCGTTCGCTTTAGCTTCTTGCCATAATTCGAATAATTGGTCTTGCTTAACATCAGCCAATACGATGTTTTGCTCATGGGTGTTGCGCACTTCACCAAAGCTATAGCGGTCAGAAAGATCTGCAACCATATCAAGTTGTTTGTCTGTGATGTCACCAGGAGGTGTGCCTAGCTTTTTAAGGGTGAGGGTTACAATTGAATAGCCATCAACTTTGTGCTCGCTTACATTGCGATTATACCAGTTTGAAAACGCTTTATTTTCACTTAGTTGCTGGGCGAGGGTTTCATTATTGTTTGATAATGCTTCGTACGCAGGTGCAGTGAAGTGACCTTTAACACGATCAATTTCTTCTTGTGTTAGTGTACCCGGGCCGTCTTTAAGATGCTGCCACTCTTCGTCAACTTTTTTAGCAAACGCTTCTACACCAATAGCCTTAACTAGAATTTTGATTCTCGCCTTATATTTGTTGTCACGACGACCATTAAGGTTGTATACGCGAAGAACAGCATCTAAATAGGTTAGGAGGTGTTTTTCCGGAAGAAATTCTTTTACTAGTGATGCAACGATAGGTGTCCTGCCTAGTCCGCCGCCAACATAAACAGCAAAGCCAAGCTCGCCTTGCTCGTTTTTGACGATTTTAATTCCAATATCATGAAGCAAGGTTGCAGCGCGATCATCAGAGAAATGGCTATTTACTGCAATTTTGAATTTACGAGGCAAAAAAGCAAACTCAGGATGAAAGGTGGACCATTGGCGAATGATCTCGCAGTATGGGCGTGCATCAATTAATTCATTCGGAGTTACGCCCGCGAATTGATCAGTGGTTGTGTTACGAATGCAGTTGCCGCTGGTTTGAATGGCGTGCATTTGTACGCTTGCTAGCTCGGCTAATATTTCAGGAACATCTTTTAATTCAGGCCAGTTGAATTGAACATTTGTTCGAGTACTGATATGGGCATAGCCTTTATCATAGGTGCGTGCAATATGAGCTAGCTTGCGAACTTGATTGCTAGAAAGTAAGCCGTATGGAACAGCCACTCGTAACATAGGGGCGTAACGCTGTACATAAAGACCATTTTGAAGTCTTAATGGAAGAAACTGCTCTTCTGTTAATTCGCCAGCAAAGTATCGGTCTGTCTGATCTTTAAATTGTGCGACTCGCTCATCAACGATGCGCTGGTCGTATTCATCATATATGTACATAAAGCTCTCATCATGGCTGCATTTCAATGCAAGCTTATTAATTTTGCGCAGACAATAGCAAAAGATGCATATCGAGAAAATGGTTTATTTCCTATAAATAATATCTATTTTGATTATATAGGGCCTTATTAATACCCGAGTAAAAAACTAGGGATTGGTTTTAGCGTTAAAACTCAGTAAAATCAGCTAAAATTTTACGGAGCTTAAAATGCTTAATATAACCGATGCAGCTGCGCAGTATTTATCTGAGTTATTAGCTAAGCAAAATGTACCGGGTATGGCTGTTAGGGTGTTTATTACTCAACCAGGAACACCATATGCCGAAACTTGCCTTGCCTATTGTCGACCTGAAGAGATAAACACCAGTGATGAAACTATGGATGTCGATGATTTGCGAGTCTACCTAGATAAGCAAAGTATCTTGTACCTAGAAGATGCAAAAATAGATTTCGCAAAAGATAAGATGGGTGGGCAGTTAACTATAAAAGCCCCTAATGCCAAAATGCCAAAAGTTAACCAAGACAGCCCTGTTGAAGATCAAATTAATTACATTCTTTATAATGAGGTTAATCCAGGCCTTGCCTCTCATGGTGGAGAAGTAAAACTGGTTGAGGTAACGGAAGAGGGTTATGCCATTCTTGAGTTTGGTGGTGGCTGCCAAGGTTGTAGTGCTGTAGATGTTACGCTTAGAGAAGGTATCGAGAAAAATTTACTTGAAAAGCTGCCCCAATTGGCGGGTGTGCGAGATGTAACCGATCACAGCAAGGCTGATAATGCCTACATGTGATAATTTAGACGCATAAAAAAGCCTCCTTAGAGGCTTTTTTATGCTCATTCCAAACTACTTACTCGCCGCATTCATCAATAAATGGCTGCAAGGCTTGAATAGTCTTGTTGAGTTCAGAGGTTGAGTTGGCAACTACATTGATATGGCCAATCTTCCGGTTGAGTCGTTCAGCTTTACCATATGCATGATAGAACGCACTGGGTATAGCCATTACACTGGCTTGATTACCATGACGACCAATTATGTTAACCATGCCAGCGTTTGGCTGGCGAAGGGAAGTATCCCCTAAAGGCATATTGCAAATAGCTCGCACATGGTTTTCAAATTGACAAGTGTTGGCACCTTCAATGGACCAGTGACCTGAGTTGTGAACTCTAGGTGCCATTTCGTTGGCTATTAAACCTTGCTCGGTATCAAATAATTCAAGAGTAAGTACGCCAATATGATCAAGGTCGTTTAACAGCTTGGTGATGAATTCATTGGCTTGTTGCTGTTTTTCAATTGAAAGATTTTCAACAGGGATGCGTGAAACCCTTAAAATACCTTGGCTGTGGTCGTTTTCAGCTAGCGGGTATATTTTTATGTCTTTTTTAGGATTGCGCACGGCAATTACAGATAACTCACGGGTAAAAGTGACAAAGGCTTCAGCAATAAGCTCTTGGTTTTTAAGGGATTCCCAAGCAGGCTCTATATCTGATGATTCCCTGATAAGGGCTTGGCCTTTTCCATCATAACCTTCACGAGTAGTTTTTAGAATGATAGGTAAACCAAGAGATGCAACGGCCTCGGTAAGCTCTTCTTTCGTCTCAACTTTCTTAAAATCAGCGGTTTGAATGCCGAGTGACTGAAAGTAGCTCTTTTCAGTAAGCCTATGCTGGCTTTTAAGTAGTGATTGAGCGCTAGGGTAAACCGGTTTGATTTTTGTAAGCTGTGACACCAGCTCTGCATCCGTATTTTCGGATTCATAGGTAATAACATCAACGCTCTCTAGGAATCGTTGAATTGCATTTTCAGAGCTAGGTTGGATTGTCTTGCCAAGATTAGTGCAAGGGGAGGAGAGTGCCTCATCAAAAAACACATACTCTGTATTTAAATGGGTGCCTGCTAGGGCCATCATTCTGCCTAGTTGGCCTGAGCCAATAATGCCTATGCGTTGTACCGCCATGAATTATGCTTCCCTTGGATCAGGAATAGATAAAACTTTTTCAGTTTGCTTTTCACGAAACTCAGTAAGTTTTGTGCGCACACTTTCGTCATGAAGTGCCACAACTTGAGCCGCTAATAGGCCTGCATTAGCAGCCCCAGCAGGGCCAATGGCTAGGGTACCTACGGCGATGCCTGCTGGCATTTGGGCGATGGATAGTAAAGAGTCCATGCCATTTAGTGCCTTGCTTTTAACGGGAACACCAAAAACAGGTAGGTGAGTCTTAGATGCAATCATGCCGGGTAAGTGGGCTGCACCACCTGCGCCTGCGACAATGACTTGAAGGCCGCGATCGAAAGCAGTTTCAGCGTATTCAAATAAAAGGTCGGGAGTACGATGGGCAGATACAACTTTAACTTCGTATGCAACGCCGAGTTTAATCAGTATTTCTTCTGCTTTTGACATGGTTTCCCAGTCAGAGGTGGAACCCATGATTATTCCGACTTTTGGAGAATTCATTTGTAACTGCTCAAATTTTAGAAAGGGCGGATTCTATCACAAAAATATCAGTGGGTTGCACAAGGCAACCCACTTTGTGCTAGCGCTTAGGTAAGATGTCTTTTAGTTTTTCATGCATTTTCAAGATAGCTTCTTCTGTTTGCTCCCAAGAAATACAGCCATCAGTAATGGATTGCCCATATTCTAGCTCATCTAAATTAGCAGGGATGCTTTGGTTACCAAATTTCAGGTGAGACTCAACCATTAAGCCGACTATGGATTTATTGCCTTCAAGAATTTGATTGGCCACATTATCCATTACCAGTGGCTGCAATGCTGGGTCTTTATTGGAGTTTGCGTGGGAGCAATCCACCATAATATTATTAGCGATGCCTGCTTTTTCAATTTCTTGCTCACATAGAGCGATACTTACTGAATCATAGTTAGGCTTGCCGCCGCCGCCACGAAGTACAACGTGCCCATATTGATTGCCTTTTGTTTTCACAACCGCTACTTGCCCATCGCCATTAATACCAAGGAAGCGATGTGGGTTAGCAGTAGACTGAAGAGCATTAATAGCCACAGTTAAGTTACCGTCAGTGCCGTTTTTAAAGCCTACTGCACACGATAAGCCACTAGCCAGCTCGCGGTGGGTTTGACTTTCTGTGGTGCGTGCACCAATGGCAGACCAAGAAATAAGGTCTTGTAGGTACTGAGGTGAAATAGGGTCTAATGCCTCTGTGGAAAGAGGGAGGCCTAGCTCTGCAAGGTCCAGTAGTAATTTGCGAGAAATTTTCAGTCCGTCTTCGATCTTGAATGTGTCATTCAAGTACGGGTCATTAATTAAGCCTTTCCAACCCACAGTGGTGCGAGGTTTTTCAAAATACACGCGCATAACGATTAAAATAGTATCAGATACAGCTTCGCTTAATGTTTTAAGTTTTTCTGCGTATTCTTTGGCTGCTTGCACGTCATGGATTGAGCATGGGCCAATCACAACAAATAAGCGGTGATCCTTACGATCCAGAATGTTTCTGATGGCAAGACGGCCTTGCTCTACAGAAGTGACGGCTTTATCTGAAATAGGGAGTTCTGATTTAAGCTGCTCAGGGGTGATAAGGGTCTGAGTGCTTTCAATATTTAGATCTTCTACGCGATTATCTGACATTATGCTTATTATTCCGACAGCAATACTTAAAGAGCGTAATAATAGAGTACTTGAATCAGGGACTCAAAGGGGTAATTACAAGAAATGGCAATTTAAGTGATAAAAGGCCCACTTAACGCGGGCCAAAAAGGTTATTTTTTAAGTCGATCATTGATCTCTTTGTATTTTAGAATGTCTGGTTCTGGAAATACTAAATCTGAACCTTCTTTGCTGCTTTTAATGAGATGCTCTCTTGCCCATCGTTTAACGGTAACTTCGCTGACGTTTAGTAGGTTACTAGCTTCAGCAAGACTTAACATTCTGTCACTCATATCAATCTCCTCTAAGATACAAATCAAAGTATAGACAGAAAATCAGCATGCTATGCTTAAAATGATTACTGGCAGGTTAAGAAGTCGCCATGAAGCATCATATTTTATATGCTACTGATTTGGGCCTATATAGTCCCTATGTTATGAAGAAGCTTTCCCGTATGGCCATTTCTATGGGGGCGGTTGTTGATATCCTGCATGTAATAGAGCCAATTGGAGTCTTTGCAGAGTCAATATTGAGAAGCTATTTAGGAGATGATGAAAGGCGCTACCTACATCAGTATGGCTTAGATAAGGTTCTATTATCCATTAAAAAGCAAGTTGAAGAAGCTCTGGATAATGAATACAAAGAGGTATTAAGCGGCGCTTGCGTCGAAAATGTAATGGTCGAGCTTGGACGACCTTCACAAGTCATAGTAGAGACGGCCGCTGATCGTCAAGCTGATTTAATTGTTCTAGGGAGTCATGGTCAATACTCTCCAAATAATGCAGCCCTTGGTTCGGTTGCAAGCAAGGTTGTGCAAACCTCTCATGTGCCTGTACTGGTTATTCCAATGCTGGATATAGAAGGATTAGATCGTCAGACCTAGGCTTAAAATATGATGTATTTAATACCTAGTATCATAAGTAGTCCTGCAAGCACATTTCTTAAGATATTTTCAGGGAGGCGACTTCCAATTTTGCTGCCTAGGTGTATGGCTGGTATTGAGCCAATTAATAGGGCACCTAAAAGTCCGTAATCAACATTACCTAGACTTAAATGTACGAGCCCGCCAACTAGGGTTAGTGGTACAGCGTGTGCCAGATCGGTTCCAATAATCTGTATCGAGCGCAAATATGGATAAAGAATCAGGAGTACAACTGTCCCTATTGCTCCAGCCCCTACGGATGATAGGGTAACAAAGACACCAAGAATGATACCCATGATAACGGTTAACAGCATTCTGTGGCTTTGTATCCAGCTAGTTTTATTTAAATTGGATTGGTGCTCGGCCGCTAATTGGATCTTTTTACGAAAAAGTAAAAGGGTGGCGGTAATAACCAACATAACTCCCAAGCTGGCCGTTATAATGCCGGTATACTGCTGATAATCTTTAAAATACGCGCTTAAAATAAATCCAGTTATGATGGCGGTAGGGATACTGCCAGCTACCATTAAAAAAGTAACGGACCAATTGATGGTCTTTTGTTTATGATGAGCAACAACGCCGCTGGCTTTTGTTATGGCCGCATATAAAAGGTCAGTACCAACGGCAATATGGGGGGGGATGCCAAAAAGTAGTAGTAACGGTGTCATTAATGAACCACCACCGATTCCAGTAATGCCTACTATTAACCCTACAAGGGCACCGGACATTACATATAACAGAAAATCCATAAATATAGTCTATGCTTATAACATACAGTTAAAGAAAGTTGGCTGGTAAATCTATAGATTTAGTTCTATTCTGGAAAAGAATATTTATTTATATTTTTATAACCAATTAAATGGATAGTAGGTCGTGTTAGCCTGGAGGGCTTATGAAGCTACAACAATTGCGTTACATCTGGGAAGTGGCGCACCATGATCTCAATGTCTCTGCAACCGCTCAGGTATTGTATACCTCTCAACCTGGCATTAGTAAGCAAATCCGCTTGCTTGAGGATGAGCTGGGTGTTGAGATATTTGCAAGAAGTGGCAAGCACTTAACCCGTGTAACTCCTGCTGGAGAGGCAATTTTAAAAGTTTCTGGTGAGATTCTACGTAAGGTTGAAAGCATCAAACAGGTTGCGCAGGAGTTTTCAAATGAGAACAAGGGTAGTTTGTCTATTGCCACTACCCATACTCAGGCAAGGTATGCCTTACCCGGAATAATCCAAGATTTTATAGCGCAGTTTCCGGACGTTTCTTTGCATATGCACCAAGGAACACCGACTCAAATCGCTGAGATGGCGGCAGATGGTACAGTAGACTTTGCAATAGCCACAGAGGCAATGGACCATTACAACGATCTAATTATGATGCCTTGTTATCGCTGGAATCGCAGCATATTGGTGCCTAAAACCCACCCGTTAGCACAAAGGGCTCAGCCTACCTTGGAAGAGGTGGCAACATTTCCGCTTGTGACTTATGTTTTTGGCTTTACTGGACGCTCCCGTTTGGATGAGTCGTTTAAATCTAAAGGCTTAACACCAAAGGTTGTATTTACAGCGGCAGATGCAGATGTCATTAAAACCTATGTTCGCTTAGGTTTAGGGGTAGGTATTGTTGCTACAATGGCAATTGATCCTGAAAAAGACAGTGATTTGGTTGCAATAGATGCAAGCCATTTATTTGAAGATAGTGTAACGCGTATAGGTTTCAGAAAGGGAACATTTTTACGTGGATTTATGTGCGACTTTGTTGCTCGCTTTGCGCCTCATTTGGATAAGGCGACTATCGAGAAGGCAGCGCAGTGTCACAGTAAGTCTGAATTGGAAGAGATGTTTCAGCATATTCAACTGCCCAGTCGATAACTGGGCGGTTTCAAATAGCAGATTAGCCCTTAGTGATAATGTTCGATGCATGAAGGCCGCACTCCTTGCCGCCTTCATTTTCCCACCACCAGCGCCCCTCGCGTTCATGCTGATTTGGCAGTACCGCCCGTGTACATGGCTGACAGCCTATACTGATGAAACCTTGGTTGTGCAAGGGATTATAGGGTACATCAAACATCTGAATATAGTTCCAAACATCTTCTGAACTCCAGTTAGCCAAAGGGTTGAATTTATACAAATCCCCACTGGTGCCTTCAAAGTTGTCTTTTTGGAAAACCGGGATTGAGTTTCGTGTTCCTGGGCTTTGATCTTTGCGTTGACCTGTAATCCAAGCATCTACGGTCTTTAGTTTTCTTTTTAGCGGGTTGATTTTGCGTATACTACAGCATTCATTGTGACCATCTTCATAGAAGCTAAATAAGCCTTTTTCTTTAATGAATGGCTCCAATTCTTGATGGTCTGGAGATACAAGTTCAATAGTAATGCCGTAATGTTTACGAATTTGATCAATATAGGCATATGTCTGCGGGTGCAAGCGGCCAGTATCAAGGCTAAATACCTGAATGTCTTTTTTTGCTTTCAAAGCAAGATCAATTAAAACAACATCCTCAGCACCACTAAATGATATGGCGATATTATTAAAACGTTCTAAGGCGTCTTTAATGATTTGCTTTGGCTGTTTTTTGGCTAATTCTTGATCGATTTCAGTGATTTGAGAGTCTATAAGCGACATTATGCTATCTCTAATAAATATCATGGGACAGTAACAGATTTTAAATTATGCTAAAAAATAATTATTAAGAATAATTTAATAACTATAGCTTATATGGCATATGGAAATAACTGATTGAATGGCTTCATTATAACGGATAGAGTAGCGCCTTTTTAAGCTTCTAGGAGAATTGCAGTGGAGTTAGCTTGTCTTGACTTGGAAGGGGTATTAATCCCTGAAATTTGGATTGAATTTGCCAATAAAACCGGTATCGAAGAGTTAAAAGCCACGACTCGCGATATTCCTGATTATGATGTTCTAATGAAACAGCGCCTGCGCATTCTAAAAGAGAATAATCTTAAAATTGATGACATCCAAGAAGTGATAGCAACATTATCACCGCTTGAGGGTGCAAAAGAATTCATTGATTGGCTTCGTGAACGCTTTCAGGTGATTATCTTGTCAGATACGTTTTATGAATTTGCACAGCCATTAATGCGTCAGCTAGGTTTCCCCACATTGTTCTGCCATAAGCTAGAAGTAAGCGAAGATGGTTTTATTACGGACTATAAACTTCGCCAAGTGGACCCTAAGCGTCAGTCAGTTCGTTCATTTCAATTACTTAATTATCGGTGTATTGCAGCAGGTGATTCATATAATGATACCACCATGCTCAAGCAGGCCGAGGCCGGCATTCTATTTAAATCACCAAAAAATGTAATTGAGGAATTCCCGCAATTCCCAGCCGTACATGGATATGAAGATTTGAAAAAGCAGTTTATAGCAGCAAGTAATCGTGAGCTTACACTTTAGTAAGGCACTCCATGAGCTTAGTTATTTTATCTAGGCTCTCTTGGTATTCTGACTCCCATTGGGAGTCATGAACTATCCCCCCGCCAGCCCAGCAGGTCACCTTGCTGTCTTCAAAAAGAAAGCTTCTGATTAAAATATTTGAGTTGAATTTATGGTTGCTCGATAAATAAAAAGTAGAGCCGCAATAAAAACTTCTAGGAAAGCACTCTAACTCACTAATTATTTCCATGGCCCTTTGTTTTGGTGCTCCTGTAATTGACCCGCCTGGAAAGGCATCTAGAAGCAATTTAATAATATCCCTTCTATTGACATTTGATGTGATAGTGCTAACCAAATGATGCACAGTAGAGAAGGTCTCAATATCAAATAACTTTGATACACAAATATTACTGCCATGCTTACTGAGATCATTCCTTAACAAATCAACAATCATAAGATTTTCAGCCATATCCTTTGGGCTGCTTGATAGACGTAATTTTTGTAGGTTGTCATCTTCTGGGTTGGGTAATCTAGGTAGTGTCCCTTTAATGGGTTTAGTTGTGGCTACACCATTTTCATACTGAATAAATAATTCCGGAGATGCACTGGCAAACGACCAATTGTCAGATTCAAAATAAGTAGCGAAAGGTACGTTGGCAGATTCCTTTAGTGCTGAGTATGCATTAATAGGGTTGCCAGAATACGAAGCTGAGAAATGTTGCGCAAGATTCGCTTGGTATATATCACCATTTACGATGTAGTCTTTAATGGATTCTATTTTTTGCTTGTATGTGGGTTTATCCCAGTGAGGTTGGAAAGCTGCATGAATCTTGAAGTCACTTTCTTTTTGTTGTTTATGCTCTTTTAGGCACTGGATAAACTTTGTTTTAAGCTCTGCTTCTGAGTTGGTGTCATCACTCCAGTAAGTAAGGTAACTACATTCTTCCTTGTGATCGATAACAAATGACCATGTATAAAGCCCTACCAGTAGAGTTGGTAGCACTTTATATTGCTTTAGTTTTAGCTTGTTTGAATTGGGAATGCCAAAGTCGTAGCTAATATGACCAATTAACCCGCCAGTAAATGGAAGCTTTGATGAGTGGTTTGGTAATTCTTGTGACAAGGTGTGCAGTTGATTAATAGCTTGCGGTATTGATAGGCTATCTTTGATTTCAATGATTTCTTTTGGGTTGGCCGCGATGATGCTCCAGCGGCCATTATCATGTTCCGTATTGGAGCTTTCTAAGGCAACCAAGTGGCCAAGCTCTGAAAGCTCTAGTAAGAGTTGGTGCGTATGCGCCATGTACGGGAGCTTGGTATAACTGCACTGCATATATTACTACCTAATTAATAGTAATATTTTAATGCTTGTACCTTGTTTTAGATAGGCTTAAGGCAGAATATCTGTAGATGCGTGCCCGTAATATTCAGGTAAAATAAAAACTTCCAATATTTGAATGTTTTGCCATCAAAAAGTCAGTGGGTATCACTGACTTTGACTGTATTAACTTAGAGCTATCATCAATTAAGCTCTTCTAATGAGCTTTGAATCAACCATTATGCGGGTTGAAATTTCCTCTACGGATAGGTCGGTGGTGGTTAGAAATGGAATGTTCATCCTACGAAAAAGCATCTCTACTTCTTCTGTTTCATAATAACACTGATTCAAACTTGCATATCGACTATTGGCTTTACGTTCATTACGAATAGCAGCCAACCGCTCAGGATCAATGGTTAGGCCGAATAATTTATCTTTATAGGGTTTTAATGCTTCTGGTAATTCACCGTTACCAAGATCTTCTTCTGTTAATGGATAGTTGGCGGCTTTTATACCGTATTGCAGCGCAAGATATAAGCAGCTAGGAGTCTTTCCTGAGCGTGATACCCCTACAAGGATAATATCGGCTTTATTATAATGCTTGATTTTGCTTCCATCATCATTATCAAGAGCGTAATTAACAGCGTCGATTCTTGCTAGATATGACTTATTATCACCGCCAGCGTGAGATTTACCCACCGAATAGCTTGAGCCCATGTTCAGCTCTTTTTCTAAGGGGGCTAAAAATGTTGCGAAAATATCAACCTTAAATGCGTCCGCTTTAGATATTTCATCGCGTATATCCTGATTGATAATAGTATCAAAAACTATTGCACGACCGCCTTCGGAAGCAATTGCATTTAGCCTAAGAACAACTTCTTTAGCTTTATCTAGGGTGTCTATATAAGGCAGTGTTGTTTGTTCAAAATCTATACTCTCAAACTGAGATAAAAGGCTATGACCTAGGGTTTCAGCTGTAATACCTGTACCGTCCGATATGAAAAACGCTTGTCGCTTCATTTTATTTAACAACTTTGTGATTAGTCTCTAGAATTAGATTACTATATTGGCCTAACGCACACTAGAATTTATCGGAGGTAAACTTGAAAAATCACGTCATTTGGTTTGATCAGCTTAACATGGAAGACGTGGACAAGGTCGGCGGGAAAAATGCCTCCCTCGGCGAGATGATCAGCAACCTTTCTTCGTCCGGTGTAAATGTACCAAATGGCTTTGCAACTACCTCTGATGCTTTCGATTTATTTCTTAAGCAAAACAATCTCAAGCAAAAAATTGATGAAAAAATAAACTCGCTTAGCGAAGGCTCGTTGTCACATCTTGCTGAAGTGGGTGCTGAAGTTCGCCAGTGGATATTAGACGCCGACATACCTAAAGAAATAGAATCCCAAATTAAAGAAAGTCTTGCTAAATTAAGGGGGTCTGAAGCCGAGATTTCAGTAGCTGTTCGAAGCTCAGCCACGGCTGAGGATTTACCAGATGCTTCTTTTGCGGGACAGCAAGAAACTTTCTTAAATATTGTGGGAGAGGACGCGGTTCTCAGAGCGGTCAAAGAAGTATTTGCATCTTTGTATAATGATAGGGCAATCAGCTATCGTGCCCATCAAGGTTATCAGGATCATGAAATCGCACTATCTGTCGGCATTCAGCGCATGGTTCGTAGTGAATCAGGTGCGTCAGGTGTCATGTTTACCATGGATACAGAATCCGGGTTTGATGGTGTTGTCTTTATTACCTCCGCATATGGTTTGGGTGAAACCGTCGTGCAAGGTGCGGTTAACCCTGATGAATTCTATGTTCACAAGAAGTCCTTCAAAGAAGGGCGCCCAGCCATTCTAAGACGTAACCTTGGTGCTAAAGCAATAAAAATGATTTATAGCCAAGATCCATATAGCGACACGCCAGTTGAAACTATTCGCGTTGATAGGGAAGAGCGCTTTAAATTTAGTATCACAGATGAAGATCTTGCTGTACTTACAAAACAGGCGCTCATCATCGAAGAGCACTATAAGCGACCAATGGATATAGAGTGGGCTAAAGACGGTATAAACGGAGAAATATATATCGTGCAGGCACGACCTGAAACGGTTAAAAGTCGCACAAGTAAGAATGTAATGGAGCGTTATATTCTTAAAGAAACTGGCAGTGTACTTTGCGAGGGTAGAAGTGTCGGTCATCGAATCGGACGAGGCCCTGTAAAAGTTTTGCGCAATATTAATCAAATCCAAGATATTGATGAAGGTGATATTTTAGTTGCAGATATGACGGACCCCGATTGGGAACCTATCATGAAAAAAGCCAGTGCAATTGTCACAAACCGTGGAGGGCGTACATGTCACGCGGCCATTATTGCTCGTGAGCTGGGCATCCCTGCCGTAGTAGGTTGTGGTGATGCAACTGATGAATTACAAAATGGTCAGCTTGTTACAGTTTCGTGTGCGGAAGGTGACACCGGGTTTATTTATGATGGTACATTGGAATTTGAGCACAAAACAAATTCCGTTGGCAATATGCCTGAATTACCATTTAAGGTCATGATGAATGTAGGTAACCCTGATCGTGCTTTTGATTTTCAAGCTTTACCTAATGAAGGCGTTGGCCTAGCCCGATTAGAATTCATTATTAATAGAATGATAGGTGTTCACCCTAAAGCTCTTTTGAATTTTAATGACTTACCAGAAGAAGTTAAATCTACAGTTGAAAGGCGAATAGCTGGGTATGCTTCGCCTATTGATTTTTATGTAGAAAAATTAGTTGAAGGTATCAGTACTTTGGCTGCAGCTTTTTACCCAAAAAAGGTAATCGTACGATTATCAGATTTCAAGTCAAACGAATACGCTAACTTAATTGGTGGTCGTTTATACGAACCAGAAGAAGAAAACCCTATGCTGGGTTTTCGCGGTGCTGCTCGTTATATAAGTAAGTCATTTAGGGATTGCTTTGAACTTGAGTGCCGCGCAATGAAAAAAGTTCGCGATGAAATGGGCTTTTCTAACGTAGAGGTAATGGTTCCATTTGTACGTACCGTTGGTGAAGCTAAACAAGTTGTTGACTTATTGGCAACCAATGGCCTTAAACGTGGTGAAAACGGCTTACGTTTAATCATGATGTGTGAGCTTCCTGCAAACGCGTTACTTGCTGAGCAGTTTTTAGAATACTTTGACGGCTTCTCTATTGGCTCTAACGACTTAACCCAGCTTACTCTAGGCTTGGATCGAGACTCAGGGGTCATTGCGCATTTATTTGATGAGCGAAATGATGCCATAAGAAGCTTGCTACACATGGCAATATCAGCTTGTAAAAAACAAAATAAATATATTGGTATTTGCGGGCAAGGACCAAGTGATCATCCGTCATTTGCGAAGTGGCTAATGGATGAGGGGATTGATAGCGTTTCGTTAAACCCAGACTCTGTATTGGATACTTGGTTTTATCTAGCAGATAAACCTCAATAAGGGATTAAATGAAAAGTAGCAGCACTTTATTTCCGGTTGCATTGATGCGAGCTGAGGTGTTGTCTTCTAAATACATAGAAGACACTTATCTATTAAAGCCAAACAACAGTCCCGATCTAACGGCACAAGTTGCACTTTCCCGTTTGGGGTATGCAGATTCAGATCAAAGCAAGCAAGGTGTGCCGGTTGTATTGCTCCATGGGCTTTATGAAAATAGAAGTTGCTGGCTTGATCAGGATCTAAATGGCCTAGCGGCTTTTTTATTGGAGCTTGGTTTTGATCCTTGGATGCTTGAGTTTAGAGGGCATGGCGATAGCCCTGTTAATAACCTCTATGACAAAAATACAATTGAGGCATACGCTCAATACGATTTAAGTGCGGCGCAGCAGTTTATAAGTGAGCAAAACCCATTTGAAGCTATTTGGTTAGGGCAAGGGGCAGGGGGTATTGCTATCGCGACATCTTTGGCTAATAAGAGCTTGCATTCAAACGATGTATTAGGTGTATGCTTGCTTAATACACAAGTATCTAGCTTTCCTATTTCTTATTATGTGCCATTTTTACGTAGTATTAAAAGAATCAGACAGTTCTTCAGAAAATTGAATGTTTGCCCAAAAATCGGCCCAGAGGCGGAGCCAAAGGGCGTACTTCTTGAGCAGCTAAGGTGGTCTGGGTTACTTAGTCGCTGGAAATCTAAAGCAGGTAACTCATTCTGGAGTGGGCTGAATAACCTATCAACTCCAGTTTTATCTTTTAGTGGCAAAGATGATGGCGCCAACCCAGTTAAAGCATGCCGAAAATTAGCGTTTGCCATCTCTGAGGATGCCACGATTGTTTTATTATCCAAAGAGCAGGGATTCTCAAGAAATTACGGCTATACCGATTTATTAAAAAGCTCCGATGCGGCAAATGATGTTTGGCCAAAAATCGGAGAGTGGATTGAAACTTTAAAAAACGAAAGAGGTTAAAACAATGACTCAATATTTAACACCAGATTTGTGCGATGAGTACCCAGAAGTTGAAGTATTAGAGCCTATGTTTAGTAATTATGGTGCACGTGAGTCATTTGGCGGTGAAGTCGTGACCATTAAGTGTCATGAAGATAATTCCCTAGTAAAAGAAAATGTGGACAAGCCCGGCACCGGGAAAGTTATGGTGGTTGATGGTGGTGGGTCTATGCGTGCAGCCTTGCTAGGAGATATGTTGGCTGAAAAAGCGGCAAAAAACGGTTGGGAAGGCTTGGTTATTTATGGATGTATTCGTGATGTAGATATCATCATGGAAACTAATTTAGGTGTTCAGGCTCTGGCTACCAATCCGAGAAAAACAGAAAAGAAAGGCATTGGTGAGATAAATGTGCCAGTTAAGTTTGCTGGTGTCGAAATCAAGCCGGGGCAATTCATTTATGCTGACAACAATGGCATTATTGTTTCTGATAAAGCGCTATCAATGCCTTCATGAGATACCAAATAAATCCAACATAAAAGGCCGCAATTGCGGCCTTTTACGCTTTATTGATTAAAGTTAATCCAAAGTGTCATAGATAACAATTTTGGTTTGGTTGCACTTAAAAACTCAGTGGCTTCTTTTGTGTTTTTTGTAAGTGTGTCAATTTCTAACTGATAACTTCCTGGTGATATTTCAAGTGACTTGTATCGTTCAAGCTCTTGGGCGCTTTTATCACTTAGGTTGTTGATTGCGTTTTCGATATGCTCTTTGGATGTATGTGCAGCAAGTTTTTCACTTAATAAAGCGGCATTGTCGATGTTCTGCAGCTTCATTTGGATTACTTCTCTGGCCATATCTTTAGAAATTAGTTCACTATTAGCTCGCATACTATTTAAATCCAATATGCGTGTAACATTTTTTAACTCTTCGCTAATCACATAGTGTCTTAGTTCTGGGGTTAAATGACGATTGAGTTCAAGTCGCCCCGGCCCTTCTGCTTTAACTTGATAAAGTGTTTCTACAAATATCTGGCCATTTTTGAATTCTGGGTTGCTAAACAAAGCACATGACGTGAACGCATCTCCACTTGCTTCTAGGTCATCAATAATACCTTTAATCCAAGGGTGGTCCCATGAGATGAACTCTAAATCTTCTCTTATGGAGGCTTGTTGGCGATCAAACGTAACCGTTGCTTTTTCATCGCGAAGACTATTAATGAAAGAGAATGGGCAGTTTTCTTGCGGACCAATAATTAGATTGTTATTACCAGTGGGCTCGGTATCTATATGGCCATTGTCAAATATATCTAATACCAGCTGCTTAAGTTTGTCATTGTTGTTGTCTGATTCATTAATTGAGTCTATGAGTTTACTGATACGATCTTCTTGAAATGAATGCTGTTCGAGTAAGCGGTCGCGGCCTTGTTCGATTTCTTCGAGGAGCTGCTTGCTAGCTTGTTGAGCCTGCATGATAACCGTTTCAGCGTTCTCTCCCGTATCAAGCATATCTTCGATTTCATAACCATAGGCTTCAAATATTGGAGATGCAGCAGGATTTGGCTGACTAAACATATCAAAGCCGTGATGATACAGTGCAGCCAGTCTTGACTGTTTGCTTCCAGAGATCACTGGGATATGAATATAAATATCACTACCTTGACCAATCCTATCTAGTCGACCAATGCGCTGGTCAACTAAGTCTGGGTGTTCTGGCAGGTCAAATAACACAAGATGCTGAGCGTGTTGGAAGTTGCGTCCTTCACCACCAATTTCGCTGCAAACTAATATTTGAATGCCATCATCTTCAGTGAAGCGTGCGGCTATTTGGTCACGCTCAATTAATGAATAATGCTCATGAAAAGCGCCAGATTGAATTAATGTTCTTTGGTTTATGTTTTCAGAAATCTTCTGTGCGGTTTCTGCGCTATGACAAATAATTAAAATCTTTTTGTCTTCTATGCTTGGAAGCCAGTCAATCAGCCAATCTAAGGTATCTATTTCCTTTAGGTGGTAGAACTCACTGTGACGCAAAGGAAAACCAGAAATACTACGACGAGTATTTCTGTAAACCATTCTTCCAGTACCATAGCGATCCGCCATCCAGTCTATAAAATCAGATTCTGATTTTTCATTCTCTAGGATTGTTGTGGCGTAAACATTTAATTTTTCGTCATTTAATTTTTCTATAAGCGGGAGTGATACTGCTAAACCATCTTGTTCAATGGACTCTACAATTTCACTAACCGTGCCATATTTTTGTTCTTCATCTAAAAATTGTTCAAGCTGAGGGAAGCGCAAGGGATCTAATAAATGTAATCGTGCAAAGTGACTTTCTACACCTAGCTGTTCTGGTGTGGCGGTTAATAGTAAAACCCCCACACTAACTTTTGATAAGGCTAATGCTGATTGATAGGCTTTTGATTGCCATTGTAGACGATGGCTTTCATCTACTACCATCATATCCCATTGAGCAAGTAGAGCCTGATCTAGATATTGAGAGTGAGTGAGCCAGTCAAAATTACATAAGGCTATTTGAACTTGATCAAAAGGATTTTGACTGGATTGCTCTGCGCAAAACTCATCGTCAATTAGTGTGCAATCTAAATTAAATTTTCGTTTCATCTCAACAAGCCATTGATTGACCAGAGAGGACGGCACGCAAATCAAAATACGCTGAGCACGCTGAGATGCCACAAGTTGATGGATTACTAAACCAGCTTCGATGGTCTTACCTAGGCCTACCTCATCAGCTAATAATGCCCTTGGTAATGGCATATTTAAAATTTGCTGGGCAACATCGTATTGGTGGGGAATGATGTTGATTTTGGGCCCAACAAAGCCGTGACACATTAAGCCTTGCTGATGGGTGTACGCCTCAAGTAAGCGACGATACAGGTTACTCCATTTAAAGCTGCCTATTTGCCCAGCTTTTAATCGGTCAACTGGAGATACTTTACCTTGGTTTGGCGCGATATCTTCTTCTTCTGCCCATAAGAATTCACTAATTTGATATTGAATAATGCCTGATTCATCATTCACACTGATGATGTTTGCCTCAATGCCAGAGATCAATTGAATTCGGTCATTTACTGCAAAAATACAACGTATAAGAGGGGTGTTGCCAATAGAGTATACACGGTTGTCTTCGACCAAAGGAAAATCAAGGGTAACGCGTCTGCCTTCAATATTGGTTACTAAGCCAAGGCCTAATTCTGGCTCTGATAAGCTGATCCATCTTTGACCAAGTATAAATTGACTCATAACACCCCCAAAATTAAGCCGCGGATTTTATCATTTTGAACTAATAAGCTCAGCCATTTTATTAATAAATCGAACAAAATTGCTGTTACTGGGCCAAGCATGCGAAAATAGAAGAATTAATGAGGTGAAATCATGATTTCTTATATAGAACCCGTATTTAGACCCCCAAGCGAAGCTCGTTCTTTTATTTTACAGGTAACCAATGGCTGCTCTTGGAATAAATGTACATTCTGTGAGATGTATACAGAAGAACAAAAGAAGTTCAAAGCTCGAAAAGAAGAAGATATCGAGCAAGATATAATCAAAGTTGCACAAGCTGGCTATCCATTTAACAAGGTCTTTCTAGCTGATGGTGATGCTATGGTACTGCCTATGCGCAAACTAGTTTCGATTCTTGAGATGATAAAGAAACACTTACCGCAAGTAAGGCGTGTATCGAGCTATTGTCTGCCGCGAAATATTTACAAAAAATCAGTGGAGGATCTAGCTCAGCTTAAAGAACTGGGTTTGGATATTTTATATGTAGGTTGTGAGTCAGGTGACACTCAAATTCTTGAGTTTGTTAATAAAGGTGAAACCTATGAAACCCAGCGTGATGCATTATTAAAAATAAAAGCCGCGGGTTTAAGGTCTTCAGTGATGATTCTAAATGGCTTGGGTGGCCCTAAATATACTGAGCAGCATGCCATCAATAGTGCTAAGTTGATGAATGAAACCCAGCCTGAATACCTTTCAACCTTAGTGGTTAGCTTCCCGCAGGGGGAGGAGCGCTTCAAGGAAGGATTTAAACAGGATTGGTCCTTGATGGATCAAACAGGATTATTCCTAGAGTTAAAGCACTTTATCGAACATCTTGAGTTGGAAAAAACAATATTTCGTAGTGATCATGCCAGTAACTATCTACCCTTGAAGGGTGTATTAGGGCGAAATAAAGCCGACATGCTTGAGCAGATTAATACCGCTCTTTATCAGCCTGATCGAATTCGTTTACGTCAGGAATGGCAGCGAGGTCTTTAATGGATTTGACTGTACTAAGTCAGCAGTTAGGGCGTTTTTTAGACATGCCGTCTCAGTTGCCACCGATTGATCAGTGGCATCCTGATTTTAGTGGTGATATTGATATTCGCATTGATAAAAATGGTAAGTGGTTTCACGAAGGTGATCCAATTCTTCGTGAGAAACTTATGCGGCTATTCAGTACTATCTTAAAGTACGAAGGAGGTGAATACTTCTTGGTTACGCCAGTAGAGAAATGGCGCATACAGGTAGAAGATCAACCCTTTGTTGCTGTTCTTTCCAATAATATCACCACAGAGATGGGTCAAAACATTGAACTGATTACGAATACAGGTGATGAATTAGTAATTTCTTCTGCGCATAATTTAGAGATTGATGCTCACGAGGCTCCAAAAGTTCATGTTAGAGCAGGAATGTTCGCTCGATTAAATCGCAACGTTTATTATGATTTGGCATCGAGTGCCTTAGCTAAAGATGGTAGGTATATGGTTGAAAGTGCAGGGGAGCTGCATCAAATAGGTTAGTTGGTTAAAATATGTTCCACGGGGAACAAATAATGAGCAGTTATATATTAAGCCTGTCTTAATTGTTTTGCATATAAAAAAGGAGCCACTGGCTCCTTTTTTTATTGTCTGAAATTACATATTTGGATAGTTAGGACCGCCAGAACCTTCTGGTGTTACCCAGGTGATGTTTTGAGCTGGGTCTTTAATATCACATGTTTTACAGTGTACACAGTTTTGAGAGTTGATCTGGAAGCGCTGTTCACCGGCTTCATTTTCAACAATTTCATAAACCCCTGCAGGGCAGTAACGCTGCGCAGGCTCATCATATAAAGGAAGGTTCTTCCCTAATGGAATGTTGGCATCTGTAAGGCGTAAGTGACATGGCTGATCTTCAGCATGGTTAACGTTACCAATGAATACAGAGTCCAGTTTGGCAAAGCTAATTACACCGTCTGGTTTAGGGTAATTGATCTTCTTGCACTCAGCTGCAGGCTTAAGTGTCGCGTAATCTGGAGTGGTATCATGCAGTGTAAATGGTAATGGCAGGATATTATGGTGAACATAGTTAAATGCACCACCTAAGAACATGCCGAATTTATGCATGGCTGGGCCAAAGTTACGACTATTGTGTAGGTCTTTGTACACCCAAGATGCTTCAAATGCTTCTGTGTATTCAGTTAGTTCGTCATTTGCACGACCTGACTCAATAGCAGCAATCACCTGTTCTGCAGCAATCATACCGCTCTTCATAGCAGTGTGTGTGCCTTTGATTTTTGAGAAGTCCAAAGTGCCTGCGTCACAACCAACAATCAAACCACCCGGGAAGGTCATTTTAGGTAAGCTGTTTAAGCCGCCTTTAGTAATGGCGCGAGCACCATAAGATACGCGCTTGCCACCTTCAAGATACTGCTTCAGTACTGGGTGATGCTTAAGACGTTGAAATTCATCAAATGGGCTTACGTGCGGGTTAGAGTAAGCAAGGTCGGTAATTAGACCAACAACCACTTGATTGTTTTCCGTGTGGTAAAGGAAAAAGCCGCCTGTAGAGTTTGATTCATCTAAAGGCCAGCCAGCGCCGTGTATTACTAGGCCTTCTTTGTGGTTTTCTGGCTTAACATCCCAAAGCTCTTTGATACCGATGCCGTAATGCTGTGCATCTTTACCTTCATCAAGCTTAAACTCATTAATAAGTTGTTTGCCTAAATGACCGCGACAGCCTTCTGCGAAGATAGTGTATTTACCGCGAAGCTCCATGCCAGGCATGTAGTTTTCAGTTTGCTCGCCAGCTTCACTTACACCCATGTCGCCAGTGATAATGCCTTTTACTTGGCCGTTTTCTACGATGTATTCCGCTGCTGCGAAGCCTGGGTAAATTTCAATCCCTAGGTTTTCAGCTTGCTCGCCTAACCAACGAACAACATTACCAAGGCTGACAATATAATTGCCATCATTGTGCATTGGCTTGGGGATCATCCAGTTTGGAGATTTAAAACTCTTTTCTTCACCAGTGAAAAAGTAAACTTCATCTTGCTTAACTGGGGTGTTAAGAGGTGCGCCCATTTCTTTGTAGTCTGGGAAAAGCTCAGCAAGTGCACGATCTTCAATGACAGCACCTGATAAAATATGGCCGCCTACTTCTGCTGCTTTTTCTACTAGACAGACAGTTAATTCTTGACCTTTTTCTTGTGCAAGTTGCATAAGACGAATGGCTGTTGATAGGCCAGACGGTCCACCGCCAACAATGACGACGTCATATTCCATCGCTTCGCGTTCCATTGAACTCTCCTCGTTATCTCAAGCTAACTCAGCCGTTTCTAAGTGTGGGCTGTGATTAAAATGCGGCCAAATGAGCCAAAAAATTCGCCGTAGTATACTGATTTACTTGGGTTTCGCCAAATTTAATGGCCGAGTGAAAAATAGGGGATTGGCTATTTATAACTAATTAAATAACAAATCGTCATAATCAGACTAGCATTCAAACGCGCGTTTGAATAGAATCTCTTCCCACAAATGTATCGTTAAGTAGAACTTTAATATCGACTGCTTATTAAATCGTCAACTTGGTGGTGTTTATTGACCTTATAGTTATTTAGGTTCAATATATGCACCCCCTTGTAGGCGGCTGATAATTTTTCCGAGAAATAAGTCGTTCTACTTTCTTAAATCCACTCAACTTGACGGGGAATCTATGAAGGTTCTTGTAGCTGTTAAGCGTGTAATTGATTACAACGTAAAAGTGCGCGTTAAGGCTGATAATTCTGACGTTGATCTGACCAACGTTAAGATGGCCATGAATCCATTTTGTGAAATCGCAGTAGAAGAAGCGGTACGCCTTAAAGAAAAAGGTGTAGCCACTGAAATTATTGTTGTTTCCATTGGGCCTAAAGTTGCTCAAGAGCAAATTCGTACTGCTCTTGCATTAGGTGCTGATCGCGGCATCCTAGTAGAAACTGAAGAAAAACTAGAGTCTTTATCTGTTGCTAAAACACTTAAAGCCATTGTTGAAAAAGAACAACCTCAACTAGTTATTCTTGGTAAGCAAACTATTGATAACGACAACAACCAAACTGGTCAAATGCTTGGTGCATTAACTGGTATGCCTCAGGGTACTTTCGCCTCTGAAGTTGCGGTTGATGGCGACAAAGTGAATGTTACTCGTGAAATCGACGGCGGTCTTCGTACTGTAGGTTTAACTCTGCCTGCAATCGTTACTACTGACCTTCGTTTGAATGAGCCTCGCTATGCTTCTCTACCAAACATCATGAAAGCTAAGCGTAAGCCATTAGAAGTAGTGTCTGCTGCTGATCTTGGTGTAGAAATCAAATCTACTCAAACTCTAGTTAAAGTTGAGCCGCCTGCTGAGCGTTCTGCTGGTATTAAAGTAGCAAGCGTTGATGAACTAGTTGAAAAACTTAAGACTGAAGCGAAGGTGCTGTAATGGGTATATTAGTTGTTGCTGAACACGATAACGCTACCCTTAAGGGTGCGACTTTAAACACAATCGCTGCCGCTAAAGCGATTGGTGGTGATATTGATGTATTGGTTGCTGGCCAAGGTTGTCAAGCTGCTGCCGATGCAGCTGCAAAAGCTGAAGGCGTAAGCAAGGTAATCCTTGTTGATGATGCAGCTTACGCTCAGCAGCTTGGTGAGCCTATGGGTGATCTAGTTGCTGAATTAGGTAAAGGCTATAGCCACATCCTAGTTGCTGCTACAACCACAGGTAAGGATTTCTTACCTCGTACGGCTGCCTTGCTAGATGTAAATATGATCTCTGAGATCGTTGCAGTTGTTTCTGCAGATACGTTCCAGCGTCCTATCTATGCAGGTAACGCCATTGCAACCGTTCAATCTAGCGATGCAGTGAAAGTAATCACTGTTCGTGCAACTGGTTTTGATCCGGTTGCAGCTGAAGGCGGTTCTGCTGCTATTGAAGCTGGCAATGCTGTTGCTGACAAGGGCATTTCTGCTTTTGTTGGTGAAGAGCTAGCTAAATCTGATCGCCCTGAGCTAACGTCTGCTGATATCATCATTTCTGGTGGTCGTGGCATGCAAAATGGCGATAACTTTGAAATGCTTTACAAGGTAGCTGATAAGATCGGCGCTGGTGTAGGTGCATCTCGTGCAGCAGTTGATGCTGGTTTCGTACCTAACGACATGCAGGTTGGTCAAACGGGTAAAATCGTTGCACCAAACCTATATGTTGCAGTTGGTATCTCTGGTGCTATTCAGCATTTGGCAGGTATGAAGGACTCTAAAGTCATTGTTGCTATCAACAAAGACGAAGAAGCGCCTATCTTCCAAGTGGCTGACTATGGCCTAGTGGCTGATTTATTTGAAGCCATTCCAGAGCTAGATAGCAAGCTTTAATAGTTGTCTTACTCGTCAAAAAAGCCCGGTTTATCCGGGCTTTTTTGTGTTTGTTATATTTTCCGCGTATTTAGTTGGTATAATGGTAATAGTTCGTTTCAAAAAAATGAAACTTGGCTGTACACTAGCAGTCTATTAGATCCCGATAATAATAAGTGAAGTAGAAGTGGAATCTGTTGAAGTTAAAACGTCACCTGAGCGCCTACCTTACGGGTTTGCAAAACGCTTTGGCCTAGTGGCCCAAAATCAGCCCGATAACTCATACCTTGTTTGGCATAAAGAAACTACGCCGAATCAAGCTTTTACTGAGTGCCTACGCGTGCTTCCGGGAGTTGTTAAGTTTGAAGCTGTATCAGATGATGACTTCGATACCCAGTTAGCTCGCATCTATCAAGAATCCGCCGATAGCCGTGAAGCCATGGAGGAGCTAGGCGAAGACCTTGACCTTGCTAGCTTAGCCAATGCTATTAACGAAACCTCCGATCTTCTAGAACAAGAAGATGACGCACCTATTGTGCGCCTAATAAACGGCATATTAACCGATGCCGTAAAACGTAACGCCTCCGATATTCACATAGAAACCTTTGAAAAACGCTTGGTTGTGCGCTCTCGCGTAGATGGCGTATTACAAGAGGTGTTAGAGCCAAGACGAGCATTAGCCCCCTTGTTAGTTAGCCGTATTAAAGTTATGTCTAAGTTAGACATTGCTGAGAAACGCATACCACAAGATGGGCGCATAGCATTAAGAGTGGCAGGCAGAGAGGTAGATGTACGGGTATCAACTATGCCATCTAGCCATGGTGAGCGTGTTGTAATGCGATTATTGGACAAGCAAGCAGGCCGCTTAAATCTGGGCCAGTTGGGCATGAAAGGTGATAACCTCAAGCGTCTTTTGAATATCATTCATAAACCTCATGGCATTATCTTAGTAACTGGACCTACTGGTTCAGGTAAAACAACAACCCTATATGCCTCATTAAGCGAACTAAACGACAAATCACGTAATATTCTTACGGTAGAGGACCCTGTTGAATACAGTCTTGCTGGCATCGGTCAAACACAGGTAAATACTAAAGTAGACATGACTTTTGCTCGTGGTCTTCGCGCCATACTTCGCCAAGACCCAGATGTTGTTATGATTGGCGAAATTCGTGACCGAGAAACTGTAGAAATAGCAGTACAAGCGTCATTAACTGGCCACATGGTTTTATCTACATTGCACACCAATACAGCCGTAGGTGCTGTAACTCGTATTCAGGATATGGGGGTTGAGCCATTCCTATTGGCCTCTAGCTTGGTAGGTGTGGTTGCCCAGCGTCTTGTACGTACCTTGTGCCACGAATGCAAAACGCCGTATTTAGCAGATGAAGCAGAAAACGAGTTGCTGGGTTTTGCACAAGATGCAAAAACAACGATTTATCATGCCGGTGGGTGTGCTGAATGTGGCGGCTCTGGCTATAAAGGCCGACGTGGTATATATGAAATCATCGAGATTGACGATGATATGAAGACCCTTATACATAACGGCGCTGGAGAGATAGAGCTTAATCGCCATGCCCGTAAACAAAGCAATAGCATTCAGCAAGACGGCTTGCAAAAAGTCATCGAAGGGGAAACCACCCTAGAAGAAGTACTACGAGTAACTAAGGCGTAATCATGGCAGCATTTGAATACAAAGCCTTAGACGCCAATGGCAGACAAAAGAAAGGGGTCATCGAAGCCGATAGCCCAAGGCAGGTTCGCCAGCAACTACGTGATAAGCAGCTTATGCCTGTCTCGGTTGAACAAAGTACGTCTAATCAAAACTCTGAAAAGCCATTCAGCAAACTTTTTAAACGAGCCATTTCTGTTGCTGATTTAGCTATGTTAACGCGCCAGCTTTCCACTTTAATTGGTGCGGGATTGCCAATTGAAGAAGCCCTAAAGGCAACGGCCGAGCAAACAGAAAAAAAACGCATTCAATCTATGATTTTATCTATTCGCTCTAAAGTTTTAGAAGGGCACAGCCTTGCTAATGCACTAAACGAATACGATTATGCTTTCCCAATGCTGTATCGCGCAACCGTCGCTGCTGGTGAACACGCAGGACACCTTGATACTGTTTTGGTCAGACTGGCTGATTACATGGAAGTCAGTCAAGTTAATCAACAAAAAATTAAATTAGCGGCTGTATATCCCATTATTTTGTGCGTAGTTGCAATTGGTATTGTGGTTTTATTGTTGACGCTTGTAGTGCCTGACATTGTCGAAGTTTTTGTTAAAAACGGTCAAGAACTACCTACACTTACGCAGGTGATGATTAATTCCAGTGACTTTTTAGTGGACCATTGGATAAAACTTATCATTGTATTTTCAGGTACCATATTTGGTTTTTTATGGGCGATAAAAAAAGATCACATTAAAAAGAAATATCATCATGCAATGATCCATATGCCGTTTATTGGCAAAATGGTTAAAGGCTTTAATACCTCACGCTTTATTAGTACGTTAGCTATCTTAAATTCAAGTGGTGTCCCTCTTGTTGAGGCCATGAAAATAGCTGGCCAAGTAGTAGGTAATGTCATTATTCAAGAGAAGCTAACCGTTGCTTGCCAGCAGGTAACCGAAGGTGGCAGTCTTCATCAAGCGCTAAAAGAAACGGGTGTATTTCCCATTATGATGTTACATATGATTGCCAGCGGCGAATCCAGTGGCGAGCTTGACTCTATGCTAGAGCGTACCGCTAAAAATCAGGAAACAGATTTACAAAACACCATTACAACATTAGTCAGTATGTTTGAACCTATCATGCTATTAGTAATGGGTGGGGTGGTAGTGTTAATTGTGATAGCAATTATGCTACCAATTTTAAATATGAATCAAATGATTGGATAACAAAAAAGGAAATAATAATGAAAAGACAATCAGGTTTTACCTTAATTGAAATAATGGTAGTGCTAGCCATTTTAGCAGGCCTTGTGGCTATGGTTGCCCCTAATATCATTGGAGAGGCAGGGGCGGCTCGTGTCAAAACAGCCAAAGCGGAAATGGCAAACATCTCTCAAGCTTTAGATATTTATAAACTTGATAACTTTAGTTACCCATCTACTTCTCAAGGTCTAGAAGCATTAGTGTCTAAGCCATCAGGAAGCCCTGAGCCTAAAAACTATAAGTCTGGTGGTTATATGAAAAAGCTACCTATCGACCCTTGGGGCAATCCTTACCTGTACTTTTCTAAGAGCGGTAAATATGAAATTGTCTCTTTTGGTGCTGACGGCGAAGAAGGCGGCGAAGAAGACAACGCAGACATTAGCTCAAACGATTAATGCATAATGCGCCGTCATAATTCAGGTTTTACATTAATAGAAATTTTAGTGGTACTGGTCATTATAGCCTTATTGGTTTCAATGGCCTCACTGAATACCTCTCATGACGGCCGTATTAATGAAATAAAATCAGAAGCTGAAAAGTTAAAGTTTTTATTAGAGGCCTCAGCGGATGAGGCTCTTTTTAATAATAAAAATATAGGCTTTGAATTTGCAAAAACTGAATTCACACCATTCTCTTACGAAATTCAAACACCTGCAACCACAGCCGATAGTACAAGTGAAGATGAAATAATTAGTAGTTGGAATGGTTATACTGGAAAATATATTCAGCATTATATACTGCCTGAGTCCATGTACTTAGAGTTAAGTGTGGAGGGTCAAGAACTACAATTACCCTATGTTTTAAAGCAAGACAAAAAACAAGAAGAGATTAAACCAGTCTTTTTTATGATGGCATCGGGGGAGCAAACACCAATACAACTTAAAATTCAAATGGAAGATTATGACGGCTACGCCACAGTAAGGGGTGATGGCATGGGCCGTTTCTTTTATGAGGTGCACAATGAAGAGCAATAAAGGCTTCACCTTATTAGAGGTAATGATTGCTCTGACTATTTTTGCTTTAATTGCCTCTACATTATCTAAAGCATCAGCCCTAGCCGTGGATAATCAAATACACCTAGAGCGCAAGCTGCTAGCCACTTGGATTGCAGAAAATGAAATTATTGAAATGCGTTCTTCTGCTTTTTCAGCCATCACTAAAAAGAAAAAAGATATAAAGTTCAGTGAGCGCAAATGGATCATTGAAATTAACGCCAAACCTAAAAAGAATTTCTCAGGCATGCCAATTCCCCTAGAGATTAAAGAGGTTTCCGTAGCTGTCAGCTTGGCAGAAAATCCTGATAGTCCACTGCAAACCCTAACTACGTATATCGCCAATGATTAAATCTCAGTCCGGCTTTACATTACTAGAAGTATTACTGGCTGTGTCAATTACAGCTTTAATTGGCGTAGGTGCAAGCCAGCTATTAACCAGTACTGCCAGCACTAAAAACGCAACCGAACAACGAGCAAAACAGCTTAAAGAAATACAGCGAATGGACTTTTGGGTGAAGCGTGATTTAACACAAATCGCAGGACGCAAAACTCGTGATGTCTATGGTCAACATATTGACCAACTATTCAGTACCGGTAGTGATTATCTCATAGAGTTTACCCGTTCAGGCTTGGCCTCTTTACCAAGTTTTGGTGATGAGGGAAAGCGAACCTCTCGCTCAAATATGCAGCGTGTCGCCTATGCCGTTAGAGGGCACGGTAGTGAGTACTGTAAAGATGTTCCTAAACCCTTTGATGAAAATGAAGATACATCAGACAAGCAATGCTTGGTTAGAATTTATTGGCCTGTTTTAGATTTGGCATCAGACTCAGAGCCACTTGTTCAACTCTTAATGGAAGAAGTAGAAGACGTTAGGTTTTTTTATCGTGGCCAGTTAGTGGATTTTGTAACCCCTTCAAATAGCGTGCGTAGCGATAGTTGGCAAGAAGACTGGCCCGGACCATATCTTACCGGCTCACTAACGCCAGATTTAGTGCAGTTAAAGGTACAAATCACCACAAAAAAACTTGGTGAAATTACCCGCTTATACGAGGTGCCGCGTTTTGCATTCACCGAATAATAAGCAATCAGGCCTTGCACTTATAACAGTACTATTCATCTTTGCATTAGTGTCTTTAATGGCAATTTCCATGCAGCAAAGGCAAGCCTTAGACATTGCTCAGGCATCGACAACCTTTACACAATCTCAAGCCATGCAGTTAGTTATGTCAGCTGAGGAAATCGCAAAAGCAGGGCTCTCATTTGACTTAAATCGAGATATAAACCAATCAGAGGAGTGGGATACTGCCAGTGAGTTATGGAATCAGGCATTCCCAACTCAAATAGATAATGCTTTTGTTGAGGTTAGGATTCGTGATTTACAGGGTTTATTTAATTTAAATTGGCTTCATCCAGCTGCGAGCAATCCATCTTTGGCCTTGGCCCGCTTTAAGCGTTTAATAACAATAGTCGACCCTTTATTTTCAGACGCCTCTGCAGTTGCTAATAACTTAAGGGATTGGTTCACACCTAGCAGCTCTGCCAATTACATATATGAAAACAATACACCACCTTATCGTGCTGGCGAAATTGTTATGACTCACCCATCGGAGCTTAAATTGGTTGAAGGGGTTACCAATGAGTTGTTTTATGCTTTAGAGCCTCATATAACGGCCTTGCCTAGCTCTATACAATTGAACATCAATACAACCACAGCTAAAGTATTATCAGCATGGGATTCAGCACTTTCAGAGACTGACGCAGAGGCGCTAGTTAAAAAGACACGCTCAGGATCATGCGGAAAGGATAGAGGGGTGGCCTTGTATAAAACGGTATCAGACTTCATGAGCGACCCAATAATTGAGGCTATCACTAGTAAAGCAACCTCAACAGTACCAGCTACTATAGTTGCTGCTGATTTTGCAGTTAATTCGACATATTTTAGTATTCTATCAAGGGTTACTTTAGATATTGATGGTGACACAATTAATGATGCAGATATAAATACAGAAAGCATTTTGCGTCGTAAACCAAACTCAACTGGAAATAACGATGGTTTTACTGGGATTATTTATCGTGATTTATCTCGTAAGCCAGAAGACCACAATCATTTGAAAATAGTGGATTGCACCTAATGACAATAATAAATATATATGAGCCAATCTCACAGAGCTTAACCACCCTAGACGAGCAACTACACAAAATAAGTGCAAATTCAGATGATGATTTGGGTTTGCAAATAATCAACAGTACAGCCTGTCAAATTTTATCTGTTCAGATGCCTGTTAAGCAGGCCAAGCAAATCATTAAAGCATTGCCGTTTGCGCTCGAAGAACAGCTAGCTAATGATATTGATCAGAACCATATTCATTACTTAGGTAAAGAAAATGGAGAAGCCCACGCTTTAATTGTCAGCCATGATCTAATGACATCTGTGGTGAATACAAATAATCCCGATGGTTTGTTTTATTTACCACTACTTCTTCCTCAAGTAGAAAAGGGGATATGTGTTTGTGTTTTAGATGACATAGCTAATATTCGTTTTTCGAAATTTGGTGCCATGAGTGTCAGTATCGATATATTGCCCCTTGTTATTGAGCGACTAAAAAATGACGAGCGAGAAGTCGTTGAATTTCATGACTTAGATGAAAAAAATGAACTATTATCCTTAGAGCTTGAAAATATCGGATTTAAAGTCATTAAAGGTGAGGCATCAACACTACATGCACACCTGATCAATCAGCTAAAATCAGCTAATGCCAATTTATTATCAGGCTCCTACCAAAAGAGAAAACCCAAAAACACCACTAAAATAAATAAATTTAAGGCACCTTTAGCTTTGGCAGCAGTTCTATTGGTAGCTATGTTTGTCACGCAACTTAAAGAGCTTAACCAATACAAACAAATGGGCGATCTTGTGTCGAACGCGTCAAAAAGTTTTTACACTAATTTATTTCCGGATGAGCGAGTTAGGAGTTTAAGACGTCAATTTAAAGATAAGTTAGAAGAAACTGGCGGGGCAACAACCATAAATAATGGTTTTGTTAATTTATTAGCCAGCACCACAAAAGGTATTAATGAATCCGGTGGCGCTCAATGGGACGCTGTTAGATACACAGGAAAAAAGAATGAAATTGAAGTAAACCTAATAGTTAAAAACGTAGCTCAACTTGATGGTATTAAACAAAAGCTTGCCAGTTCTGGCTTGCAAGTGGATATCACATCAGCCACAGAAGTTGGAAGTCAAATCAAGGGCGTTTTAAAGGTGAAGCAAAATGGCTAACGGCATAGATAATTTAAAGCGTAACTTAAAAATACAATTAGAACAAAGCTCTTTGTATAAGAGCACTCATAACTGGTTTACAAACCTAGCTGAAAAAGATCAAAAGCTGGTTAAGCTGCTTGGCATAGTTGTGTCAATCGCGATTGTTTATTCGTGGGTATGGTCCCCAGTATCACAAAAACGTGATAGTGCAATTAAGCGCTATGAATCAGAAATGGCATTCCATACTAAAATGAAAGAAAACGCTTACTTGTTTGGGGCGGGCACCAGTACAAGCGCAGGCGGAAATAAATCAATACTAAGCACTGTAAATAATACAGCTAAGGTTAAAAATATTCATTTGAAACGCTTTGAGCCAGATGGGGATACCGGTCTTCGAATTTGGCTAGACAAGGTTAATTTCAATTCTGCAATAGATTGGCTGGAGCTTTTAGAGTCCTCAAGAGGTATTAAAGTAGAACAAATCTCCATAGATAAGGTCGAACCAGGTATTGTGAATATTAGAGCGGTTTTAAAGTCATGAGTAAATTTGATTTCGACTTATTTGTAATTGGTGCAGGCTCAGCAGGAGTACGAGTGAGTAGGATGGCTGCGGCTATGGGCAGACGTGTTGCGGTTGCGGAATCACGTTACCTTGGTGGTACTTGCGTAAATGTTGGATGTGTACCTAAAAAGCTTTTTGTATATGCGAGCGAGTTCCCTCATATGATAAATGAAGCTAAAGGATACGGGCTAAACTTAAACTTAAATGGATTCAATTGGAACACTCTTCGTGATAACAAAACAAAAGAGATTGAGCGATTAAATGGGATATATCAAAACTTATTAGATGGCTCGAACGTGACAACAAAATTAGGTCATGCTTCATTGGTGGATTCTAATACCGTAACTATTAATGGGGAGCACTTTACTGCAGAAAAAATTATTCTTGCTACAGGTGGTTGGCCTGACTTACCAGAAATCCCTGGCAAAGAATTCATGGTCAATTCCAATGACTTCTTTTATTTAGAGAGCTTTCCCCAAACAGCTTTGGTGGTGGGCAGTGGTTATATTTCTGTGGAATTTGCAGGCATTTTAAATGGTCTAGGCTGTAAAACATCAATCTCTTCACGCTCAGGGAAATTACTTAGAGGGTTTGATGAGTCCACAAGAGAGTTTGCTGAAAATGAAATCCTTAAGAAAGGTCTAACTTTAATCAAAGAGCAGCCAATTAAGATCACAAAAGAAGAAGAAGGGTACAGGGTTGAATTTAATAACCAACCTTCAATTCTGGTTGATCTTGTAGTAGCTGCAACAGGAAGGAATCCAAACCTTCAAAATTTAGGTCTTGAGAATGTCAATATTGCGCTCGATGATGGTGGTTTTATTAAGGTTAACGAGCAATATCAAACCAGCACAGAGTCAATTTATGCACTGGGAGATTTGATCGACACTCCTCAGCTCACACCAGTCGCACTAGCTGAAGCAATGACATTTTTACGCCAGCAGTATGAAGGTAACTTAATACCTTTGGATTATACAAATATTCCTACGGCTGTATTTTCTCAGCCTAACTTGGCAACAGTCGGCATGACAGAACAAGAGGCTATACAAAAGGGATACAAGGTAAAGCGCTATGAAAGCGAGTTTCGAGCACTAAAATTAACGATGACTGATTCAACAGAGCGCACCTACATGAAGTTAATTGTTGATAATGAAAGCGACAAAGTGCTTGGCGCACATATGGTAGGAGAGCATGCCGCTGAGATCATTCAAGGTATTGTCATTGCAATTAAAGCAGGCGCTACCAAAGCAGTATTTGATGAGACAATTGGCATACACCCAAGCTCAGCAGAGGAGTTTGTAACAATGAGAAATCCGAGTTAAATAAAGCATTGCTACCTGTAGGGACATATTTATCTAAAGGCTTACCTGACCGCTTAGTAGGTATGCTTAGTTCCTTATTAAAGCAAGGCAATACACCCTAACGATTAAACAACCGCCAGTCTAATACGACACATGGCGGTTGAGAGTCCTTATTATCTAGATATCCAGCAACGAACGTCAAATTGATGATGGCTTCGTTATCATCTACATCCTGCTGTAATGTAAAATCATTTTTGTAGTAAGTTAAAATATCACTAATTGCATTTAATCGAACCGCTATCATTTTTTTGCCGGTATCGATATACAGCAAAATAGGGCGAGTGATAATCTCAAGGCGTTCTCTTGCTGCTTCAAATAAGCTAATTAACTTACCTAGCGTTCTATTTTTTTCTGCTTCAAATATTTCCAACGCCTCTTCTAGAGAACCGTCCTCTTTAAGCTTTAGTAGGTCGTCAGCCAATGCATGTATGCGCTTATGCGGCTCATCAAAATCCGTCATAATATCAGCCAGTAACTCATCCTCAGATGTGAATGTAAGGTACCATTTACCAAACTCGCATTGACTGGCATCCCTAGCTTTAGTGAAAGCCACACCGGTTCGTAACGTAGCTTCCAGTGCATCCATCCATGCTATGTGGTCTTTTTCTCTTTCTTTTAATGTGAGCAGTAATTTAAAGTTTTTAATGTATTCGGCTTCACAGCCCATTAACTCAGCAAAATCATAAATTGGAACTGGCTTTCCTTGATATGTGGTTACCTCAGCACCCAGTTTGGCATTTACTTCAATGCGTGTTGTTTTGCGCTTATCCTGCTCGATGTAGCGAACCTCGCTAACAGGAGTTGCATACTGTGTATTACCGACATAAAAGGTGATTACCTCTAGGTAGTCGACTAGGCCAAATAAAGGTGTTGAGATCGCTTGTTGTGCCGATTCCATACTGGTTACTCAATCCATGGTTTTCTTTAATAGTAGACAACACAATGATAATTACAATTTCCGATAATTGTTATTATCGGAAGTACCAATATATGTGTAATTCACGTCCGCCACACAGAAAAAACACCTTTTGTTTACACCTCAACTCTTGCTATGTAAGCTTCACAGCCCCAAAACTACCAAGCAAGGCTGATTTAGTGCGAGTTGAGAAGTTTCAGCACCCAACCTTAGAAAGAGTTACATTTAGAGTTTATTCAGACGGTTTACCTGTTAGGCACATAAATAGATTTCTTAGTCACCTAGATAAAAGAGATTTTGCTCCAAACACAGTTAAGGCATATTCCTACGACCTAGCGCAATATTTCAGGTATCTGGATAAATCTAAAATAGATTGGGAGCTAACTAGTATCGATGTCATTACTGATTTCATTGCATATTACAAACACTCTAAATCTGAGAACCTATCGGTCCTACCTACAGAATTAGGACAAGCCCGCACTATTCAAACCATCAATAGATGTCTTGCAGCCATAAGTGCATTTTATCGGTATTGCTTAAATACAAATGTTTTAGATCCGTCTTTTTCAATTGAAATAATTTCCTCTGACTTATCCAGAAACCCGAAGGTTAAAGAATTCCTATCGTTTGCATCAGCATCGAGACCTCAGTCTGTTTCTAGGGAGTTAAAGCCCTTTCGTAGGATCAAACCTGTATTGCGAAAGGTAAAGATTATTAGTGAGGAGCGTCAGCTTCAGCTTTTAGAATTCTGTTCAAACCCAAGGGATCGGCTTTTGATCCTGCTACTGATTGAAACTGGTATGCGAATTGGACAGGTATTACAACTTCGACACTCAGATATTGAAAGCTGGGACTCTCAACTTATCATTCATCCTAGAGTAGATAATGCCAATGAAGTTTACTCCAAAACCAAAGTTCCCTATGAAGTTGGAATTACCAAAAAGTGGGCGGATATGTATACAGAGTTCCTCATAAATGATACTGGCGACATTGACTCTGACTATGTGTTCACAAAGCTATACAGAAAAGATGGCGGTGAAAAAGGCGAACCCCTTACCTACCCTTCTGTAAAAGATCTGTTTGAAAGGTTCTCACGGGTCATAGGGGAAACTGTAACACCTCACATGTTGCGACACAGTCATGCTACTGACTTATTAAGACAAAACGTGAAAATAGAGATCGTTTCAAAGCGCTTAGGCCACGCTTCAATCGAAACAACCAAAAAGATCTACGAGCATTTAACAGCAGAAGACATTAAGCGGGCGATATTTGCAGATAAAGGAGATAACTTACTATGAGCCATCATCATTCTAGAGCATCTATCAGGCTGGTTACGAGAGAATCGATTTTTGACGAGGATATATGGAATTTTGAAAAATTAGGGTATGCAGAAAATGAACGCCCTAGCGGTTACAACAATATGTCTTTTTATGATATTCAACAGCCATGGTTACGTGACAGGTTTAAAGAGACAATATGGAGAAAGCGTACATCTGTTCAGGCATATACTTTAATTTCATATCTCCGTATAGGGAGAAGCTTAAGTAGATTTTTAGATGCTGAGTACTCTAGACCTACTATTAGCGTAATTACACAAAACACCCTTCGTCGCTATCTTGAAAGCATTAACGATAAAGCCCTGGCTACTCAAAGCAGTACTTACTCACAGCTTAATGAAATAACCACTTGCTGGATTCAGTGGGGACTTATTTCTAAAGATAAATACCCGTTAGTAACAAAAGAAATGAGACCAAGAAAAAGAATTCAGTCTCAGCCTAAAGGCTTAAGCTTTAAAGTGCAAAATGAACTAGAGGGTCACGTGGACTCTGAAGATGACGAAGGTTCTAGGATGCTTCAGGTTATCATGGAGACTGGAATGCGTGGCAGTGAACTCTTGGCCCTTAAAAAAGATTCAATGAGCCAAGACAAGGATGGTGACTGGTACCTAACAAGAATAAATCGAAAATTTATAAAAGAGCATACTATTCCTATAAGTCATAAGTTGGCTGGCACAGTGAAAACACAAATTGCCTATATAGATCAGTATTGCGAAAAAATGGAAATAAGTAATCCTCATAATTATTTGTTCGGCCATCGAAGAAAAAAAGAGTTCAAAACCTATGCTCTTCGTACACTCAATATCCGCTTAAAAAAATTATCTGATAAGCTAAAGCTGACTAATGAGCTTGGTTTAAAACAAGAAGTCAGCAGCCATACCTTTCGACATACCGTTGGTACAAATTTAATAAATAATGGTGTTGATATGGTTACTGTCCAGAATTATCTTGGACATGAATCACCAATGATGACTGCTATCTATGCCCACCTTCACAATAAAACAATGAGAACAGCAATAGATAAGGCACAAAATCAACTAATTGATATAAAAGGTAAGCTATATAGTGGACTAGATGTGATTCGTGAAATTGAAGTTATAGAGCATGATGACACCCCTATAGAAGCCAAGTGGTTGAAGCATCAACTGGCAACCCAAGCCCTTTCTAACGGAATTTGTGCCCTGCCCGTTAAGCAAACCTGTCCTCATGCAAATGCTTGTTTAACCTGTACTAGTTTTCGTACGGATAAGACATACATGGATGTACATCAGCAACAACTTCAAAAAGCAAAGTTTCTTGTTAATGAGTCGAAAGCCAAGAATTTCTCACGTCAACACGACCTAAATAAGCAAGTACATGATAACTTAATTACAATAATAGACGGTCTGGAAGCGGTAAATGACTGATAATTCAAAGCATTTAATTGCTCATAAAAAAAACGAGTCAGAGAAGAAAATAGAGGCTGTACGAGATACCGTCTCTTATATGCTTTACGCCTCTGAGGAAATCAACTTAAACAAAGTAGCAAAAAAAGCCCGCGTATCTAGGACTTTTATATACAGCAATAAAGAGTTAAGAGAGTTAATAGATAGCAGTAGAGAGCCATCTAAAGTAAAAGCAGAAAGAAAACGAATTTCATCTGGCCAGGCGCGTTCAGATGAAAGCAAATTAGCCATTATAAATAACTTAAAGCGAAGACTATCTGAGCTGACTAAAGAGCTAGATAGAGTTAAGTCTGATAATGCCAAATTAAGAAGCTATATTTCGGAAATTGAGGACTGAGAACTTTTTAAAAAGTTAGAAAACAGAAGGAATGTAAAATTCTACTGCACTTTCTGCCATGAAGCAGAATAGAATACTTTGAAGCTATATCTTGCGTTACAACAATAAATGAATCCAAGTGGAAGCCGCATCATAGCTTTAACCCTCTATGATGCACGAAATTACTTGAGCACTACTTAACTGGGGTCTCTCTAGGTTTATCACTCATGAGTATCATTTAAAGTCCGCTCACGCAGTCCCTCTAAGAATCAGTAATAGACGATAATTCAGCCAAAATACCACACTGTTCGACAGACCTAGCACTTCCACATTTAAGGCGTAACTGCTTTAAGGTATCGTGAAGTTTTTGCAGGTCTGCAATGCGTGACTTAATAGCGTATAAGTGCATATCGACCATTTCATTGACTGCTTCACAAGGTATGGATGGTGAAAATTGCAAAGAAATTAATTGTTTAATTTCATCTAATGCCAAGTCCAGTCCACGGCAATTCTTAATAAAAATTAGTTTTTCTAGTGCATCTGAGTTGTAAACTCGAAAATTCCCTTCGGTACGATTAGGTGGTGAAATTAACCCCTCTTTTTCGTAGTGACGAATTGCTTGTACAGAACAGCCACTGCGTTTTGCTAATTCACCTATTTTCATATATTACCTCACTAACCCTTGACTCTATACTTACTATAGAGATTAGAATAAATAACTTACATCACCTTAATAATCAAGATTAATTTATGACTGAAGATTCTAAAGCATGTGACTGCGAAGGCAGTCATGGAGCGTCATTTAAATGCAAATCGAAACCTATGGGTAATGATCAGGCTGAGATAAGCCACTTGAGTGTGTTTGACGTTCCGAAAATGGACTGCCCGTCGGAAGAGAATCTGATACGTACGGCTTTTGCTAGTCTTGGTGAAGCACTCACCTTTGAATTTGACATACCCAACCGCAGAGTGCGTGTATATCATCCAGGTATTGGGGAGGAAATAGAAAGAACTATGGTGTCTGTCGGGCTTGGGGCAAGTTTGATCTCGATTGAGTCGGTCGATCGAGAAGCTACTCACGCTGCCCGGGAAACTGCAATATCCGATGAGCTGCGCGAAGCACGAGTGCTTCGGTGGTTACTGGGTATTAATGCAGTCATGTTTGTACTCGAGCTTAGCGTGGGCATTATTGCTCAATCCACAGGACTTATTGCTGATTCACTGGATATGTTTGCTGATGCAGCTGTTTACGGCGTGTCCTTATATGTGGTTGGTAAAGCTGCCAAACTTAAGCTTAAAGCAGCCCATTTCTCTGGTTGGTTACAAGTCACGCTGGCACTTGGTGTGCTATTAGAGGTGGGTAGGCGTTTCTTATATGGAGGTGAACCCGCCTCAATTCTCATGATGAGCCTAGGTGCAGTGGCATTAATAGCGAATATTGCCTGCCTATTACTAATATTCAAGTCACGAGACCAAGGGGCTCATATGAAAGCGAGTTGGATATTCTCCGCGAATGACGTTTTGGCTAATGTGGGTGTCATTGCGGCCGGAGTATTGGTGGCTGTGACCAACTCTCAAATTCCTGACTTGGTAATTGGAACTATCATTGGATTAGTCGTCTTAAACGGCGCCCGACGTATCCTTTTGTTAAAATAAAAAATTACCATATGACAGCCTATAACGTGTATAATTGAAATATGCTTAAACGTATCCTGACATACTTGCTGATGATATTGATTGCATCTCAATCAAGCCTTGCTATGGCTGATGCTCATCAGTTTTATCAGTCAGGGTATGAGCATATTAATTTCGATCAGCATAACCAAGACTCAAATAATCTTACGATTGAAAAGCAAAATACCGAACTCCTAGACGAAAGCTTATTTTCTTCTCAAGAGTCGGATTGTCAACACTGCTGTCATTGTCACGGGCATTGCCCTCCCTGCCCTTCGTGCTCTACTGACCATGTCTTATTGCGCAAGCATTCCACAAAAATATCGGCGTATTCTGAACAAGCTTACCCCGGTTTTGTAAATACCTTACTGCGCCCACCAAGAATATAAACCCTAAGTACCGTTACCAGCCGCAATTGCGGGTTTACGAATTACATTAGGATTTATCCATGCATCGCACCACTTTAAACAGGTATTGCACCTCCTGCGTATGGCTTGCGTTTTTACTTTTCAATTTAAGTATTGCTGCCAATGCAGACACCGCACTAACCTTAAAAGAAGCGCTAACCCGTACGTTAGCGAAAAACCCACAGCTTTATCAATATACCTTTATTCAAGAAGCAACAAGAGCACAACGACAAACCAGTGCCTTGCGACCGGCGCTAGAATTAGAACTGGCGGCTGAAAACTTTGCAGGATCAAATAACAACAAGGGATTTGATTCTGCGGAAACCACTCTGGCTTTGTCTTCAGTTATTGAGCTAGGAGGAAAACGCGAAGCTCGCCTTTCTTTCGCTGACGCAAGAATAATTCAAGCCGAATGGGAAAAGAAAGCCACTACACTGGATGTGCTCGGTGAACTGACGGCGAGTTATATTGAAAGTTTGGCAACCCAAGCCAACATTCAGCTAGCGGAAGAATCTTTGGCACTATCTCAATCATTACTAAAAACGGTTAATACGCGTTCCAACAAAGGGGCAACACCCGAAGCTGAAGTCATGCGCGCTCAAGCGGCAGTTGCCCGCGCTGAGATCCGCCTTGCTGCGTTAGTGGAGCGACTGGAGCGTCAGAAAGTGCGGCTTGCGCGTTTTTGGGGAGATACCACACCGACCTTTAGCGCCTTAGAGGGATCCCTATTTGAGAATGAGACAAGCGAAGGGTTTGATCAATTGTATGCACGAGTAAAGACATCACCAGCCATTCAGGTGCTTGCGAGTGAAGCGAGAATCAAAGACGCAGAAGTTGCGCTGGCACGCACTGGTGGTCGGAGTGATCTAACTTGGCGTGCGGGTATTCGGCGCTTTGAGGAAACTGGTGATTCAGCATTCACCGCAGGGCTCTCCATTCCGTTATTTTCCAAAAAACGAAACAGCGGCGAAGTTAAGACTGCCCTGGCAAACCGCAATGCTGTGGATTATGCCCGGCAGGATCTTCTTTTGCGTTTGCATGCCCAGCTTTTTGAAGCGTATTCACTCCGACGGCAGAGCATCGCGGCCGTGAATAAAACCGAAAATGAGATCATTCCAGCGCTCGAAAACGCGCTCAAACTCACACGAAAAGCCTACGAAAATGGCCGTTATCGATATCTTGATTTAATTGCTGCTCAAGAAGAATTGCTTGCTACTAAGCAAGCACGTATCGATGCAGCATCGACAGCTCTCATTAGTCAAGCGCTGATAGAAAAGCTGTCCAGTGAAGCCCTTAATCAATAATTTAATTCAAATTAATCAGGTTTGATCACTATCAGGCCTTAGGAATTTATGACCATGAAAAAATCAACTCTCACAGTTCTCACGATGCTAACTTTTGTTTTAAGCGTCCTTGGATTAAGTACCTGTGCTCAGGCAAACGAAGAGCATAAACACGACCATCAACATGAAGAAAGTGAAAACCATAAAAAACATCACGCTGAAGGCGATCACGAAGAGAAATCTAAAGATAAACACATTGAGGATCATGACCACAACGATCACGCCGATGACCATGTAAATAAAAAAACAAAGGAGAATAAATAATGAAAGACTTAACCACTTTGTTTTCTTATTTAACACCTAAAAGCAGAATGCCCTTTTTAGGCGCACTGTTTGCACCGGTATTTCTGCTAAGCATGCTGTCATTAAACTCCTGGTCGGAAGGTGACCACGAACATGAGCATGAAGCCAAAGAACAACATGCTCCACATCACGAAGACGGCGACCATGATAAACATGAAGATCATGTTGATCACAATGAGGGCAAGCACGATCATGATGAGCATGGTCGCGAGAATGACGGCGAAGAAAATAGCAGCCGCATTAATAGCGATATGGCACAACAAGTGGGGATCGTAACCGCAAACGCTGGCTCTCAAGAGCTCCACCAAACCATCACTGTTTACGGTAACGTGGTCTCAGGTCCAGAACAATTGAGTCATGTGCGCGCACGTTTTGAAGGCCTCGTTAAGTCTGTTCAAGTTACTATTGGCGATACGGTAAAAACCGATGATGTATTGGCAGAAATTGAATCCAATGAGAGCCTCAAGATCTACAAAATACGTTCGCCTATTTCTGGCCGTGTTGTTCAACGGCATGCCAACAGTGGTGAAGTGACTCAGGATCAAATTCTATTTTCTATCGCCAACTTTGACACTGTGTGGGCAGAGCTGCGTGTTTATCCTACTCACCAATCCTCGGTCGCAGAAGATCAATCCGTTCATGTTTTGACAACCAACGGACGCGTTGAATCTAGGGTCAAACATGTCGTGCCATCGATGGACGCCCCTTATCAGTTGGCGCGGGTCAAACTGGACAACAGCAAGCAGACTTTATCTCCGGGCTTGATGGTGGAAGCCCAATTAGAGATTGGTCGCTTTCCCGTATCTCTTGCCGTTGCGAAAGATGCCGTCCAAAGCCTGGGCGGACGCCAGGGCGTATTTGTTAAGCGCGGCGACGAATACACCTTTACCCCTCTTGTGTTAGGTCGTGGAGACGATCACTTTTATGAAGTTATCGATGGCCTTGAGAGTAGCGCTGAGTATGTCAGTCAGAACAGCTATTTAATTAAAGCCGATATCGAAAAATCCGAAGCTGAACACGACCATTAAAGGGGCGCACTATGATTGAATCTATCTTGCGCCTAGCCATTGAAAGGCGCTTACTATTTTTATGTTCGATTTTGTTGATAGTCGGTGTGGGCGTATGGAGTTACCAAAAACTCCCGATTGATGCGGTACCCGATATCACCAATGTTCAGGTACAAATCAATACCGCTGCTCCGGGTTACTCACCATTGGAATCGGAACAACGCATTACCTATCCGGTGGAGACTGCGCTGGCTGGCTTACCCAATCTTTCCTACACGCGATCATTGTCACGTTACGGTTTGTCACAGGTGACGGTGGTGTTTGAAGAAGACACCGATATCTATTTTGCCCGCAACCTGATTAACGCTCGACTGGGTGCGATCAAAAGTGTCTTACCGCCTGGGCTAGAACCGGAGATGGGTCCCATATCCACCGGTTTGGGTGAAATCTTTATGTACACCGTGCAAGCCAAATCTGATGCCCGCATGGCCAATGGTGAACCCTACACCGCAACCGCCTTGCGAGAAATACAGGACTGGATTATCAAACCTCAGCTCGCCCAGGTGAAAGGCGTCATAGAGGTGAATAGTATTGGTGGCTACAACAAGCAATACCACGTGATGCCCGACCCCACGAAGTTACTGCTTTACAAAGTCAGTGTTGAAGAGCTTGTACAAGCCTTACAAGCCAACAACGATAATCGTGGCGCAGGCTATATCGAACGAAATGGACAGCAACTTTTAGTTCGTTCTCCCGGTCAGCTCGCAACGACCGAAGACATCGGCAATGTCATCATTACGGAACATGACAGTGTGCCGATAAAGATCAAGGATATTGCCGAGATAGCCATTGGTAAAGAGCTGCGCACAGGCGCCGCAACACGCGATGGTGTGGAAACCGTGCTAGGTACGACCATGATGCTCATCGGTGCAAACTCCCGCACGGTTGCTCAGGATGTAGCGAGTAAACTCGATGATATTCAAGCTTCGCTACCGGAAGGGGTTGTGGCGGAAGCCGTCTACGATCGCACCGCACTGGTCGATAAGGCCATTGCTACGGTGTCCAAAAATCTGATGGAAGGCGCGCTTCTAGTTGTCGTGGTGTTGTTTCTCTTGTTAGGAAATATGCGGGCTGCATTAATTACTGCAGCAGTAATTCCGTTAGCCATGTTGATGACCATCACTGGCATGGTGAAAACGGGTGTATCGGCCAACCTTATGAGCTTGGGAGCCCTAGATTTCGGTTTGATTGTCGATGGTGCGGTGATCATTGTTGAGAACTGCGTTCGCCGCCTGGCCGAGGCTCAACATTCGAATGGTCGACAGCAAAATCTACGCGAACGCTTAGACACTGTCTTCAAAGCCACATCCGAGGTGATTCGCCCAAGCTTGTTTGGTGTAGCCATTATTACGATCGTCTACATCCCGATATTCAGCTTGACCGGCGTGGAAGGTAAGATGTTCCACCCTATGGCGGCGACGGTGGTGATGGCCTTGTTGTCAGCCATGGTGCTGTCATTAACGGTGGTGCCTGCAGCTGTTGCTGTGTTTATGAATGGCAAAATCAGTGAAAAAGAAAGCATCGTTATCAGCAAAGCAAAATCTGCCTACAAACCCTTACTTAACCTGGCTTTGAAATTTCGCTGGGCGGTGGTGGGCTTTGCCTCGGCTCTCGTTGTGTTTTGTTTATGGTTAGCTTCCACTTTAGGCTCAGAATTTATCCCTCAATTGAACGAAGGTGACATTGCGCTGCACGCCATGCGTATTCCTGGTACAGGTCTAGAACAAGCCGTGGAAATGCAGGAAATACTCGAACAGAGAATCAAATCTTTTCCAGAAGTGGATAAGGTCTTTGCCCGTATTGGCACGGCGGAAGTGGCCACCGATCCTATGCCACCCAATGTGGCCGATAACTTTGTGACACTTAAGCCGCGAAGTGAATGGCCGAACCCCTCCAAAACGAAAGCCGAACTCGTTGAGGAAATAGAGCGTTCTGTGGAGGAGCTACCGGGAAATAACTATGAGTTTACCCAGCCTATTCAAATGCGCTTTAACGAGCTTATTTCTGGTGTGCGTGCGGATCTGGGCATCAAGGTTTTTGGCGACGACTTGGACCAACTTGTCATAACGGCCAACGATATCCTAGGTATCGTTAACGCAATTGAAGGCGCGGCCGATGCTCGGGTTGAACAAGTGACTGGGTTACCTACGCTCTCCGTGATACCGAATCGCACTGCCTTGGGCCGATATGGGTTAAATGTTGCCGAACTTCAGGATTGGGTTTCTGCCGCCATTGGTGGTGAATCAGCCGGCATTATCTACGAGGGTGATCGACGTTTTGAATTAGTGGTTCGCTTACCTGAAACAACGCGTCGCGATATCGACCGGTTAAAGTTTCTACCGGTACCACTCCCCAATGGAGATTACGTACCACTCGAAGAAGTCGCAACCTTGGATGTTTCACCGGCACCCGCGCAAATAAGTCGCGAGAACGGTAAGCGCCGAGTTGTGGTCACTGCTAACGTCCGCGGTCGCGACCTGGGCAGTTTCGTGAAAGAAGTGCAAGCCAGCATCCGTGAACAAGCGGATATCCCACCGGGATATTGGTTAGATTATGGCGGCACCTTTGAACAACTGGAGTCTGCAAGCCAACGCTTGTCCATCGTGGTGCCTATTACTCTATTGGTGATTCTAGGAATTCTCGTCATGGCTTTCGCGTCACTTAAAGATGCCTTGATTATTTTTAGTGGCGTGCCGCTAGCGTTAACCGGGGGCGTCTTGTCGCTATATCTTCGAGATATGCCTTTGTCCATCTCGGCGGGTATTGGCTTTATTGCTCTCTCGGGCGTCGCCGTACTTAATGGCTTAGTTATGCTCGCCTTTATTCGCGACCTCTGGCATGAAAAAGGCGACTTAATCTTGGCTGTTACTGAAGGCGCAATGATTCGTCTGCGGCCCGTCCTGATGACTGCGCTGGTTGCGAGCCTGGGCTTTGTTCCGATGGCACTAAATACGGGTACCGGCGCAGAAGTTCAGCGACCCCTTGCCACTGTGGTGATCGGCGGCATTATTTCATCAACGCTCTTAACACTTCTCGTTTTACCGGTGCTGTACCACTGGTTACATAAAAACGAAAAGGTGAGCTAATAACAATGGAGGAGCCCCTTCTTTGTAAGGGGCTATACCTATGAAAAATACTATTATCATTTTTTTAGGCGTTTACTTTATTTGCTTCTTTGGATTTGCCGTTATATTCAGGAATTTTGTTGTTGCAAAGAGAACGGGCGTAAACGCCTTTAAGCTCAACCAGAAAACAGGGGCCGAATCGATTACGGGGCGGTACTTTAAATTTCTACCTCTTGTTTCCATTTTGGTTTTTATTCTCTATAGCTTCCTGCCAAACCAGTATCAATCTATCGGGCCGATTGACCTGATGAACCATACCGCTATTCAGTGGATGGGAATGGGAATAATGGTTGTTTCGCTAGTTTGGGTGCTGGCGGCACAATCACAAATGGGCGCATCATGGAGAATTGGAATCGATCATGAAACAAAGACAGAATTTGTTCAAAAGGGCTTGTTCAAATATTCACGAAACCCTATTTTTGTCGGTATTATTTTCATTTCTTTCGGGTTTTTTCTGTTACTCCCCAACCCAATTACGTTAACAATACTGGCCCTTGATATTGCGCTGATTCAAATACAGGTGGCTTTGGAAGAAGAGTATTTAACGAAACAGCACGGGGACTCATACAGTGAGTATTGCCAACATGTTCGTCGTTGGTTATAGCAATAAAATAAAACTAGATACTCAATTAATAGGAATTGGTATGGACTGGAAAATATTTTTAACGATATTCGTTTCAGTATTTGTCGCCGAACTTGGTGACAAAACGCAGCTAGCAACAATGCTATTCGCAGCAGATAAAGATGTCAGTAAGTACACTGTATTTTTTGCTGCCTCAGCTGCGTTAATTGTGGCATCTGCCTTGGGTGTACTTGCGGGTAGTTTCCTAGCGGAATACATCAATGAGAAATACTTACACTATATTGCAGGAATTGGTTTTATCGGCATTGGGATTTTTACCCTCTATAACGCATAGAGAACCACCCAACACCTTATGCCTATTGAAGACAACTTATTCAAACGTCAAGTGAGTTAACAGGGTAATATTATGAGTTTTTTATGGTTTACCGTTGCCGCCATTTTCGAAATTGCCGGCTGCTACACGTTTTGGATGTGGTACAAACTCGATAAAAGTCCCTTATGGCTAGTGCCCGGACTTCTTTCGCTTGCATTATTTGGATGGATTTTATCGTTTGTGGAGGCCTCATTTGCCGGACGTGCTTTTGCTGCTTACGGAGGGATTTATATTGTTATGTCTCTTGTTTGGGCTGTCGTAGTTGAAAAACATATGATCAATATTCAAGATGCTCTAGGCGCCGGACTATGTGTTGTTGGTGCGCTGCTTATTTTCTTTAATTCATATCAAACAACCTACGCAATGGACTACGGCACACAGCCAGCCAGAGGTTTAGCTAAAGGACTATCATCACAATACCTAGGTAAATGAGTATGCACAATCACGCACATAAAAATGATACCACCTCCAGAATAGCTTGGGCATTTTTTCTGAACGTCAGTTTTACGATCATCGAGTTTATTGGAGGTTGGCTGACAAATAGCACCGCAATAATGGCTGACGCGGTACACGACCTCGGGGATAGTTTATCGATTGGTCTTGCTTGGATACTGGGTAACCTGAGCGAAAGAGAGTCCACCTCAAGGTTTAGCTACGGTTATCGAAGATTTTCCTTATTGGGCGCACTCATTAATGGAATCGTATTAATTATCGGTTCAATTTGGGTTTTATCTGAAGCAATTCCCAAACTCCTTAACCCCGAAATGCCGGTTGTTGAGGGTATGTTCGGCCTGGCCGTCCTAGGGGTTACCGTCAATGGCTATGCAGCGTTTAAACTCTCCAAAGGTAAGTCACTTAATGAGCAGATGCTGAATTGGCACTTACTGGAAGATGTTCTAGGCTGGGTAGCCGTACTGGTAGTCTCAATCATTTTGATGTTTATCGAGTGGCCCATACTCGATCCTATTCTTTCCATTGCTTTTACGATTTTTATATTAATCAACGTTCTTCGTAATTTATGGGCCACAACTAAACTGTTTCTTCAGGCGACGCCAAATGATGATACGGCCATTACTATTCGTGAATCACTACTGAGTTTTGCGGAAGTCAAAGAGATTCACCATCTACATTTTTGGTCGCTTGACGGGGAACACCATGTCATGACCGCGCATTTAGAATTGAGTAAGCTAATCGAACCAACCCGTCAAATCCAATTAAAAACCGAGATTGCTGACCGCCTATCGGGATTTGGGTTAGAGCACACAACCATCGAGTTAGAATTCCCTAACGAACTATGTAGGGATGAGTAGACGGATTTAAGGCTAGAAGTAGAAGCATCTATATAAATGTGCAGAATTGAATATTAGCTAGGAAGTAAATCAATATGATGGACTCTCTAGTATATACAGGCAATGGGTCATTACCCCTTTAATTCACTTTAGATTTCCTGTTAAACGTACATGTAATCTTAAGTGGAGAGCCCTAGTTATAAGTAAATTGAATATTAAACCCTATATAAAAATTATTATCGGAATATATCAATATAAGATAAATCGCCCGATGTGTGCTTATATTTAAGTATGTATACATCATTTGATTCTTAATAATCTTAAGTGCCCGCACCTTATATGACGAAAATATCCGTAGGAATGACACATGCACCAATTAACAAGTAAATACATGCGTAATTTATTAGGACTACTTCTAATTACGGTGCCAACTATATTATTCGCCGACACTCCAATGCCCGTTGAGGTCATCAAGGTAAAACCACAGATACTAAAAAGTACCATTAATTCCATAGGTACTCTTGAGGCGAATCAATCAGTAACTATTTCACCAGAGGTTTCAGGCCGCATAACGTCTGTATCCTTTAAAGACGGCGCTCACGTTAACATTGGGCAATTACTGTTTAAACTCGATAACAGCATAGAAACTGCCAACTTAAACGAAGCGAAAGCCAGAGCGCAGCTAAGCCACACAGAACTAAAAAGAATTCAAAAACTATATAAGCAAAAAGCAGCCAGTGAAACAGATCTAGATTCAGCTGCAGCTAATCACAATATCTACCAAGCGCAGGTTCAATCATTTCAGGCAAAATTGAACAAATTATCAATTAAGGCTCCTTTTACAGGAGTGATTGATATTAACAATATCTCGATCGGTGACTACGTCAATGCAGGCGAAAATTTAATTAAATTGGTTGATCTTACAACACTTAAATTTGACTTTGCGCTACCCGAAACCTATTTAAGTAAAGTGGCCGTTGGTCAAAATATAGAAATTACAACCCCAGCTTACCCCGGAGAAATTTACCAAGGCACGGTCTCAGCTGTATCACCTGCAATTAATGAAGAAACTCGAAGTTTAGCGGTTAGGGCGATTATAGATAATCAATCTCAAACTCTAAGACCCGGTTTGTTTGCAAGTGTCATTCTTGAGGTGAATAGAAATCCAAGCGCCCTTCTTTTGCCTGAGCAAGCTTTAGTCCCGCAAGGACAAAGTTACGTAGTTATGAAAGTTGTTAATAATAAAGTTGAAATAACCCCCATAGAAATTGGTACACGCAGAAAATCAGAGGTCGAAATTATTACAGGTATTAATGAAGGAGATATCATTATTACGGCTGGTCAAATGAAAGTGCAGCCCGGTGTAAAAGTAAAGGCTCTTTTCCCTGATGCGCTTAAAACTGATAAGTAGAGGGATTTATGAGTATATCTGATATCAGTATTGACCGCCCTGTATTTGCAACTGTATTAAATATATTGGTTGTACTTCTAGGTATTATTGCTTTTGATAAAATGACAGTTCGTGAGTATCCAAACATAGATGTCCCTGTTGTAACAGTCGAAACTAATTATCTTGGTGCAAACGCATCAATTATGGAAACGCAAGTTGCGCAAATACTAGAGGATTCTCTTTCCGGTGTTGAAGGTATTGATTATCTAGTATCAAAAAACACTTCTGAAAAATCACAAATCACAGTGTATTTTAAGTTGGATCGTGACGCTGATAGCGCGGCTAATGATGTTAGGGATCGTGTTGGGCGTGTTCGCGGACGTTTACCAAGTGATATAGAAGTACCTATTGTTTCAAAAGTAGAAGCCGATGCACAACCAATCATTTGGTTAGCATTTTCCAGTGATCGACACTCCCCGCTTGATGTTACTGAATATGCAGATAGACAAGTTAAAGATCCATTACAAACAGTCCCTGGAGTTGCCAGTATTAGGCTTGCAGGTGAACGCGAATATGCCATGCGCATATGGTTAAATCGTAACAACATGGCGGCACTGAACATTACGCCTCAAGAAATTCAACAGGCATTACTTCAACAAAATATTGAAGTACCTGCAGGTAGAATAGAGAGTACTGAACGAGAGTTTACAGTGCTGGCGCAAACGGATTTAAACCGTGAAGTCGAATTTGAAAATATCATACTTAAAAAAGGTGATGATTATTTGGTTCGATTAAAAGACGTAGCAAGAATTGAGCAAGCAGCAAAAAGTGGGCGTGTAATCTCTCGCTTTAATGGAAAGAGTGCTGTGGCGCTGGGTATCGTTAAACAATCTGTATCAAACCCTCTTACCGTTAGTGACGGTATTCGACAGCGTTTACCAAAAATACGAGCGGCATTACCTGAGGGTATGAAAATTGATATTGCTTATGACTCCTCTGTCTTTATTGCACGCTCCATTGACTCTGTATTTACGACAATCTTTGAAGCTATAGCGCTAGTGATTATTGTTATTTTCTTATTTTTAAGAAACATGCGAGCCACACTTATCCCATTAATGACCATACCCGTATCATTAATTGGTGTATTTAGCATAATGCTACTGTTTGATTTTAGTATTAACACACTTACCCTTTTAGCCATTGTATTGGCTGTGGGCTTAGTGGTTGACGACGCCATTGTGGTATTAGAAAACATTTATCGCTACATTGAAGAAGGAATGGAGCCTTTAAAAGCCGCGTATAAAGGAATGCGTGAAATTGCATTTGCTGTAATAGCCATGACATTTACTTTAGCCGCTGTATTTGCACCGGTGGCCTTTACTCCTGGGCGCACAGGCAAGCTATTTACAGAGTTTGCATTAACCCTTGCTGCTGCAGTAATGGTATCCGGCTTTGTGGCTTTAACACTTGCCCCCATGATGGCTTCTAAAATTTTGCGCCATGAAACAAACCCTAGTCGTTTTTATTTAAAGGGTGAAGAAATACTGGATCGCTTGACTGAATCTTATAAGTCACTTTTAACTTATGCGCTTGGTAAAACAAGGTCACTTATCAGCTTAGCAGTACTCACTGTCATTGCACTGGCATTTTTGTATAGCTATTTACCTAGTGAACTAGCCCCCATTGAAGATAGAGGTTCCGTTATTGGTTTCTCCATTGCTCCTGAGGGTTCAAGTACGGGTTATGTTGACCGATATGCTAAGCAAGTAGAGGAAATCTACGAAGGGATTCCTGAAAAGGATCGTTATTTTATGATTACTGGTTTCCCCTCTTCTACAAACAGTATTTCATTTTTACGGGTACAAGATTGGGAGGACAGAGACCGTTCCACTCAGGCAATTGCAAATTCAATTATGAATCCTATGTTCCAAGGCATACCTGGAACTATGTCTTTTCCGATGCTGCCTCCTTCATTAGGGCAAAGCATTATTTCACGGCCCATCGAGGTTGTAGTACAAACCACCTTAGGATATGAACAGCTCAACTCGTTTATTCAAACTTTAATGGGGAAAGTGTATTCGTCTGGGTTGTTTTCACAGCCAGATACTGACTTAAAATTGAATAAACCTCAGTTGGATATTTCAGTTGATCGGGATAAAGCCGCTGACCTTGGTATAGCGGTATCCGAATTAGGCTCAACTCTTGAAATAATGATGGCCGGTAGTGAGGTGACTCGTTACAAAAAAGGGTCTGAGCAATACGATGTTATCTTACAAGTAGCACCTGAAGATCGTGCAAACCCACAAGACATTAGTCAAGTATATGTTCGCGGAGCCAGTGGAACCATGATTCCTTTATCAAATTTAGTGATCATCAAAGAAGCCATCGCCCCTAAGGAATTAAATCACTTTAATAAATTGAAATCAGCAATCGTGCAGGCTGGCCTGCAACCGGGCGTGGACACCCAGCAAGGGCTCGACTTCATTGAGGATGCTATTGTTGAGCTTTCAGAAAGTATGAATATCCCCGTTCAGGTCGATTATGCTGGCCAGACCCGTGAATTCAAAGATTCAGGTGCAGGTTTAATACAGACGTTTATTCTTGCATTGTTATTTATATATCTTGTACTGGCGGCTCAATTTGAAAGCTTTAAAAGCCCATTGATTATTATGTTTTCTGTGCCCCCTGCTTTACTAGGTGCGGTAATCGCCCTTTGGTTAAGTGGCGGAACAGCAAATGTGTATAGCCAAATTGGCCTACTGACATTGGTTGGACTGATCACCAAACACGGAATTCTCATTGTCGAATTTTCAGATCAGCTTCAAGAGCAAGGCAAGCAAAAACTAGATGCCGTAACACAGGCGGCTTCCATGCGTTTACGCCCTATTCTTATGACAACGGCTGCCATGGTACTGGGTGCTATTCCTCTAGCTTTAGCTACCGGTGCTGGTGCCGAAAGCCGAGAACAGATCGGCTGGGTGATCGTGGGAGGTATGTCTATCGGCACATTGCTTACGCTATTTATTGTGCCGGCCTTTTATATGCTATTAGCAAAAGACTCAATTAAGGTAGATAAACAGCAAGTTGTTAGCTGATGAATTAAATTACAACCTAGACAATGAGTTTTGTTCAGTCATAGGTATAATGCAGATATAACACCTGTTGGATTATCTCATGACTGAACAAATTACCATCACTCGCCCCGATGACTGGCATTTACATCTTCGCGATGGTGATGCATTACAGTATACCGTTCCTGCTACTGCCAAGGTTATGTCTCGGGCGATTATCATGCCCAACCTTAATCCTCCAGTTATGGATGCCAAGCAAGCCCTTGAGTACCGAGAGCGCATTCTTAAACACAGCACGCAGTACCCTAATTTTAATCCGCTGATGGTTCTTTATCTTACAGACAATACGACCCCTGAGTTAATCCGCGAAGCGGCTGCCAGTGGCCATGTTGTTGCTGCGAAACTTTACCCAGCAGGCGCAACCACGAACTCAGACTCCGGTGTTACTGATCTAGGTAGATTGGAAGAAATAGCTACAGCTTTAGCAGAAAATAATATGCCATTATTAGTGCATGGTGAAGTTACTGATAATCATGTTGATATTTTCGATCGCGAAAAAGCATTCCTAGATGATATTTTAGATCCATTAGTAGCTAAAGTTTCTGACTTACGCATGGTGGTTGAGCACATTACTACAAAAGATGCAGCTCAATTTGTTGAATCTCAAGGCGACAATGTTGGCGCCACAATTACAGTGCAACACCTTGCTTATAATCGAAACCATATGTTAGTAGGAGGCATGCGCCCCCACCTATTTTGCCTACCTGTATTGAAACGCAATATTCACCAGCAAGCCCTGCAAGATGTGGTTAGCAAGGGGCATAATCGATTCTTTTTAGGTACAGACTCGGCCCCCCATGCTAAATCAGCCAAGGAAAATGCTTGTGGCTGCGCAGGGTGTTTTAGTGCTTACGCTGCGATTGAATTATATGCAGAAATCTTTGAGGACTTAGGTGCGTTAGATAAGCTAGAAGCTTTTGCTAGTTTTAATGGGCCAGATTTTTATCAGCTGCCTCGTAATACGGATACCATTACATTACTAAAAGAAACTTGGACAGCTCCTTTAGAAATGGACTTTGCAGGGGATGTAATTGTGCCGCTTCGTGCTGGTGAACCTCTTAAATGGAAGCTAAAAGCTTAAACCATGGATAAAGCACAAATACCTAAACCTATATTTGATAATTTAGATTTCTTACCTGACGCCTTTAAATATAGCCCTGCCCAAATTGGAGCGGGGCTTGAATTACATCAGCAAGAAGATTACTTCTATAGTGTTCGGTATTTGTTAAGTTACAAAGGAAGCAGTGCAACGTTTAATGCCTACAGGCGTGAAGTAGAAAGACTTTTACAATGGTCGTGGCACATAAGTAATCTTACGCTAAGTGATTTAAAACGTGAGCATATTGAAGCATTTATTGAGTTTTGCTTAAGTCCTCCACAACATTGGATCGGCAATAAAAACGTTTCTAGGTTCAAAAATAAACAAGGGGAGCGAATTCCTAACAGTGATTGGCGACCTTTTGTTACTCCTACCAGTAAAACTTCTGGAGGCAGAATTGACACAAAGCTCTACTCTCCATCTCAAAAGGCAATACAAACTACCTTTGCAGTGCTAAGTTCTTATTTCAATTTTTTAATTCAAGAAGAGTATTTAAGCGCTAACCCTGTTGCGCTAGTTAGACAAAAAAGTCGCTTCATTCAAAAATCACAAAACCAAGAGCCTGTGCGCAGAATCTCTAATTATCAGTGGGATGAAGTCATAAGGGTGGCTGAAAAAATGGCAAGTGATGACCCTTTAGCCCATGAGCGCACCCTATTCATATTGAATTGCTTACTTGGTATGTACCTAAGGATCTCTGAATTGGTGGCAGACGAGCGCTCTACTCCAGTTATGGGGGACTTTAGAATGGATCAAGACCGCAATTGGTGGTTTCATGTCATAGGTAAGGGTAACAAGAGCCGAATTATTACGGTGTCTAATGCCATGCTTGAGGCATTAAAACGGTATAGGTTATTTTTAGGCCTCCCTGCGCTACCATTTATTGGTGAGCAAACTCCCCTAGTACCTAAAATTCATGGCCAAGGCCCTGTAACCAGCACTAGACAGGTTAGAAATCTTGTTCAAAAGTGCTTTGATCAAGCTTATGATAACCTTGTTTCTATTGATCAAGAATCTGAGGCAATGGAGCTAAAAGTAGCTACTGTCCATTGGCTCCGTCATACAGGAATATCTGAAGACGTCAAAATTCGGCCAAGGGAGCATGTTAAAGAAGATGCAGGCCATTCAAGTATGGCCACTACTGATAAATACATAGACTCCGAGCTACGAGAAAGGCACGCTAGTGCTATCAACAAGAAAATAAGGCGTGAACCAGATTAGTCAATTTGGGTGTTTTTTATGCCTAAACCGTATTAGCTAGACTAATGCTAACCGTATTATTTTGATATAATCCGCCCAATTTTTACCCTCAAGTGTTTACCATGAAATTTGTCATTAAGCTATTTGCTGAAATTACCATCAAGTCAAAACCTGTACGTAAGCGCTTCATTATGCAATTACGCAGAAATATCAAAGACACCTTAAAATACTCTGAAATTACGGCTCATGTTCAAGGTCAATGGGATAGCATTGAGGTCATTATTCAGGACGACACATTAGAAATGAAAGTTCGTCAGCAACTAATGCGCATACCTGGCATCTCCAAGATATTAGTTGTTAAAGAACATAACTTTGAAACCATGGATGATATTTTCCATATCGCCAAAGATGTTTATGCCGATGTAATTAAAGATAAGACATTTTGTGTTCGTGTAAAACGTAACGGTACACATGAATTTTCATCAACTGATGTTGAGCGTTATGTTGGTGGCGGCTTGATGCAACACTGTGAAGCGAAGGCTGTAAAATTAAAGCAGCCAGATTACACAGTGAAATTGGACATTAGAAAACAAAGGCTACATACAATCGCCTCAGAGGATGATGGCTTAGGTGGTTTTCCAATGGGTTGCCAAGATGGCGTTCTCTCATTGGTATCTGGTGGTTTTGATTCTAATGTTGCCAGCTATTTAATGTTAAGAAGAGGTTTGCAAACCCACTACCTATTTTTTAATCTTGGTGGTAGCGCCCATGAAATTGGCGTTAAACAAGTTGCTCATTATCTATGGGAAACATTTGCTGTATCTCACGGCGTAAAGTTTGTAACCGTTCCATTTGAAGGTGTTGTGAGTGAAATACTACAAAATGTTGATAACTCACAAATGGGCGTTATATTAAAACGCATGATGCTAAGAGCCGCCTCTAAAGTAGCAAATGAATTAAATATTGAGGCATTAGTAACGGGTGAAAGTGTTGCTCAAGTCTCTAGTCAAACCCTACGCAATCTGACAGTTATAGACTCTGTTACCGATACACTCGTATTAAGACCTCTTATCACAATGGATAAACCGGATATAATTGATATATCTAGAAAGATCGGAGTATATGATTTTGCAGCTTCCATGCCTGAATATTGCGGTGTTATATCTGTAAAACCCACTACTCGCGCTAAAATTGAAAAAATTGAACATGAAGAATCACGATTTGACTTTGCAGTCCTTGAAGACGCTCTACAAAATAAGCGAATCGAACGTATTCAAAACGTGTTAGCTAGTACGCAAGGTGTGACCGATATTGAATTGGTGCAAGTTCCTGCTGCGGATGATGTTATTATTGATATTCGCCACCCTCAAGAAGTTGAGACTGCACCATTACACCTAACTAATAACGACATTAAGCTTGTACCTTTTTATCAATTGCTAAACAACCTAGATACTCTGCCTAAAGATAAAAACATCTTGTTGTACTGCGCTAAAGGCACTATGAGCCAGTTGCACGCTGAACAGCTTTTGCAAAATGGTTTTGATAAAGTAAAAGTTTTTAAACCCTAATTAAAAGCCAGCATTAGCTCGCTTGTTTGATTAGCTCGCTATTGCTGGCAATATAAACCCCCAGCCTAAATAAATAGCCCCTTCTAATATCCCTCTTCCCCCCTCATAGGCTTCGTCTTTAGGGAGGATGAGTCGAACACACAGCTCAGCCAGTGCAAGATATAGCAACAAAAACACGATTGAGCTAACAAACCAAGCAAGAACGGCAAGGGGCCACTGGGTATCTAAGTTTGAAGCAAAATGCGCACTTGTACTGATGGCCAATGCTGCTCCGATATGCTGTAAGGCTGCTTTAATGATCGCAGATCGATTAGAATCTTTAATAGACTTAAGTAGCTTGCCTGACGTCCAAATAAGTCGAAGACGAATCTCTAATGCCAATAGCAATTGCGACAAGATAAAACCAAGAAACAATGCAATAAAACCTAGATTAACGTTGTGTGAAGACCACTCCATAGAAGCACGTATAACGATAGCCGTACCAATTAAGTGCCCACCCGTTAAATATGCAGCCGTAATATTCCCATTTTGAGTGGCTGAATTTAAATTTAGGGTTGGCAAAATAAGCTTATCCTGAATAATCCCCCCAAGCCTCAACAAGGCAATTGCGAGCAATCCATAGGCAGACACCAGTGCCCATTCATTAAATAATGTTAGGTTAAATTCACCGGAGGTAATCCCCGTCAAAGCTAGCATCAGTGCAATTACCGCACATGCCGTTTCGATATTACTGGCCTCAGAGTGCTGGCTTACTGGTCGCACCACAATACGACTAAACCACCTCATTGTTGCTACCAGTGTCAAAACAGCTATAAAATCGACAAGCAAAAACAGCGCGTAAGATGTGTCATTTATCAACCAATTCATGAAAAACCTTTTTAGTCATACCTTGGCTGCTTATAATGCCCCATTAATTTAAAAAGTCACGGAACCAGCATGAAAATAGTCTCTTTTAATGTAAATGGCATACGTGCCCGCATGCATCAACTTGAATTTATTAAAGATAAGCTAAATGCAGATATCGTAGGCCTACAAGAAGTTAAAGCGACACCCGATCAAGTCCCAGTGGAAGAGATCTCAAATCTTGGCTGGCACTGCGAGATTCATAGTCAAAAAGCTCACTATGGCGTTGCAACTCTTTCGAAGCTTCCCGCGTTAGGGGTACAAAAAGGCTTTCCCAGCGATGATGAGGAAGACCAAAAACGACTAATTCATACTAGTTATCAAATGCCAAACAATGATGTCCTTCATGTTATCAATGGTTATTTCCCTCAAGGTGAAAATAAAAGCCACGAAACAAAGTACCCAGCAAAAAAGAAATATTATTCAGATTTATTAGGATATTTAGAAAGTAACTTTAGCAGCTCTGATAATGTTATTGTCATGGGCGATATTAATGTAGCCCCAACTGATGCTGACATAGGCATTGGCGATGTAAACGCAAAACGCTGGCTGAAAACGGGTAAATGCGCTTTTTTACCGGAAGAGCGCGAGTGGGTCGATAAACTGATCAATTGGGGATTGATTGATAGTTATCGCCTGTTAAATCCGGAAGTGAATGATAGGTTTAGCTGGTTTGACTACAGAAGCAAAGGGTTTGACGATACACCTAAACGTGGCTTGAGGATTGATTCAATAATGATTACTCCTCCCTTAGTAGACAGATTATTAAACACCGGAATAGATTACGACACCCGGGCCATGGAAAAACCTAGTGACCATGCTCCTATTTTTATTGAGCTAGATTATTAAGTTTCCATTTGTTTTATGTAGCTCATCCAGCTCTTTGCTTGGCTAGATGAGCTTTTGAATGCACTAGCACGCCCTAGAGAAATACGAGCTTTTTTTGAATTACCTATTCGGTAGTTAGCTAAACCCTGATATAAAAATACCTTCCCTTTCTGGTCGTCTGTTAATTCTAATTTAAGCAACCCTGAAGACAATTTTACAACCTTCTCCCAATCTTGATCATCTACATATAATTGAAGCAATGTATACCCATATTTAGAAACCGTATATTGATCGTACAGAATAGAGAGCACTTCTTTCGCTTTATTGATTTCTTTTGCTTGCAGCCAAGATTGATAAAGTAAATTCAAAATCTTTTCATCTGATTTAATTTCTTGACTGTTAATATTTTTTTCAATTATAAGAGCAACCTTGTAAGGTTCCCCTTGAGAAGCCAGTAATTGCCCAAGGTTGGTATAGTCACTGTTTTTTTGAAGGAATCCTTTTTTATAAGATAACTCCTTGGTAATGGCAGCTAAATTATATTCCTCTCTCAATTGATGAAGACCAGCTTTTTGTTGCCAATAATCACGTTTCTCTGGGTGGTTAAATACTAATAGATCAACATAGCGGGAAGCCATTTCATAATTTTTAAGTTGGTAGTGTCCGGAAAATGCCATTTGCAACCAACCTTCTTTAGGCTGCTTACTTAGCTTGCATGCTTGTTCGATATACGGAAGACCCAACCTATAATCTTGGATGCTATAATATGAAGCAGCTAATAGAGCATAAATATTTGCAGATGGTGACTCGGAGCTTTCTATAATATCTTTTAAAATAGGAATAGCAGATTGATGGTCATCCATACTATAAAGTGAATAACCTAACATAGCTCGTAATTGATTAAGCGTTGTAATCTCTAAGTCATCAATAGCAATGGCTTTATATAAATGAATTTGCGCCTGTTTATTATTACCCAATACGGTCTCTAGTTGCGCCAAAGTTTGCAAACTAAGAGCCAAGCCTAAAGGATTAGACTTTAAGCTTGATATTAAATCATCCAACTCCTCTCTAATGCTATCAATAGACTTAGGAGTAAGCTCTCCCGCAATGTCTTCTTGTAGTTCATTTAATGCATTATAGGTTCCTGGGCTGATTGAAGATGCAAAAACTGATGCATTAATAAATATTAAAAATAATAAAATAAGTCGCATATTACTTCTCTAAATTGAACTCAAAAGGCAGTGTTGCGATCTGCTCCACAGGTTTGCCATCAACCAATTTCGGTTTAAACTTATAGCGCCATGCTGCCCGTATTGCCTCACGTTCAAACACACCTTTTGGATCTGCATCAACAACTTCAACATCATCCACGACGCCTTCCTTTGAAACCTTAAGGCGAACAACAACATACCCTTCAATTTTTCTAGCTAATGCCTGTGATGGATACCTTGGCTCTACCTGCACTAAAGGAATTACATCACTATCACCAAAGCCATAGCCTGATAGCATATTTCCAACTCCCTGCCCCTTGAAACTAGCAAGAGAATTAGTTATATCCGGCATTTCCAGATCCACCTTGACTGCTTGAGTTTTTTGGATTTTTGGCGAATCTAACAAAGGTGGGGTTTTGGGTTTCTCAGGCTCTTTTGGATTTCGCTTCTTTTCCTCTGCTTTGCTATCTTTAATACTTCTAATGAAATCCACCATCGCAATATTGTCGTTCCTAACTAATTGCTCGGAACTTGGTGTTATTAGTAACTGCATTAACCAAAAAACAAAAATGGATAGTGCTATTCCTAAAGGGGTTATTATAATTAATTTCATCATGCACCAGGGGAGGCTGCAATTGAAATATTCACGATACCCGCCAAGCGAATTTGATCCATTACCTGTACAAGTATTCCCGTTCTAGCATCTGTATCAGCTTGTATGACCACGCCACTTTCTGGACTTTCTGCTCTCAATTTTTCAATATTAGCCCTCAGTGAGCGAACATCTACAGCACGTTTATCAACCCATATTTCACCATTGGGTTTAATGGCAACCATAATATTACCTTTTTTATCTTCCGTTGCAGTATCAGCAGAAGGACGGCTTACTGTAATGCCACTTTCCTTAACAAATGAAGTCGTCACAATGAAAAAAATCAACATAATAAAAACAATATCCAGCATTGGAGTCATGTCAATTACGGACTCGTCAGAGTCAGTTCCTGCGTGCTGCTTGCGCATAAATAACCCTTTTATTTAATAAGTGCGTCTTTAAACGCTTCTAATTGTTTTTTTGATAAAGAATCAAAACGGGCAATAAAATACAACCCCATTAATGAAACAACCATGCCAGCCATTGTAGGTATGGTCGCCATTGAGATTCCTGAGGCCATAGCTCTAGCATTACCCGTCCCAGTTATAGCCATTACATCAAAGACATTTATCATTCCTGTAACTGTGCCAAGCAAGCCAAGTAATGGGCAAACAACAACTAATAATTGTATAAATGAGCGGTACTGAGAAAACTGAATGGTGACCCTAGAAATAATTCTGTCTCGTATCTTCAATGCCACCCATGAATCATGGCTAGATAGGTTCGCCCAGTTTGATTTCATCTCAGAGCACAACCTAGGTGCTTCCCTATAAAAAAACCAAAACCGTTCAATGATAAGCACCCACAGAACAACAGTGGCAAGTAGAATAAAATATAATACAGGGCCACCGCTATTCAAAAAGGAAAATACATCATGCAACATAATCATCTGCCTTTTTGGATATGCTCAGCAACAATACCTGCCGACTGCTGATCCAATATTTGTATCATGCTCTTACTTCGACTATTTAAAATATTGTGCATAAATAACAAAGGTATTGCCCCTACCAGACCAAGTACGGTTGTCACGAGTGCTTGCGATATTCCACCAGCCATCAACTTAGGGTCCCCTGTTCCGAATAAAGTTATAGACTGAAAGGTTGCAATCATCCCTGTTACCGTACCCAGAAGCCCAAGCAAGGGGGCGACAGCAGCAAGTAGTTTAATAATCGACAAACCTTTTTCTAAGTGTGGCAGTTCCCTTAGCACAGCCTCATCTAGTTTCATCTCTAAGGTTTCTAAATCGCTTTCTGTCGATTCTTTATTATAAGAGAGTAATACGCGCCCAAGTGGGTTATTTTCACTTGGCTTTTCAAAATCCCTAAGTTGCTTATTTATTTTTAGTTGCGTATTAACTTTTTCAAATAATAAATAAGCCCCGTAAAGAATACCTAGTGCCGCTAGAATTATAATTATATAACCTATGGTTCCACCCTGTTTTACTCTATCCAGCAACCCTGGACTTTGGCTGTTTAAATTAAGTAATGTACCCCTAGTTAGGTCCATGGTAATCTCATTGAACTCATCTACTCCATTTAAATAGCTTTCGATAATATCAATATTTGAAGACTGTTCGCCAAGTTGAAATAACGCTTGAGAATCAGCCTCATAACTCAAATATCCTTTACTATTAAATGCAACAAAAGGTCCTATATGGTGAATTTCAGACTCCTCTGTAACACCCTGTAAATTCAAAAAAGATGTCTTGTATGATTTATTTTCACCTTGCTTGGTCATATGAAGTTGAATTTCATACCACATATCCTCAAGTTCAGTTATTGTTGGCAGGGCCTTACTATTCGACAACTGTTCAAGTATCTCAGATTCAGCCCCAATCTCATTGGCTATTAGAGAATGGTAACGTATAGAGCTAACGTCTTGTGAGATCTGCCTTACTACACCGAACATCTCCCCTAGATTACCTAGTCGCTTACGAAGCTCGGATTCAAGATCGCTTAAACTGGTCTCATTGCTATCGAATGTTTTCTTAAGACGTTCAGATTCCTTTCGAATACGATTCAATTTGATACGGGTTTCATTTTTAAGTTTGAGCTGTGAATCAAGACTCTTTTTAAATAAAGCCTCTCGCTGAAGACTTACATTAGACTCCTTGAGCCCGTCTGATTTAACTTGCTCTAACAACTGCTGCAAGGAGCTAATATTATCTGGAACGTTTTTGCTTTCTTCAGCAAAATTAACAAAAGAAAGACTCATAAGAAAAGGAATTAACAATAATTTCATTATCTAGCTCCTTCTGTTTTTTGAATTGGCAAATTAATCAAGCTTGGAGCCAATTGCTTCTTGGCTATATTAATACCCTGCTTAATGCTTCGTATATTGGAGCTATCAATTGAAGTCCAATCCTTTATTTTTCTATCCCAAGCAAAGGCAGCCTTCTCATCTAAAGTTAGAGCGAGTAGCGCACTCCTACCAACTCTCAAATAATTAAGAGTAATGCCTTGATCATTCTTAGCTTTGTAGGATTCAATTGTGCGGCCATATTCAAGTTCTATCTGGTACGCCTCTAGTACACGCCTAAATTTTTCACTCACGGTTATCTCTGATGAAAGCAACAATACCCTAAGATTAGCAACACGCATTTCTCGCTCATCCATCAAGAATGGAACATCAAGAGATATGAACTTATCAAGACCATTTATCATGCGTTCCATTAGGGGCATAATCCCCTGCTGCGTAGTCTCAATGTCATTCAGCTGTTTATTTAAAGATTGTATTTGCACATTTTGATTGCCGATAATCTCACTAAGCTGTCGGTTATAAACCTCTAACTGCTCTATTTCAGACTGGTTTTTGCGTACGGAGTTTACGGCTTCACGCTTTTTGTCGTATAACCCATCAATTTTAGCTTGTGAGGCTGCACCAGCCTGCTGATTGTTACCTGCTTCTATTATTGTTTTATTTAGCTCTTGCGTAGCAAAAGCTGAATATGAAAAAAGAATTAGAGCGCTTAAGAATAATTTAGTTGTCATATAAATAATTATCTTCATTAGATTTCAAATACATTCATACCTAAATCTTCAGCTTCGCCTTTATGCTGAGCTGAAATAACAGCAGCAATGCTCGCTTTCGATTCAACAAAATAATCATTTGCTACACGCAATAAGTCATCATAAGTAACCGCTAGAATCTTTTGTCTAAATTCATTGCGCCACTGGTTATCTTTCCCGTGTAAATCATTATGAAATGACTGCTTAGCTTCACCAGCTGGAGAGCTTGGTTTATCTATGCTTGAAATAACGCCAAGTATTGACTGTTCCAAAGCCTCCGAATCCGCTTCTGAACTTTTAAACCACTCTACAGCCTTATTAAAATCTTCGAATGTGCCAGAGACTCTTGGGTCCCTATAACTGTAAAACTTGAACGCCCCAATAGAGTTATCCTGACTAGCTCCACCACCATAAGCACCGCCTTGCTCACGAATGGCGGTGTGTAAATAACCGTTTCTTAAAAGTACTCCAAGAACTGTAAGTGCTGGCGCATCATCATGATCGGATTGCACAGTTGGATATACTTTAGAGCAGAAGTTAGCTTGTGTGGGCACTATCCATGCCTCTTTAATTATTTGAGGCGTAAAATCAAGCTCGTATTTGGATTTATTTAATGAATGATTAATAGTGTTAAATTTCACTAGTGACTCTAGATCATCATTAATATTTTCAGGATCACTAATCAAAAGATACTTAGTATTACCCGCTATTATTTTTTCGTGCAATGTTTGTAACTGATTACACAACTCTGACTTACTGCTTTCTTGAATTAAATTTCTCAATTCCAGTAATGATGGCAATCCTGTTGTTTTATAAGATAACGCAGCCAATGGACTTATACCGATAGAAGCAATATTCATTGCTATACCATGACCATTACCACTAATTGACTGCTCTTTCCTGCTAATAGTTTGTGAAAGCAAATCAATCACGCGATCTTCATTATTGAAATCAGGTGACTTTAATGTATCAGACATCAACGCAAAGAAATCATCTCGATTACGAGAAAGAGCCTTGCCAGATAATATCCAATAAGCCGTCAACTCATCAGGTGATTTAAGATTATGCTTTACAGCCGAATAAGCAGATATCCCACCTAAAACCAAAGATTGTCTTTCTTGTATATCTAAATAATCCTGATCACCACAACCTACCTCAGTAATATAACTCAACAATAAGGGCAGCAATGACAATTCTTTTTCATTTAATTTTGGAAGATCAATTAACACTTGACAGTACACAAGTCCATTAGTGCCTTCTTCATACAAAGTAATACTTTGTCCATTATTATCTAGGACTTTTTTAGGAGTTGGCGATACTAGTTTTTCTGCAACATCTTCTATGCCAACTTTAGGCAAGATAGAATCATCATCTTTAGATAGCTGCCTCTGTTTTAACGCATTACCTTGATCAACAATGCTTTGAATTTCAGCTTCACTTAGGCTCTCTTTAATCGCATCGAGCTTGCTTGATTCTGCTTTTACTTTTCTTTCGTCAATATGTTCGTCAGGCTTAAATGTCAACGTCACCCTATGAGGGTTATTTAGTAAGTATTTTTCTATCAAATTTTTAATGAAATCAGGGGACTTACTTTTAGCGCGTAAATTTTCTAAGGCGGGATCTAAGTCAAGCAGTTCAACAGGATCACTATAATGAGTGCAAGCAGAAATGGCAGACAATATAATTTGTAGCCCATAAGGATAACCATCGCCACCAACCTCTCTTTGACTTAACTCAAGCTGATGCAGTACAGCTTCAATTTGACTATCATTAACTCCATCTTTACATACTTGCTGCAGTGTATTTAGAATTAAGTCTTCGATTGCTTCTTTATGTTCTGGCTCACTGCCTTCAACACCACAAATAAATGACATTTCTTTATTTGAATCTTCTAGCCCGCACAGTGGACTTGGCGAAGAAGCTAAAGTTGTAGTTTCAAGGGCCTTTCTTAATGGAGAACTACTATTCTCTAATAGTAAGCTCGAAAGGAAATGGGCTTCCAGTTGTTCATCCAAATTGGCACTATGACCCAAAAGCCAACCAATAACATGATGTGTTTTGCTTTTAGTTTCATTATGGCCGTAATGTTCAACTACGGAAAGCGGAGCAAAATAACGTTTTTCATCTTCCACTTCGATTTTATGGGTTTTAGCCTCAAACTGGTTTAAGTATGCCTCTAATTTATCATGATGCTCACTAGCAGGTATATCCCCGTAAGTCATGAATATAGCGTTACTTGGATGATAGTGCTCTTCATAGAAAGACTTCAGGTCTTCATAGCTTAAATCAAGAATTGTTTCTGGGTCCCCGCCACTATTGAAGTGATAAGTATTTGTTGGATATAGATACTTACTAAAAGCCTGCCACAATTGGCTAGTAACACTACTCATTGCGCCTTTCATTTCATTATAAACTACGCCTTTGAACTGCAAGGGCGTACTAGGATCTGAAGGATCTTGAAACTCCAATCGATGACCTTCTTGAGCAAAATCTTGAGGGTCTAACGTGGCAAAAAAGACAGCATCTAAATACACAGACAATAAATTATTGAAGTCTTTTTTGTTTTTTGAGGCAAACGGATAAGCAGTCCAATCACTCGATGTGAATGCATTCATAAAAGTATTAAGGGAGCGCCTAATCATCATGAAAAACGGATCGCGTACTGGGTAATTTTTACTACCGCATAGTGCAGTATGCTCAAGAATATGGGCGACACCTGTTGAATCTTTAGGCATGGTACGCAGAGCAACTAAAAATACATTTTCGTCATTATGTGATGCTAAGTGGTAATGGCGAGCTCCTGTTTTGATATGCTCGTATTCTTCAATGCTTACGCCTAATGACGGTATTGGTTTGGTTCTTAGTTGCTTGAAACTGGCTGGAACCATGATGATTTGGCCTTTTAATTAGATCATATAGTTACGTAATAGTACCTTAATTAGACCTAAATGAGAGCCATTTCCATAAAGAAAATAAAATGAAATTCATAAGAAGAGAGTATAAGAAGTTGGGAGGCGATACCTCCCGCCAAATTGATTAAACTTTAAACTGACTTGTAATGGTTCTTAAGTTATTAGAGATATCCAACAAGGACTCACTGGCAGCACCTACCTCTTGAACGTTTTTCACAGCTGCCTCTGCATTCAACCTAATACCATCAACATTATTCTTAATATTATTGCTAACTTTTTCTTGCTCACCTGTCGCATCAGCAATTTCAGTATTCATCCGGGTAATAGATCCTACTTTTTCAGTAATGGTAGCCAGTGAATTATCTGTTTTAGCTGCCTGCTCTACACTATTTTTAGCCTGCTCTTGAGAGTGCGACATAACTTCTGCTGCACTTCTTGCTGCTGTTTGAAGCTCTTCAATAACTCGCTGAATCTCTTGAGTTGAATCCTGCGTTCTTGAAGCTAGGGTTCTAACCTCATCAGCCACCACAGCAAACCCACGACCCTGCTCACCAGCCCGCGCAGCTTCAATTGCAGCATTCAGCGCTAGTAGGTTGGTTTGCTCAGCAATACCCTTAATAACATCTAATATGGTTCCGACATTTTCAGTATCAGCTTCCAACTTACCAATTACAGATGCAGCCCTTTCAACCTCACCGGCCAAATCATTGATTGATTCTACTGATTGGGTGACCACTGAGCGACCCGCTTTCGCCTCATTATCGGCTTCCTTGGCTGCATCAGCAGCACTTGAAGCGTTAGAGGCTACATTTTGAACACTGCTAAACATCTCATCTACAAAACGTGTTACTTCATCTGTTGCTCTACTTTGTTGATCAGTTAGTTCACTGGTCTTATTGGTCATATCCCCAAGATCATTAGAGACTTTGGCTAACGGTGTTATTGAGTTAATTACCTGGTTAATACTGTCGTGTAGCTTTTGCATAAATAAATTAAACCAATATACCAAGTCACCAATTTCATCTTGGCTTGTCTGCTCTATTCTCTTAGTTAAATCCCCCTCTCCGCTGGCAATATCTCTTAGGGATTCCACTACCAGATTTATATTCCTTGTAATAAGCATAACGCTACTGGCACTGATTAAGATGATGGCAAGAATAGCTCCAATACTGACAGTTAAAGACATAACAAGAGCATCTTGCGTGGCACTATTAGATTCTTCGACTGTTAGGCTAAATGCATTCAAGGCAGTTGAGTTAAAGTCATTAAATTCTTTTTTGAGGGCCGTTAACTTAGTATTCATTTCTCGAACAAGAGATGGGATTTGTGAAGGGTCAAGTGTTCCTTGAACCATGCCGTCAGACAAGGTTAGTGCTACTTTAAAGTAACCCTGAGTGTTTGACTCAAGGGTGTTTAGATCCCCTTTCTTGTCAGGCCACAAACTTCTTTGCTCTTGGATTTTTTCGATCAGCAGATTGAAAGTAGACTTGGCAGATGACACCATATCATTCTCACCTGTACTTACCGCTGTATTCAACTGCTCTTCGATTCTATTAATCCGAACTATATTCTCACGGCTAGATTGAACGACTGGAAAATATAAATTCTGAATTTGCGCCAATCGTTTTGAGTTATCACTATTAATGCTTGTATTGACTGCCAAACTGGCAATAAAACCAAGCACAGCAATGGCCGGAATGACCAAAATTTTGGCTTTTATTGAAATACGACTCAATATCTTCATTTAGACCTCAGCTAACATGCCTATCCCTGCTTTATATAAGCATAGACAAAGATTAGCCAAGGTCTAATGATTAAGCGATATTCAGGTCCTTGATTGGAGAGAACCACTTAAGCTTATCGTGTAGCGATACCACCTCACCAACAATAATAAGTGTCGGTGCGCTCACCTCTTGAGTTTTAAGTGTTTCAACCATGGTGTCCAAGGTGGCGATTATCACCTTTTGATTTGGTGTAGTACCCTGTTGAACCAGTGCTATAGGGGTTTCCTTTGGCATGCCGTTTTCAATGAGTTTCTTGCAGATAACGGGTAGGCCCATCAAACCCATATAAAAAACAATGGTTTGGTTTAAATAAGCAAGCTCACTCCAAGGTAAATCCGAGGTATCATCCTTAAGGTGACCGGTTACAAACCGGACAGATTGTGCGTAATCTCGATGAGTTAACGGGATGCCTGCATAAGAAGAACAACCAGCCGCAGCTGTGATTCCTGGAACTACTTGAAAAGGCACGCCATTTTCAGCCAGCTTTTCGATTTCCTCTCCACCACGGCCAAATATAAATGGATCACCACCCTTTAAGCGTAAAACGCGATGTCCTTTTTTGGCGTAATCTACCAATAATTGATTAATGTCGTCCTGCGGGACTAGATGGTTAGCTCTGGCTTTACCTACGTTTACAAAATCAGCATCGCGGCGGCACAGATCTATTATTGGCTGACTTACCAAGCGATCATAAAGAACTACATCCGCCTGTTGCATTAGACGTAACGCTTTGAATGTAAGTAAATCTGGGTCCCCTGGGCCTGCACCAACCAAGTAGACTTCACCAAGTTCACGTTTTGGTGATTCCTTGGAATCAAGAGTTTCTTTAAGTAGTTGCTCGGCTTCTTTTTCTTTACCTGCAAATACCATTTCAGATACAGGGCCAGACAGGATTTTCTCCCAAAAACCTCTGCGCTTATTTACATCAGAAAATGCCAGCTTCACTTTATCTCGGTATTTTTCGGCAAGCTGAGCCAAACGCCCATAAGTACTCGGTAATACAGTCTCAATTTTAGCTCTTAAAAGACGAGCCAATACAGGTGAGCTCCCCCCTGAACTAACGGCCGCTATAATGGGGCTTCGATCAACAATCGCAGGAAATATAAAAGAACACAGCTCAGGCTGATCGACCACATTCACTGGAGTGTTTAATTGATTTGCAAGATCCGCTATATGCTTATTGATAGCCTGATCATTGGTCGCGGCAATAATCAGTCGCTTGTTTTTAACAAACTCTTCTGAAAAGACGTCTTTAGTAATGACGCCTTTATTTGAAACAATTAACTCTACAAGATCAGCTTTAATTTCAGGGCTTATTAAGTGTACAACTGCGCCTGATTTTACAAGAAGGCTGGCTTTGCGTTTGGCAACCTCTCCTCCCCCTACAATCAAGACATTACTGTTTTTCAAATCAAAAAATAAAGGGAGGAATTCCATAGCAATTAACCTATGAATTCAAGATTATTCATATAAGGTTTTAATGCATCAGGAACCTGTATTCGGCCGTCTTGCTGCTGATAATTCTCAAGTATTGCGACCAGTGTGCGTCCTACAGCCAAACCAGAACCATTTACTGTGTGCAATAATTCTGGCTTATTGGTTTCAGGATTTCTCCAGCGAGCCTGCATTCTACGAGCTTGGTAATCACCAAAGTTACTACACGAGGAGATTTCACGGTATTTTTCTTGTCCCGGCAGCCACACTTCAAGATCGTAAGTCATTGCAGCGGAAAAACCTAAGTCACCACCGCAAAGCTTGACGAGTCTATATGGCAGGTTAAGTTTTTGCAAAATGGCTTCCGCGTGTCCAGTTAGCTCTTCTAAAGCTTTCTCACTCTCCTGAGGGGTCACCATTTGTACTAATTCTACTTTTTCAAATTGATGCTGGCGAATCATGCCACGAGTATCACGTCCATAACTTCCCGCCTCACTTCTAAAGCAAGGAGTGTGGCACGTAAACTTCAATGGTAGTTCTTTTGCTTCAATAATCTCATCACGAACTAAATTTGTGACCGGTACTTCAGCGGTAGGAATTAAGTAATAGTGTGTATCATTAAAAGGGACTTTAAATAAGTCTTCTTCAAACTTAGGAAGTTGACCGGTACCTTTAAGGCTATCTGCATTCACAAGGTAAGGCACATACGTTTCAGTATAACCATTTTCTTGCGAGTGAGTATCAAGCATTAGTTGAATCAAGGCGCGATGCATGCGAGCAATTTGCCCAGTCATTACGGCGAATCGAGAGCCTGTGATTTTAGCGGCTAACTCAAAGTTCAAACCACCGTCATCTTGACCAACATCTACATGGTCTTTTACTTCAAAATCAAATGAACGTGGCTCGCCCCATTTTTTGATTTCAAGATTGTCTTCTTCATCCTTACCAAAAGGGACACTATCATCTGGCAGATTAGGAATAGACATAAGTAAGTTATGAATTTTTTCTTGAATGCCTTTAGCTGCTTCTACTTCTTGATTGAGCTGCGCATCAATATCAGACAAAGTTTCAGCAACTTTGGCTTTTGCCTCGTCGACACTCATGCCTTGACCTACCAGCTGGCCAATTTGCTTCGATGCCTTTTTTTTCTCCGCCTGAAGATTCTGCGAGGAAATATCTGCTGACTTACGCTGTGAGTCTAATTCTACAAACGATGACACATCAAACTCATAACCCTTCTTTTTTAAAGCCTCAGCAATGGCTTCTGGGTTTTCACGCACTTTACGAATATCAAGCATAAGATTTTCCGGTTAAACAAATACCTTGGCTAGATGCCAGCCTATAAAACAAGCAAGCACACAGCCAATAACACTGGCAAAAAAGTAAATTAGTGCCGCTGAAAACTCCCCAGCATGCAGTAAACTTAAGCCTTCCAATGAGAAAGTTGAAAAGGTTGTCAGCGCCCCTAAGAAGCCCACCATAATTAACTCTCTCCAGTAGCCTGTCATCTTGAAGTGTTCAATAATAATGACAGCACATATACCCATTAAAAATGAGCCTAAAAAATTGATGGCAAGTGTAGCAAAGGGGAAGCTAGTTCCCAATAACTTAGTGAATTGCGCCCCTAAATAAGCACGAGACACGGCTCCAAGCGCCCCTCCGAGGGCAATAATCAAGTAATGCACGGTTATTCATACCTTTTTGTCTGACTTAGTTCATCTAAATGAGCTAAGTGCTTAAGTTTCTCGCCAATTTTAAATTCAAGCCCTCTATCTGTGGGCTTATAAATAGACAAGTCCTTTAACTCTACAGGCAAATAACATTCCCCTGCCGCATAAGCCCCCTGCTCATCGTGGGCATAGCGATACTCTTGGCCGTACTCTTCATCTTTCATGAGCTTTGTTGGTGCATTTCTTAAATGTAATGGCACCTCATAGCTCGCAGTTGATCTTATTAAAGCATTTGTTTCATTAAACGCTTTGTAAACAGCATTACTTTTAGGTGCGCAAGCTAGGTAGTTAACTGCATGAGCGATGATCAACTCCCCTTCTGGGCTACCAAGACGCTCGTATGCCTGCCAAGCGTTCATGGATATTTCTAATGCTCTTGGGTCCGCATTGCCAATATCCTCTGAAGCCATTCTAATGAGTCGCCTTGCTATGTAGATGGGATCACATCCACCATCTATCATCCTGCAATACCAATACATAGCACCATCAGGGCTGCTACCTCTTACTGACTTATGCAAAGCTGATATCTGCTCATAAAATAAGTCCCCGCCTTTATCAAAGCGCCTAACCGACTCTTGGGCTACTTCTTGAGCAATAGTTAGCGATATTAAATCTAAATCATCAGCCAGAGCGAGGTCACAGGACATTTCCAAAATATTCAGTGCTTTGCGTGCATCGCCGTCTGCAAGAACCGATATAAACTCAAGGGCATCATCAGCCAATCCCATATTGGCTTCTTTTAATAACTGATCACTTGCCATGACACTTGTGAGCATTTGACCAATAGAATGAGCGCTTAGTCCGCGTAATTTATAAACACGAGCCCTAGAAAGTAGTGCAGAATTCAATTCAAAACTTGGGTTTTCAGTGGTGGCACCTATAAAAATAACCGTACCGTTTTCCACAAATGGTAAAAAAGCATCTTGCTGAGATTTATTAAATCTATGGACCTCATCAACAAAAAGCAGGCTTTTCCTACCTTGCTGTCGCACTTCTTTGGCTTTTTCCATGCATTGGCGAATATCTTTAACGCCATCCAGCACGGCAGATAGCGATAAAAACTCAGCATCTGCATAGTTGGCTAGTATTTGGGCGAGTGTGGTTTTACCAACACCTGGGGGACCCCAGAAAATCATAGAATGCAAAACACCTGACTCTATGACTCGACGCAAAGCCTTTTCTTCGCCCAATAGGTGCTCTTGACCAAAATAACCATCTAGGGTTGACGGTCTTGCTCTAGAAGCTAATGGTTCGAATGCGGGCTCGCTTGCAAATAGTGAATCTTGCATTTTATTGATTACGAATCACATCAATTCCAGAAGGAATAATAAATTCAAATTTAGAGTTCGGGTAATTTTGTTCAGTCTGAATATTCAAGAAACGTATGATGGTTTTTTGCCCCACCTCATCCTTGATTACCATTCGGTGCAACAGGTGTTTACCATCAAACTCTAAGCGCAAGCGATCAAATAAAACATCTGATTGTTTTGGGATAAGTACAAAATGAGTCTCGTCCTGAAGGGTTTCTGAATAAATGTCGTACTCTATGGCAATTTGATTTGTATCACCAGAAAGCAGCAAGGCTGGCGTAGCTGAAAGTTTTTTATTTAATTTTTGCAAAGTGACTTGCTCTAAATCCTCATCAAATTGCCAAAGAGTGTCACCATTACTAATCAAAAGTTGCTCATATGGTTGTTGGCTTTCCCAGCGGAATTTATTTGGCTGTTTTAAATTTAAGACACCCTTTTGTGTTTGTAGTAACGTGCCCTTACCATCAAAGGTATGTTGAACAAAATCCGCTTGTACATCATTCAGCAATGATAACTTTTTAGTCAAATTATCATATTCAGGTGAATTCGAAAGAGTTTGATGTGTAATCAAGCTTAAAATTATAACTAGTACTATTTTCAAAGTTTTTCCCTTATGAGCTAACTGGAGGTGGTGCTAATACTTCGCGAGAACCATTCTGGCTTGGAGTAGAAACAACACCCGCCTGCTCCATGGTTTCTACAAGTCGGGCCGCGCGATTGTATCCAATTCTTAATTTGCGCTGCACACTGGATATGGATACTTTTCTGGTTTGAGTTACAAATGCCACAGCTTCATCAAACAAAACATCAGCTTCCCCTTCTTCACTATCATTAGCAAAACCGGGTATTGAGACGCTATTATCGCAACCATCAGTAATGGACTCGATATATTCAGGCTCGCCACGTTTTTTCCAGTCAGCCACTACCGCATGAACTTCATGATCATCAACAAAAGCACCGTGTACGCGTATTGGCAAAGAAGTTCCAGGTGGTAAGTACAGCATATCACCATGCCCCAGCAGCTGCTCTGCACCACCCTGATCCAAAATAGTTCGTGAATCTATGCGGGAACTCACCTGAAACGCCATGCGAGTTGGCACATTTGCTTTTATTAAACCTGTAATGATGTCTACGGACGGTCGCTGTGTGGCTAAAATCAAATGAATACCAGCCGCTCTGGCCTTTTGAGCTATTCGCGCAATTAACTCTTCAACTTTTTTGCCGACAATCATCATCATGTCAGCAAATTCATCAATGACTACAACTATGTATGGTAGCTTTCCAAGATCGGGAGGTGTTGGGTCAAAGCTTTCTTCTGGCTTCCATAATGGGTCTTTTAAGGGTTCACCCGCCTCGATAGCCTCTAAAACTTTTTTATTATACCCTGCAATATTACGCACACCCATGGTCGCCATGAGTTTGTAGCGACGCTCCATCTCTCCCACACACCACCGCAATCCATTTGCTGCTTCTTTCATGTCGGTAATAACTGGTGTAAGCAAATGCGGAATACCATCATAGATAGAAAGCTCAAGCATTTTAGGGTCAACCATGATCATGCGAACATCTTCCGGGCCCGCTTTGTACAACATACTGATTAGCATGCTGTTTACCCCAACTGATTTACCTGAGCCAGTTGTACCTGCTACTAATAAATGAGGCATTTTGGCTAAATCGGCAGTAACAGGGTCTCCAGCGATATCATGGCCTAAAGCAAAAGATAAAGGAGATGTCATTTTTTGGTATTCAGTAGATGCCAATACATCCCCAAGGAATACCATAGCTCTATTTTCATTAGGCACTTCTAGACCCATTACCGATTTACCCGGTATAACTTCAACAACTCGAACGCTAATCATGGCAAGTGAACGAGCAAGGTCACTTGCTAAATTGGTGATTTTAGAAGCCTTAACACCCGGAGCAGGTTGAATCTCAAAGCGTGTAATAACAGGGCCAGGGTTAACCGCGACTACTTCAATTTTTACACCGAAGTCTTGCAGTTTTTGCTCTAAAAGGCGTGACATTTCTTCAAGCTTTTCAGCGCTATAGCCTGTTTCTTGCGGACCGTCTTGATGACTTAATAATCCAAGAGATGGTAATTCTGCAGGTTCAAATAACTTACCCTGAACAATTCCATTGCCTTTTGATTTCTTTTCAAAAGGCTTAATAATGATCTTTTTGTCTTCGATGACGGCTTGAGTTTTTTCCTTAATAGCCTTCAGTGGGCTTTTAACAATCTTATCGACTTTTTCTGAAAGCACTGGCGGTATTGAGATAGACTCTATAGGTGCTGAATTTTCAGGTAAAGCATGAACAGGACGCGTCTGTATTTTGTCATCAATATGCGAAACAATCTCCTTGGCTTCCTTTCTTGCGTTTCGCTTATCGTTTATACGATTCATTTGGCGCTTAATAAGTGCAATAAGCGAAAGAGTCTTCTCGCCAATCAAATCCAAAGTGGCAAGCCAAGCAATATCACCACACACAGTTAAACCAAACAAAAAACTAAGGCTGAATATTAAACTTGCACCGACAAAACCAAAGTAACTAGCAAAAATTGTAGAAAAGTGCTGGCCTATCACACCGCCAGAACCCGCAGGCAGTACATTAGTGCCATCGTATAAGTGTGTTAAAATGCTACCAGAGATAACAACAATCAAAACACCAGTAAAGCGCCAAAGCCAACCTGCCCAACCATATTGAATATTTGCACCTTTAAGGCGCTGAATACCTCGCAGCATGGGTATCAAAGCAAGAACAAAAGCCATATAGCCAAGTAACGAATACAGAAGATCTGAGACAAAAGCCCCAACTTGACCTCCGTAATTCAGGATAAAGGCGCTGGACTGAGCCTGACGCCACCCCGGATCCTGCGGATCATAAGAAAGCAATGAGATCATTAAAAATACCGCTATAGCCACCAATAGAAAGATCCGCCCTTCTTTTAGTACAGCAGCGAACTGGGAGTGCCAATCAACATTAACTTTTTCTTTATTTTGAAGCACTTAGACTCTAGCCTAGATTTTTGTCATTATTACAGTGATTGTACTGTGTCAGCTGAAATTATCTAGCAAGGTTTCCATGAACCAACCCATAATTTGGCTTAATGAGGACCCAACCCTCTTTCCTAGCCATAATAGTGCCTTTAAAGAACCTAACGGCTTATTAGCTGCAGGGGGAGACTTGTCTCCCTCGCGACTCTTAAACGCTTACAGTCTTGGGATTTTTCCTTGGTACAATGAAGATGACCCTATTTTGTGGTGGTCTCCGGACCCTAGGTCGGTTGTTATTCCGCAACAATTTGAGCCCTCAAGAACCCTTAAAAAGGTCATTAATCGCTCAGAGTTCACCACTACAACTGACACATGCTTTACTGAGGTTATGGAGTCCTGCGCAGCCCTTAGAAAAGATGGCCTAGGGACATGGATAAATTCAGATATGATTGAAAGCTACACCAAACTGCATAAAATGGGTTTTGCTCACTCAGTCGAATGCTGGCAAGACTCAAAATTAGTGGGTGGGTTATATGGTATAGCTATTGGCAAGGCTTTTTTTGGTGAGTCTATGTTTTCAAAGGTAAGTAATGCAAGTAAGGTTGCGTTTGCCAGTCTTTGCAACCATTTAGTCAAAGCAGGCTTTGAAATTATTGACTGCCAAGTGCACAACCCCCACTTGCAAAGCTTGGGTGCCTCAGAAATACCAAGAGCTTCGTTTTTAGAGATACTGAAGCACGCTACAGCAGCTGAGACTATAAAGGAATGGACCTTTGAATGAAGTAAACTCAGGAACAGACGACAATATTCGTTTATTAACCCTAAGCGAAGACCATGCCTGCAGCTATCTTCCCAATCAGAAAGCCAATTCGGTATTCTTAGATCACAAGACACCGCCTAGCTGGCAGCAATACTCTCAACTAACCCGAATTGGTTTTCGTCGCTCTGGCGATCATTTCTATCGCCCTCACTGTAAGACTTGTGATGCTTGTTTGTCTTGCCGCGTCGGTAGCTATGAGATAAATCTACAAGGCAAGCGCTTCAAAAGAATTCTTAAAAAATCTGAGCATCTTAGCTATTCATTTGTTCATTCTCACTTTACACCAGAACACTATGAGCTTTACGAAAACTACATAAATAATCGCCACCATGATGGTGATATGTATCCGCCAAGCACTGATCAATACAAGGGTTTCCTAGTCTACCCAGCCAAATATAGCTATTTTCTTGAAATTCGTGATCAAGATAAATTAATCGCATGTTGCGTGACCGACGCACTTGATGATGGCTTAAGCGCAATCTACACCTATTTTGATACTGGTTATGAAAAATACAGCCTAGGAACATTGGCTGTATTGTTGTTGTGTAAAATATCCAAGGAAATGACCCTGCCATATGTTTATCTTGGGTACTGGGTAAAAAACAGCCAAAAAATGCACTACAAGGCTCAATTTAAGCCACTTGAGATATTTAATGGTGAAAATTGGCAGCCCTTATCCGAGCAGGTCTAGCTAATTATTTAAAATTAAGGCAGAATGCGCTCCGTTTTTAATGTAACCCAGGTGAATGAATGTCTAGAGAAGACCACATTGAAATGGATGGAGAGGTTATTGATACCCTTCCAAACACAATGTTCCGTGTAAAACTTGAAAACGGCCACGTTGTGACTGCCCATATTTCTGGCAAGATGCGTAAAAACTATATCCGTATTTTAACAGGCGATAAGGTGAAGGTTGAACTGACTCCTTACGACTTAAGTAAGGGCCGTATTACATATCGCGCCCGCTAACAAAAAAAGCCCCAAAAGGGGCTTTTTTTATTTCTTCTTAGCTCTAATTTTCAAGCTCTGCTACCTCTTCATCACACATGATCGATAATGTAATTGCATCGTCTTTAAGGTCAATTCTTACCGTTCCACCTTTATCTGATAATTCACCAAATAAGATAAGTTCTGCCAAGGGCTTTTTAACCTCTTCTTGAATCAGACGGGCCATCGGTCTTGCGCCCATCTGAGGATCATAGCCATGCTCAGAAAGCCATTCACGAGCCTCATCTGATGCATAGATAACCACTTTTTTATCATCAAGCTGAGATTGCAATTCAGTTAAGAATTTATCAACCACGTGTCCGATCACATCTTTACCTAATGAAGAGAATTGAATAATTGCATCAAGCCTATTTCTAAATTCAGGCGTAAACTGCTTACGAATCACCTCCATTGCATCTGTTTGATGGTTCTGCTCATTAAACCCAATAGAGCGACGACTGCTTGCCTCTGCCCCTGCGTTTGTTGTCATAACCAGTACAACATGTCTAAAGTCTGTTTTACGCCCGTTATTATCAGTCAACGTGCCATGATCCATAACTTGTAGGAGTAAATTAAAGACATCAGGGTGAGCCTTTTCAATTTCATCCAGAAGCAGCACGCAATGAGGTGTCTTATTCACCGATTCTGTAAGTAAACCGCCCTGATCATAACCAACATAACCCGGAGGCGCGCCAATTAGTCGGGAAACGGTATGGGCTTCCATATACTCTGACATATCAAAACGAATTAATTCCATACCCATTACATGAGCTAACTGCTTTGTCACCTCAGTTTTACCAACGCCTGTTGGACCAGCAAATAAGAATGAACCGATTGGTTTTTCTGGTGCTTTCAGCCCTGCTCTAGAGAGTTTGATCGCATTGGCAAGACCTCTAATTGCTTCGTCTTGACCGTAGACCATCATCTTCATATTTTTGTCTAAGTCTTGAAGTGATTTCTTGTCATCTACATTAACTGAGCGAGAAGGAATACGAGCGATCTTTGCCACCACCTTTTCCACATCTGTAACGTTAATTACCTTTTTACGCTTACTAGGGGCCACAAGCTGCTGTCCTGCCCCTACCTCATCAATAACATCAATGGCCTTATCTGGCATATGGCGATCACGAATATATCGATCAGCCAGCTCGGAAGCAGCTTTGAGTGCTTTATCTGTATACTTGAGGTTATGATGCTCTTCAAACTGAGTTTTTAAGCCTTTCAAAATCTTATAGGTATCTTCAACGCTTGGCTCACATACATCTATTTTTTGAAAGCGTCGCGCTAGAGCACTGTCTTTTTCAAAAATACCTCTGAACTCATTAAACGTAGTTGAGCCCATGCAGCGTAACTGACCTCCTGTAAGCAAAGGTTTGAGCAAGTTAGATGCATCCATAACACCTCCGGAAGCAGCACCTGCACCAATAATGGTATGTATCTCATCAATAAATAAAATAGATTTAGGCTGTTTTTTTAATTCAGCCAAAAGTGCTTTGAATCGTTTTTCAAAATCACCACGATATTTTGTACCTGCCAATAATGCACCCATATCTAAACTATAAACTACAGCGTCTTTCATTATTTCAGGGATTTGGCTATCCACAATACGACGAGCTAGACCCTCAGCAATGGCTGTCTTACCAACACCTGACTCACCAACCAGTAAAGGATTGTTTTTACGACGACGTGATAATATTTGAATACATCTTAGTAGCTCTTCATCACGACCGATTAACGGGTCGATCTTGCCCTCTTTTGCCAACTTATTAAGATTAGTCGCATAGTTATCTAGGGCTGCAGTAGAGCTGTCAGTGCCAGCCTCTTCTTCTAGGCTTTCTGATTCTATTTCTTCTTGCTCACCATTAAGTTTAGAAATGCCATGACTAATAAAATTCACTACATCAATGCGGGCAATATTTTGTTGTTTTAGGAAATAAACCGCTTGGCTTTCTTGCTCGCTAAAAATTGCAACCAATACGTTTGCACCTGTTACTTCTGACTTACCTGAGCTTTGCACATGAAAAACAGCTCTTTGAAGCACACGTTGAAAACCTAAGGTTGGCTGGGTCTCACGCTCACCATTAGATTCTGGAAGCAACGGCGTGGTTGAATCTACAAAATCTTGTAGTTCCTTAGCTAGGCGATCTATTTCCGCACCACAGGCAAGCAGAACCTCTTTAGCAGCCTCATTGGAAGTTAATGCCAGCAAAAGGTGCTCTACAGTCATAAATTCATGGTGCTTGCCCCTAGCTTCTTTAAAGGCAGTGTTTAAGGTGGCTTCTAAATCACGATTCAGCATAAAGTTCCCCTTTATTTAACCTGCTGTACTTCACACATTAGTGGGTGCTGGTGTTCTTTGGCGAAAGCGGCTACTTGAGCTGCTTTTGTCTCGGCAATATCTCTAGTGAAAACCCCACACACCGCTTTGCCTTGGGTGTGCACGGCCAGCATCACCTGTGATGCCTTTTCTATATCCATCGAAAAGAACAGGGTTAAAACCTCTATAACAAAATCCATCGGAGTGTAGTCATCATTTAGCATGATCACTTGGTACATTGACGGTTTTTGAAGTTCTGGCTTTACTGGTGCAACAGCTATGCCATGCGCTTCTTCTTTGCTGCCTTCTCCCATATTTAAGATTAGATTACTTTTGTCCATTCTGCTGTACCCTACACGTCTCAATAGTTGATTTATATACTGTGCACAAAATCCGAATCAACCCCTTGACAAAAAAGAAATATTGCCACAATGTAAGTTTCAATAGGAATTCATATAGATGTCACTTAGACACTATATGGTCATTAAAATAATAAATACAAGTCTGGTTATGGAGTACAACTCATGCAAACAGGGAAAGTAAAATGGTTTAACAATGCCAAAGGTTATGGATTTATTCTTTCTGATACTGGCGGTGAAGATTTGTTTGCCCATTACTCTTCCATTCAAACGGAAGGTTATAAAACCCTAAAAGCAGGCCAAAGTGTTCAATTTGATACTAAGCCGAGTGATAACGGTACTCACGCCATTAATATCACACCCCTAGATATGCTTAGTAATAGCAAAAATACGCAGCATGAAAACGCTGAGCGTGCATTAAGCTCAGCCCAAGATGCATAAGCCAAGCGAATAGACAAAAAAAAGCCCAGTTCATTACTGGGCTTTTTTATTCATTAAATACTATTAATAATGCTATTTAATGTATTACTTGGGCGCATAGCCTTCGCTGCTTTTTCAGTATCAGGGTGATAATACCCACCAATCTCATAGGCCTTGCCTTGCGCTGCACTTAACTCTTTAACGATTTTACTGCGGTTTTCCTCTAAGCTTTTAGCTACATCAGAAAATATCGATTTAAGCTCAGAATCGCTTTCTTGCTTAGCTAATGCTTCTGCCCAGTACAAAGCCAAATAGAAATGGGAGCCACGATTATCAACTTCACCTACACTTCTCAGTGGAGAGCGATCATGGTCTAAGAACTTACCAGTGGCTTCATTCAGTGTTTCAGCTAAAACTAACGCTTTAGCATTGTTAGTTTTATGCCCAAGGTCTTCCAAAGATACACCCAAGGCTAAAAATTCACCTAACGAATCCCAGCGTAAGTGCCCTTCTTCTGCTAATTGCTGCGCATGTTTTGGAGCTGAGCCGCCGGCGCCCGTTTCATATAGACCACCACCCGCAAGCAGTGGCACAATAGAAAGCATCTTGGCACTGGTTCCCAATTCAAGAATCGGGAATAAATCTGTCAAATAATCACGTAACACATTACCTGTTACAGAGATGGTATTTTCACCCTTACCTACTCGCTCAAGCGTGAACTTAACAGCATCTACCGGGGATTTAATTTGAATGTCTAACCCCTTAGTATCGTGATCTTTTAAGTAATTATTAACAATTGTAATTAGATTGGCATCATGTCCGCGCTTTTCATCCAACCAGAAAACAGCAGGCTGACCTGTTGCACGGGCGCGATTCACGGCTAATTTAACCCAATCCTGAATTGGTGCATCTTTGGTTTGACACATGCGCCAGATATCACCTTGCTCTACAGTATGCTCCAGTAAGGTGTTATTCGCAGAATCCAGTACTTTTATGGTTCCAGATTCTTTCAAAATAAAGGTTTTATCATGAGAGCCATATTCTTCTGCTTTTTGAGCCATAAGACCCACATTAGAAACATTACCCATGGTTGTTACATCAAACGCACCATGTTGCTTACAAAACTCAATGGTTTGCTGGAATACTTCTGCGTAGCAGCGATCAGGGATTAACGCTTTGGTATCATGCATTTTGCCATCTACGCCCCACATTTTACCTGATGCACGAATAGCAGCAGGCATAGACGCATCGATAATGACATCATTAGGTACATGTAGATTTGTAATGCCTTTAGCTGAATCAACCATAGCAAGGCGTGGGCGGGTTTCATAAACGGCCTGTATATCAGACTCTATTTCAGCTTGTTTATCTGCAGGTAGAGATTTTATTTTTGCGTAAACATCACCAAGGCCATTGCTTGTATTTACATCTAGCTCAGCAAATAAGTCGGCATGCTTTGCAAATACATCCTTATAATAAACCGTCACCGCATGACCAAACATAACAGGATCACTGACTTTCATCATGGTGGCTTTTAGATGCAAAGACAGCATCACATCGTTGTTTTGAGCATCTTGCATTTGCGCTTCATAGAATTCACGTAACGCTTTAGAGGACATAACAGAAGCATCAATCACTTCAGATTTTTGTAGTTTTACCTCTGGCTTTAATATGGTTTCTTGGCCTTCAGTGTTAGTCAGTACAATAGACACACTGCCGGCTTCAGTCATTACATGTGATTTCTCAGAGCCATAAAAATCATCTTGCTCCATATGAGCAACATGAGATTTAGAATCAGATCTCCATTCACCCATACTATGAGGGTTCTTTTGAGCATAAGCCTTAACTGGAGCAGCTACTCGACGATCACTATTACCCTCACGTAAAACAGGGTTAACCGCACTACCTAGGATTTTTGAATAGCGAGCTTTAATATCTTCTTCTTTTTCGCTTGAAGGGTTAACAGGGAAATCAGGAATTGCATAACCTTGCTTTTGCAGCTCTTCAATTGCTTCATTTAACTGGGGTATAGAGGCACTAATATTTGGTAGCTTAATAATATTAGCTTCAGGTGTTTTGGCTAATTCACCTAATTCTTGCAAGTCATCACTTTGACGCTGAGACTCTTCCAAAAACTCCGGAAAACTTGAAAGTATGCGGCCAGCCAGTGAAATATCGCGAGTTTCAACTAATAGATTTGCTGGTTTTGAAAAGGCTTCAATGATTGGCAGTAAAGAATAAGTAGCTAACGCAGGTGCTTCGTCGGTCAGTGTATAAATGATTTTGGGTGTTTGGTTCGTCATTATGTATCCTAAAGTTCTTTGGCTTTTATTGCCGAAACTCAATAAAAAGCAGCTTGTGACCACTCTTTTGTTGATTCCCCTAATAAGGGGTTTATAACGGCTTTTGGCCGCTATAGGACTGCTTATGTATTTTTAAGGCGCGGATTGTATCATGCAATGGTATAATCAAAATGGCTTTTTGTAAATTTTTTACATGATCAGCTTCAGATACATCATACTCCCCTAAGTTTGGTAATTTTATTACAAGATATGGCTAAACTCATATTATTTAACAAACCCTTCAAGGTAATGTCTCAATTTTCTTCTTGTGATGATAAAAAGACATTAGCAAATTTTATTAATATTCCCAATATTTACCCTGCAGGTCGCTTAGATTATGACTCCGAAGGCCTCCTACTGTTAACCGACAATGGCCAATTACAACACCAAATAGCCCACCCGAATCATAAAGCAGAAAAAACCTACTGGACTCAAGTTGAAGGCGCTCCAACAGAATTTGATCTAGATAAATTGCGAAACGGTGTACTTCTCAAAGATGGGCTGACACAACCAGCCAAGGTCAAAATTATAAACGAGCCAGAGATATGGCAGCGCACACCACCTATAAGGGAGCGGGCAAATATCCCAACCACTTGGCTTGAAATTATTATTTCTGAAGGTAAAAACAGGCAAGTAAGGCGCATGACTGCTGCTATTGGACACCCAACACTTAGGTTAATCCGCAGCGCCATTGGCGAATGGACTGTTAATAAATTAAACCCTGGTGAGTTTACTGAGCTAACCGTTGATGCACCCGTAAAGAAAAGATCGTATCAGAATAAGGGAAAATTCGGTAAAATGCGGCCACCTAGGAGATCCAGATGATTCGTTTTAAACCTAATTCTACCGTTGCGACCATAATAGAGCATAAAGGTAAGCTGCTTTTTGTAGAAGAAACAGACAATGATAGAACGGTTTTCAACCAGCCAGCGGGACATATCGAAGAAAACGAAACACTTATACAAGCAGCCCAGCGTGAAACCTTAGAAGAGACAGGCCATAACTGTGAAATCACTCATTATATAGGTCTATATACATATAAAGCGCCATCAAACGGTGTCATGTATCATCGCCATTGCTTTGCTGCTAAGTCGACGCACTACAATCCAGACCACCCTTTGGATGAAGGTATTATTGCCGCAAAATGGATGACCCTAGAAGAACTAATTAACAGTGGACAGGCTCGCTCCCCACTGGTGATCAAATGCGCACAAGATTATCTAGATAACAAGCGTTATCCATTAGAGCTGATTTATGAACACCCATATGAATAATTCAAATACCGACAAAACAGTCATAGTTGGTATGTCCGGAGGTGTAGATTCCTCGGTTTCCGCATACCTACTCATAGAGCAAGGCTATCAGGTAGAAGGCCTATTCATGAAAAACTGGGATGAAGATGACGGCACTGAATATTGCACCGCGATGGATGACCTTGCTGACGCTAAGGCCGTATGTGACAAACTTGGTATTAAGCTTCATACCGCTAACTTTGCTGCTGAATACTGGGATAACGTATTTGAACACTTCCTACAAGAATACAAAGCAGGCAGAACCCCTAACCCAGATATTTTATGTAATCGTGAAATTAAATTTAAAGCCTTCTTAGATTACGCCAAGGTTTTAGGCGCCGACTACATTGCAACTGGACACTACGTTAGGCGCTCTGACGATGACAGTCATACCTATCTTTTAAGAGGCTTGGATGGCAATAAAGACCAATCTTATTTTCTTCATGCTGTTGGTGAAAGTGAAATCAAGCAAACACTCTTCCCTGTCGGTGAGCTTGAAAAACCAGAAGTCCGAAAAATTGCTGAAGCCCAAGGTCTTGCCACCGCTAAGAAAAAAGACAGTACAGGCATATGCTTTATAGGTGAACGTCGTTTTAAAGATTTTTTACAGCAATACCTACCAGCGCAACCCGGAATCATTGAAACGGCTGAAGGCGAAGAAATTGGCAAACATGAAGGTTTAATGTATTACACCTTAGGTCAAAGGCAAGGTATCGGTATTGGCGGCACAAAAAATCACGGTACAGAACCATGGTTTGTTGTAGCTAAAGACCTAGAAAGAAATGTATTAATCATTGGTCAAGGAAAACAACACCCACTCTTATTCTCAGATTCACTTACTGTTTCTGAAATCTACTGGGTAAACAACGAACCTCATGTTTTTCCATTTGAATGCACCGCTAAAGTTCGCTATAGGCAACCCGATCAAGATTGCACAATTTTTAAAGAAAATGGTATCTACAGAGTTGAGTTTTCAGAATCACAACGAGCTGTTACACCAGGCCAATCATTGGTGCTTTATAATCAAGATACTTGTTTAGGTGGAGGCGTTATCGAAACCACCACTAAGCACAGCGACAAATAAAATGACAAAATCAAACATAGATAACCAAGCGCTTGCATTAGCCGGATTATTTCAGGCAACGCATCTCGTTGAACAAATTGCCCGAACTGGACAGGTCAATGAACACGAATTAAAAATCTGCATAGAAAGCCTCTTTCAAACACACCCTAAATCCATTGAAGATGTGTACGGAGGCGCTCATACAAACTTAACACTCGGATACAAAGAACTTCGTTTTTTCACCGGTGGCAAGACAAAAACAAGTTCAACACCAGATGTCATGCGCTACGCTCTTGGAGTTTTACACTTAGAAGGTAAGCTGAGAAAAAACAAAAAGATGTTGCCAAAAGTAGCTGATGGGATTGATCTTGCCAAAAGACAATTAGATCACTTTCACAGCTCTCATGAAAACCTAATAGCTAATCTTTCCGGTTTATATCAAGAAACATTAAGTACGTTACGATTCCGCATACACGTAACCGGAAGTGTTCAACACCTACAAAACCCACAAAATGCACACAAAATAAGGGCATTGCTATTATGCGCTGTACGCGCTGCTATTTTATGGCGCCAAGTGGGCGGTAAGCGTTGGCAATTATTATTTGCACGTCAGCGATTAAATCGTGCTTGTGAAAACATCATTGGTAAATCTTAATGCGGCTATTTAGCCGCATTACCCCCATAAAAATGCTTCATTTTTTCAAGCACCCCAAAGGCTGACTTAGGGCTTAATTGCAATGAGTCATCTAATTCATCATTATTATTTCGGCTTTCAGGCAGACCAATTGGATTTTGTATAAAGCTTCCTTGCGGCGTTACAAACGCATAATTATAGTAGCTCGCAATAATTTGAGGCCCCCTTTGTACATCTGAAAATAAATTAGAACCGCTACTGTAATCAGAAACAGGGTTGCTGCAATTCAATAACTCATCCACCAAGGTCGCCATTACATCCACGCTGGATGTTCTATAATTAACTTCTTTTGCCTCTTTCCCAGGCCAGTGAATAACCAAAGGCACTTGTGTTTGGAATTTTGTGTAATTACTACCGTGACCAAATCTTGTGGGCTTAGTATCAGCAAATTCTTCAGCGTGATCAGATGTGACAATCAAGACTGTGTTGTCATATTTACCTGTTTCTTTTAGTGTCTTAATAAGTTTGCCAATTAAATCATCAACAAAATAAATACTATTTTTATAACGATTAAAAAAGGGTTCAGGATTCTTACCTGCTTTAAAATCCACCAAGCTTGGCTTTTGTGTAGGACTAAACTTTGAAAACGACTCCGGGTAGTAGTATAGGTAGTGCGTCGAGTTAAAAAACATGAATCCAAATACACTGCTTTGGGCTGATTCAAGTTTTTGAGTCATTTTATTGAGCACATCAATATCCTTTTCAATGGTATCACTGCCCTCTCCATGTTCGACATGCTCACGAATGGGTAGAAAACTTGTATCAGTCAACTTAAGGCGGTCAATATCCCCACTTGGATACACCCCAAATTCATACCCTTCTTTCTTTAACTCCTGCAAGAAAACCGGACCGCCAACACCATTATTGGCTATAAAATTATCCATATAGGTTGGAGAAACGCCGTACATCAATGAAAAGATACCGCGAGTGGTGACACTACCATTTGAGTGGTGATCGCTAAATGAAATAGCATTTTTAGAAAGCTCATATGTATTAGGTGACACCAAGCGGTTCATTGTATCCGCTCGCCAGCTTTCTAAGACAACAACAATAATATTGGGTTTATTATCCATTGACGTGCACTGCAACGCATTTTTTGGATATTCAATATTATTACTAACAATCAGCTTGGTATTGGGGGTGTTTTTCTTCATCTCTTCTGAGCGAGACTGCACAGGAAAATAAAAAGGAACATGATTACTTATAGATGTTATAGGGGTGTAGCTTTCATTGAATGCTTTAATATGAGATAGACTAATAAATGCTATATCTGCCAGCAACAGTGCAAACAAAGCCACACCTGAATATCTCATTACTTTTGCTTTTAAAATCTTTTGATTGACCAGCCATAAAAAGAAAAACTGACAAACAGCAATAAGCGCTGCAACAAACGAGAATATTAAGTAGGTTTTTAAAGAAACATCAAAAAACTCGCCACCTTCATCTGCCCAAAAAGCCTCGATAAAAAACCAATTAACATGGTAATTATAAATATCATAGATATAGCTATCTATGAATACTACAACAGCTAAGTTTCCACACAGGCCTATAGTGATGACTTGTAATGGCCAGCGCGAATAGGGAATTAAGCTCAAGGGGGAAATCAAAACAATGGCTAATATTGCGTACAACCCCCAAACAGAAGGGAGTAGCGCCACTTGATACATCAAATCCCACATGGCGGTTGCATCTGGAAAATGCTTGGCAAACATAGTCGATATTAGACTAATGAGCACCACATTTAGCAGTAACAACCAAGCTATAGCCCTATTCACAAGCCAAACTTGTTTTAAATACGCCATGTAAAAACCTTAACTTTATAAAAATGCCACATTCTATCTTTAGGCAATCACAGGGTACAGTCACAAACTCATATAAATACTGCCTAATTACACGAAAGACTGTATAATTTGCGCCTTATTTTTAGCTTACTCAGAACGCGAGGAATTCATGGATCTTTCAGCCTTAACTGCTGTATCACCTATTGATGGACGCTATGGCAGCAAAACCACTGAACTACGTAGTATTTTTAGTGAATTCGGCCTAATTAAATATCGCGTTGAAGTTGAAGTGCGCTGGTTGCAGCGTTTGGCTGAGCACACTGCTATCGCTGAAGTTCCTGCTTTCAGCAAAGAAGCTAACGATCTATTAAATGCCATTGTCGACAACTTCAATGAGCAAGACGCTCAAAAAATCAAAGACATCGAAAGCACAACTAATCACGATGTAAAAGCTGTCGAGTACTTCTTAAAAGAAAAAATTGAAACCAATGCTGAGCTAGCTGCAATTACTGAATTTGTGCACTTTGCATGCACCTCAGAAGACATCAACAACTTATCCCATGGACTCATGCTTAAAGCTGGCCGTGATGAGGTTGTATTACCGTACCTTGAAAAAGTTAGTAACGCCATTGCTGAGCTAGCAATAGAGCACGCTGAACTACCAATGCTATCACGTACACACGGTCAAACAGCCTCCCCTACTACCTTGGGTAAAGAGATGGCAAACGTTGTTGCACGTATGCGTCGTCAAATTAAACAACTTAAGGATGTCGAAATACTAGGCAAAATGAATGGGGCCGTTGGTAATTACAACGCCCACTTGTCTGCTTACCCTGATGTTGACTGGGCTGATAATGCGGAAATTTTCATTAGTGGGTTAGGCTTAACATTCAACCCATACACTACGCAAATAGAACCTCACGACTATATTGCTGAGTTATTCGATACCATTGCCCGTTTCAACACCATTTTAATCGATTTTGATCGCGATATTTGGGCATATATTTCAAATGGTTACTTCAAGCAAAAAACCATTGCTGGAGAAGTAGGTTCTTCTACCATGCCACACAAAGTTAACCCAATTGACTTTGAAAACTCAGAAGGCAATTTAGGCATTGCTAATGCCGTTATGTCACACCTAGCTCAAAAACTACCAATTAGTCGTTGGCAGCGTGACCTTACTGACTCTACAGTATTGCGCAACATGGGGGTTGGCCTTGGTTACAGTTTAATTGCTTACCAAGCGTCTCTTAAAGGTATAAGCAAGCTGGAGGTTAATGAAGTTCGCATTGCTCAAGATTTAGATAATGCCTATGAAGTACTGGCGGAGCCTATTCAAACCGTTATGCGTCGCTTTGGCATAGAACAACCATACGAAAAACTAAAAGCCTTTACTCGTGGTAAAGCCATCACAAAAGATATGATGATCGAATTTGTAGACTCCTTAGAGCTACCTCAAGCGCAAAAGGATGCTCTAAAAGCAATGACACCAGCAAGCTATACAGGTAACGCTGCTGATCAAGCCAAAGCTATCTAAATATCACTACTCCCTTTAAAATCCCGCTACGGCGGGATTTTTTTTGCACAAGGATTAACCATGAATATATTAGGCAACATCAGCATCGATACTTTTTTGTCTGAGTATTGGCAAAAAAAGCCACTCCTTATTAGGAATGCCTTCCCCTCATTTATTAGTCCTATTGACCCCGATGACCTAGCAGGCCTTGCAATGGAGGAGCAAGCTGAATCTAGAATGATCTTTGAACATGGCTCTGACGGCCCTTGGCAGTTAAAACACGGTCCGTTTTCAGAAGATGACTTCAATCGCCTACCAGAGAAAGACTGGACATTACTGGTACAGGCCGTTGATCAATGGGTACCTGAGCTATCCGATATTGTTGATCAATTTAATTTCATACCCAAATGGCGGCTAGACGACCTAATGGTGAGCTTCGCCCCCAAGGGAGGCAGTGTCGGACCACATTTTGATCAATATGATGTATTTTTGCTTCAAGCTCACGGGCAACGCCATTGGCAAATTGGTCCTAAATACAGTGAAAATAGTGCATTCCTTCAAGGTACAGACCTTAAAATTCTACAAGATATGCAAGTCGATGAAGAGTGGACTCTAAATCCCGGCGATATGCTCTACATTCCGCCTCAGTATGCTCACAACGGTGTTGCGCTGAACGATTGCATGACCTTCTCCATTGGCTTTAGAGCACCCAGTGAATCAGATATTTTAAGTCATTTTGTTGATCATGCTTGCTTAAATTTAAATGAAGATAATCGCTACAGTGACTTAGATTTATCAGATTCAAAGCCCCAACCCGCACTCATAGATGATAAAGCCATTGACCGAATACAAGCTCTATTGCAAAAACAGTTAACTGATCGAGAGCATATTGCAAAGTGGTTTGCAGGGTTTATGACTGAAAGTAAATATGAGGACCTGCAAGAACCTCTAGAAGAACCATTAGATTGGGAGGAAGTCGCCCCGTTCTTTCAATCCTCACATACAATCACACAAAATGAGACCAGCCGCTGGGCATACACTTCACAGGAAGGCCGATTAACACTCATGATTAATGGCAAAGAAGTATGCGCAACAACCGACACTATGCTAGCTCAACTAGCCCAACACCTTGCTAATCATCGCCATATAAAAATTGCCGATATTCTACATCAGCTTGAAAGCTCACAATGCCAAGAGTTACTGCTAGACTTAATAAATGAAAATCATATTTATTTTGATGACGAATGAGCCAAATCAAAATTAAACAAACTTGCTGGAGTGATGACAAAGACATTCTGCAAGAGATACGCAACCAAGTCTTTATTCAAGAGCAGCGTGTTCCGGCTGAACTTGAATGGGATGATTTAGATAATACAGCCAAGCACTGGCTTGGCTTTATTGATGACACCCCTGTTGCTTGCGCCAGACTGCTAAGCAACGGAAAGATAGGTCGAATGGCAGTATTAAAGCCTTTTCGAAAAATGGGGTTAGGTAGCTTACTATTAGAAAGTATTATTGCCCAACAGGACAAGCCCTTTGAGTTGCACTTGAGCGCACAGTGTCACGCCTTTAGTTTTTACCTAAGCAACGGGTTTTCTGCATGCTCTGCACCATACGATGACGCCAGCATCCCACATATTGACATGCAATTTAGTGATACTCTCAACCACAAGTACCAACTAGGGAATGATTCCTCCCTCTATCATGGAAGTACACTATTAGAAGCAAAAGGCTATCTGGATTTAATCTTAACCCAAACCACTAGAAGCATTATTGTGATGTGTAACGACTTGTGTCATGCAATTCTTGCTAGTCAATCCATGTCTGATTGCATAAAAAAGCAGTGTAAACTCAACAAGCATTTTAGAGTATATCTTCTAGTTAAAAATTTCTCCCAACTAGAGCGCAGCCATAACCTATTAAACTTATTAGTAAGACTGCCTACATATTTTCACATTCGACAATCAAAAGAGAATCTGCCCAATCAAATATTATTTGATTCAACTGCTTGGCTAGATTATGAAAATAACACCTACCGAGTAAACTTTTCCGACAGATCAAAAATAAAGCTAACCATGGAGCGCTTCAATACATGCTGGCACAGCGCAAAACTAATAAACGATATCAGGCCGCTATCTATTTAACACTACTGTGTTTGATTTCGTGCTCAAACGAGAGTATTACCATCGTAGAGCTACGTAACCTACAAGCCGAAAACAGTGTTAAGTTAATCGAGCGTTATACTCAAGATGACATTTCATATGACATCATAGATAATCGTATTGTTTTTTATACCCACAAAGAAAATATCCAACCACTTATATCACTACTTGAGACACTAGATAAAAGCCCTAATCACTATATATTGCGCTTTTCATGGGGAGACCGTAAACATTACAGCACCACAGCCCTCCCTGCTCCTATTCCCATTAACTTAAACACAGAAAATCCTGTTTCGTTATTCAATAAATATTGGGCATTAAAACTAGTCAGCTTAAATCAAAGTCAGTTTTCTTTAAGCGTATTCACTAAAAACATCAAAAACGCCTCTCGCGCGGAAATTGAATCAATAAAAATACAAAATGGCACTAAGCTCAAATTTAGAAATCAAAACAACATTGAAGCCAATCCCACCGCCCATAAATTTATTATCAACAAGCATGAGAAAACAATGGTAACAATTGAGGGTTGGCCGGAAGGCATATTCTTAGAAATTTTAGATGCTTTATGAGCAGGCATAAAAAAACCAGCCTAAGCTGGTTTCTTATAAAAATAAGATGATATCTTATTTTTGAATTGGTGCCCGGAGCCAGACTCGAACTGGCACGCTCTATGAGCGAGGGATTTTAAATCCCTTGTGTCTACCGATTTCACCACCCGGGCAAGACACTGTAAAACATGGAGGCGCGAGCCGGATTCGAACCGGCGTACACGGAGTTGCAGTCCGCTGCATAGCCTCTCTACCATCGCGCCAACAATTTTAATTTGAATACTAAGAGTTGCAACTCTTCAAACTAAAATTAAACCAACCTTTTGGGATGGCAACATTCTATTACTAGAATGATTTGGAGCGGGAAACGAGACTCGAACTCGCGACCCCGACCTTGGCAAGGTCGTGCTCTACCAACTGAGCTATTCCCGCAATTCGCTGTCTGGTTATCCCTGACAACGGAGGCACATTCTAATGACTACAGCCTAAGTGTCAACTTTTTTTTCCTTATTTCTGAAACACTTAGCGCATTTTTCATGTTTTGACTATAAAATCAACAAACCACATTCAAGCTTTCAAAATTCATTATCAAATCAATCAACTAGATTGCTTTAGGGTCGGCCAAGCGGCCAACAAATAAGACAACATAGACCAAAATGTTAAGACTGCAGCCGCCACCAAGAAACCAACTGCCGCAATATACCAGCCATCCGACGCAATCAATGCTCCACTGCCTGATGGCTCTATACCCAACATTCCACAAATGGCAAACATCTGTAATAGCGTTTTAGCCTTACCTACAAAATTAACCGCCACCGTGTCGCTTTTACCCATAGAAGCCATCCACTCACGTAAAGCCGAAATGATTACCTCTCGAGCCACAATAACAAGTGCTGGTAATGTCACCCATAAAGTCTGGTCACGCTCAACAATAATCATTAAAGAGACAACAACGATTAACTTATCAGCAACGGGGTCCAAGAAAGCACCAAAAGGCGTCATAAGATTCATTTTTCGAGCAAGATAGCCGTCCCAGTAATCTGTGATTGATGCAACCCAAAATACAACTGCTGCTGCAAAGCTTGCCCAGTACACAGGCAAATAAAACATAATCACCATCAGCGGGATCAAAACAACACGAATTGATGTGAGAATATTTGGTAAATTTAAAGGCATTGTCTTTCCAACTGCAAATTGTAGCTATGAGCCATGTAAGGCATCGTATATTTGTTGAGCTAATTGACGACTAATTCCAGGAACCTTGCTAATCTCGTCAACATTGGCGGCTTTAACCTGCCCAGCATCTCCAAAGAATCTTATCAGCTCTTTGCGTCTTTTTGGACCTATTCCAGCAATTCCTTCCAAAATTGACCTTCCACGCGCTTTTGCGCGTCTTGCTCGATGCCCTACTATTGCAAACCTATGAGACTCATCCCTAATTTGCTGTATCAGGTGTAAAGCTGGTGAGTTCAAGTTTAAAGTAAATTCTTTTCCTTGGAATATCAAAATTTCCATCCCCGCTTTACGTGTCACCCCTTTGGAAACACCTAACACAGGGATGTCATTGATAGATAAATCACTCAATACGTTAAGCGCAATATTTAATTGCCCCTTGCCACCATCAACTAACAAAATATCCGGTTTTTTATCATGACTTAGTTTTTTAAAGCGACGAGTCAAAGCCTGCTTCATAGCCCCGTAATCGTCACCCGGCTCTATGCCTTCAATATTGAATTTGCGGTAATCATTTTTTAACGCCCCTTCTTGATTGAAAACAACGCACGACGCTACCGTCGCTTCACCATGACTATGACTAATATCAAAACATTCCATTCGCACAGGCATCTCAGCAAGAGAAAGCACTTCTTTTAGGTCTTGGTATTGAGTCAATATATGTAATTTATCCTGCTGCTTCACCCTAACGGCTTCTTGAGCATTCGCTATGGCCAACTGCAACCAACGGCTTCTTTCAGCACGTACGTTAACTGACAGCTTAATTTTTTTATCTTTTTTCTCACTTAAAGCCGTACGAATTAATGACTGATCTGCCATCTCATGAGACACAATTACTTCATCCGGTATTTCTTTATTCAAAATAAAATAAAATTGGGAAATAAAAGCAGCAAGAGCTTGCTCATGAGACTCGTCCATTTGAAACTTCGGGTAATAAGAGCGACTTCCAAGCATCCTTCCATGACGAACCGAGGCAACATGAACCGCAGACACGCCTTTTTGCATATCAATCGCTATAATGTCAGCATCACCCTGTTGCGCATCTATGGATTGAGATTCCTGAACTTTACGTAGATATTGAATCTGATCACGAATCCTTGCCGCCTCTTCAAATTTTAAGTTATTTGAGAGTAGTTCCATCTCATGATTTAAATTCACCAATAAATCGTTATTCTTTCCTTGTAGAAACATTTGCGCATGTAAAATATCAGCCAGATATTCCTCTTTGGAAATCAAGCCTACACAAGGTGCTGTGCATCGACCTATTTGATGCTGCAAGCAAGGTCGAGAACGATTATTAAAATAACTATCTTCACAATTTCTTAAACGGAAAACCTTTTGTAAAAAATTAAGGCTCTCTTTAACAGCTAGGGAGCTAGGAAAAGGACCAAAATACTCCCCCTGTTTAAATTTCTTACCTCTTACATGAGTAATCAAAGGGTATTCATGTGAGGACCGATATATATAAGGATAGGACTTATCATCCTTAAGCAAAATATTGTAAGGGGGCTTGTTCTGCTTAATTAAGTTTTGCTCCAGCAACAACGCTTCCGTCTCACTACCGGTAATACTAATTTCAATCCCATGAATTTTTGAAACAAGTGCAACCGTTTTATTAGTTAAACCACTGGAACTAAAATAACTTGAAACTCTATTTTTTAAATTTTTAGCTTTGCCCACATATAGAAGCCCTTCGTCTTTATCGTACATGCGATAAACACCGGGCTTTTGAGTAAGGCTCTTAAGAAAGGTTTTTGAATCAAAACTCATGATAGGGTTTTGATTTAATTAATGGATTCGGTATCAATAATACCGTGGCGAATCGCTAAGCGGGTCAATTCGACATCGCTATTTATGTTTAATTTTTCAAAAATTCGATAACGATATGTATTAACTGTTTTAGGACTTAAAAATAATTGATCGGAAATTTCTTGAACCTTCGAGCAATTAACAATCAATATTGAAATTTGCATTTCTCGATCAGAGAGCACATCAAATGGACAAGCCTCTTCTTGCGTTGCAAAAGGTTTTAATGCCATTCTTTGTGCAATCTCAGGGCTGATATATCGCTGACCAGACTTAACTTTAAGTACAGCCATAATCATTTCTTCCGTAGTTGACCCTTTGGTCATATAGCCAGCTGCACCAGCCTGTAACAAGCGAGAAGCAAATGGGTCTTCTGCACAGGCCGTCACTGCAATAACTTTTACATCGGGATTCAAACGTATCAGCTTATGTGTAGCTTCAAGTCCACCCATACCAGGCATGCGTATATCCATCAATATAACATCAGGCTCATGGGTTTTAGCAAGATCAATTGCCTCCTCCCCACTGCTTGCCTGTGCAATAACTTCTATTTTATCGCTACTGCTAAGCAAACTTACAATTCCCATGCGAACGAGGTCATGATCATCAACAACTAATACTCGAATCAAGATAAACCCCTAGCAGTACATAAAATATCGGACACTATGGCATCAAAGCTCATAGTTCAAGCCAGTTTAACTTTTGCTTTTGTGTAAGTCCAATAGCTTGATTCTTTGCCATTCATGCTCTGGCTTATTCATAGATAAGCGGATTTCGAGCACATTATTATCAACATACCTCATAATGCTAAAACCTAGCTTTTCAGCCAGCTTTAGCATGGGTTTATTATCTGATAATACCGTGCCTTTCATTTCAAGCGTGCCTTTATTGGTACAATAATCAATCATTTTGGACATGAGCGCCCGCCCCATACCCAAACCTTGAGCGTTATCGCCAACTAATACCGAAAACTCAGCTTGTAAGGCATCGGCATCTGTCCACGTTCTTACAACACCTAAAATCTCGCCTTCTTTATTAAGTGCCACAAACGCCATTTCTTGCTGATAGTCAATCTGGGCAAATAATGCCAACTCACGATGCCTAAAGTTTCGTCTAGAGGTAAAAAAGCGGTAACGTATGGATTCTACACTTAGCTGCTCATGGAACACTTTTAATTCAGGTTCATCCTCACCCCTAATAGGTCTAAGAAGTACCTCTTTATTGTCACGTACTTTTATTATTTCTTCGTATTCTGCAGGGTATGGCTGAATACATAAATTATGCCTAGGCCCTATGTCTGCCGCCATACCCAATATTTTCGCACCCTCAACAGGATGCAAAATCACATTAAGCTCACAACCCTTGATGTTTGGTAAATCTATTGCCATCTGCGAAAGACTAATTAGCATTCCGGCAAGCTGTTCAACGTCTCGATCAAAATGGCGACTACGCTCTTGGAGTACACGATAGATATGGGTTTTTGACATTAATTGCTTGGCTAATACATCATTCAATGGAGGGAACTGAACCTGTCTATCCGCCATAATGTTCGCCGCAGCTCCGCCGCCGCCAAATATAATAACCGGGCCAAATGTCGCATCACGAGTTATACCCATACTATATTGGGTGGAAATTTCTCCACTTCTCATGGGCTGAATCGAGTACCCGTGAACCTTACTACCAACAAAGCGTTTTCTAATTTGCGAACGCAATTCTTTGGCTGCTATATCTAGCTCTTCGCTGTTTTTTATTCCCGTGATAACGCCACGCCAGCGATCCCTTGGATTGTCTCCATATGCAAATGGGTGACAATACTCCTCATGTATAATTTTCATGGCGGCAGGATACTTAACATCAAGCGTGTAAGGATCAAACCCTTCAGATAAGAAATCGGTCTTTACTTGCTTGAGCCCATAACTCTCCAAGATGGTATAAATTTCTTCTGCGGTTAAATAATCTCGCTGCTGGAAAAGCGCTTGATCAACCAACTGCTGACACATTATTTTATCAGCCTGAATATCCTCAATCACAGATGAAGGGGTTTCTCTAAGTAGCTCGTGGTTTCGCTGATGGCGAACCATATGCATAAAAGCTTTTACGGCTCTATCAGGGGTGTCATAGGTTGGTATACCTGCATCATCAAACATATGTCTACTACGCTCTACCGACGCACCGCCCATCCAACTTGTGACTAAGTTTTTATGATAAAACTTGAAGTGGTGCACCACAGCATTAGCCACATCCTGACTATTGGTAACTGACTGAGGAGAAAACAACACTAAAATTGAATCAACCCCTCTATCGGCCTCAATAATTTCCAGAACTTTTTTATAAACGGTAGGATCAGCTTCTGGCGTAATATCAATAGGGTTCGATTGAGACCAATACTCAGGCAATATTTCAGACAATTTGGCTATAGATTCTTTTGAAAGCTGAGCCAGTTGTCCTCCTTCGTGAATCAACCTGTCGACCGCTAAAATAGCCCCACCAATACCATTAGCAACAATGGCAAGGCGCTCACCTTTTAAAGGACGCATACGAGTAAGAGATTCAACCGACTCAAATAACTCTTCAGTACTATCAACACGCAAAACACCTGCTCTTAATAATATGGCTTCATAAACCATATCCCTATGCCTAAGCCCCTTAGGGATTGGCTCGACAGGTGCTTGAGATTGAGGAAATCTAGAGCTTTTAATTGCCAAAACAAGCTTGCTACGCGATGCATTTCTAACAGCACGCACAAAAGATAGAGCGTCAGCCACCTGCTCTAAATGCAGCATAATTGCCTTAACTTGCCTTTGCGTTGATAGATAATCAATTGTGTCAGGCATACTGACATCCGCGCTATCACCAATGGTCAAGAAGTGTGAAAAGCCAATCCCTCTTGCATAGGCCCAATCCAAAAGCGCACTAGCTAAAGTCCCCGATTGCCCTAAATAAGCAACCTTCCCCGGCAATGCATTTATGTGAGAGTAACTGGCATTTAAGTTCAACTCTGGAATTATTAAGCCCAAGCAATCCGGCCCCATGATTCTAACGCCATGCTCTCTGGATAATTTTCTAATGGGATGTTTGGATGGCCTAAATTGCTCAGCACGTTTACGCGAAATACCACCAGTGAGAATCAGTGCAGCACGAATATCATGCTTACCAAGCTGCTTGATGATTTTTTCAATGGCATTTGCTGGCGTACAAATAATAGCCAGACTTATATCTTTAGGAAGCCGCCCAATCTTAGAAACACAAGGCACACCATGAACAGACTTATGACGCCTAACATTTACCGCATAAACAGAACCCTTAAACCCACCGGCTTTAAGATTTTGAATAACAGCACCACCCATGTTTGAACTTCTTTCTGAAGCCCCAATAACGGCAATTTTGGATGGTTCAAAAAACCGCTCTAACCAACGAGTACCCATAAATCCCTAATAAAAGGTGTTAACTAACAATTAATTGAGTTATATAGACTTATTAAACAAGCCTCAAGTCATAAGTGCATGTCATCCACATTATTTATACATCACACACAGTTTGATCAGCATTCTGTTCCGCCAGATCATCCAGAGAGCCCTCTTCGCAGCTTGGCGGTAGAAACCCGACTAAGGCAATCCGGTCTATGGCAGGACCTTGCCATACAACATGCAATAAGCACCAACAAAGACATGTTTAAGCTAATTCATAAACCAGGGTACATAGACCAGCTATATCAAATCAGTCCAAACAAGGGAATGATTTATGCCGACCCAGATACACCCTTAACATTTGACACCCTAAAGGCAACCGAAGAAGCAGCAGGCTCAGGCATGCAGGCTATTGATCAAATACTCACAGGCAAGTTTCGTAATGCTTTTTGTGCTATCAGGCCTCCTGGGCATCATGCTGAACCTAATAAAACTCTTGGTTTTTGTTTTGTTAATAATATCGCCCTTGCCGCTCAATACGCACTGACAAAACCTGAAATCAATCGTGTTTTAATATTTGATTTTGATGTACATCAGGCAAATGGCACCATAGAAATATTCAAAGACAGAGAAGATGTCATGGTGATCAGCAGCTTTCAGCACCCTTACTTCCCTAACTCCCACTGGAATGTTCAATCCAGCAATATAATTAACATCCCCCTTGAAGCAGAAACAGCCAGTACCAAGTTCAGACGCATCATTGAACCTAAATTCATTTCAGCAGCTTCTAAATTCAAACCCGACCTTGTATTAATCTCTGCAGGCTTTGATGCTCACACAGATGACCCTATGGGTGAAATTGATCTAATTAAAGATGATTACTTTTGGCTAACAAAATTAGCGATGAGCATTGCTAAGGATTACGCCAAAGGGCGTGTTATCTCGATGCTTGAAGGTGGGTACAACTTGGAATCACTTGCTAATAGCGCCCATGAGCACATCAGAGCACTAAGAAACCTATAAATTTACGAACTTATAAACGAAAAAAACCAGACCCTTTCGGATCTGGTTTTTAAAATAAATGGCGGAGGAGAAGAGATTCGAACTCTTGGACGGGTATTAGCCGTCGCCGGTTTTCAAGACCGGTGCTTTCGACCACTCAGCCACCCCTCCGCTGTGAGCGAGACGCATATTACTCTTTTCAGAATTTGTGTCAACCAATTCTCTAAAAAAATCTTACATTTTAGTAACTTAGCAAGAAACCATATGAAATATAGGCCTTTAAATAGATACAAGAATGCTTGAATTTCCTCGCAACAACTCTATTATCTGCCTTAGATAGTTAACATAATAAACTGGAGCAACAAAAAATGGATCAGCAAACTCTTGCCCATCAGCAAGTCGATACATCCGGTGCCCTAAAGGTACTGCGTAACACTTATATGCTACTTGGTATGACACTGGCCTTTAGTGCTGTAACTGCTGGCATTTCAATGAGCCTGAATCTTGGCCACGGCGCAGCGTTAATCATGTCCCTAGCTGCCCTTGCTATTGTTTGGCTTGTATTACCAAAAGTTGCCAATTCTGCAGCCGGCCTTCCAGTTGTATTTTTATTTACAGGCTTACTTGGTGCCTCACTTGGCCCAATTCTTAATCGCTACCTTGCCATGCAAGGCGGCACTGAGATTGTCATGCAAGCACTTGGTGGTACCGCCATCATTTTCTTTGCGCTGTCTGCTTACGTAAACACCACTAAGAAAGACTTCACGTTTATGCGTGGCTTCCTAATTACTGGCCTTATCCTAGTAATCGTTGGTGCAATCGGTGCCATGATTGCCTCTTGGGCGTTTGGCGTTGATGTTTCTGGATTCTCACTAGCTATCTCTGGTGCTGTAGTCTTATTAATGTCTGGCTTTATCCTATACGATACAAGCAGCATCCTACGTGGTGAGCAAACCAACTACATTATGGCAACCGTTGGTCTATACCTTAATATTTACAACCTATTCACTAGCCTACTTCACATTCTAGGCGCAACAAGCGACGATTAATCTTAATCTCGGTTTAAATCAAGGAGGGGCAACCCTCCTTTTTTAATGAAAAAATATGAAATTTTCTTTACTAGTACTAGCCAATCCTTACTCATCTCAAGGCAGCTTAAGCGCGTTAAAATTTGCAAAGGCCGCTATCAATCAAGGGCATGAGATTTATCGTGTGTTTTTTTATCACGATGGTGTTCACAGTGGCTCAAACTTACAATCGCCAGCACAAGACGAATTAAACATACAAGCAAATTGGTCAGCATTCTCTAAAACACACAACACTGATTTAGTCATCTGTATTGCCGCCGCTTTAAAGCGTGGTGTGTTAAATCAAGAAGAAGCCCAGCGCTACGAGAAAAACCAATTTAATTTGGATGATGCATTTGAACTTTCCGGACTCGGTCAATTACTCGACGCCCAGATACACTCTGACAGAGTGGTAACATTTAAATAATGGACACATCTACCCACATTCATGACATTTTAATCATTCAACGCCACGCACCCTATGGCTCAAGTTTGGCCAGAGAAGGTATAGACTTTGCCCTAACCAGTGCCGCATATGAACAAAACATCAGTATTCTGTTTAGTGGTGACGGTGTATTTCAATTATTGGAAAACCAAAACAGCAAAAATATACACTTAAAGAATCACAAAGGCGCATTAGAGGTTCTCCCCCTATACGATATTGAACAACTATATGCAGTTAAAGAAGACATGGAAGCACGCAATATAAATGCAGGCGATATCCTTAGCATTGCAAGCATCATCACCCGTAAAGAAAGCAAGCAGCTCATTCACCGCCATGAAAAAATTCTGGGGTTTTAAATGATTTTACACCTCATTCAAAAAAGCCCTTTTGAGAGTGACGTATTTACTCAATGCACAAACGCAGCCATTGATGGCGACAAAGTCTTACTCATGCAAGACGGTGTTTATGGCATCCAGCATAATGATATTTTAAACAGTGGATTTGATATTTATGCCCTGACAGATGATATACAAGCCCGCGGACTGAATATATCCTCGTCTAACATCACACCCATAAATTATGAAGAGTTCGTCTCCCTTTGCAGTAAAACCAATAGCTGCATTAGCTGGTATTAATTATGGATGCATCACTGTTTGACAAAGACGGCTTTCTAAAAGACCTAAACATATGGTCTGAGTCTCTTGCCCATGAAATAGCCCAAAGTGAAGGTATCCAACTTTCAAATGAACACTTAGAAATCATCCATACTCTAAGGGCTTTTTATCAAGCGCACGAAGTAGCTCCTGCCAACCGCCCTTTTGTTAAACTAATAAAAACCGAATACGGCCCTGAAAAAGGCAACAGCATCTATTTGATGACTTTATTCCCAGAGAGCCCAGCTAAAATTGCCGCTAAAATTGCCGGACTCCCGAAACCTGCGAACTGCTTATAATGACCAATATTGAACACCCTTTTGCACAATATGTACGCATCCTAGGTAAGGGCCGTAAAGGCTCACGCTCACTTACTTATGATGAAGCGCTTGCCGCTATGAGCATGATCCTCAACGGTGAATCTGAAGATGTGCAACTAGGCGCATTCATGATGCTATTACGCGTCAAAGAAGAAAACCACGAAGAACTCGCTGGCTTCACTCAAGCCACTAAAAACCATATTCAAAGTAGCATTCCAAGCCATATTAAAGCCGATTTAGATTGGTCTAGCTACGCAGGTAAACGCAGGCAATTACCATGGTACTTACTTTCATGCCTTGCACTTGCCGACAATGGCATAAAGATTTTCATGCATGGTGCAGATGGCCATACCGCAGGCCGCATATACAGCCAAGCTGTACTTGAGTTTCTTGGTGTAAAAGCAGCAACAAACTGGAACCAAGTAGAAAGTGACCTCAATGGATCAAACTTCAGCTTCATGTCCATGAAACATCTATGCCCTGAACTGCAGAGCATTATCGACTTACGAAATACATTTGGCCTGCGCTCACCTGTACACAGTTTTTCAAGACTACTTAATCCTTTAAACTGCGCATATGTAAGCCAAGGGGTATTCCACCCTGGTTACGGCCCATCCCACCAACAAAGTGCGCAACTACTGAATTATAAGCGCCTTTCAATTCTAAAAGGTGAAGGTGGAGAGTGTGAAATGAACCCTGACAGCATTGTAAAAATGCATCACTGTTTTGATGGCGAACTAATTGAAGAAGAATGGCCAGCCATTTTCCCACGCCGGCATGTGAAGCCAGAGACATTAGATCTGTCTGAACTTAAAACAACTTGGAAAACACAAAACAACGAATACGGCATTGGTGCAATTTTAGGCACACTGTCTTATACCGCAAGACTCATGGGGAAAGGGATAACTCAGGAAGAATGCATGAACCAAGCAAAAATTTGGTGGGAAGGCAGAAACAAAACGCGATTCAGTTAATCCATAAAAAAGCCGCTTAATCAGCGGCTTGTTCTAATAACTCTAACAGCCGTCTCGCTAAAGCTTCAAATGCAGCGGCCTCATCATTATCTTTGCTGGCGCTTAAACTAAACAACATACGTTCAATTTCATCGCGACTCATATACTGGATAGTCACAGGGTTTAATAAAGACATACACCAACCAACTTAACACTGTATTTAAATACAGTACTTTACCGTATTTATTCTATTTTGCAATTAAGGCTTTTTAATAAAGAACTCTAAAGCGCCATTTACTTCTTGCTGCAAAATCAACTCATAACCCAAAAAGCTGCAAAACTTAGCAATATCCCGTTTTGTAGATGGATCAGTGGCTAACACTTTTAATACGTCGCCAGCCTGCATTTCTTTCACTTTTACATGAAGCATCATAACTGGCTCAGGGCACATTAATCCCTTCGCATCCAACTCATGAGAAAAATCAGTCATTATTCGCCTTATTCTTACAACTTGGACAAATTTGCGCTTCAGCTGAAGCCAACCAGTGAGACTTTATCATACCTACTAAAGCATCAGCTTGTGTATCCAAGCCGAAATCAATGAACTCCAATTGCGTCACCTCAGAGCAACAATCACAGGTAATATTCGCAACCTTTATATCAAACTGAGACTGACTAGGCCCCTCACATAAAGCACTCCAGCCATCAATAGGAGTAATCAATGCGTTCACTTCTAACACCTTAACCCTCATGCTCATTTGCTGAGCACCTTTTAACGGCAACTCCAAATAACTTTTCAACTGAGGCTTCTGGCCTTTGGCTTTTATTTCAAATTCACCGGGAATTTGACTTGTCACACCCAACAATGGCAGTAAAGACTCATCTTGATTAAGCCTTACCTTACCCGCAGGGGTTTTTGTGTATATAAAATAATCAATCATCATGAAAGAATTGTGTCGAAGGGCCGTGCAGCATACAATTTGCGATTATTTTGTAAAGTGGCAATCTTGAGTTTATTTTTCACAAGGCTGTCACACCTATCATCACATATGGATCCACAATGCGCGCTAGTCAGTACCTTATCTCTACCCTTAAAGAATCACCATCTGATGCTGTTGTAATTAGCCATCAACTTATGCTGCGTGCAGGCATGATTCGTAAGCTGGCATCTGGTCTTTATACATGGCTTCCCATTGGCCTTAAAACCCTGCGTAAAGTTGAGGCTGTTGTTCGAGAAGAAATGAATGCCGCAGGTGCACAAGAGCTACTAATGCCTGCCGTTCAACCGGCCGAACTTTGGGAAGAAACTGGTCGCTGGTTCCAATATGGCGGAGAATTACTCAGAATCAAAGACCGTCACAACCGTGATTTTTGTATTGGTCCTACCCACGAAGAGGTTATCACAGATCTAGCCCGTAACGAGCTAAGCAGCTACCGCCAACTACCAATGAACTTCTATCAAGTTCAAACCAAGTTTCGTGATGAAACGCGCCCTCGTTTTGGGGTCATGCGTGCTCGTGAGTTTTTAATGAAAGACGCTTATTCTTTCCATATAAATACTGAGTCTCTAAACGACACCTACGAACGCATGCATCAAGCGTATTGCAATGTATTTACCCGCCTAGGTTTAGATTTCCGCCCAGTAGCGGCTGATACAGGCTCAATTGGTGGCGCCCTTTCCCATGAATTTCATGTATTAGCCCAATCTGGCGAAGATGATATCGCTTTTAGCAATGAATCAAGTTATGCCGCCAACGTTGAGCTTGCTGAGGCACTAGCCCCTAACATTGAGCGCCCGTCACCTAGCGCATCACTTGAAACAGTGGAGACGCCAAATCAGCACAGCATTGAAGAAGTAAGTGCATTCTTAAACATCCCGTCTAATTCGATAATTAAGACACTTATTGTAGAAGGAGACATTTCCGATGAAGACAAAGCGGCAGGTAAAAAACCTGAATTAGTAGCGTTAGTGGTTCGCGGCGACCATGAACTTAACGATTTAAAAGCTGAAAAGTTGGCGGGAGTCGCTTCACCATTAGAATTTGCAAAAGAAGAAGATATCATTGAGCAACTTGGTTGCAAACCGGGTTCTATCGGCCCGTGCAACCTAAATATTGAGGTCATTGTCGATCGTAGCGCAGCCGTATTAGCTGACTTTGTTTGTGGTGCAAATCAAGACGGCAAACATCTTAGCGGCACTAACTGGGAGCGTGACGCTCAAATCTCACGTGTTGCAGATATTCGTAATGTTATTCAAGGGGACCCTAGCCCAGACGGCAAAGGGACAATTGAAATTAAGCGCGGCATTGAAGTGGGCCACATCTTTCAATTAGGCAACAAATACAGTAAAGCGTTAAATGCGACCGTACTAGATGAAAATGGTAAAAGTGTGACCATGGAAATGGGCTGCTATGGCATTGGGGTATCGCGTGTTGTTGCTGCTGCCATTGAACAAAACCACGATGACCGTGGCATTATCTGGCCAGAAGCCATTGCCCCTTTCCAAGTATCCATTGTGCAAATTGATGCAAACAAATCAGAAGATGTAATCAACCTATCCGAATCACTATATGAGCAACTTACCGATTTAGGTATTGAAGTATTCTTAGATGATCGCGACAAAAAAACCAGCCCTGGTGTTAAATTTGCTGATGCAGAACTAATGGGTATTCCGCATCGCTTTGTATACAGCTCCCGTGGATTGAAAAATGGAGTCATTGAATACAAGGCTCGCGCACAAGATAAAAACGAGGCAATCGAACTTAAACATGAAGATGCCCTTAATCACATTAAGTCGATTCTTGGTATTAAATAATGCAGCGCCTTGTTTTAGCCTGCCTTTTTTCATTATTAAGCCACTTCGCACACAGCGAAGTGGATGCCGAGCTAAGACAACACCTAAAACAAGCCATCAATACTAGCACTAGTTTTAATGATCGATTTGATGCTGAAGTCTGGATGGTTGATATGTCGTCCAGACTAAAACGCTATATTAAGGATAAAAGCTTTCGTATTGAGTTTCTAAAGCACCTGCATCACAGCGCATCAAAACACAACCTGCCACCAGAGATGGTCTTAGCATTAATACAGATTGAAAGTGCATTTAAACCTTATGCTATTTCATCCGTTGGCGCTCAAGGCTACATGCAAATCATGCCCTTCTGGCGCAATGAAATTGGTCGACCTCATGACAACCTCATGTATTATAAAACTAATATTAACTATGGATGTGCCATTTTGGCCCACTACCTCAAAAAAGAAAAAGGCAACTGGACTCGCGCTTTAGCACGCTACAATGGGAGTCTAGGTAAAACTTGGTACCCAGAAAAAGTCATGAATGCTTGGCAAAAGCGCTGGTTTGTTAAAAACCTATCCAAAGCTCGCCATCAATAATTGCAATTAGCCATAGCTTCAACTATTCCTTATATAAACCATATTAAGGAAGAAAATTGGCATGACCTCTCTTTATGAAAAAATAGGCGGTGAAAAAGCAGTAGAAGCAGCCGTAGATATTTTTTATAGCAAAGTTATCAATGACCATGCCCTATCACACTTTTTCGACGGCATAAGCATTGAGCGTCAAAAAAGAATGCAAAAATCCTTTCTAACAGTTGCCTTTGGTGGGCCGAACAACTACTCAGGTCGGGGAATGCGTGCCGCACACGCACGTCCAGTAGCGCTTGGATTAAATGAATCGCACTTTAATAAAGTGGCCGAGCACTTACAAAAAACCCTTTTAGAGCTCAACGTCCCCTATGACCTCATACAAGAAGCCATGAATATAGCGGCTTCCACCAAAGCGGATGTATTAAACCTATAAAACTCAACTCGGCAAGTACATTTCGTTACTAAAGATTACTCAAGTTTTGCAGCATTGTGACGGTTTTTAGCTATGATTAAATTGTGCTTGCGGAGGATTCACAATGCTAGAAAACTATAAAATCATAAAATTTAGTAAGCTTGATACCCAACCCAATCCAATAATGCCAGACAGAGGCTATAAAGATCTTACTTTAGATGATTCAGCAATATCAGTTATGACAGATCATCGTTTAGAAAAAGCCCCCATTTGCAACACCAAAACACCTCTAGATACAGCCACAAAATTAATGGCTCAAGAAAAAACCAATATGTTACTTGTAAGCAATGCCCATGATCAAATTGTGGGTCTCATTTCTTCTGCCGACATTTCAGGGGAAAAACCAATCAAGTACATTAAAGAAACAAAAAAGAAGCGGGATGATATAAAAGTGGGCCACCTAATGACCCCCATAGAAGTAATGCCTGTACTAGATATACAAGATGTACTTAATGCAAAAATTGGAGACATCTTGCACACCCTGAATGACATTGGTAGCGAATACATTTTAGTCACCACTATAATTGACAATAAATACAGTATTCGCGGCATATTCAGTGCGCGTAAAATCGCACGCTCACTTAATATATTTTTCAGCCCAAGCCCTGCTGCCAAAACTTTTGCCGATTACAGCAGAGCCTTACATGAAAGCCAGCACATTCATTAAATTCTTATATAACATCAAAGATAGGCAGTTCCAACACTGCCTGCTTCTGTTTTCTTATATCGCGAAAAATAGGCTTAAGTACATCAAACCAAACTGTACCATTCTTAATCACGGTGAATTGATCTAACTTATATCCATATAAGATTTCGGTTAATTCAGCCACGGATTTTTCTTTTAAATTTATCTTCAAATAAAAATGTGTTGAACTCTCATCGAGCCAACCTTCCACTAAAAATAAATTTAAAACAACCTGCCAATCATCAATATTCACCAAATTTAAAGCTTTTGTCAGAGCCTCTTTATCTAAGCCACTTTTTTTATCGCATTCTTTTAGTTTTTGTAAAATCAATAATGCCCAATCAAGCTGGGTCGCTTTTTCACCAACCAGCTCCTTTTTTACAAATGGCATTGCCCTAACCAGCTCCGCCCCAAATAAAACCACTGACCATGCCAGAAAAATCCACATCAAAAACAAAGGTACAACTGCAAACGCACCATAAATCAACTGATAGGACGGTGATAAAGCAACCAAAGACACAAAGCCTGATTTACACAACTCTAAAACTAAAGATCCAATTACCCCACCTAAAAGCGCATGCCAGAATACAACATTCGTATTTGGTAAAAAAAAGTACATTGCACTTAAAGCAACCACAGAAATAATGAACGGCAAAAAACTAAACAACAGTTGATTCACATGAAATACAGAGTCCACGTGATCCAACCAAATTGCTGAACTCAATAAATAACTTGTCACTAAAAAAGCGCTGCCTAGTAAAATTGGCCCTAAAACAACCATCAACCAATAAAACAACACTCGTTTGCCGGCCCTTTGAGAATTCACACGCCAAATATGATTAAATGATTTTTCAACTGTCAGCATTAAGCTAACTGCACTAAAAACTAAAATCCCCAAACCAATCCATGTTAATTTCTTTGCCTGCTGGGAAAATCCACCTAAATAGCTTTGAAGCGCTTCACCAGAAGTGGGTACAAAATGCTGAAACACAAAGTCATGAAAAGTATCAATAAATGAGGTGTACTGAGGGAACCATGTGAGCATGACATATCCAGAGGTCATTAATGGAACAACTGCAAATAGCGTCACAAATGTCAGCTCAGCTGCATTCCTACGGTTTTGATTGCGCTCAAAGCGCTTAATGACAAACCAACAAAACTTTAAAAACTGGTGCACTTTCAACCTCGCACAAAACCATATATTTAGTACAATACGCCTTTTATATAACTTTGTAATGGGTACAGTATGACGATTCAGATATGGCACAACCCGCGCTGCTCAAAATCAAGAGAAACCCTGTCCTTACTTGAAGGAACAGGTATCACCCCAACTGTTTACCTTTACCTAGATAAACAACCAAATGCCTCACAAATTTGCGATATTTTAGCCAAATTGGGCATTACCCCTAGAGAATTACTTAGAAATTCAGAAGCAGCTTACAAGGAACAAAACCTCAAAGATAAAACGTTAAGTGATGAATACTTAATTAACGCCATGGTAAACCAACCTAAATTGATTCAACGCCCTATCGTTATAAATGGTAATCAAGCCAGACTAGGCCGACCACCTGAATCTGTACTGGAGATACTATAGTGGCCTCGCCATACGTTTTAGTACTTTACTACAGCCATAAAGGAGCCGTGGCTGCCATGGCTGAACAAATGGCCCGTGGCATCGAAAGATCAGGCATTGAAGCACGCATACGCACGGTTCCAAGCGTATCAAACGACACTCAAGCAAGTCAGGCTGACATTCCAGATGACGGCCCATTGTTTTGCACAGAAGATGACCTTAGAAACTGTAGCGGCCTTTTACTAGGTAGCCCGGTTCGCTTTGGCAACATGGCAGCTGCACTAAAGTACTTTTTAGATGGTACGAGCAACTTATGGCTAACCGGAGAGCTGGTCAATAAACCTGCAGCCGTATTTACCAGCTCATCGAGCTTACATGGCGGACAAGAAAGCACTCTACTTTCTATGATGTTACCGCTACTGCATCACGGTATGGTATTAGCAGGCATTCCCTATACCGAACCAGAGCTTATGGACACCCTTTCAGGGGGGACACCTTACGGAGTTAGCCACTATGCAGGAAAAAACAGCAACCTTTCACTAAGCAGTGAAGAAACCGCTTTATGTCAGGCTCAAGGCTTCCGTATTGCAGAACTCGCCAAAATGCTTGAGGCATAAATGACCAAAATCAATATCAACTACTACATTGCTTTGACCTGCTTCTTCCTACAATTCATTATTTTAGGCATCAGCAGCTTTGATCGGCCGGATCTTCAAATAACCGGAGTCTATGATGTATTTCTGGGGATTCTTTGGACAGCCATTAAAGGCTTACCTTGGCTGGTTTTAATACCCGGCTTAATAATGAAAACCAAAAACATCATGGCTTGGATGAGCTATGTGTGCTTGGTTTATTTTATAATCTGGATGTTAGCGGTATTTGGTGCAAGTGGTAGCTCAATGGCAACTCTTGGCGTATGCATAACCTTAATTCAATTTATCACTTCCGCTTATTATACCCGCCTACTTAAGCGTCAATGAAAAATAAAGCCACTCATAAGAGTGGCTTTATAAACTTTAATCAATCCATTCGCTGTCGTCTTCTTCATCTGCCAACTCGGTTATGACAGATTCACCACATTTTTTGCACTTTCCTTCGATCATAATGGTACCATCCTGCTCATATTCAACAGGATCAACCATACCAAGATCGACCTCTAAACAATTGTTACACCAAGTTTGCTCTAAAAAAGCAGCTTGATCTTCTGGGTCACGTTGGTAAAAATCTCGTTCTTGTTTAGCCATTTTAAACTCCGGTTTATTTAGTACAGGATTGTATATGGAATACCCACGTTTTCTAGTCCTTGAAAGCAGTAGTTACGAAGAAGATGCGTATCCGATCGCCGCTTGCTGGTCTATTGCTGATGGACAGCTCAAAGATGTTCTTATTCGCCCAGAAGACGAGTGGGATAAATGGGATGCATCCAATGAGGATAAACACGGCATTACCCGCAAACAAATTGAATTAGTTGGTGAAACCGTTTTGGATGTCATCAGAGAATTATCAGAAGATGTAGACAAACAACCTGTATATGTGAAAGAGCCATATCTGTATCAAAAATGGCTTTCAACATTATACCAAGCTTATGGTGCTGAAGTGCCGTTTGACGTCATTCCTGCGTATGAATTATTTAACATGTCAGAAATGGAACTTGAAGAAGAATTAGAGAACCTCGCCTCTAACCTTTTATTAGACCTAAAAGTCCCGGAAGAAAGAGTGAGAACAAACCTAGAATTATACGCCCGATTATTGGAAGCCGGACTAGTAGAGCCTTATTCGGGGTAACTACCACTGCATCACGGCCTTTACAAAAGGTCGTGTGAGTTTGCGCTGCGCACTTAATGAGGCGTGATCTAACTTTTGCAGTACCTCAAACATGTTTTCCATATCCCCTTCAACTTGCCTAACAACGTATTTAGCCACCTCAGGTGATATTTCTAACCCTCTATTGTGGCCACGAAGCTGTAACACAGACATTTTATATTCTTCGTCTGGGTCATCAAATTCATACACCAATCCCCACTTCAACCGAGATAACAGGTCAGGCAACTCAATACCCAGTTCATCCAGTGAAGCATTGGCGGCAAATATCATACGTCCACCGGCATCACGCATACGATTAAATAAATGAAACAAAGCCTCTTCCCATTGAGCATCCCCTGCAACACATTGAATATTATCAAGGGCGATAACAGGTAAATCCTCTAGGCTTTCAAACACTGCAGGTGAATAGTCAACCAGCTCATCCAAAGGCAAATAAACACTGTTTAAACCATTGGATTGGGCTTCATGGCAAGCGGCCTGAAGTAAATGACTACAGCCAGAACCTAACCCACCACATATATAAATGCTTTGCTCTCCAGATTGAACAGAAGCCAGCTTAATCTGTTCAACGGCTTCTAAGTCTTGCTTAGCATAAAAATTTTCAAATGTTGCTTCGTCGCGTAATTGCACCCTTAAAGGCAATTGCTCGACAACTTGTATTGATGCCATCAACTTTCCGAATAAAACTCTGTATCTTTATAAATTTCGTGAATATGGCGTAAGAGTACCACAATAACTGCCGAAACAGGCAGAGCCAATATCACACCAACAAACCCAAACAACTGACCACCCGCCATAATGGCAAAAATAACGGCTACCGGATGCAGTCCAATTTTATCTCCAACTAATATGGGGGTTAATACAACAGATTCAATAACCTGACCAACCGCAAACACAATTAAAATAAACACCAAGGACCAATCCAAGCCAAACTGGAAGTACCCAGCTAACATGGCGGCAATAATCCCAATGGCAAACCCCATATAAGGGACAATACTGGCCAGACCCGCTATCAGAGCAATAATCAACGCTAGCTTAAGCCCTACCATCCACAACCCCAGACCGTAAATCAAAGCCAAGGAGGCCATTACCCACAACTGTCCGCGTAAAAAGGCGCCAACAACTTCATTACATTCACGACCCAATCGACTAGACGTACCTTGATAGCGCTTAGGCATCAAACCAAGCAGTTTCGCAGTTAAAATATCCCAATCCCTTAGTAGATAAAAACCCACTACAGGCACAAGGGTTAGGTTAACCACAAAGTTAATAAAGCTGCCAGCTGATGAAGTCGCCCGAGCCAAAACAGTGCCGATTAAATCTTGACTCCCTCCCCACTGGCTAACTATTTTTTCCTTAAGGGAATCAACATCAAACACATTCGCCTGCAAAGAAAAGGTCTCAATTAGCCACGGCTGCACAACATGTTTAATCCACTCAAAAACCATGGGCACATGGCCGTAAAGAACCTTTACCTGATGCACAACCAAAGGCACTAAAATGAAAAGCAAAACAAGAAAAAACAAGGTTAAGGCAAAAAAACAAACCACAACGGCCCAAGTTCGGCTTAATCCTTTCAATTCCAGCCTATCAGCTACAGGGTCACCCAGATAAGCTAATAACCCCCCCACAATGAAAGGCATTAAAACTGGTTCAAGCTGATAAATCAGCCAACCTAAAACTAGAACAACCAACGCTGCAATAAGAGGTCTCACAGCTAACGAAGTAGCATTATTCATTGACAGCCTTCCTTATCCAAATATACATATTGCGAGTGCCGCCAACCAAGGTCACAAGCTCTCAACTAAGCCATGGCAAAACTGCCACCTGCCTAATTTCATCTTACGGCTGCCAACTAAACTGTAACGACTCAGCCCGTAGAGGGGCCAAGTCCGACACAACCTCTGCTGCCTCTACTTCAATTTGATTAAGCTTTTTATCTAACTTTAACACCTGATTAAACTGAGCTATGGTTCCATTTAAAGTCACACTTAACGCCAATGTATCACCTTGAACGCTATTAACCACAACATCTTTTGTCACACTCAACTTTTCTAAGTACTTCAATACAGACGCATAACGATTTAAATCCGCTATACCTAAAATCTTTACAGCAATAAGATCACTTTGCGCCAGCGAAGGGCGAATGGCATAAGCATTGGCAAGCACCTCTGCACTGGCACTAACACCCAATAGCATCTGTTCTTTGACACTGTCAGATTCAAATTCATATCGATATTCACGTTCTCTAAAATAAAAGCGCCACTGCCCCACCCAGCGATCATCTGCATTCTTGTACAAGCGCACAGCCGCCACTGAGTCAGCTTCGTAACGAGTACTAGCCTCTTTTATTGGTTCAGCGAACAAGCCCCACAAGCTTTCTTGGGGCAAACGTATAGAGTCTTCTAAATCATAAAGCGGCAATACCAAAGGCACCCCACGCTTATATGAGGCAGCTGCTATGGCATCAGATATAAGACTTTGCTCCCCATCGATAATGACGCGACGAGCATTTTCATCAATCATAGCCCAGAGTAATACAGTGGGACGATTCCCACCCCAAAGTGGCAAATCCGCCTGCTGAACGATTCTTTGAATAGCCTGCCCTTCAAATCGCATATTGAGCCAACTTGAACCAGGAGGAATAGTCTCATCCCATTCGTCTTTCTCAACCGCCTCATAACTAAACTGGTACAAATACTGATCAGCAATACCCAGCGCACGTTTAATCGCCTCGTTATCCGCAGGAATACTAAAGCCACTGACTTTTTGCAAAACCTCAAGCAAGCCAACTTTGGCTCCTTGCTGGCGGCTTTGAACCTGCTGATTAGGCACAGGCACCTTTGAGTCGTATAAACCTGCCACCGGTTTTGACCAAGCAACAGGCACAACCAATAAAAAAGATAAAAAACACGAGAAAATCTTCATAAATAGCCATAAATCCTTCAATTGGCGGGTATTCTGACAAATTACCAAAAAAATGCAGCCCCTATATGTAAATTGTGCCATCAAACACGCAAGTATGATTTATATAATTCTCCTCAAGTGGTAAAATCCGCCACCTTTTTTATTCAACAGATACTTCCCGCACAAAAGGGCCACCACATGAGCGATCAAAACAAGTCATTAAGCTATAAAGACGCCGGCGTAGACATCGACGCAGGTAATGCGCTTGTAAATAACATCAAAGGTGTGGTGAAGAAAACTCGCCGCCCTGAAGTAATGGGTGGTCTAGGCGGGTTTGCTGGACTTTGCAGCCTACCGACCAAATACAAAGAGCCTATTTTGGTTTCTGGCACTGACGGCGTTGGCACCAAGCTGCGCCTAGCCATGGACCTAAACAAACATGACACCATAGGTATCGACCTAGTAGCCATGTGTGTAAACGATCTTATCGTTTGCGGTGCTGAGCCTCTGTTTTTCTTAGATTACTACGCCACAGGAAAATTAAACGTTGATGTAGCTACTAACGTAGTAACAGGCATAGGTGAAGGCTGCTTACAATCTGGCTGCGCACTTGTTGGCGGTGAAACTGCTGAAATGCCAGGTATGTATGAAGGCGAAGATTATGACCTAGCAGGATTCTGCGTAGGTGTTGCTGAAAAAGCCGAGCTAATTGACGGCAGCAAAGTAAAAGCAGGTGATGTAATCATCGGCCTTCGCTCTTCCGGTGTCCACTCTAATGGCTACTCTCTTGTACGTAAGGTAATCGAAGTATCCGGTGCCGACCTAAGCCAGGACCTAGACGGACAATCATTAGGTGACGCCCTAATGGCACCAACCCGCATCTACGTTAAGCCAATCCTAAAAATGCTAGAAACCATCGATGCGCACTCTATTTGCCACATCACTGGTGGTGGCATGTATGAGAACATCCCTCGCGTATTACCTGAAGGCACCAAATGTGTTCTAGACAGCGCCGCTTGGGATCGTCCAGCCGTATTCAACTGGCTACAAGAGAAAGGCAATATCGACTGGCATGAAATGCACCTTACCTTCAACTGTGGCCTTGGCATGATCGTTGTGGTTGATGAAAAAGACGCACAAGCCACCATAGATCTCTTAAACGCCGAAGGTGAAACAGCCACCTTAGTAGGACGCATTGAGCAAGCCAACGATGCTGATGCTCAGGTTATTGTTAAAGGCGTTGACGAGGAATAATTACAGTGCATCCTGAACAAGCAGAACCAGCACGCATTGTCGTACTAATTTCAGGTTCCGGCAGTAACTTTCAAGCTATTGCCGAAGCCTGTAAATCAAAAGAAATCGATGGCGAAATTATCGGGGTCATCAGTAATCGTCCCGGCGTAATGGGCCTTGATCGAGCTAAACAGCTCGATATCCCTTGCAGCGTTGTGGACCACACTGAATATTCAAGTCGAGAAGAGTTTGACGGCAAACTGATTCACGAAATTGAACAGTACGGGCCCGATCTCGTCGTGCTTGCTGGATTCATGCGCATTCTTACACCTGATTTCGTACGTCGTTTCAAAGGTCGCCTCCTAAATATACACCCCTCGCTACTACCAAAATATAAAGGTCTGCACACCCATAAACGGGCTATGGAAGCTGGCGACAAAGAGCACGGGGTTACCGTACACTTTGTCAGTGAAGACCTAGATGGCGGACCCAACATCATTCAGGCAGTTGTCCCTATTCTTGACGATGACAGCGAAGCCAGTTTAAAAACTCGCGTTCAACAACAAGAGCACGTTATTTATCCAATAGCCGTAAAATGGTTCGTAGAGGGTCGCATTACCATGATCAAGGGTGATGCATATTTCGACAGCGAAGCACTACCTGAAACAGGCCTGCAACTTAACGTCAATTAATATAGACATATGTAGCCAGTTACTAGTCACGCACCAGTAACTGCGCTTATACTCGAAATCTACCGATCAAGATGCTTAGGCAGGATGCTTTGAAAATTTTCAGCGTGATTTTTTATTTACTCCTTGCTACAGCAAATCCCGTAATCGCAGACATACCTACGACACCAAACATTACACTTTCGCCATACATAGCAAAATATGAAGCCACATGGAAAGCAGGCTGGTTCCCCGTTACCATCGAAGCAAAAAGAGAACTTTCCAAACTTGAAGATGGAAGTTGGCAACTCACATTTGAGGCCTACTCGTCTATTGCAGACTTGCATGAAGCCTCTAAGTACAACATTGAAGACAACACAATCAGACCACTGACATACCGCTATAAAACATCAGGTTTCTTATCTAAGAAAAAACGCGGTCAAACATTCGACTGGGACAAACGACAAACATTCATTAAAGAAAGAGATGAATGGGCCAACTACGAGCTTACTTTTGGCACGCAAGATAATCTGAGCTACCAAGAGCAAATCCGCCTTGACCTAATTGCCGGAAAAACAGAGTTTAGCTACCAAATAGCGTACAAAAATCGCTTAAAGGAATTCAAATTCAAAGTCGCCAATACTGGTAAAATTAAAACAAAAAACGGCGATATGAATACCGTAGAAGTAATTCAAATCAATAAAAAGCATAAAGAATCAACACAGATCTGGTTTGCCGTCGATTACGAATATCTACTCATTAAACTTAAAAACAAAGAAAGCAACGGCGACAGTAATACCATCAAACTAAAAAGCGCCCAAATTAACAACCAAACCCTGCTTGGCCTCTAATACTTCTTTCTCACAGTTAAATCACGTAGAATGGCCGCACCCAGGGGGAGGCCTCGGCCTGAGATGTCTTTTTAGCGAACCCCTAGAACCTGATCCGGTTAATACCGGCGTAGGAATGGACATTCTTTTAATAAGTATTCCCTATTTTTCTAACGGAATAGTTAAATTACCTCTACGCAATAACCGGGACTTATTCAATTTTTGGAAAAGACCCATGAAAACCCCCATTTTATTATTAAGCGCACTGAGCTTACCTGCGCTTGCAGCATTTCCAACCGCTGTGAATAGCCAAATCACAGACTCAGTAGCCACACCATCAGACACACCAGATACAAATGAAACCCAATTAGAAACCATTAATGTCACCGCTGATTTTCGTCAACTTGATTTAATGCAAATACCCTCTTCTATTACAGTGGTAGGTGAAGACGACATTCAAAGCCGCAATGCCGACCATTTAGAAAGCGTGTTATCCCTTGCGCCTAACGTAAATTTTGCTGCAGGCGCGTCCCGCGGGCGCTTCATTCAGATTCGAGGCATTGGTGAGCGCAGCCAATTTGTCGACCCTATAAGCCCTTCAGTAGGTTTAGTCATAGACGGAATAGACATGACAGGCTTAGCTGGTGCAGCGACTCTATTTGATATTAAACAAATAGAAATATTACGCGGCCCACAAGGCACTGCTTTTGGAGCCAACGCATTAGCCGGCATCATCAACATAAAAAGTACAGAACAAACCAATGAAAACTCTGGATTTATTTCCGCTCGCATAGGCAACTACAACAGCATCAACTTGAGTGGTGCAATTGGCACCCAAATAAATGAAAATCTTTCCGCACGTCTTGCGCTAAAAACACACACTTCAAATGGCTACATTGAAAACAAGCACCTAAATAAAAAAGACACCGCTGGGTTTGATGAAAATACAGCAAAAGCCAATTTAGTATGGGAAAACCATGCTAGCCGCTACAAGCTAAACCTAATTAAAGTTAAAACTGACAATGGCTACGATGCCTTTACAATAGACAATACCCGAAATACGCAAAGCGATGAGCCAGGAAAAGACACTATTGACTTAACTGCAGCATCCATACAAACCAGCAATCAAACTCAATACTTTTCTATAGAAACAAATACCGAATTTTCAAACAGCGATTCACTGTACTCATACGACTATGACTGGATGAATGACGGATTTAGAGGGCATACAGGTACAGACTTTGAAGCCTTTAATCGTGACACAGACAAAGCCAGCTTTGATATCCGCCTACTTTCAAAACCTCAAAGTAACATACTAAATAACTCAACTAGCTGGATAATAGGTGCTTACACAAAATCATTTGACGAAGATTTAACACAATCTCGCATTAAAAACTCAGCCCCTACAATATATAACAATTCATTCCATTCGAACTCATTCGCTCTATACAGTGAACTAACATCCTCACTCACAGCAACAACAAGTATGACTTATGGATTGAGAATTGAAGAATGGCGATCAAACTTCGCTGACTCCGAAGGACTTAAAGACAAACACTCAGAAACACTATTTGGTGGCAAGATTTCACTTGATACTTTATTAAATGAAAATCACCTTGCATATATAAGCCTTTCTCGAGGTTATAAAATGGGTGGGTTCAACTCAAACAAAAACCTGCCAACCGACCTAATAAAGTTCAACACGGAATACAATTGGGCAACAGAGATAGGCTTGAAATCTAGCTTACTCAACGATGAATTGACCACCAACATTGCTATTTTCCACATAAAACGTGAAGACCAGCAAGTTAAAAGCTCTACTGTTAGAGACAATGGCGCGACCTTCATTGATTCCATCAACAATGCAGCTTCCGGTGAAAACTTCGGCTTAGAATTAGAAGCGAATTGGAAAATTTCTCAACTATTAACATGGAAAGCAGCAATTGGTTTACTAGAAACAGAAATTAACGGGTTCACCATTAATATCGACACCGATGGAGACTGGGTAAATGATGCTACGCTTGATAAATCCGGCAGAAACCAATCTCATGCGCCTAGCTACACATTTTCGACCGCTATCAAATTAGATCTAACCAACAATCTAAGCGCCAATTTAGAGCTAGAAGGTAAAGATGAATTTTATTTCTCGGACACACATGACGCAAAATCAGAATCATTTAACTTACTTCACGCCTCTATCGACTACAAATTCAATAATTGGTCACTAGCCCTCACCGGTAAAAACCTTACAAATGTAGACACGGAGGTTCGTGGGTTTAGTGGATGGATTCAAGACCCTCAATACTATGTAGATCCAGCAACAGCTTACACACCAAATAAATACACGCAATTTGGCGAACCTCGCTTAATTTCATTAAGTGCTCGTTACGATTTTTAATACAACCATAGCCGAGCTCAGCTCGGCTTCTCTCACAATTGGAGCCAACATGGATTTATCCGTCGAAATCAGCAAGTATCCTTTGGCCGATGACTACATCCCCGCCATCAAAGACTTTATCAACCGCCTAAACGCCACTGACGGCATCAGTGTGGTAGGCAACACCATGAGCACGCAGATATTTGGCGATTACGATTTAGTCATGTCGGTGTTAACGAATGAAATGAAGCGCTCATACGAGCAATTTGGTAAAGCCATTTTTGTGTGTAAGTTTATAGGCGCAAATTTAAACCCTGCCCTCAACCCACACGGCGACAATTAAAGGCATAGTATGGAAGCAGATACTCAAACTCAGCAATCGTTTAATGAAGCCTTTATTCAAGGGGTAATCTCAGCCGCCCAAGCCATGAGCTATTGGGAAGTCATCGCGGTTGCATTGGGGATCGCTTATTTAGTCTTGGCCATGCGCGAAAACAGTCTGTGCTGGTATGCCGCTTTTGGTAGCACCGCTATTTATAGTTGGCTGTTTTTTGATGTTAGTTTAATCATGGAATCCGCACTTAATGTCTATTATTTGGTAATGGCCATTTATGGCTGGTATGTATGGAATAAAAAACCACAACACTCAGCTATGCAAAATGACATCAGCACTAAACTTCCCATCACGGTTTGGAGTGGCAAACAACACACGCTCGCCATTGGCGCTGTTTTATTGTTAACCTTTACCAGCGGATTTTTATTGCACGAGCATACCACGGCGGTCATGCCCTATTTAGATTCTTTCACCACATGGGGGGCGGTACTCACGACCTATATGGTGGCCAAAAAAGTTCTTGAAAATTGGATTTACTGGCTTGTTATAGACAGCCTTGCCATCTATTTATATTTAGATCGTGAACTGTATTTAACAGCCCTTTTAATGGCGGTATACGTTGTTATGGTTGTTTTTGGTTTCAACGCTTGGTTAAAAACTTATAAAAACGAACAAAGCACAGCCAACAAACAATATGCCTAACTCACACCTAATCAATATTCTAAACGACTGGATGCAATGGCCATCAATTTGCCAACAGCATCCCTCCTTAGAAGAGCTCACCCCTCTCAATGAGGGTTTAACCAACGAAAACTGGTTATTCCAACCTAAAGACAGCCAAGCCCAATATGTTATTCGCTGTAATTCCAATAAAGAATCCGACTTTTACATCAACCGTCACCACGAACGGGAAGTGCATCAATCCATATCAGAGCTAGGATTATGCCCAGCGGTCATATTTGAAAACAAAGAAAAAAACTACTGGATTCGCCCTTACATTAACGGCAAAACACTTAAAGAAACACTCGTAAATAACAGCTCACCTGAGCTTTTAAATCAAGTTACCCAAATATTAAAACAAGTTCACCAACTGCCTCTAAATCAGCATTGGCCGACTATTGATTTAAATGATCGAATTGAGTCTTATTGGCAGCAACTTATTTCAAAGCAACCTGATCAAGCCAAAGAACTAGAGCATTTAAAAACCGCAATTGAGCGACAATTCAAAACCAGTAATGACTTCAAACCTTGCCTTTGCCACATGGACTGCAACACACAAAATTGGATTATCAATCAGAATGAAACACATTTAATCGACTGGGAATACGCCCACATAGGTAACCCCGCTTGGGATTTAGCCGTACTGAGTGAAAGCGCCCAATTAAATGCAACGCAAATCAAGGCAATGCTCAAACAATATCAGTCCATTTCCATAACTCAATTCAATCAAGCCAAACAAGAAATGCAGTACTTAGAGTCTCTCTGGTTTGCCATTAAGCTAAATTTATCTTTAGCTGAGTTTTCAACCACACTTAACAGCATTTGGAGTATTAATAAGCCCTAAATGTGTATGACAAGTCTTCCGCTAACACCGGAGAAATACCCGCTTGTTGCGCACACGGTAACCAGTTATCAACACCAGTCAGCACCTCCCTCACAATTTTATTCAAGTGTTGCTTTGAAAGACCAGTTTGTTCCCCTGCAGCCAACATATCCTCAATTAAAATTTGATCACGCTTACCATTGATGCTCATTTGATGTTTTGATGTCCACTGCCCAATAGGGTTAAAACTATAAGCCACATCGAATGCCGGACTTAATTGCCAACGCCCTTTTTTATCCATTAAAAAGGCAATGTTTTTAGTGTGATCATCCTGATTACGATACACCACATTAAACACCATACGTTTAAACAGCTGCGCCACATCATCCCTTGACACATTTAACGTTCTAGCCAATACAAACGCCTGCTCATAACTGGCACCACCGGCCAAATTGAAATCATAATGACCCAAACCACACAAACTGGTCATATGGCGTTTTTCTGTACCTATGCGATCAAAGCGCTGCGTCATAAAGTGAGCCCTTCCACCTTCTTCTAGCAACCTACTTGGCATCATATGAATACCTACACCCTTGGCTAACAGGTAGTACGCATATTCAATTCGTCCAAATCCTAATGGGTCTGCCAACTCTTTGTCTTTGTTTTCACTTACCCCATCAAACTTAATCAACCACCCTTCAAAGCCATCTTGCGCGGGTAAATGCCCCGGTAGTATCTCTTGAGTTTGCTCATTCCAATTAATAATGGCCTTTGCACGAGCACCACCTGCAGAAGTACCAATTTGCAATATTTGCTCTAAATCCTGAGCGGCAATATCCGCCTCACCCTCCAACTCAATGTGGAAGTTCTTTTTCTGCAAAACCATGCTTGCTAAGCGCACCATATTTGATACATCAATTTCACTTTGCGCATCTTCTTCAAAGTAACGCTGTGTCGGCTTAAACTCTAACGCACCAATGGCGCGATTCGCGGTATAACACAACCTTTCAATTGGATTGAAATCATCCGGTGAGCGCCCATGTTTGATTAACCACTGATCAATCAAGGCATTACCAAACTTATCTGGCAATACATCTGCCAACAGCCCGGGTAATCCTTTAAATGTTTGAAAATTAAGCCCTGTAAAACGATATGGTGCTTGGCGCACAGGCATGACAATAGGTGCCACCTCAATGCCGAATTCAATAAACTCTGGGGTATACTGAAAATCTGCTACCTGAGCTGACTCATCCCAACGCACAACGGCAATGGTCGTTCCCCATAGCACTACCTCTGCTAAGTCAATCGACATGATCATCACCCCATTTAGGTGTTAGTTTTTCTTCCGCTTTATCTCTGCGCTTGCGAGAAATTCGCTTAGGTTTGAGCGGCCTTGCCTTCTCCATGGCCAACTGCTCCAATGGTGTCAATGCCTCAGGATCAGGAAGCGCAGAAACAAGTACTTCCAACAAACCCAAAGATTGAAGATACTTAAATAGGATAAGAGTCTGCCCCGATTGGCCAGCCTCAATATTTTGCACAGCCCGTAAGCTGATTTCAGCTAATTCAGACTGCTCAGCTTGAGTTCGATTTTGCGACAAGCGCGCATCTTTGCACACCCGACCAATGCGAACCATGGCCAACTCCACTTGATGCCCCAAGGTAGCTTTCATAATTAAACCGCATATTTATACGTATTAAATTAAAATAATATATCAATATGTAAGATTACGCACATAAAATATCAACTATAAATCTTTACACCATAAAAAAGCCCGCTATTGCGGGCTTCTTATAAAACAAATATAACCTACTAAAAGCCTAATCATCACCCATACGCGATGATATTGCCCCTTGTTGATTCTTGTACTTAGCGTTCTCACGAGAGCAATACGGACGTTTAGAGGGGCTAGACAAAGTTTCAAACGACAGCGCACAAATAATCATTTCAGGGCGCAAAGCCAGCGGCATCTTACCTAAATTATAAAACTCCAACACCACCTGCCCCTTCCAGCCAGGGTCGATTCGCCCAGCTGTTACATGAACCATTAAACCCAAACGCGCCAAGCTTGATCGACCATCAAGCCAACCTACTAAATCGTCAGGAATCTCCACCGACTCAAATGTTGAGCCCAGCACCAACTCACCAGGATGGATAAATAATGCATCGTCACCTTCAATGACAATTTCTTTACCCATCACCCGGTCAATATTTTTATTTAACTGGTCACGATCCCCTGATAAATCCAAAAACGGCACCGAATTATTGCTAAAGACACGAAAGCTATTCGCTAGGCGCAAATCAACACTAATACCCGATATCGCCTTATCATCCGGCCTAGGCGTGAGCTTTATATGACCAATATCAAGGGCCGATTGAATATCACCATCACTTAAACGCATGCAAAGCCTACAAACTCAGTTACAATTGGCCGAGATTCTAACAGAATAATTGAATACGGTAACAGGTAACCCTTCTTATTATGCTGCCATGGCTATCACAACTAAGTGAATACCGAGCAAACCAAAAAGCACGGCAGGTCATTTGGCTTGCAGGGGATCACCACTGGGCATGGTCAAATATCAATCACTGGCTCAGCCTGCACAAACACAACATCTATGTAGGCCAAGCCGAATTAAGGCACGCTTATTTAACCTGCGTTAAGGCCAGCAAGCCCAGCACCCTACTTGGCTATGAATGCGACAACGTGGTATTCGATGCCCATCACGGCTTATTCCCAGACGCACTAACCGCCATTTCAGGCACAATTAAAGCCGGAGGCGTTCTATTTTTACTCACACCACCATTGGAACAATGGCCTGAATTTGAAGATGAATTCGCAAAAGGCCGCACCAGTCTTGGATTTGAAGACCAATGTAAAAACCCCCTTACTACAAAACGTCTAATTCATTTCGCAAAGAAAGCTCAACGAGCAAACCAAGGGGTCATAATATTAGAACAGCACACAGAATTTAATCTTTCACCAGATTGGCTTCATGAATGGCAGAGCGTTACGCCTAACCTAAACACCCCAGCAAACTCCACAACCGATGATCAAACAGATACGCTTCAATATATAACAAGCAATCTAAGCTCACTTGAAAGCCACTTATTTACATCCTATGTGATTACAGCTGATCGGGGGCGTGGCAAATCACACCTACTGGGCATGATCGCTGAAAATTTAATAAACCTGAACAAAGATAACGGTATAAATTATTACCTTTGTGCACCCAATAAAGCCGCAACGACCGCCGTATATAAGCACTTAAGCGAGACCACAAAACAAGCTTTACAATTTTTAGCCCCCGAGCGACTAACAGAAACCGCAAGCCCTGATGACATTATCTTTATTGATGAAGCCGCCAGCCTTCCCATTGGGCAGCTCATTGAATGGAGCTCTCATTTCAAACGACTCATCTTCGCCAGCACAACACACGGCTACGAAGGCACAGGCAAAGGTTTTCAAATTCGTTTTTTCAATTATTTAGAGCAGCTATCTCTATCGCCTCTTCACACATGGAAACACCTGACCCTTTCTACACCTGTTCGCTTTAGTCAATCTGATCCATTAGAGCGCTGGTTATTTAAAAGCTTCTGTCTTGATAGTGAGCCAAGTGCCTTAAAACTGGTTGAAAAAAACAAGGTATCCAACGAATACCAAAGCGAACATCTAAACAACAAAAGCCTAACCAAGACACCTCACCTACTAGAGCAAGTATTCGCACTACTGGTACAAGCACACTACCAAACTAAACCAAGTGACTTGCGCGACCTACTAGACGCACCGGGACTAGAGCTGTTCATTCAAACGATTAAACACAAAGAAAAAAAGCACGTCATAAGTGTCTGCCTAATTAACGATGAAGGGCCTATTCCCAGTCATGACGAGCGTTCTAATAATTTACATGAAGAGATTTACAAAGGTTATAGAAGACCAAAGGGCCACTTGATCCCACAAGTACTGGCCCATCATCTTGGTCAATATCAAGCTTTCAACCTGAAAGGAGCACGGGTAGTACGTATCGCCACCCTTCCCCCATTTCAACAGCTAGGGCTGGCTAGCCGATTACTGAGCTTCGCGATTGCACATTTAAAAACCAACCGATATGACTATATTGGATCAAGTTACGCCAACACAAAGGACGTCACTTACTTTTGGATGAGAAACCAATTCAAAATCATTCGCCAAGGTAATAAATTAGATAAATCCAGCGGCACCCAATCAGCACTGGTCATTTATGGGCTTTCACAAAAAGGGTTAAAACTCGAACAAGACTGCCTAAACTTCCATGAAAGGCAACATCAAGCAATCGACAGCATCAGCGAACTAAAACCAACCGAGCGCAATTTACTTAATGCATTCCTAGAGCATAACGGCAGCTATGAGAGCGCCAAAATGATTTTGCAACGGTTCAATAACTTCAATATGGCTTTCCCTAAAAAAGCCAGCAAAGACTTCAAAAGTGAAATCAAAAACTGGCTTGAAGACAATCAAAATAGCCACCCAATACAAAACACCTGAGTGGCATCAGTTAATAGTCGCGATTAATCGTCAGAAATTTGAATTTCAGGCACAGCCTGACTCGGTAAACGACTCAACGCAACAGCCACATTACGCGCAACATTACGGTACATATTCGCTATATTCGAAGTAGGCTCATCCGCCACAACTGGCAGCCCACTATCAGATTGCTCGCGCACATATTTTGATAAAGGAAGTGAACCTAACAACTTAGTATCAAACTCCTGAGCAATACGCTCACCACCACCCTCACCAAAAATATGTTCTGCGTGGCCACAACTGCCACAAACATGAATGGACATATTTTCCACCACACCCAGCACAGGAATATTCACCTTACGAAACATCTCAATGCCTTTTTTAGCATCAAGTAACGCCACATCTTGAGGGGTTGTTACGACTACCGAAGCCGAAACTGGCACTTTTTGGCTCAAGGTTAACTGAATATCCCCAGTACCCGGCGGCATATCAATTACTAAGTAATCCAAATCATCCCATAATGTTTGTGTGATTAACTGCTGTAGCGCACCACTTACCATAGGGCCGCGCCACACCATAGGCGTATTTTCAGTAATCAAATACGCCATAGACATGGACTGCACACCGTGTGCAATAACAGGCTTGAAGAACTTGTCATCCACAGTTTCAGGACGAACCCCGTCCTGAACACCCAACAACATAGCAACCGATGGACCGTAAATATCAGCATCCAACAAGCCAACTCGCGCGCCATCAGCCGCTAACGCCAACGCCAAATTAACAGAAGTAGTCGATTTACCCACACCACCCTTACCAGACGCCACAGCAATGATATTTTTAACGTTGTTAATGCTTGCTAGATTTTCGTGAGCTTTGTGAGGCTCAACATACCAATCAATCAATACATGTGCAGAATCAATCCCATCCACATTCTCGATGGCCACCTGAAGCATCTGCTCAACACCCGTCTTCAGAAATTCACTAGGATATGGCAGAGAAAATTGCACCTCAACACGAGATCCATCAACCTGAAGTGATTTCAAAGCATCAGCGGTGATTAGATCGCTACCTAGATATGGGTCTTGATACCCTTTAATTGCGCCTTCTACAGCGGCTTGTAATTGTGACATATACACCTTCACACAAAGTAACCAAGTAATGCGCTCGGATTTTACCGACTCGCAACTATAATTAGTAGAGAAAACCGCTCAAGCTATATGAAACTGTGAAATCCTGATATATTACGCCCCTTTGTTTTTATCCAAACCTCTTAGTACCGAGACGATTTCCATGCGCCGCATACTAGTAACCAGTGCTCTACCTTATGCAAATGGCCCTATCCATTTAGGCCACATGCTTGAGTATATTCAAACCGACATCTGGGTGCGCTTCCAGCAATCCCGAGGTAATCAATGCAGCTATGTATGCGCAGACGATGCACATGGCACCGCTATCATGCTGCGAGCTGAAAAAATGGGCGTTACCCCTGAAGAACAAATTGCAGCCGTACAGGCCGATCACGAAAAAGACTTTGCTGACTTTTTAATCAATTTCGATAATTACGGCTCTACCCACAGCGAAGAAAATCGCCAAATTTCAGCGGACATTTACAACACATTAAAAGATAACGGCCACATCGCGGTTCGTGGTATTAAGCAGCTTTTCGACCCTGAAAAAGAAATGTTTCTTGCAGACCGTTATGTAAAAGGTGATTGCCCTAAATGTAAAACACCAGATCAATACGGGGACAACTGTGAAAGCTGTGGCGCAACATATAACGCTGCTGAGTTAATCAACCCAAAATCCGTTATGTCTGGGGCCACACCTATTGAAAAAGAATCCGAGCATTATTTTTTCAAGCTACCTGAATTCCAAGCATTCTTAAAAGACTGGACACGCTCAGGCACACTGCAAAATGAAGTAGCCAATAAATTGGCCGAATGGCTCGACAGCGGCCTTCAAGAATGGGACATCAGCCGCGATGCACCTTATTTTGGTTTTGAAATCCCAGGGGCACCGGGAAAATACTTTTATGTTTGGCTAGACGCTCCTATCGGTTATATGGCTAGCTTTAAACAATTATGTGATCGCAGTGCTTTAAATTTCGACGATTATTGGAAACCGGGAAGCGACACCGAGGTGTATCACTTCATTGGTAAAGATATTATTAACTTCCACGCGCTATTCTGGCCTTCCATGCTACACAGTGCAGGTTATCGCACACCAAGTGCTGTTTGGGCACATGGCTATGTCACCGTTAACGGTGCAAAAATGTCTAAATCTCGTGGGACATTTATTAAAGCCCGTACCTATTTAAATCAACTAGACCCAGAATATTTACGTTATTACTACGCCGCCAAATTAAACAACCGAGTTGATGATTTTGACTTGAATCTTGAAGACTTCTCTCAACGTGTGAACTCCGACCTAATCGGCAAAGTTATTAACATCGCTTCACGTTGCGCCGGCTTTGTTAAAAAATCAGGTGGTAAGTTAGCCCCAGTATTGCCTGATGCACACATCCTTGAAGAAGCTGTTACTAAGGGTGATGTCATTGCCCAATATTTTGAAGACCGCGAATACAGCAAGGCCATTCGTGAAATCATCGCCCTTGCTGATACCGCTAATGAATACATTCACGAAAAAGAGCCTTGGGCATTAGCCAAACAAGATGGTAAAGCCGAAGAAGTACTCGGCATTTGCTCTCTTGGTATTAACTTGTTCCGCCAATTAGTGACTTACCTTTCACCTGTTCTTCCAAACATGAGTGACAACGTTGCTAAGTTTTTGAATATAGAAGACTTAAACTGGGATTCCCGCAAGGCTCCATTATTGGATCACGAAATCACCAAATTTAAAGCATTGATGAGCCGCATTGAAAAAGACAAAGTCGATGCCATTGTTGAAGCCGAAAAAGCAGATGCAGAAGCCGAAGCTGCGACTAATCAAACAGTTAAAACTGAATCTGCATTGAGCGAGCCATTAGCCGATGAAATCGAATTCGATGATTTTGCTAAAACTGATTTACGCATCGCTAAAATTGTTTCTGCAGACTATGTAAAAGGTGCCGGTAAATTACTTCAGTTAACCCTCGATATTGGTGAAGGCAAAACCCGTAATGTGTTTTCCGGTATAAAAGCAGCTTACAACCCAGAAGACCTAACTGGTAAACTCACCGTCATGGTGGCTAACCTTAAACCACGAAAAATGAAATTTGGTATTTCAGAAGGCATGGTTCTAGCCGCAGGCCCAGGTGGCGACGAATTGTGGCTATTAGAGCCACACGAAGGCGCAAAACCCGGTATGCGAGTTATGTAAAGCAGTATTATCACAAAAGGCTTAATGCTGACCACAGTTGGCATTATGTCCTCTTTTGTGCGCCTCACTTAACTGCACAATGTTTTCCATCCTAACTTTTGAATCAAACAGCCACAAGAAACCATACACAGCAGAACATAAACCACTAAATAGATAACCCAAGCACTGTAAATCGATTATACCGATATATACTATTGCTATTACTCGTCAATACAATCACTAGACTGGCTTGTACCGCCCTGTCACATAGCCGATAATACGCCCCCTTTTTCCTGCACTGACAGCCATTTAGACCGATTTACGCTGCTCAAGCTGGAATACATTATATTCACACCCAGTATTCGAGGCCTTTATGGTTGATTACATCCTCATACTTATTTCCACCATACTGGTGAACAACTTCGTACTTGTTCAATTCTTGGGTTTATGCCCATTCATGGGGGTTTCCAATAAACTAGAAACCGCCATCGGCATGTCTGCCGCCACCACTTTTGTTTTAACACTGGCAAGCCTTAGCTCGTACTTAGTATATGAATATTTATTAATTCCATTAGATATTGAATACCTTAAAACCATCTCATTCATCATGGTAATAGCCGTAGTAGTTGGCTTTACCGAAATGGCCATACGCAAAACCAGCCCGCTGTTGTATCGCGTTCTGGGGATTTTCTTACCGTTAATCACTACCAACTGTGCCGTATTAGGTGTTGCCCTTTTGAATATCAAACGTGATAACGGCTTCATGGAGTCCATTCTTTATGGGTTTGGTGCAGCTGTAGGCTTCTCGTTAGTCTTGGTTCTATTTAGTGCCATGCGAGAACGCATCGCAGTAGCCGATGTACCTAAAGCATTCCAAGGCAGCGCCATTGCCATGATTACTGCTGGCTTAATGTCGCTAGCCTTTATGGGCTTTACCGGCCTAGTGTCGATTTAGGGGCTAACATGACTATTATCTTAATTGCCGTTAGCGCACTTGTAATATTATCCCTGATTTTTGGCGCTATTTTGGGTTTTGCCGCTGTACGCTTTAAAGTTGAAGGCAACCCGGTAGTTGAACAAATTGACGCCCTACTGCCTCAAACCCAATGCGGACAATGCAGTTATCCGGGGTGCCGTCCATACGCCGAAGCCATTGCTGGCGGGGAAGAAAAAATCAACAAATGCCCTCCCGGTGGCGAAAGTACCATAGCCGCTATCGCAGACTTATTAGGTGTAGATCCTGAGCCACTAGATGCCGAACACGGTGCAGAAAAAGAATCTGCCATGGTAGCGGTTATTCGTGAAGATGAATGCATAGGTTGCACGAAGTGCATACAAGCCTGCCCAGTGGACGCCATTTTAGGTGCCGCTAAACAAATGCACACCGTCATAGCCGATGAATGTACTGGTTGTGATTTATGTTTAGACCCTTGCCCAGTTGACTGCATCGACATGCTACCTGTGGCCACCGGCTTACAAACTTGGCACTGGGACAAGCCCGCCAACATCATTGCCACAGATAAAGAACAGGCGGCATAAATGAACTTAATTACTCTGCATGAATTTAAAGGTGGCATTCACCCACCTGAAAACAAAACACAAAGCACAGCATCGCCAATTTCTAGTTTAAAGCTGCCAGAAACACTCACTTTACCGATTGCACAACATATCGGTGCACAATCTAAACCTGTGGTCAGCCTAGGAGACATGGTACTTAAAGGCCAAGTCATTGCCGAAGCTCAAGGTTTTGTCAGTGCAAATTTGCATGCACCCACATCTGGAAAAATCACCGCAATTGAGCACAGAGTTATTGCTCACCCTTCTGGAATGAGCGACATATGCATCGAAATTCAACCAGACGGTTTAGAAAACTGGGCAACCATTCAAGGCATTGAAAACTATTTAGAAGCTGAGCCAAAAGCCCTAATTGAAAAAATAGCCGCATCAGGGGTTACAGGATTAGGTGGCGCAGGTTTCCCAACCCACGTTAAAGCATCGGTTGAACCCAGTAAAATTGAAACTCTAATTATAAACGCAGCTGAGTGTGAGCCTTACATCACCGCTGATGACATGCTGATGCGCGAACAAGCTAACAGCATCATCAAGGGTATTGAAATCCTTCAACGCATTGTGCAGCCGAAGCAATGTTTAATCGGCATCGAAGACAATAAGCCAGAAGCCATTGCCGCCCTAGAACATGCTTTGAAGCACTTTAAAGATAATACTTTTAATATTCATGTGGTACCCATACCAACCAAGTACCCAAGTGGCGGTGAAAAGCAGCTAATTGAAATATTAACTGGCAAAGAAGTGCCAGCCGGCGGCCTACCCTCTGACATTGGTATTCTTTGTCAAAACGTAGGTACTTGCTTTGCAATATACAAAGCCATTAGCAAAGGCGAGCCACTAATAAGCCGTGTAACCACAGTAACAGGTAATGCCTGCGGCCAACCTCAAAATTTCGAAGTTCTTTTGGGTACTCCAGTTAGCCACTTACTACGTGAAACCAATACTGACTCAAACCAATTAAATCGCTTAATAATGGGCGGCCCGATGATGGGCTTTACCCTTGAAGATGCACAAACCCCCATTGTGAAATCCACAAACTGCATCATTGCCTCCTCACAACAAGAACTGCCCGATCCAGCCTATGAGCAAGCCTGCATTCGCTGCGGTATGTGCACAGAGGCCTGTCCAGCTCAGTTATTGCCACAGCAACTTTACTGGTTTGCCAAAAGCAGTAATTTAGAGCAAGCCACCGCCCACAACATTAGTGACTGCATTGAATGTGGTGCCTGCGCTTATGTTTGCCCAAGCAGCATTCCCCTTGTTCAGTATTACCGCTTTGCCAAAGGTGAAATCAAACAAGCCAATGCAGACAAACTAAAAAGTGATCGCGCCAAAGAGCGTTTTGAAACACGAATGGCTCGCCAAGAACGTGAAGCAGCAGAAAAAGAAGCCAAGCGCAAAGCCCGAGCGGAAGCCGCTGCAAAAAAACAAGCAGAGAAAAAAGCCGCCGAAGCCGCTGCGCCAGCCTCTTCAGAAGCCAAAGCAGCCCCAGCCGCTGACCTAGAGCTACTGCAAAAGAAATTGGACGCTGCACAAAATGGCGTTAAAAAAACCAAAGAGAAAATCGCTTTAGCCGAAGAAGCCGGCGACACTGACAAAGTTGAGCTATTAAAAGGTGCACTGACTAAATCCCAAGACAAAATGAAAGAAGCCGCAAAGGCCATTGCAAGTGCAAAAAAAGCCGCTAAAGCAGAACCCGCTGCCGCTCAAATAGAAATGACACCGGAGCGAATGGAGAAAAAAGTTGAGATGGCTGAATCTCGACTAAACACTGCACAAAAGCGTTTAGCGGATGCAAAGGAATCAAACAGTGAACAAGTAGATGCATTAACAACTGCCGTTGAAAAACAGCAAGAGCGCGTTAATGAAGCCAAACAAGCATTAACTGAATTCTTAAACACCTTGAGCAATGCTACACAACTACCAGCCAAGCCAGAAGTTAACCTCGATCAACTCAAGCAGAAAGTATTAGCGGCTCAAACACGGGTAGATAAAGCCTTAGAGCGCCTCAATATGGCAAAAGAACAAGGCCTAGAAACAGTAGGCGCATTACAAATGGGCTTAGACAAACAACAAGCCAAACTCGAAGAAGCTAAAAAAGCCCTTCAGGAGGCCAGCGCATGAAACTTTTAAACATTAGCTCGCCACACACAACTCGCGCGTTCAGCACAGCCAATGTCATGCAAACCGTTTTACTGGCGCTCATTCCGGGTATTGTTGCATTAACTGCATTTTTTGGCCCAGGCCATCTTATTCAAATTGTCATTGCAGCTTGCACAGCTTTGGTGTGTGAGGCGTTAATTTTAAAAATACGCAAACGTCCAATTGGCATGTATTTAAAAGATTACAGCGCCCTGCTTACCGCAGTATTACTCGCGTTATCCCTGCCACCTTACACACCTTACTGGGTAACTATTATTGCCACAGGGTTTGCCATTATTGTCGCAAAACACTTATATGGCGGCTTAGGACAAAATCCGTTTAATCCAGCCATGGTAGGATTTGCTTTGGTGCTCGTCAGCTTTCCATTACCTATGACCACATCATGGAGCGCCCCTAGCCCACTTCTTGATAACACCATTGAACTTAGCCAAGCGTTAACTGCGATTTTTTCCTCCCGTGAAACCATAGATGCATTCACCATGGCTACCCCATTGGACGAATATAAACATCAAGTGGCGGTAGCTACAGCTGACGAAATTTTAATGAACCCATTATTCAATGGGCAAGATCAATCAAGCATCTTGCTTGGCTGGCAATGGGTGAGCCTAGGCTTTTTATTAGGCGGAATATTTTTAGTGTGGAAAAAGATATTCACATGGCACATTCCGGTGAGCTTTCTTGTTTCACTCACTTTGTGCAGTAGTATTTTTGGTTGGGATAGTGACAGTTACGTACCACTGACAATTCATCTACTTGGTGGCGCTACCATGTTAGGCGCATTTTTTATCGCTACTGATCCTGTCACCGCCTCTACCACCCATTTAGGTAAGCTGATCTATGGCGCAGGCATTGGTATTTTAATTTACGTAATTCGCACATGGGGCTCCTATCCAGACGCTGTTGCATTTGCAGTGTTACTAATGAACTTTGCTGCACCCTTTATTGACCAGTACACACAACCTCGTACATATGGTCACACAAAAGCCGTACGCGGTTTGGCTAAAAAGGATTAACCATGACTGATCAAGCAAACACCGAAAACCAAGAGCCAACATTGATCCAGTCCATCAGCAAAAATGCTATTGGCTTAGCCATCTTTGCGTTTGTTACTGCTGGGGTTATTGCGATTGTTCAACTCAATACTAAGCAAACCATATTAGATAATATTGCTAAGGCTCAAGCCAAAGCCTTGTATGAAATCACACCTAAAGAGTCGGTTGATAACGACATACTACAAAATTATATTGAGCTTAATTCTGAACAAGCTAAGAAAAATCTACATGTAAACTATTTAGGCCCAATAGCAGATGATGCAAAACTATACCTTGCACAAAAAGAAGGCCAAACCCATACCTTTTTATTTCCAGTTACCGCACCTGACGGCTACACCACCCACATTCAATTATTAGTAGGCATTAAAGTAGATGGCACCATTGCTGGCGTGCGTGTTGTTGATCACAAAGAAACCCCGGGGCTTGGTGACAAAGTTGAATTAAAAAAATCCAAATGGATTTTGTCATTTAATGACACCTCTTTAATTAGTCCAAGCGAAGAAAATTGGGAAGTTAAAAAAGACGGTGGTCAATTTGACTCCTTTACAGGTGCAACGATCACACCAAGAGCTGTGATCCATGCCGTCAAACGCGCACTTGTTATGTTTGAAAAAGACAAAGCTATTCTTTCACAACTACAAGCCAATACGGCATTTAAAAGTGGTGAATCACTATGAGCACAAAAAGCTACGGACAAATTAGCCGTGACGGCTTATGGACCAACAACCCTGCCTTGGTGCAACTTTTAGGTTTATGTCCATTACTGGCGGTAACCGGTACTGTTGTAAACGCATTAGGTCTAGGTCTTGCTACCATGTTAGTTTTAGTTGGCTCTAATGTGGCGGTGTCTTTAGTTAGAAACTACGTACCTAGCGCGGTGCGCTTGCCGGCTTTTGTTATGATTATTGCCTCATACGTAACCTGTACCGAGCTACTCATGCAAGCTTACACCTACGAGCTATACACGGTACTGGGTATCTTCATTCCCCTCATTGTGACCAACTGCGCGATTCTTGGTCGCGCCGATGCATTTGCCGCCAAAAACGGTGTTTTACCTTCCGCCCTAGATGGTTTCATGATGGCATTAGGCTTCGCCATAGTGCTGGTTATTCTTGGGGCCATGCGTGAAATCATCGGCCAAGGTACTTTATTTGCCAATATGGATTTATTATTTGGTGATACAGCCACCACTTGGAAAATCAACATTTTCACCGATTATCCTGATTTCTTGTTTGCCATTTTGCCACCGGGTGCATTCGTGGGCATGGGATTAATCATTGCATTTAAAAACGTGATTGATGACAAATTAAAAGAGATTGATACTCGCAACAAAGAGCCTGTCGTAGCAGGATCAAAACGCGTTAGGGTTACAGGCAAAATCGTTTAGCAATGAACAAAACCAAACGCACAGAAATTTTTACACGCTTACGAAATGAAAACCCTAACCCTGAAACTGAGTTAGAGTACTCTACCCCGTTTGAACTAGTGGTGGCTGTGGCACTTTCTGCACAAGCCACAGACGTAAGCGTAAATAAAGCCACGCGGAAATTATTTCCTATCGCTAACACCCCAGAAACCATTCTGGCACTTGGTGAAGAAGGCCTAAAGGAATACATCAAAACCATTGGTTTATTTAATAGCAAAGCCAAAAACGTCATTAAGATGTGCAAATTATTAATCGACAAACACAATTCTGTTGTCCCTCAAACCCGTGAAGAATTAGAAGAGTTACCCGGTGTAGGCCGAAAGACCGCCAACGTCGTACTCAATACAGCCTTTAGGCAGATCGCCATGGCAGTAGATACTCATATTTTTCGCATGGGCAATCGAACTAAAATTGCACCAGGTAAAGATGTTCTTGAAGTTGAAAAGCGTCTGCTAAAACTAGTACCACAAGAATTTTTAATGGATGCCCACCATTGGATGATTTTACACGGGCGTTATGTGTGCACCGCACGCAAACCTAAGTGCGGTAGCTGCCTGATTGAAGACTTGTGCGAATACAACAAAAAAGAATTGGATTAAAAGCTAATATGCGAATCTTACATACCATGTTGCGCGTGGGCGACCTTGACCGCTCTATCGACTTTTACACCCGTGTATTAGGCATGAAGCTAATCCGCAAACGGGAAAACGAACAATACAGATATACCCTTGCCTTTGTGGGTTTCGGTGAAGAATCCGAAAGCGCCGTTCTAGAACTAACCTATAATTGGGACACAACAGAATACGATTTAGGCTCAGGTTATGGCCATATTGCCATAGGCAGTGACGATATATACAGCACCTGTGACACCATCAAGCAAGCCGGTGGCATAGTGAGCCGAGACCCCGGCCCAGTTAAAGGTGGTACTACCCATATCGCCTTTGTGAAAGACCCAGACGGTTACAGTATTGAACTAATACAGACCAAAAATCCATAGATAGGAACGATTTGTTCCAGTAAATCCCGACCATAATACTCGGGATTCATTGTCTCAACTTGCCCTATCAGCTAATATAGCCGCCTTATTTTTTATTGTGGCCCAAAGAATTGCTCCTATGACAGAAAAGCGCCCAAACGACATGCCAGATGTGGCGGCCAGTCAGGCACCACAGGTAAATGGCACCCTTAACTGGGTGGGTATGAATCGAATTGCATTACCACTGAATATCCAAGATGCAGATATTGGTGTCAATAAAGTAAACGCCTTTGTTCAAACCTACGTAAACATCTGCAACCCAGACGTTAAAGGCATTCACATGTCTCGCCTGTATCTTTTATTATCTGAGTTTTCAGACAACCAGATATTAAGCGCAGCCAATTTACGCGAATTTTTAGCGCACATGCTTGATAGCCATGAAGACATCAGCGATCAAGCCACGTTGAATTTCCAGTTTGACTACGTGATTCAGCGTAAAGCCTTAAAAAGCCAATTTTCCGGCTGGAAAGACTATCCAACTGAAATTCGTGCAACCCTAAAAAATGGTAAAGTTGACTTAGAATTAGGTATTCATGTGCCTTATTCATCAACCTGCCCTTGCTCAGCAGCCCTTGCCCGTCAGTTAATCCAACAGCAGTTCAACAAAGATTTTGGCGAGCGCGATAGTGTTAACCCTGAAGAAGTTGAAGCTTGGCTTCGTAGCGACAAAGGCACCTTTGCCACACCACACAGCCAGCGCAGCATCTCTAAGGTTTGGGTTAAGCTGAGTGAAAATGCCGATGAGTTCCCCATTACTGAAATCATTGGCATCATTGAAGACGCATTACAAACACCCGTTCAAACCGCGGTTAAACGCGAAGATGAACAAGAATTTGCTCGCCTTAATGGCCACAACCTCATGTTTTGTGAAGATGCCGCCAGACGCGTTAAAAACGCCCTAAACAACCATGAAGACAAACTCAATGATTTTTGGCTGCGTATTGAGCACTTAGAAAGCCTTCATGCCCACGATGCCGTAGCTATCGCAACCAAAGGCCTTGTAAACGGTTACGAGCCTCTACTTTCTCGCTAACCGTTATCGGGTAGTTCGCTACCCGATAAAACCTTCCATGCAATACAAACTACAATGATATAAAATCCAGCTACCTATTTAGTCGAGTGCTCTTGGTGAAACTGTTCGTTGAAAACTTAAATAATGTTGACGTCTCTTATTTGGATGCAAAACGCGGATTGGTAGGTGAATCATGGATGGCTGGCATTACGCTTACCGGCACCCTAGATAACCAAAGTATGATCTGTGACTTTGGCGTCGTTAAAAAAACCGCTAAGAATTGGCTAGATGAATTTATTGATCACCGTTTGGTTGTACCCGCTAACATGGCTGATTTACATATCTCGAAACACGCTTCACTTACTACAGTTAAATTCCCTCACCCTTGCGGTGGCGAATTCATATGCAGCGCACCAGATGAAGCATTTTGTTTTATAGATTGCGAAACCATTGACTCCGATAGTGTTTCAAAATGGCTAAATCAACGATTAAACTCCGTTATTCCCGGTGACATTGACGATTTAAGCGTTACCCTTACCACTGAAACCATTGATGGTGCGTTTTATCATTACAGTCACGGCTTAAAAAAGCATAATGGCAATTGTCAGCGTATTGCCCACGGCCACCGTTCTAAAATCGAAATCTACATCGACAACTCAAGAAACACCCAACTGGAGCATGACTGGGCTGTACAGTGGAATGATATTTACATCGGTACGATAGAAGACTTACACAATCAGCCTGAAATCCAAGGTGTGATACATAACCATTACCGATACACCGCACCACAGGGTGAATTCAGCTTAACTTTGCCTCAAAGTGCCTGTTATGACATTGAAACCGACAGTACCGTTGAGCAAATTGCCAATCACATTGCTGGCGTAATTTCAAAAAGTCACAACAACGTATTAGTTAAAGCATTTGAAGGTATCGGCAAGGGAGCCATCGCCAGTTATGAGTAACACTTATAAATCACTTGAAAAAGAATCCAAAGGCAGTGAACTTCCTTTAAACGATGCCCTAGATAACCTCAAATACAATGAAGCCGGCTTAATACCTGCCATCGCTCAGCAACATGAAACCGGTGAAGTATTAATGATGGCTTGGATGAATCGAGCATCCATTGAAGAAACCCTTAACACAGGCCAAGTTTGTTATTGGTCTCGCTCGCGCAATAATTATTGGCGTAAAGGGGAAAGCTCAGGTAATCAGCAATCCTTAATTTCCATGAGTACAGACTGTGATGGTGACACTTTATTATTGAAGGTAGATCAAAAAGGCGCAGCCTGTCATACTGGTCGCAGAGACTGCTTCTATAATGAAATCAACAAAAGTGGTCTGATAATCACCTCTGACCCGATACAAGACCCTAAAGAGCTGTATAAAAGCAGCAAGGCGTAATTGTGAACACACAACCTACAAAGGCGGATAAACGCGCAGAGCTAAACGCAGAAATGGAACGCTTTCTTGCCAAAGGTGGCAAGGTTGATAGTGTTCCACAAGGTATTAGCGGTCGCGAGAATCCAGAAAAAGCGTTAACACCAGCTCTGTTTGCAGAGAAAGCCAGTGCGCGTACTGACGCTAGAAATGCTCTTAAGAGCCTAGATGCGAGAAAAGCCAGCAAAACTTCTCAAAAGAGCCATAAACGCCCAACTAAAAAACCCGTCTATGACGACTTTGGCGAGCTTTTAAGATGGGTTTGGGTTGATGAATAAACTAGCTGTATATATTCATTAGCCAGCCCACCAGCAACACCTGTGGCACTGTCACCAAGGGTAAAAACAAAGCAATTTTCCAACTGCCTGTAGTGTCTTTCAACGACATTATCTCAGTATAATCCGTTGCCGCTCCTGCCATTAAAAACACAAAACCATTACCCGGTGCTTTAGCCTGATTCACTAAATCTGCCGCAATGGGCGATGAACCCTCAGAACAAACTTCAATAATAGTGGTTGCAAGCAATGTCAGTAATAAACCACCTATTGAAGCCCCAAACCATACGCCAAATTGAGCAGGATCGATAAAAGCGCGAATCAACGACAACATAACCACACCAAACAACACCCATCGCACCACCATTTTGGATTCTTTCAAACCCTGCCAAAACATAGAAAACACACTATTTGGCGAGAAATGCTTAACCGATAATTGAGACTTAACCGAGGGCCAAACTTTAATACTCTCGTCGTATTCAGCTTGCACAGGGTTAGCAGGCAACACCCCTACTCGTACAAAGCGGTCAAACAACAGACCGCTTATCCAAGCAATCACCATTGAACACGCTATAAACAAAAGCGTAAGCGGCAACCCGATCAGGGCAATTAAAATTAATGTGAGAGTAAATGAATTCCAAGGACTGGCAATCAAAAACGCCATAACCTGTCCTAAACTTGCGCCTTTACGGTACAGTCCCATGGCCACCATTAAAATACCGTGATTACATAGGTCCAACATAAGGCCTGCCATAGTGGCCCTGAATACGCCTTTTTTACTGCCCGGACGGCCTAAAACAGCCATTACCATAGAATTAGGTATTCGACCCAGTACACCTACCGCAAGCCCCCCTAATGCAATACCCCACCACATGGTGTTCATCATCTCGAAACTGGTGTGCGCCATGGTGGCGGCCTTTTCACCCAATAACTGATGAATATCATGGCCAAACACTAAAAAGCCGATATAAAACGTGGCAACAAAAACCAATGATCCCCACATTATCCAATCAAAGGATTGTTTAGGTGCGCAGCAACTTGCTTCTTCTGACTCAGATGTTTTTTCTGTCGCACAACAGCCTGTTTGCGCAGCTACTTGTGCTGACTCACTTGAGCAACTGCTAGAAACAGCCGATTTAGAATTATCAGAGTCACAACAACTTGACTGCTTATTTTGTTTTTTATCATCACAATGTTCGGACATATGCTCTCCTAGTTCGTCAAGGTTATGCCTATTTCCTAAAAAAACAACATACACGCATCAATTAACCTTCTTAATTTGTCCATTGTAGACACAGACATCAACTTAAAGGTGCCTGTCAACCTAACCACAACCCGCGAATCTACAATACTCCAAAGTGGCACTTTACCAAGCTGCTTATATTGATAACAGCACGCTTTTCATTAGGAATGTAGTCGCAAGAGGTAAAAACAGTAACGGCGCAGAAGTAAAAGTAGTTGTGAAATTCTAAGAAGTTCGATGTTAGATGCTGAAACAAAAAAGGTTGACCATTTTTGGTCAACCTTTTTACGTTTTACAGTTTAATAAACTTAATAAGTGAATTATTCATCATAGCCAAGAGTTGGTCGCAACCAGCGTTCGGCGGTTTTCAGATCCCAATCTTTTTTACTCGCGTATTCTTCAACTTGGTCTTTATCAATTTTACCTAGTGCAAAGTAACGCGCATCAGGATGAGCATAATACCAACCACTTACAGAGGAAGCTGGGTACATTGCATAGCTATCCGTTAACTCACAACCAATTTCTTTTGTTGCATCCAACAAGCCAAACAATGTGGTTTTTTCACTGTGCTCAGGACATGCAGGGTAACCCGGTGCAGGACGAATACCTTGATACTTCTCAGAAATAATCTCTTGATTCGTCAGCGACTCGTTTGGCGCGTACCCCCAATAATTCTTACGTACTTCCGCATGTAGCAATTCAGCAAATGCTTCTGCAAAACGGTCTGCTAAGGCTTTCACCATGATGGCGTTATAGTCATCAAGTTTGTCTTCATAGGTTTTAGCCAATTCATCCGCCCCATGACACGTCACAACAAAGGCACCCATGTAATCATTTACGCCACTGCCTTTAGGTGCAACAAAGTCCGCTAATGACCGATAAGGGCGCTCTGCAGGGCGTGCGGTTTGCTGACGCAGATGATGCAATGTTGCTTTCACTTCACTGCGAGTTTCGTCTGTGTAAATCTCGGTGTCATCACCATCTACCGCACCCGCTGGATGCAAGCCAAACACAGCATGACACTGTAATGATTTATCGGCAATGATATGATCAAGCATAGCATTGGCGTCTTTAAACAACTTAGTGGCTTCTTCACCCACTACTTTGTCTTCTAAAATACCAGGGTATTTCCCATGCAATTCCCAAGTGATAAAAAACGGCGTCCAATCAAAGTATTCTTTGATTTTTTCTAACGGGTAATCACGGATGGTTTGATTACCAAGCTGCTTAGGTACTACCGGCTGGTAAACTTTCCAATCAAGTCCACTGGTATTCTGACGAATCACATCTAAAGCAGAGAACGCTTTTTGCCCACGCTTTTTGGCGTTTTTATCACGGGCCGCTTGATATTCGTCGCGTAATTCTTGAACAAAGGTATTTTCTGTTTTACTTAACAATGCACTGGCAACCGGCACCGACTTAGACGCATCTAATACGTGTGCGGTAACACCATCGTATTCTGGCTCGATCTTAACCGCTGTGTGAATTTTAGAAGTGGTCGCACCGCCAATTAATAATGGCTGCGTCATACCACGCTGCTGCATCATTTGTGCAATGGTCACCATTTCATCTAATGATGGTGTGATCAAACCAGACAGGCCAATAATATCGGCATTGTGTTTTTCAGCAGCGGCCAGAATATCCTCCGGCGGCACCATAACGCCTAAATCAATCACTTCGTAGTTATTACAACTCAGCACCACCCCTACAATGTTTTTACCAATGTCGTGTACATCCCCTTTCACCGTAGCCATGATAATTACGCCGTTATTTTGGCTAACATTGCCAGAGCGTTTTTTCTCTTCTTCTATATACGGTAGTAAATAGGCAACGGCTTTCTTCATAACCCGCGCACTTTTCACAACTTGTGGTAAAAACATTTTACCTGCGCCAAACAAATCCCCTACCACATTCATGCCCACCATCAGCGGGCCTTCAATCACTTCAATGGGTTTGTTAGCCGCTTGGCGGGCTTCTTCGGCGTCTTCTTCAATAAATTCTGTAATGCCTTTAACAAGTGCGTGGGTAATACGTTCTTGTAATGTGCCTTCACGCCATTTTAATTTATCGCTTTCTTTTTGCTCGACGCTTTGGCCTTTTAGGCTTTCTGCAAAATCGACTAAACGTTCAGCGGCATCTTCACGACGATTTAATACCACATCTTCAACACGTTCTAATAAGTCTTTAGGGATGTCATCGTATATGGTAAGCATGCCAGCATTCACGATCCCCATATCCATACCATCTTTGATGGCGTGATATAAAAACACTGAGTGCATGGCTTCACGTACAATATCGTTTCCACGGAACGAGAACGACATGTTTGAGACACCACCAGAAACTTTCGCACCCGGCAGGTTCTCTTTTATCCATTTGGTAGCAGCAAAAAAGTCCACACAGTAATTATCATGCTCAGGAATACCCGTTGCCACTGGAAAGATATTTGGATCAAACACAATGTCTTGTGGGGCAAAATTGCACTTATCAACTAATACATCGTATGATTTTTTACAAATTTCAATTCGACGCTCATATGTGTCTGCTTGGCCTTTTTCATCAAACGCCATGACCACAACTGCCGCACCGTACATATTGATGCGTTTAGCCTGTTCGATGAATTTCTCTTCCCCTTCTTTCAACGAGATAGAGTTAACAATGGCCTTACCCTGTACGCATTTTAAGCCTTCTTCGATGATCTCCCATTTTGAGGAATCAATCATAAACGGCACTCGGGCAATATCAGGCTCCGCCGCTAACAAATTAAGATAACGTTTCATGGCAGCCACGCCATCTAACATGGCATCATCCATATTCACATCAATAATTTGCGCGCCGTCTTCCACTTGAACTCGAGCAATATCAATGGCTTCTTCGTAGTTTTCTTCTTGAATTAATCGTGCAAACTTACGTGAGCCAGTGACGTTAGAACGCTCACCAACATTCACAAAACCTGTGGTTTTATTAACCACTAACGGCTCTAATCCACTTAACACCATATCTGGAACATTATCGTGAGAGTAACGCATTATTTATCTCCCTTTGGTGTTAACGCACTAAAATTTTCTGGAATTGGACGCGGTGCATATTCATCAGCCAACTGTTTAAGTGCAGCAATGTGCGCAGGGGTCGTACCACAACAACCTCCAATAATATTCACATGCCCTTCACTTAAAAATGGTCGAACCTGCTCAGCCATTTGCTCTGGGGATTCATCGTATTCGCCAAACTCATTCGGCAAACCCGCATTAGGGTGAGCTGAAATCAAACACGTGGCATTTTTATCTAAAAGCTTTATGTGTGGCAGCATGTCTTTTGCCCCTAACGCACAGTTCAAGCCGATACTGGTCAAACCTCCGTGCATTAAAGAAATCCAGAATGCTTCAGCTGTCTGTCCTGAAAGTGTACGGCCACTGGCATCTGTGATGGTGCCTGAAATCATAACAGGGGTATCTAGGTTACGATCTTCTTTCATCTGCATAACTGCAAATAAGGCCGCTTTTGCATTTAGGGTATCAAATACGGTTTCAATCATGAGGATGTCAGTGCCGCCATCAATTAACGCATCAGCTGCCTGTCGGTATGCCGTCACAAGTTCATCAAACGTTACTAAACGCTTGCCGGGATCATTCACATCCGGTGAAATACTTGCTGTACGATTGGTAGGCCCAAGACAACCCACTACATAGCGCGGTTGATCTGGCGTTTTAGCTGTCCAGCGATCCGCACTGCGGCGAGCACACTGTGCGGACTGGAAATTGATTTCATAGACGGCGTCTTCAAGGCTGTAATCCGCCTGAGCAATGGTAGTGCCGCTAAAAGCATTGGTAGAGGCAAAATCAGCACCGATTTCGAAGTAGCTATCGTGAATTTCTTCGATGATGTCTGGGCGCGTGATTGATAATAAGTCGTTGTTGCCTTTAAGTGGGCTAGGATGCCCCTCAAAATGGCCTTTGCGAAAGTCATCTTCGTCTAATTTATAACCTTGAATCGACGTACCCATAGCCCCGTCTAGGACCATGATGCGTTTTTCTAATATGGAATTGAGTTCTTGAACCACTGAACCAGCCATTAGAGCACCTAATAATTCGTAAATGGCGCGGATTATAACGAAATACGTAGCCAGCAGAAAGCGATGAAGCCTCACCATTAAGATGAGCCAGATTCATCTTAAACACGTCATTACAATTAATCAGTTCATTTATTCACACTTACTTTAGCCGTATGAAGGTTAAAATAATCGCAAGACAAACTTGTTATTGCTTAAAACAGACTTCAATATTATTGGGTGGTAATATTAATCACAAATTACTTATCCGTAACCTGCTGAAGTGTCCGATTTGCATACACATATAAGGACAGCGAAATCACAAGGAGCTAACCATGGCCGACACACCCAAAAATACCATTTCGCACCCGCTTGGAAAGTTTGCTATTGGACTTATCGCTGGATTTGTTGCCATTGTTATACCGAGGCTATCGTCGGATTTAAGCACCTTAGACAATATTACCCCAACATACTACACCAGCATTTTCTTCATATCAGTTGCAGGCTTCGCCATACTTATTGGTTTAGTAATAACCATTTTGGAGTACAAAGTACCCAGGACCCCTAAAGACACATTATTTTCGGCACTTGCCATTCCAGCTTTGATCGCAGGCTCATTAAACACAGCCATAGAAACACAAAACTCTAACGAAATACTGATTCAATCAGAAAGGATTTCACAAGAAGCACGAAAGACCAACCTGATAGAAACTGAAAATGTACAATCAATTGAAATTATTCAATTTAATCAAAGCACTGAAGTCACACCAAAAAACAATTTTGATATTCGCTTTAGCCTTTTCGCTCAAGTTTATGCAAATGACCCTACTAATAAACAACTAGATAAAAAACAAAATTCATTATTTATTCAGCGACAAAACGCCAATTACGCAGTTAGCCTATATCAATTTAAAAATAAAAATGAGGCCATTGAAAAAGCCAAATCTCTACAACAACAAAACATACCTGTTACACTTATTAAAACCAGCTCTGGTTCTTTTGATGTCATCTCTGATTCAAAACTCATGACAGAAACGGATGCAACTTTAAATGCACTCACACTCAAAAACTTACTCAATATCACACCTAAATTACTCAAACTTAAATAAATACAATCATTAGAGAAAATTATGCTATTAGAAGATATATTCATTGTTGTAATACTAGGATCAATAGCATGGGTATGGTGGCTAGATAGAGGTTTAAAGCAAGCAGCTTTCAATAAATGCAAAGCATACTGCCAGCAAGCTGAGGTACAGCTGCTTGATGATAATATTCAAATAACTTCCATTAAAATTAAAAGAAAGCCAAATGGAAACTTAGGTATATATCGAAAATTCAATTTTGAATTTACTTACACCTCTGAAAAAAGATACACAGGTTCTCTTGAAATGCTTGGTTCTAATATTCAGAAAATAGAATTAGAACCCTATCAGATATAAACAAAAAAGCCGCTAGATAGCGGCTTTAAGATACAAATCAGTAAAGATTCATAATGATTAAGGCTGAGTATTTACCGCACCTGAATCGCGTTCTACTTCGCTGATTTCACTAGCACTAGTAGTAACCGTTGAAGAAGTAGATGGACCCCAGAACGCACCACGGAAACGAGTCGCTTCTGCAGAATCATTGCTCAACTGTGCTTTTACTGCCATGCGGAACATAGAACCGATATCACCACCACGACCAGAAGTAATAGTGAAGTGATCTTCATTAGCCGTTTCAGCTTCAGTTAAGATGCTTGATGCAGCTTCAACGTTACGAGTGTTACTCGTAAAGTATTCGCTACCAGCTGGTGCTAAAGTATCATCTTCACTCCAAAGGGCAATAACTTCAACGTCACTAGCTAGATCATCGTAAATAGTGGTTGTGAAACGAGTATCGGCTTGAATCGCGATAACACAATCAGCATCTAAACGGTTAGCTGCATTGAAAGAACCGCCGCCACCTTGAGAGTGACCAGAGGTACATACTTTGTGGTTAGACAATACTTTACTAGCATAACGACTACGAGCATCGTTAACTGCATCTTCTATTTCTTCACCAGTACCAGAGTTATCAGTGTTAGCAGCTGCAACCAATACACACTGAGAAGCTAGTGAACGTAATAATGTTGAGTAAGTGTTTTCAGTACCGCCAGTACCATTACCCCAACCTAAAATGTGGAATTTGGCGCTGCTGTTAGTAGGGTCTGTTGGCACATAAAAAGTTGAGTCAGATCTTTCAACACGCTGTACAGAGCAGCGACCATCATCTTCTGCTTCAGAAAAAAGATCGTCGAAAGAATCAGTAGAACCACCGCCACCGCCACCGCCACCGCCAGTGGATGCAAAAGAAGCTGAAGATAAAATTAAGCCAAGGCTTAAAGTGGATAGAATGCTTGTCTTTTTAATGAAATCTGTCGTTTTCATATCAATAAGGCCTTTATTATTATTTGTGCAAGGTAGCCCTTGCTAGTTTTCGAGCATTTGCTCACTAAAACTATTTAGCCAAATCATTGTATTTACGACCTGTCACTCAGGACCACAAACAGATAGAATAACTTCGAATATAAGTCAGTTTCAGCCGCAAGTATCAGAGCAATTTAGCCTCCAAATAGAATATGACGCAATATGTCACCGCACTCTATTTATTAAAGAATATATTCAATTTTCCTTTAAATTATGGATTTAAGATTCATAAAACACTAAGGATAAATTCGGACTCTTATGCGAGCAAAAAAACACAAAATTTGATATTTAAAACTCAAACTACTTAAACTCACCCATTAATTTAAGTTAATGAAGTAAGAAAAATTAGATTGTGTTTTGACCCTAAGCTCTCTACGAATTAATCACTTTAAAGGCTTATCGAGTTACCACTAAATATCTAACTTACTTAAAAACAAAAAAAATCCTGAGATGATTGTCATCTAGGGCTTTAAGTTGAGCGCACTCAACTTTAAATTCTGGGGTAAAACGGGCTCTGCTCATATTGTCACCATAATTATCTGGGTGCATTTTAGCACCTCTTATTAGGTGTCCAAATTTAGTGTGCCACTACAGGTCGAACCACGAGGGTTCTCACCCTCTCTCACCGAACTTTCATTATCCCGAAAAGCAAAAAAGCCTGAATAATTTCTCATTCAGGCTTTCTCTAAATTAGTGGCGGTGAGGGAGGGATTCGAACCCTCGATACGTTACCGTATACACACTTTCCAGGCGTGCTCCTTCGGCCACTCGGACACCTCACCACAATTTCCAGCTTCGATATTTATACTTGTTTGCTTGAATCAACAAGTCGCCCGCAATGCGTGCTCGTTACTGTCACTTCGTGACATTCTCTTTGGCTTCGCGTCGAGTCGGCTAAAACTCGGACACCTCACCACAATTTCCAGCATCAATATTTATACTTGTTTGCTTGAATCAACAAGTTGCCCGCAATGCGTGCTCGTTACTCTCACTTCGTGACATTCTCTTTGGCTTCGCGTCGAGTCGGCTAAAACTCGGACACCTCACCACAGTTTCCAGCATCAATATTTATACTTGTTAGCTTGGGTTCAACAAGTCACCCTATATACAGGCTGTTTCTTCAGACAACTTACTAGCGGTTGTTCAAGGCGGCGTATTATACAAAGCACCCTTATAAGTGCAAGTAATTCGTTGATTTTAAAGGTTAATCCCAGTGTTTTACGTATTCTTTAAGGTTCAGCACACTTAAGCTAGGTTGCTTATCTGGTGTACCAATATATAAAAAGCCAACTATCTCTCCGTTTTGGCTAATATTAAAATGTTTTTTTACAATTTGATGATGCGCCATATCACCTGTTCGCCAAATTGAGCCATAACCTAGCGAGCTAATCGCAATTTGCATATTTTGTATACCTGCACCTACTGCCAATAGCTGCTCTACTTTAGGAACTTTAAGGTTATCGACTGGTTCGCACACAGCTACGATAATCATAGGAGCTCGCTTTGGCATATTTCTACATTTTTCAATCTTTACTTGGGATACCATATTTTCTTGTTGTGTTTGCACAAATACTTCACCTAGATTATCCAAGGAAGCTCCTGTAACAACATGGTAACGCCATGGCTTCAAGCGGGCATGATCGGGGGCCCTCATGGCACAAGCCAGTATTTCCTCTAACTCAAGCTTGTTAGGTGCCGGCGCTTGTAATTTGGGGCAAGATACCCGTGTTTTTATCAAGTCAATAATATTATTCAAGAGCAAACCTTATTTTCGTTCAAATCTGGGCATAAATTGAGTTATGTCTAATATAGAGCCTTGCACCTTAGGCTGACTAGGTATTAAATAAACGGTTAGCTGCAATTGGGCAGCATTTAAGAAGAATTATCAATTAGATCAATGACCAACACCAGCCAAGTTTCTAAAGCACCCTCTGTTTACGAATTTATCTCTCGTACTATCGGCATTATAGCGGCGGCTATTACCATCGTTCTAGGGGACGACTTACACCTTTGGTCTGGAAGTATTGAGATTCTGCTAGGCATTTGCGCGTCTTACCCTATTATCACCCTCGTTATAAGCCTTAACTTCCCTGCTAAATTCCATCACCTAAGACGGCCTGCATTAATATTCTGCGATGCTCTATTAGTCGGGTATTTTATAAGCTATGTTCAATTCGCCCTCATACCTAGCGTTATTTTCTTGGTCATGGTGAACACTTCTGTGATGTCATTAGGAAGCATTAAAGCTTGGCTTGCCTGTATGAGCGCATTACTCATGGGTGTTCTGCTAGGCATATCCCTGGATGAATTTAACCCTAGCTTCGAAACCCCGTTCATCATCAATATCACCGCCATCATATCTATGGCGGCTCATTTTGCAGTTACCTCATTTTATACTGGCCGACAAAACAGGTTGCTATCTCAACTCCATGAAAAACTTCAAAATGAACAAGCTAAACATCAAAATTTGTCACTAAAAGTTGCCAAGTACATATCACCACAAATCTGGGAGTCCATTTTCTCCGGCAACAGAGAAGTTAAATTAGAAACTCAGCGTAAAAAACTGGTTGTTTTCTTCTCTGACATTAAGGGGTTCACCGCCCTATCAGAACAATTAGAATCGGAAGACCTGACTGCAATTTTAAATAATTACCTAACCGAAATGACCAATATCGCGCTTAAATACGGTGGCACAATCGATAAGTACATAGGTGATAGCATCATGGTATTTTTTGGGGACCCAAAAACACAAGGTGCTAAAAAAGACACACTAGCTTGCGTTTCAATGGCGATTGAAATGCGTAAACACATGAAGGTATTAAGGCAACAGTGGCGCCAACAAGGTGTGAAAACCCCTTTAGAGATCCGAATGGGGATTAATACCGGCTATTGTACCGTCGGAAATTTTGGCACTGAATCAAGAATGGATTACACCATAATTGGTCGTGAAGTGAATATGGCCAGCCGTTTAGAAAGCGCAGCGGATGCAGGCGAAATCTTATTATCTCAGGAATCCTATGCACTGATTCAGGACAAAATAATTTGCCGGGAAAAAGGCAGTATTTCAGCCAAAGGCTTTAGTCGCCCTGTACCTGTATATGAGGCCGTAGACTTTAGACACAATCTTGCAGCCAAATCTTCTTTTATTGAACATGAACTACCCGGTTTCTCCATGTATATGGATACCAATCGTATCAACAACTACGATCGCGAAAAAATAGCTAAAGCTCTAGAAGCAGCAGCCATAAAAATGAAAGACCAAGTAAAAATGCAAGGCTAATGAGTATTGAAAACAAACCACGTAGATCCATTATCATCAGTATATTTATTGGGTTAGGGATTTGGTTAATTGCACTATTCGTAACGTTAAGCTGGTTTCAAAACCAGTATATTAAAAGCTTTACAGATCATAACCCTAACTTTTTAAACGTTTCATTTACTGATTTGTGGTTTGAAACGCTACTTACACATTTGCCTGCAAAAAAAAGTAAAGCTCGCATAATACAACTGTGGAAACCTGATTGTTTATGCAATCGCTTCGCTAGACCCCATTCCTTAGCCGCTGTTGAACTCACTAAAGCATTAGGTTATGAGCACATCACTATTATTCCAGCAGAATATGAGTCAAGGATCAGTTCATTTCAAGCATTGAACCCCGATACTCAAATGATGGTAATAGACTCTTCATTATTGGATACTTGGCCTAGTGCTCCTTCTGTACTCATTGAAGGCTCATTTAATCAACTGGTCTATATCGGCCCACTTGGTTTTGGCACCTTTTGCAATCAAGCTACAACTAGCGCCATTGAGACTCAATTAACCGGCATCGCTAATAATCAAGTGAGGCCTTTTTACAATTTAGTGGGCAAAGGCTGCTTTTGTAACTGGGAATGATTAAATAGCCATGATTTTTGCATTCAACCTTTAATTATCAGCTAACCTTACTCTAGGTACTTAACAATTGACTGACATGTTACAATCCAACTATCAAAGCCTAGTGAGAATTGGCCGCAGCTTAATGAGTGAGCGAAACATCACTAAGCTATGCGAATTGATACTAGATGAAGCTCAAGATCTTACTTGTGCTGATGGCGGCACCTTGTATCTGGTTGATGAAAAACATCTCAATTTTGCCATCGTACATAACAACTCGCTAAATATCCGGCTTGCTAGTGAACCCTCAGATAGCGTATTCCCACCTATTCCATTATTTGAAAGCGACGGCAATATCAATCAACACCATGTAGCCGCCTTCACATGTCATGCTAAGACCCTCATCAACATTGAAGATGCCTACGACTCTCAATTTGATTTTTCTGGTGCGAAACAGTTTGATGAAATTAACCAATATCGAACACAATCCATTTTAGCCATCCCCTTATTGAATGAATCAAATCAAATACTTGGATTAATACAACTAATAAACGCTAAAGAGCCTGGCACAGACACCACCTGTCCTTTCCCTCAAGAGATTGAACCATTAATTTTATCACTTGCAACTTTTGCAGCCAGCGCCATTGAGAATCGCACCATTAGTGATGGTCAAAAAGCTCTATTAGTGGAGCTGGCAGCGACCAACGACACTCAAGAAATTATAGAAAGAATACTAGACGAAGCCATAAGTCTGACTCACAGCGAAGGCGGCACACTGTATTTAACCCAAAGTGATGATAGCGGTGATGTATCTAAACTGAAATTTGAAATCATAAAAAATGATGTGCTCGATATACAAATGGGTGGTAAAGAAGGGGTTCCTATTCCCTTTCCAGCACTGGAGTTATTTGAAAAGGACGGCCAACCAAACAATCATAATGTAGCGGTATACAGTGCAAATCAAAAAAAAATCATCAACATAGATGATGTGTATGAGTCACAAGACTTTGATTTCTCTGGTGCTCAGGCATTTGATAAACAAACCAACTATCGAACTAAAAGCATTTTGACATTTCCCTTATTAAATCATCAAGATGAAATCATTGGCGTGCTACAACTTATTAATGCACGACACCCAGACAATCGAGACCACATACCATTTGCTAATCGTTATATCCCGCTACTCAGGGGTTTAGCCTTGTACGCAGCAATTGCACTAAACAATCAAATATTGGTGCAAGATTTAAAAAACCTACTTGATGCCTTTATCAAAACCATCGCCAAAGCAATTGATGCAAAAAGCCCACACACCAGCGGCCACTGCCAAAGAGTCCCGCTATTAATGGAGCTGATTGCACAAGCCGCATGTGAAGATGAATCTCAGTTTCAAGATTTTCAATTAAGTGATGAAGAATGGTACGAATTAAGAGTCAGCGCTTGGATGCATGATTGCGGAAAACTAGCCACTCCAGATAGCGTATTAGATAAATCGACGAAACTGCATAAAATGCGAGACGGTATAGAGTTGATTGAAGCTCGATTCTCAGCTTTAAAACAGAAAACAGAATCCGACTTTCTAAAATCAGTAATTAAAAATCCAAATAATAGGTCAGTTTTTGAGACTGAATATCAAAATACGATAGAGAGTCTAAATAAAGCACTTGAGTTCATTCGTACCAGCAATAAAGGTGGCGAATTCATGAGCGAGGAATCAAAAACTAAAATAAATGACATTGCTAAATTAACATGGCCAGACAACAATGGAAATTTACAACCCATGCTTAATGAAGATGAAATTTATAATTTATGCATTGAGCGTGGCACCCTTACCGCAGAAGAGCGCCAAATCATAAACAACCACATGACGGTAACCATCGACATGTTAGAGGGCCTTCCCTTTCCAAAACAACTAAAACGTGTACCTGAATACGCAGGCGGACATCACGAAAAAATGAACGGTACAGGCTTCCCTAGGGGTTTAACAAGGGATCAAATGTCTATTCCGGCACGTATGATGGCTATTGCAGATATTTTTGAAGCCTTGACAGCAAAGGACAGACCATACAAAGACCCAATGAAAATCAGTTTATCCCTCAACATAATGAAACGCATGGTTGAAGATGAACATATCGACCCTGATTTATTTGAGTTATTTGTAAAATCGCGAGTGTGGAAAACCTATGCAGAACGTGTATTAAGCTCAGAACAAATAGATGTAGAAGACGTTACACCTTACTTATTGAATAACGCCTCTTAAATTCGTCAACAGTTTAACAACAAGCCCCCTCTGTGCCGATCCTATCATTCACAAACGGTATCGGCGTACCGCAATCAGGGTATATACCGTAATGTGTACTCCAATCTCCATAAAAATCGAAGTGCTCCTTGAAACGTGTATCAAATAGCATCTTATAAGTATTACCACAGACACTAAACATCTTGCCTGTTTCAATTTTATGGTGACTATCAAGCATTAAAAAATTAGGGAAGTGCTCAATAGAACCCTTATAGCGAACAGCCTGACCGTAATCCTCACAAGCGCTCTCTAAACCATCAATTTTAAATAAACGATAAGTGGCGCTATAAAAATTCATATGCCCAATTTTTTGTTCCAGTTTAGAATTTTCAATCGTTAAAACACGATCTTTCACTAACCTTGGATCAGTAAACCCAGCTTGCTTACTAAACTCTAAAAAATCTCTCCAGTAAAGAGCCCCACTTAAGCATTCACCATAGAGCACTTCGTCATCCACTAAATTCTGAGGAATTCGTCGATCACAATAAACGTCTGAGAAATACATTTCACCGCCTTGTTTTAAAAGTCGATGTGCTTGCTTTAATACGTTCTGTTTGTCTTGAACTAGATTAATAACACAATTAGAAACGATCAAATCAAAGTAACCATCCGCAAATGGCAACTTATTAAGTTGATCTATATCCCCTTGAATAAACTCCACATTAGATGTTTGATAACCAAAAATATCTGCATGATAATCTTGATATTCACGGGCAACGGCTAACTGTTCGTCTGTCATATCCAACCCGACAACATGACCAAACTCCCCAACCATAGCAGACAATGCATATACATCACGGCCCGCACCACAGCCTAAATCTAAAACCTTTAAACCTTGCATTTGCTCAGGCACGACCAAGCCACAACCGTAATAACGCATCAAGACTTCATCATGAACCTTTGACAAAATAGGCTTCAAAAATTCAGGCATGGCTTCGTCAGTACAGCAAGCGTTGGTCTGTAAGTCTTCAGAGCTTTGTAACACTTTCCCGTAATAATCTTTAACTGACTTAAGCATATAAACCTCTATTTGTAGTTATAACGCTAGGACTCATTTCAACCAATAAAGTTCGAAAACCTTATTTATTTGCCTGTTTTTGTATTTTTTTTAATTTAGATATAACGGCTTTAAACGTATGTTTACTTAAAACACCGTTACTAGAAGCATACAAAGATTCATTAACTTGAGACTTAAGCTCAACTAACTGTTCAGTTTGTTCAGGGTAGATATCAATTAGAATTTCAATTACCTGCCCAATCGTATGACTAGAAGTGACCTTTACATTGTGCTTAATAAGCCATTTTTGAAGCTGGTCTAATAAGCGCTCTTCGTACCTTACATGTATTTTAACTTGATCAAACCATACAAATAGAAACAAGCAAGCCAAAAGCAATAAAAATGAAAGCATCAAAATTAAAGACAATTCCGTAGATGTGCGATCCCCGATTATATTGGTTAAAATTGCCTGTTGCTTTTCACCTTTATAGCGGATCATCCAGTCATTCCAAAAGTAGTCAACAGCCTGAAACTGGCGCCTTAGTTCAACCAACCACTTAGATTGACTGGTAAAGCCTGTAAATCCACTTGGAACAGCTTGCTGTAAACCGTTCTGGACACGTTCAGGCGACACCCAAGCGGTAGGATCAACCCTATACCAACCTTTCCCCTCAATCCATACCTCAACCCAAGCATGAGCATCATATTGGTATATAGATAATGTATTAGATACAGGATTTTCTTCACCTCCCATATAACCAGCCACCACTCTACTTGGCACACCAGCAGCCCTTAACAAGAAAGCTAATGAGCCAGCATAATATGAGCAAAACCCGGATTTAGACTGAAAAAGGAAGTGATCAATTTGATTCGATCCATCGTACACTCCGGGTTGCAAGGTATACTCAAATTCATTGCCAGAAATATACGTTTCTATCAAACCAACTAATTTTAATGCATCACCATCAGCATGTTTGGAAAGCGCTTTAGAAAACTGGACGCTCTGCTCATTAACATTCTTAGGGAACTGAAGATACTGCTGCAATTCACGCTTAGTTAATGTCTTTTGATCAATCCAACTGCCTAGACGAGATGTAACACGATATTGAATTTGATTGTAAATTTTAAAGGTGCTTTGCAAACTAGCATCGTACTTTAGCTTTATGTACCGATCACTTATCTTTGGCACACCTAAGGAGAACAGCCACTTTTTCTCATGTGGTTCAAGTAATACATCATAACTTATCAACTGGTCATTATTTTGAGTGAAATCACCATCTATTAAATTTAAATTATTTGATCTATTCCATTCATTCCCATTAAAACTCGACAATGTAAATGCTCGCCAATAGCGTTCACTCATAGGTAAATCACCATCAACTAATTCCACACGAAATGCAAGCTCATTTGATCTTCCTAAACTTGCCATACTCCCGGGGGACATTGAATCACTTAACCCCACAACACCAGACTGCGTAGATATATTAAGTGTCCAGAGCGGGCCTAGCCTAGGCACAACAAAAAATAAAAACAAAGCAAGAGGAATAGACTTAACAAATAACAGTACGGCCGTTTTACTCGCCTGTTTACGATTTGCATTACCATATAGATGAATCATCACTTGTGCAGACAACGTAAACAACATCACCAATATGACTAACATAAAATCAAGGGGTGACTGACCAAACAAGAACAGCAAACCACACAAAAAGTAATTCAAAAATATCAGCAAGTAAGCATCACTTTGTTTTTCTACTTCTAATGGTTTTAACATGATCCCCGCTATTAACAATGACACCATACTTTCAATAGTTATTGTCGAGCCATAACTAATATAGATTCCTGTAAAGCCAATCACTACCAAGCCTGACTTCATAAATCTATTAGGTTTAATTAAACGGCCATTAAAGATTAAAGCTCGCCACACCAAAGCCCCTACTGAGAACAATAAAAGCCATATTGGCAGTCGGGAAGCATGCAACAACAAGGATGCAAATACCGATGAAAATAAAAACAACAATGTAGTCTGAGGCAAGAAATTATTAACCATTCAAACCACCTGGATACATTGCCAATGCATTGAGGCAGTTGTATTTGTGTTTCTTGCCAGAGCTAATAGCAATGACTTGATTAGGCAATCTCAATGAATACTCTGATTGCTGTAAATCAGCTTTTAAGATCCAACCGCATAATATTTGTAATCGTTGCTCTAAGTCATAACCATCCAGTGAATACCAATCCAATATGCGATCGTCACCTTTCACATCTTGGTATTCCTTCGTCAACAACTGCTGAGTCTTTGCATATTGTTTCCAAGCGACTTGTTTTAAGGAATCCCCTTTTTGGTATTTCCGCAACCCTTGGTATTCATCAACGCCTTTTATTTCAGTCAATTGCGCATCATCTTCGTAGCCATCACCTTTCATTCGGCGAAATGGTTTATCTAATGGTTTAGGGTAAACCACACCCTTATAATCCAACCTCAGCCATGTCCAACAGCTAATAAAACCTAATGGATAAACAGTAAAGAGTTTCATTCTTGGAGTGATTAGAGTTCCTCTTTTATTAGGCTTGAATGGTATATTCAAATGAGCTACTTCTTTAATTTCATCAATACTCAATAATGATTTAGCATTATATCCAGTAAGAATTCCGTATTTACTATTCTTACTTGGATTTATCAGAGTGATAGGTAAGTTTACCATTTCACCTAAAAATACAGGCTCTGTCGGTTTTGCTTTAATAATTAGAGAGGATAAGTTTTGATATGTAGCAATGATAGACGTAATAAAAACACTAATAAGTATGAAGCCTATCGTTAAAATAAGATTATTTTGATAATTAATACCAGTAACAAATATCAATATCAGCATAAGAAGAAACATCCACCCTACTTTATTAGGTAGGATAAATATTTTTTTTTGGGTTAACTGTATTTCACTAGAAGTAGGAAGGCGTCTATTTAACCAATTTTGATAAATTAAATTAAACTTATCTTTTAGTTCAAACATTATAAAACAGGCACGCTTCTTATAATGTCTGCACAAATATCCAAGCTCGGATCAACCAGAGCATCAGATAACCGGTGTTGAGCCGCATAACGAAATACAGCTTGAACATCATCAGGTAAAACGTGATCACGCCCTTCCAATAAAGCCCAAGCCTTTGCAGAGTTCAACAGCGCTAATGAAGCCCTTGGTGAAAGCCCATATCGTAATGCATCATGCTCTCTAGTTTTAGTAATCAGTCGTTGAACATAGTCCAACAATGCTGAGCTAGAAATAACAGCATTCACTTGATTCTGGTAATACTCTAGCTCATCTAAGCTAAGTAATTGTGTTAACTGATCGGATGAATTAGAGCGCCCCTCTAATAGAGCTCGCTCAGCCTGAGCATTTGGGTAACCTAACTCAATGCGGAACAAAAAACGATCTAGTTGTGACTCTGGTAAACTATACGTACCTGTTTGAGAAATAGGGTTTTGTGTTGCTATTACAAAAAATGGATTAGGTAGTGCATGGGTATGACCATCAATACTGACCTGACGCTCTTCCATCGCTTCCAATAATGCACTTTGTGTTTTTGGAGTGGCACGGTTAATTTCATCTGCAAGTACTACTTGAGAAAAAACAGGTCCAGGGTGAAAAACAAAACCGGTTTGCTGGGTACGTTCATCTTTTTGAAAAATACTCCCACCAACAATATCGGCAGGCAGCAAATCACTGGTAAATTGAATACGCTGATATTGAAGACCTAAAACATTCGCCAATGCATGACTTAAAGTGGTTTTCCCCATACCTGGGAGGTCTTCAATAAGAAGGTGGCCTTTAGCTAATAAACAACCCAAGGCCAGTTTTACTTGATGCTCTTTACCCAATACCACTTGATTAAGTGCATCTAAAACTGAAGTTAATTTTGCATCCATCTTATTATTCTACTCCTGCAAAATTGGGTGATCGTACTTACAAAAGGCTCAACCCAAAGGATAAATCCCTTTTAATGTCCGCTATATCTTCAAGACCACATGCAATACGGATTAATCCATCCGTGATACCTGCTTGCTCTCGCTCAGCTGGGTCGACTCGACAATGTGTTGTCGTTGCTGGGTGTGTAATGGTTGTTTTTGCATCACCCAAATTTGCCGTAATCGAAAACATACGAGTACTGTCAATTACAGACCACGCAGCTTCTTTTCCGCCTTCTACCTCAAAGGCAAGCACACCGCCAAAATCCCTTTGTTGAGATTTAGCTAACTCGTGCTGAGGATGCTCAGGTAAGCCCGCATAATGAACCGCTTTAACCGCTGGGTGTTGTTTCAACCATTCAGCTAAAGCTAATGCATTAGCGCTATGAGCTTTCATGCGTAACTGCAAAGTCTCTAAACCTTTAAGCATTACCCAAGCATTAAATGGGCTAAGGGTTGGACCAACAGAGCGTAATACACCAACCACTTCATCCATTAATTCTTTTCGACCTAACACCGCACCACCTAAGGTTCGGCCTTGTCCATCGATGAATTTAGTCGCACTGTGAATCACAACATCCACACCATATTGTAATGGGCGCTGCAACGCAGGTGTACAAAAGCAATTATCAACTGTCACTAAGATCTCATTTTGATGAGCAAGATCAACCAATGCCTTCAAGTCACCCACTTCATTCATTGGATTAGAAGGAGATTCTAGAAAAAACATTTTCGTATTTTCTTTTATTGCGCCCTTCCAAGCACTCGCATCACTTAATGGCACATAATCTACAGTGATACCTAATTTGCTAACGTATTTAGCAAACTGCACATTGGTTGAACCAAAAATACTGCGACTCGAAACAATATGATCACCGGGATTAAGCAACGCCAAGATAGCAGAAAAGATGGCCGACATTCCCGACGATGTTGCTACGCACTGCTCAGCCCCTTCAAGAGCCGCCAAGCGTTGCTCGAAGGCTCTAACAGTTGGATTAGTGTAGCGAGAATAAACATTACCTGCTTCATCACCAGCAAATACTGCCGCTGCTTCTTGTGCATTACCAAATACATAACTAGATGTTAAAAACATTGCCTCGCTATGTTCATGTTCATGGGTACGTTCATACCCAGAACGTACAGCAAGCGTTGCAAATTCTGCATCTTCTAATTGGGCGTTGTATCGTTTATTGTCGGCCACTAAATTGCCTCTACTCTACTTGATCGTCGTTATGCAAATCTATAATGCTGTTTTGCACTTTAATTTTTTTATTTGCATCGTTACGCATAGTTTGAAGGTTTTCAAGGTATGCGTCGTCAATATCACCGGTAATGTACTCTCCATTAAATACCGAGCAATCGAACTCATATTCTACATCAGTGCCTTCACAAGTAGCCTCTATTAGATCCTGTAAGTCTTGATAAATTAACCAATCAGCACCAATAGCTTGCTGTATTTCTTCAACTGTACGGTCATGGGCAATGAACTCTTCTTTTGCAGGCATATCGATACCGTATACATTAGGGTATCTAACCTCAGGAGCTGCACTAGCAAAATACACTTTGTTTGCACCTGCGTCTCTGGCCATTTCAATAATTTGCTCACAGGTGGTCCCGCGAACAATTGAATCGTCCACTAATAAAACATTTTTTCCACGAAACTCTAAATCTAGAGCATTAAGCTTTTGCTTTACCGACTTTTTGCGCTGTTGTTGTCCCGGCATAATAAAAGTACGACCGATGTATCGGTTTTTCATAAAGCCTTCACGGTATTTAACACCTAGTCGATTGGCAAGCTCAACGGCTGAACTTCGACTGGTATCTGGAATTGGAATAACCACATCAATATCATGATCAGGTCGTTCACGAAGGATTTTTTCGGCTAACCGAGCACCCATTTTTAAGCGGGCTTTATACACACTGATTTTATCGATAATTGAATCAGGGCGTGCAAAATATACATGTTCAAAAATACATGGATTTAATTGAGGATTTTCTGCACATTGTTGTGTATGTAAATTACCATCAACATCAATAAAAACGGCTTCCCCTGGCTCAATATCACGCACTAACTCAAAATCCAGTGCATCCAGCGCAACACTCTCTGAGGCAATCATGTATTCGTCGCCCTTTTCAGTTGTACGCTTACCAAATACCGCAGGCCTGATACCATTTGGATCACGAAAACCCACTACGCCATAGCCAGCTAGCATAGCAATAACGGCATAACCACCTTCGATACGTTTATGTACTCGTTTAACTGCATCAAATACATCTTGTGCAGTCGGCTTAAGTTGCTTTTGCTCTTGCAGCTCATGGGCAAAGATATTAAGTAATACTTCAGAATCACTATTGGTATTCACATGGCGTAGATCTTCACGATATACATCTTGAACCAATTGCTGAGTATTTGTCAGATTACCATTATGAGCCAGCACAATGCCGTAAGGACTATTCACATAAAACGGCTGTGCTTCCGCTGAGCTTGAGCTGCCCGCTGTTGGGTAACGAATATGGCCTATTCCCATATTCCCTACTAAACGCTGCATATGGCGTGTACGGAAGACATCTTTTACGAGGCCGTTATCTTTACGTAGATAAAAACGCCCCGAATCACATGTCACCATGCCAGCAGCATCTTGACCACGATGTTGTAAAACCGTCAGAGCATCATACAGCGCCTGATTCACATTGCTTTTAGCAACCAAACCAACAATGCCACACATGGCGTTACCTCTTTAAATACAATTACTCACCAGGTTGCCCCAGTGTTAGAAGGGTTTCAGCAGCGCCGGGCAAAATATCTTTTGACCAAGACACCATTAATTCAAAATGTGGAATAAATATTGACTCATTCCACCATGGATCAGAGCTTAAGGCTGTCATTTGAAGCCCATATATCGCAGCGGTGACTAAAATAAGCCCTCTCGCTGTCCCAAATACCACACCAAAAATCCGATCAGTTCCTGTCAAGCCAGTCACTTTGACTAACTCCCCCACCAAATTATTAATCATAGCTCCCACAATTAATGTAGCAGCAAATAAAATAGCAAAGGCAGCCCCGTATCGAGCTGAAGGGGTTTCTATCCATTGAACAAGCAGAACATCTAGGTGGCCACTAAAAATTCGGGCGATAATAAACGCAGCTATCCAACTAGACAAAGACAGCATCTCTTTCACGAATCCACGCTTAATACTCACTAAGGCAGAGACAAGGACTACAGCAAAGATTACCCAATCGATAATGAGCATATCAGCAACCGCAGCTATGTACTGATGTGTGGGACATGAAAACCAACGCCCTTGAGGAAAGGGCGCATTCTAACAAAGCCAAGAGTCCTCGCAAAGGGATTCATTACCCCTCAAACACAACAATTTGACCATTCAACTTAAACTCTTGCTTAATTTTGATCTGTTGTGCCTGCAATTGGTCTTTTTGTGTACTCGGACCCACAAATACACGAGTATATAAGCCATCTTTAGATTGTAACTCAAATGCTTTATATCCAGCCTTACGCAGGCTATCTCTAAGATCTAATGCGTTTTTTGGCTTAGCAAAGCTAGCCACTTGAATATGCCAAACCACTGCCTGCCCTGTTTTTTCAAGGATTGGCTTATTAAAATCATCAACCTTTATATTGGCCTTATCTATTTTCATATCAGACATGGGGATTTTTGCAGGCACCTGATTAGCCACCGACTGCGGATCTGGCGTGACAATATTTAATGATTTAGGCAATGGCATGTCCATTTTAGGGATATTTTCTTCCACCACCACGCTTTGCGATAAGTATGAGGCATCATCAGCACTTGGAGATAATTGTGGCAAGACGATAATTGCCAGTGCAGACAACACCCCAGCGCCGATTAACTTCCGCTTAACACCTTGCTCCATAACACTCCCCTAGTGTGAACTCAGCCAATCTTGTAATTGTGCAACAGTAAAAAATGAACCAAATACTACCACTGTATCATCCGGATTAACTATATCTATTAAGGCATCCAGCGCATCTCTAACCGATTGATGGCAATGTTCAACAACCATAGTCTTTGGTAATTTTTTCCTTAATTCCTCGGAGGTTTGTCCTCGATAACCAGATAATCCAGCCAAGTGCCATTCATCTATTTGCGTCATTTCTTTAACTACCAAAGGAGCATCTTTATCATGCAGCATAGCAAGAAGTGCAATTTTTCGACCCTTCGCCGGAGTACGGATTAAATACTGGTTTAACAACTGGGCCGCCTGTGGGTTATGCCCTACATCCATCACACCGTTGAATGGGTGCGTAAACACCTGTAAACGACCATCTAATTGAGCACTTAACAGCCCCTTTTTCACCTGATCATAAGTCAACTCCGGTTTCACTTGAACCATAAGCTGAATAGCCGTTGCGGCATTTTCAATAGGTAAACTTGGGTATGGCAAGCCTTCAAAAACCACAGGGCGATTTAAAGTATCAAGCCCTCTCCACGTCCATAGGTTATCTTTGCAATCAAAATCAAAGGCCTCACCTTTGACAAATAAATTGGCAGAAATGTCATTAGCATGCTCTATCAATAACTCAGGTGGTAAACGCTGACCGCAAACAGCTGCTTTATTGGCTCGAAAGACCCCTGCTTTTTCATAAGATATTTGATTTAAGTCGCTACCAAGCCAGTCTTGATGATCTAAGCCAATACTGGTTACCGCCGCACCGTCTGCATCCACAATATTAACCGCATCCAGCCGACCGCCAAGACCTATCTCTAGTACACAGGCATCTAGTTTTTGTTGTTTAAAAATATAAAGTGCAGATAATGTCCCCACTTCAAAATAGGTAAGGCTAATCTCCTGTCGAGCTATTTCAATAGCCTCAAAACTTTCAATAATTAATTCGTCACTAACTGGTTGCCCATTAATCCGAACACGTTCGTTATATACATGGAGGTGCGGGCTCATATAACTACCCACATTGAGACCTAAAGTTTTTAAGAACTCAGTACAAAATGTAACGGTGGAGCCTTTACCATTTGTTCCTGCTACCAGTAATACCAATGGTGTCGGCTTAAAAAGATCTAAACGCTGCGCAACAATGCGCACACGTTCTAACCCCATATCAATTTCAGTTGGATGATTGGACTCTAAATACGACAGCCATTGATCTAAGTTTTGCTTCATCTTTCCAACTACAAATCACAAAAAATATTTATATAAAAATGCCCTGAGAATACAGGGCATCACACGCGTATTAAGCATCCATAGCGTTACGCATTTCACTCATCAACGCAGCTAGTTGAGATTTAATAATCTCAGGTTCGTGTTCATTTTCTTCGATGCAACGCACCAAAGCACTACCTACAATTACAGCATCTGAAATAGCCGCGACCGCAGCCGCTGTCTTACCATCTTTAATACCAAAACCCACACCCAGAGGCAGTTGTGTTTTAGAGCGAATACGGTCTAAGTTTGCTTTTACATCATCCACATCCAATGCAGCTGAGCCAGTAACACCTTTCACAGACACATAATATAAATAGCCAGAACCATGCTCACATATTGTGGTAACACGTGCATCAGGTGTCGTTGGGGCCATTAAGAAAATCATTTTCAAATCATTCTCTTTCAAGAAACCGGCAAACTCTTCGGATTCTTCTGGTGGCATATCGACAACTAACACACCATCCAAGCCAACGTCTTTTGCAGATTTTGCAAAGACTTCATAACCCATGACTTCAATTGGATTCAGATACCCCATTAAAACAACGGGGGTTTTTGAATCAGTTTCACGAAAGGTTTTTACCATACCTAAAATGTCGGTAAGACTGGTATTGTGTGCAAGCGCCCTTTCGCAGGCTAATTGAATCACTGGGCCATCTGCCATTGGGTCGGAAAATGGTACGCCTAACTCAATTATATCTGCGCCGTTTTCTACTAACGTATGCATTAATTCAACGGTCAAAGAAGGCTTTGGGTCACCTCCTTCAATAAAAGGAATTAATGCTTTTTTTCCTGCCGCTTTTAAATCGGCAAAACACTGATCTACTCGATTCATTTTTTTATTCCTAGTCGGATGCCTGATGTCAGACGCCGGACGCTAATTTTAATTCTTTAAGATCGGCCACGGGGTGGCCTCGTACAATTTAAACTCTGGTTCAGTTCTGGTTATAAAAAACTCTACTGAACATGGAGCGTTAGCGAAGCCGTTAAGGCAAGACAAAAGATCGCGAAGGTGCGGATTTTATAATCCATAAATGACAAACCTGAGCGATCTTTTAACGCAGCATTAACAATGCAGCTAGCTCCAAGCAACTAGATTTCAATACCGTCAAGGCCTGCTACCGTATGAATATCTTTATCACCACGACCAGATAAATTTATTACCACAACTTTATCTTTATCCATGGTCGCAGCTAGTTTCATACCATAAGCCACTGCATGGCTCGACTCTAACGCAGGCATGATACCTTCAATTTCAGTTAACGTATGGAACGCATCCAACGCTTCTTTGTCAGTAGCCGCTACATAATTAACACGACCAATATCCTTTAAGTAAGAGTGCTCAGGTCCAACACCGGGATAATCTAAACCGGCGGATACTGAGTGAGTACCCATGATCTGACCATTTTCATCTTCCATTAAATAGGTGCGATTTCCGTGCAACACACCGGGCTTTCCTTTACATAGAGGTGCAGCATGATCATCACCATCCAAACCATGACCACCAGCTTCTACACCGTACATTTCAACCGATTCATCTTCGATGAATGGGTAAAACATCCCAATAGCATTAGAGCCACCACCAACACACGCAACCACTGCGTCAGGTAAACGCCCTTCATGTTCCATGCTTTGACGCTTAGTCTCTCGACCAATAATAGACTGGAAATCACGTACTAATTTTGGATACGGATGTGGCCCTGCCGCAGTACCAATGATGTAGAACGTATCATCAACATTGGTCACCCAGTGACGCATGGCTTCATTCATCGCATCTTTTAACGTAGCCGTACCTGACGTGACAGGTATTACTTCTGCCCCTAACAAACGCATACGATATACATTGAGTTTTTGGCGCTCAACGTCGGTTTTACCCATAAACACAGTACACTGCAAACCTAAACGGGCAGCGACGGTAGCCGTAGCAACACCATGCTGTCCAGCACCGGTTTCGGCAATCACTTTTGGCTTACCTGTGTATTTAGCCAATAGGGCTTGGCCAATTGTATTATTTACTTTATGGGCACCCGTATGATTTAAATCCTCACGCTTTAAATATATTTTTGCCCCGCCTGCTTTTTCGGTTAAGCGTTCTGCAAAATACAAAGGTGAAGGTCGACCTACATAGTGAGCAAGGTCTTTGTCATACTCTTCTTGGAATGCGGGATCTTTACTTAAACGCTCATAGAGTTCGGTTAAATCATCTAATGCTGACATTAGCGTTTCAGAAACAAAGCGGCCCCCATACTGACCAAAATGTCCGGTTTTAGTTGGAAGTTGCGTTACCGCTTTAAGATCAATCGCTGTCTTATCGGTTGTTGACACGATATACCTCACTTAAAAATGCATCTATTTTCGCAGGGTCTTTTATTCCCTTGGATTGCTCAACACCGCCACTAACATCCACAGCAAACGGCTGTACTTGTTCAATGGCTTGAGCAATATTATCAGGGGCTAACCCCCCTGCGAGTATTAAAGGTTTTGTTTGTGATTCTGGAATCAAGGACCAATCAAAGGTCTCACCGGTTCCTCCTGGCACACCAGGTTTGTAGCTATCTAGCAGTATGCCCAATGCGTCTGGGAACCGCAGGCTCGACGCCACCACATCCGACGCTTGCCGGACACGTTGGGCTTTGATGAAGGGGCGCTGGAATTGACTGCAAAAGTCATTTTCTTCGTCACCATGGAATTGAAGTAAGTCTATTCTAACGCTATTTAATACTTCTTGCACCTGATCGACAGTTGCATTCACAAATAACGCTACCACTGTTACAAAGGCCGGAACCGCTTGTGCAACAACCCTTGCTTGTTCTATACGCACATTCCTTGGACTTGGTTCATAAAATACTAAACCAATTGCATCTGCTCCTGCATCAACAGCCGTCAGAGCATCTTCCACCCGGGTAATACCACACACTTTAACGCGAGTTCTTTTCATTTTAATTCACCCTGAGTTGCCATTAATTCATAAAATGGAGGGCCGTTCTTATAGGAAGGTAAATCTGGATAATCTGGATACTCAACATCCACAAAATATAACCCCTCCCCCGGTGCTGTTACCCCTGCTTTTGTTCTATCTTTAGCGCTTAAAACTTGCTCGCACCATTCTACAGGTTTACTACCATGACCTATCGGTAACAATACACCTGCGATATTTCGTACCATGTGATACAAAAAGGCATTAGCGCATACCTCAAGCATGACCCAGTCACCCATACGCTTCACGCTAATGTCTTTCATAGTACGCCTAGCATGATTTGCCTGACAATCACGAGCCCTAAACGACGTGAAATCATGCTCGCCAAGTAACGCCTGAGCCGCCTCATGCATTTTTTCGGCATCTAGCGGTTTACGCCACCACGTCACTTGATCATGCATCAAACCCGGCTTCACCGGCTTATTCATAATGAAATAACGATAACGACGTGCAACCGCACTAAAACGTGCGTGAAAATCACTAGTAATAGGCTGAACCCAATTTACACAAATACCATCAGGCAGCTTGGTGTTGATACCCATTTTCCAGCCGCGGTCTGAACGAACAGCCGTCGAATCAAAGTGAATCACTTGTGCACTGGCATGTACTCCCGAGTCCGTTCGTCCTGCACACACAATACCTACCTCGTGATTAGCCACCTCAGAGATAGCAGCCTCTAAGGATTCTTGGATACTCACCCCTGGTTGGTGCTTTTGCTTTTGCCACCCATGAAAACGAGCGCCATTATACTCAACTCCTGCCGCCCAGCGTTGAATAGTTGGTTCTTCTATCATTACCACTACCTAAAAAAACAAAACCCGAATATGTCACCATAATCGGGTTTTGTTTGTCATATTTAAAGAATTAAGCCAAGCTGTCTAGCAACTTATTAGCTTCAACTTTTTGTTGGTCATTACCTTCTTCAATTACCTCTTGAAGAATTTCTTTTGCACCCTCTTGATCTTCCATGTCGATATAGGCTCTTGCCAAATCTAACTTGGTTTCACTTTCATCAGTACCACTTAGGAAATCTAGATCGCTATCGAGGTTATCCAAGTCTAGGTCATCAATGTCACCTAATGGAGGAAAATCATCATCCTCTAAGTCATCAGAACCTAATGTTGGTAACTCTTCTTTATATTCCTCAGCAACAGCATCTGTGGATGAAAGTATTTCTTGAAGGTCTGCTTCTGTATCTGCTTCATCAGCAACTGATATATCAAAATCATCATTCAATTCAGGCAGATCAAGTTCATCTGACTCAGACTCTAATGTTGGTAACTCAATATCATCAGCTGAAAGCTCATTTAATTCAGACTCTAATGTTGGTAATTCAATATCAGTGGCTGAAAGCTCATCTGATTCAGATTCTAATACCGGCAATTCAATATCATCAGCTGAAAGCTCATCTGATTCAGATTCAAGTGTTGGCAATTCAATATCAGTGGCTGAAAGCTCATCTAACTGAGCATCAATATCATCAACAACTTCATCTGTTAATTCAGGAAGATCCACTTCTTCATCAAAAGAGAGTCCTTCTTCAAACTCAGGAAGCTGCTCCTCTTCAGAGTCAAAATCAGCACTTAACTGTATATCATCATCTAATTCATCTGCTAAATCCAAAGTAGCTTCTTCAGCTAGATCGAAAGATAAATCATCTGTATTGTCTGTCTCGGCTTCGTCATCAAGCTCAAAAGAAATATCATCGACTGATTCATCTTTAATATCCAACGGCAGATCGTCTGCTGATAACTCAGGAATAACATCCACATCATCATCTGATAACTCAAAATCTAAAGAGTCACCTGATTCAGCCTCTTCATCAATACTAAAGTCAAAATCATCTGATTCAGCAGACTCGTCTACCGTTGAATCTTGATCTTCAGTCGCGTCCAAAGAAATCTCTGAATCTTCTAAATCTAAATCCAAACCTTCAAATGATACATCGTCGTCAGCGTTTAAATCTAAATCATCTAAATTTAAGTCATCGCTATCAGTGTGGATTAGATCAGATTCATCCACATCCAATGATTCAAACTCCAAATCACTATCAGCTTCATTTGACTCAGCATCCAATTCATTAAAATCAAACTCAACATCATCTTCGCCAAGGGAAACACCTTCCCCTAAAGAATCATTTAACGCTTCAAGCTCAGCAGTGGAAGAATTTTCTTCTAGGTCCAAGTCATCAAGACTAGCTACCTCTTCTTCTAAGTCTAAATCAGACAATTCATCAATAGAATTCCCGTCTGATGAGAAATCCATATCAAATTCCAAATCGGAATCAAGGGATAGTTCTTCATCAAGTGACGAAATATCGTCCTGAGTCCCAAGGTCCAACCCATCCAGATCAAAATCTAGATCGCTTGACTCTTCAATAGATGCATCCTCTGACAAATCAGCTACGAGGTCATCGCTTTGATCTGCAGAGTTTTCGGGTTCATCAAGATCAAAGTCCATTGAGAAGTCTTCATTGACATCTTCAACCGCACTTTCAATCTCACCCGATGCATCACTTGATAGTAGTTCTTGCTGTTTTGCTACAGCGTCATCGTCACCAAGCTCAGTTAAAATCTCAATTAACTTGGTACGATACTCTTGACGATCTGGACTTGAGACTAACGACTTTTCAAGTAGGTCACGAGCTGGTTCTAATCGGTTATAAGCTAGATATACATCTACCTCACCCATTACATCTTCTGGGCTTAACTCAGGTTCAGCAGAAGCAAGTTCTCCAGTATCTAAAGACTCAGACTCTGTACCAAGGTCAAACTCATTTTCATTATTCTCTTCAGATACATCTATGTTGGCATCTAAATCATCACCTAGATCCACATCATCTATATCGCTATCCAACATAGATTTTGTTGATTCGTTTTCAGCATCTTGCTGTTTTTCTTTACGCTTACGCGCGACATTGACACCCACTAAAGCAAGCAGCAGCACTAGCAATCCCGCACCTAAAATAGGTGGGTTTTCCATAACAAAAGCTATAGGATCAAACGCCTCTTCGACGACAGGAGATGGTAAGGCTTTTGGTTTAACTGGCTTAGGATCTTCTGCCTTCACAGCCTCAGGCTTTTTAACCTCCTCTTTCACTGTGTCAGCAAAATTCAAATCCTGTTGAGGAGCATTCGGATCTGCAGCTTCCACTACTGGTTTCTCAAGTCCGCTCGGTTTCGCCATACCTGCTTGGATCGCAACCATTTGCTCATCTTTTAGATTGATCAAACGTTGCAAGGTATTAATTTGTTCTTCAAGAGTATCTAGACGAGTACGCAGTTCTTGATTTTCACGAGTGGATTTATCAAGATTTTCAAGTGTGATTGACAGCTCTTTTTCCAAACGGGACTGATCGCCCGCTGTTTTAGCTGACACTTGGCCACTGGCCCCACGTTCACTATCTGTTGTTGCATCACCGCCAGCAACGAGTTTAAGGCGAGTTTCTTCAACCTTATCGGCGCGCTCTATAGTAGTTTCTTTTCGAGTAGCATCTAACTGTGCTTTACGCTTAGTTAGTGATTGATTCTGCAGTGCAACCTCAGATACCGCCTCATCAAAAGTGCGCGATAACATTTGCTCCTCAGATGGAACACGAAGAACCTGATTCGCTTTGAGACGATTAATATTACCGCCAATAAAGGCATCAGGATTTAAATCTTGGATCGCTAACATCGCCTGTTGAGGTGAGATAGAACGATTTGGGCGGGTTGTAATTGCTACTTCCCAAAGTGTATCGTTAGTCTTGACTTTATATACGTCATCTTTCTTTTCAACTGACTTTGGTTGCTTTTGCACAAACTTTTCAGGTTCAACCTGAGTAACATCCGGCTTTTCTGAAACTGGTGCCACAGCTGGCAAAGAAGGTTCTTGTTCTTCTTCAACATAATCAGATTCAGCAGGAGCAACAGCTTCAACTGGCTCTTCGGTAAATACAGGGGGATCAAGTAATAAAGTATATTCGCGCAGCAAACGACCGTTTGGCCAATCTACCTGCACAAGAAAATTCAAAAAAGGTTCAACAACCGCTTTTTGTGATGTCACATGAATAAATACGTCTCCGCTTTCTTCACGCTCCACCTCAAACTTAAGGCTGTTCAAAAAGAATACATACTCAACCCCAGACTTTTCAAATTCGTCTGAAGAGGCCAAGTTGGGCTTCATTTCCCAATTTTCTAGCTCACCTGCCTTCATAAGCTTGATTCGTGCATCTAAGGGCTGGTTTAACGCAGATTCCAGCTCTATATCGCCCATGCCCAAGGCAAGAACGTTTGTCGCACTCATCATCGCCCCAGATGCGGCAATTGCAATCGCGAGCTTTCGCAACATAGCAATGTATCCTTATTCTTTTAATACTTTGGGCCGACAGGGTAAATTTAGCCCTATCTAACAACCAACTTATATGATTGTGTAATTAAGCGAGTAAGTATTAAGTAATTTCAAGTATTTATCAATATTTATAAGGGCTTGCGAGCCGTTTCAGCATGATTGTGAGGATCGCTTGGCAGGATTTGAGGTATTTAACACCTACAGGATCATGGATTCTGTAGGTGCTCTCAATTTATCGCGCTAATAGTATACGCAACATACGACGAAGAGGCTCAGCTGCACCCCATAAAAGCTGATCACCAACCGTAAAGGCAGATATGTATTCAGGCCCCATAGACAGCTTACGGATACGACCTACAGGAATACTTAGCGTTCCTGTCACTTTAGCTGGCGTTAGCTCTTGCATGGTGATATCACGGTCATTCGGAATCACTTTCACCCAGTCATTGGCACCGGCCAAAATAGATTCAATCTCAGCCACAGGTAGGTCTTTCTTCAGCTTAATTGTCATAGCTTGAGAATGACAGCGCATGGCACCCACTCGCACACACAGCCCATCAATTGGCGTTGGCGCATTTGAGGTACCCATGATTTTATTGGCCTCCACTTCAGCCTTCCATTCCTCACGGCTTTGCCCTGACTCTAATTGGGAGTCAATATATGGAATTAAGCTACCCGCCAGTGGTACGCCGAATTGGTCTACCGGATATTCTTTACTGCGAATGAATTCAGCGGTGCTTTTATCTATCTCTAAAATCGCTGAGGCAGGATCATCCAATAAACCTTTCACATTATCGCGAACCGCGCCCATCTGGCTGATTAGCTCACGCATGTGTTTAGCCCCAGATCCAGAAGCCGCCTGATAAGTCATAGGGGAAACCCATTCGATCAAATCTTTCTCGAATAAACCGCCCAATGCCAATAACATCAAGCTAACCGTGCAGTTACCACCTACATAAGTTTTAACACCGGAATCAAGGCCACTCTCAATTACATTTTGGTTCACAGGATCAAGAACAATAATGGCATCGTCTTTCATGCGAAGAGAAGATGCCGCATCAATCCAGTAGCCATCCCACCCGGCTTCGCGCAATTTAGGGTAAACTTCTTTAGTATAATCACCGCCTTGACAAGTGATGATTACGTCTTGGGCTTTTAACGCATTAACATCAAATGCATCTTCCAACAATCCAGCATCTTTGCCTGCAAAATCAGGTGCAGGTAAACCCTTTTGAGACGTTGTGAAGAACACAGGATTAATTAAATCAAAATCCCCTTCTTCTTGCATACGTTGCATGAGCACAGAGCCCACCATGCCACGCCAGCCAACGAGACCAACTTTCAATTCATTACTCATACTTATAGCTCCTGTAGGGCTGCAACTACCGCCTCACCCATTTTCGCTGTCGATACTTTAGTCATGCCATCAGAGAAAATATCGGCTGTACGCAGGCCTTGATCCAGTACGTTACTTACGGCTTTTTCAATTGCATCCGCTGCAGCCACTTCACCCAAGCTATAGCGAAGCATCATAGAAGCAGACAAAATTGTGGCAAGTGGATTTGCAATACCTTGACCAGCAATATCTGGCGCACTGCCATGACAAGGCTCATACATACCTTTGTTGTCTTTATCTAAAGAGGCAGATGGCAACATACCAATCGAGCCCGTCAACATGGCAGCAGCATCGGATAAAATATCACCGAACATGTTACCAGTTACCATTACATCAAATTGTTTTGGCGCTCGCACAAGCTGCATGGCGGCGTTATCCACATACATATGTGAAAGCTCAACATCTGGATAGTTTTTCGCTTCTTGTTCCATAATTTCACGCCAAAGTACGGTCACTTCGAGTACGTTAGCTTTATCAACAGAACATAATTTTTTACCGCGTTTTTGTGCCGACTCAAACGCCACTTTAGCAATACGACGAATTTCCGTCTCGTTGTACACGTAAGTGTTGTAACCTTCACGCTCGCCGTTTTCTAACGTGCGAATACCACGAGGCTTACCAAAATAAATACCACCGGTTAATTCACGTACGATTAAAATATCCAAACCTGAAACCACTTCAGGCTTTAAGCTTGAAGCATCCGCCAGCTGCGGATACAAAATAGCCGGACGCAAGTTACCAAACAGTTCAAGGCCAGACCGCAAACCAAGTAAGCCTTTTTCTGGGCGAAGCTCACGATCTTCAAGGTTATCCCATTTAGGGCCACCAACCGCACCAAGCAAGATAGCATCCGCTGAACGGGCTTTATCCATAGTGACATCAGGTAATGGCGAACCGAACTCATCATAAGCAGCACCGCCGACTAATGCATTATCTAATTCAATATCTAAATTGAATTTTTCTTTTGCGACTTCTAAAACATTAACCGCTTCAGTTACGATTTCTGGGCCAATACCATCGCCCGGTAATACTAGAATTTTTTTAGTCATTTATTTCACTTCGCTCTTTAAAGAGAGATGGGCAACGGGAGATGAAAGACGGTAATACGCTCTTTCAAACCCCGCACCATTAAAATTCACATGAGACAAACACGTCTAACGTCTCTCATCCCACATTTTACGTTTAGCTATTTAACCTGATCAAACAACCAAGGCGATGTCTGACGACGCTTCGCTTCATACGCTTTAATATCGTCAGCATCTTGCAGTGTTAAACCAATATCATCTAAGCCATTTAGCAAACAATGCTTGCGGAACGAATCCACTTCAAAGGCAATGGTGTCACCATTAGGCTTAACAATATTTTGGTTTTCCAAATCTACGGTTAACTCATAGCCTTCGTTAGCTGCAACGTCTTTGAATAATCCATCTACTGTCGCTTCATCCAACACAATCGGAAGCAAGCCATTTTTAAAACTGTTATTGAAGAAAATATCCGCATAGCTTGGCGCTATAATCGTACGAAAACCATAATCTTCTAACGCCCATGGCGCGTGCTCACGCGATGAACCACAACCAAAGTTTTCACGGGCCAATAAAACAGACGCGCCTTTATAGCGAGGCTGATTCAATACAAAGTCAGGGTTTAACGGACGACCAGAGTTATCTGCATCCGGCTGACCTTCATCTAAGTAGCGCAATTCATCAAACAAATTAGGGCCAAAACCACTGCGTTTAATGGATTTCAAAAACTGTTTAGGGATAATCATGTCCGTATCGATATTCGCTCGATCCATAGGAGCCACGATACCGCTTTGTTTTACAAAAGGTTCCATATTGATACTCCTTATTTAACCAATTCGAACTGACGAACATCAACAAAGTGACCTGCCACCGCAGCCGCTGCTGCCATGGCTGGACTCACCAAATGGGTACGACCACCGTAACCCTGACGACCTTCGAAATTACGGTTAGAAGTTGAGGCACAATGTTCACCATTACCTAACTTATCCGCATTCATAGCCAAACACATTGAACAACCCGGCTCACGCCATTCAAAACCAGCTTCGATAAAGACTTTATCCAATCCTTCTTCTTCCGCTTGTTTTTTAACTAGGCCTGAACCCGGTACAACCAAAGCCTGCTTTACGCTATCAGCTACTTTATTGCCTTTGGCAACAGCGGCGGCTGCGCGTAAATCTTCAATACGGCTATTGGTGCACGATCCGATAAATACACGGTCCAATTCGATATCGGTAATCGCTTGACCTGGCTCTAAGCCCATATACTCATAGGCACGTTCAAAACCGCTGCGCTCTACATCGTCTTTAGCGTCTTCTAACTTAGGTACAAAACCATCAATGGTGGTGACCATCTCAGGGCTTGTTCCCCAAGTCACTTGCGGAAGAATATCTTCGGCTTTGATCTGAACCACTTTATCAAATACAGCATCTTCGTCGGATTTTAAATCAGACCAGGCTTCTACTGCCTTAGCCCAATCATCGCCTTTTGGTGCATAAGCACGGTCTTTAACGTAATCAGCCGTAATTTCATCAAATGCCACCATACCCACGCGAGCACCGGCTTCGATTGCCATATTACACATGGTCATACGGCCTTCCATGCTCATGGAACGTATGGCGCTGCCGCCAAATTCCATTGCACAACCGTTACCACCTGCCGTACCGATCAAACCAATGACATGCAATACAACGTCTTTACCTGTAATGCCTGCCCCTAGCTCGCCTTCTACATTAATTAAAAGGTTTTTCATTTTGCGCTGAATCAAGCACTGGGTGGCCATAACGTGCTCAACCTCAGATGTACCAATACCATGAGCCAATGCAGCAAACGCACCGTGAGTAGCAGTATGGGAATCACCACATACAACGGTCATACCCGGAAGAGTAGCGCCTTGCTCTGGACCAACTACGTGTACGATACCTTGGCGAATGTCTTTCATTTTAAATTCAACAATGCCAAATTCATCGCAGTTGTCATCTAAGGTTTTCACTTGGATTTTAGAAACGGGGTCCACAATGCCTTCAATGCCCACATCACGCTCTGTTTTGGTGGTTGGTACATTATGATCTGGGGTGGCTAAATTAGCATCGATGCGCCAAGGCTTACGACCCGCAATACGCAGACCTTCAAATGCTTGCGGAGAGGTTACTTCGTGCAGTAACTGGCGGTCGATGTAGATTAAAGCGGTGCCGTCATCACGGGTTTTCACCACGTGCTGGTTCCATAGTTTGTCGTAAAGTGTTTGTGCCATCTGCTCTCTCCTCGAAACTGTCTACGTTGCCAGTACCTTGTTAAAAATTGACTCAAATCCTCACTTAGCGCACTAAGCTCCGGTTTTTCGCCCATTTTTCCGCGTACTGACGGCCTCGACGACGTTTCTCTTTATAATATTTTTTACTTGACGCAAGTGTACGACCCCGCTACAAATAACTCAAATTCATATTTTTTATTAATTGGATAACTTTTAGTAATCCGTAAGGTTAAATAGTGGATACCCAATCTTTACAGGCTTTTATAGCCGTTGCTGAAACCGAGTCATTTTCACTGGCTGGCCAGCGCCTGCATCTTACCCAACCTGCGGTAAGTAAGCGTATTGCTTTACTAGAAGACAGCCTAGACAGTCAGTTATTTGATCGATTACCCCGAAAAGCGGTGCTTACCCCTGCAGGTGAGGCTTTGTTACCCAAGGCCAAGCATATTCTAAGCGAGTTACTTGAAATAAAAACTGAGTTGGCCAGCTTAAGTGGCGATATCAGCGGAACATTACGCATAGGCACCAGCCATCACATAGGGCTACACCACTTGCCTCATTTATTAAGGCAGTTCCATACCGCTTACCCGCAAGTAAAACTGGCTATGCAGTTTTTAGGATCAGAAGCCGCTTGCGAGGCTTTAGCCCAAGGAGAACTCGACATTGCTTTTGCCACACTGCCCCTTGAGGAGCACCCTAAACTAGATATGCAACCTATTTGGCGTGACCCACTCAGTTTTGTTTGTGCTTTCACTCATCCACTAAGCAAAATGAAAAAATTAACCCTTCAAGATCTCACCCAATTTGAAGCCATTCTGCCGGAACCCAATACAGTTACGTTTGAGATAATAGAAGACGCTTTTAAAGCGGATGGACTCTCATTGCAAAGCGCCCTGCCGAGTCGTTATCGAGAAACCATCAGCATGATGTCCAGCTATATGGAGACCATTAAAATGATGGCCAGCGTAGGCCTTGGTTGGGCAGTCCTTCCAGAACATATGGCTAAAGATAAAGATTTAATGAAATTACCCATTGGACCAAAGCACTTACATCGTGAACTAGGAGTACTACAACGAAAAGGCAAAACTCTGGGGACGGCTGGCAAAGCCTTTTTAGCCATTCTTCCGAACAATGGATGACATACAGCAATATTTACTTTAGCTTGAAGCGCATAATAAAAAGATAACGACTAAACTAAATAAAGTTACATAAACGGAGCACAGCCATGCTAGCCATTAATAACGTGTTATTGGTATTAGACCAATCATTAGAAAACAACACAGCATTAAAACGCGCCATGCAAGTTTGCAAAGAGCACGATGCAAACCTTTTTGTAACAACCTATACGTATAATCATGCCTGTGAAGAAGGTTCCCTTACAGACTTAGACATGCGCCATGAACTTAAATCCATGTTATTGGAACAAGCTCAAGCGTGGGCTGAGGCGTTATTTGAAGAACACTACCTTCCTAAAGACACCCCACTTTCTATTTGTTGGAGTGATCACGCCTATCAAGCGGTATTGGATAATACTGAAGAAGCCAGCTTTGACTTAGTTATCAAAGCCGCAGCAAAACACCATAATATTCTTGAACGTGTTTTACAGCATCAAGATTGGAATTTACTAAAATATTCACCCGCCCCTGTTTTACTGGTAAAAGGCAAAACCTCTTGGGACGCTCAAACCATCGTCAATGCTGTGGATGCCACATCACTTGATGACGCTCATAAAATCATTAATGAACACATTTTTGAATTCACTGAAATTTTAAATCAAGACAACAATTACCAAGTACATCTTGTAAACAGCTTTCCTTTAATGAGCCTAACACTTGCCAGCCTACCAGATGCACCCATTCCGGAAGATTTACAGCAGTATGTACAACAACAGCATATCGATGCCAGTGAGTCTCTCGCTGAAAAATTCAATATACCTGAAGAGAGAATTCACGTATTAGAAGGCGACCCAGAAACAGCCATCACTGATATCGCTAGAAAACTAGATGCAGATGTCATCGCTATCGGAGTATTAATTGATGATGAATTACAAAGTACTATTTTGGGTAGCACCGTAGAGCACGTTCTTGATGCGACTGATAGTGATGTATTAGCCATCAAACCCCAAGACGGGGTAAAGGATATTGATGAGGCGAGCTAACAAGGTGCTCGCCAAACAGCTTTAATATAACTTGGTAAAAAATATACCGGCTTGATTACTGGTATATTTTTCACCATCAGCTCTGGTGAAGGTTAACCAACTCAACTGCGCTCCCAAAGACACTCCCATTGCGCCACGAATCTCAGCAAATACTTTAGGCCCAAATGTAGGGTCGAACTTATATTTATCGCCACTTAATGTATATTGATGCCCACCTCTAAACGTTAAACCTAGCCCCAAGCTGCTCACTTGATTAGATTCAACCCATAACAAATCAGACATTCCATAGAATTGCGAATGACTAGCCCCTGATTTATCTCCAACTGATAAATAACCAAAACCTAAACTGGCACGAATACTAGAAGATGGTCTTGAAGGCACTGCAAACGAATAACCCATGGACAACATTGGGCCACCTCCGAGTGTTAAATCTGGTAAATAATCTTCAGCTGTTGCTAAATCATAACCGCCTTTATCAAAAGCAAACTGCCAGAACGGACCAGATAATTTTTCAAACGGTTGAGGAAAGTCCTCATCTGGGGTTAGCAGTTCAAGATGACCTAATGGAAGATACGCCGCAGGCTTGCGCTTACTAAAGGGTGAAACACTATAACTCCAACTGGCACCTTCATGATTAGTCGTATATGAGGCTTCTTGTCCAAAAAGTTTTGGTTCCGTACGAATAACCACATAACCAATATCTGGATTCAAACGAACAGGGACAGCCGCATATCGACCAGCAGAACTAAACTGAGTAAAGCGAAGTTGTGGTCGCTGAATATCGACCTGCTCCATAGCGTAATTGTAAAGCTCAATAACGGGATAGAAGAATCCATCCCCTTCTTCTGATTTTTGAATATAGGTCCGTAGTTGAATAACAAAACTTCCATGCCCTTTAGGTAACTCATACGCTTTATAAAAGCTTTTCTTACCATTTATATCTATCACACCAGAAGATAAGTCAGGATCTTCCTGCATTCCAACAGGCAGCGGCTCAAAACTAAGCACATCCTTTGCTGGGGTATTATCCAGCAAGTTTCTTTGCTCAATAGGGGTTAAACCCGAACATGCCGATAGCGACAAACAGATAACCAAAGACAACAATATACGCATATTACATTCCATAAGGCTGTAACCTAATCCTTTAATCTTTAGGTTTGTTTTCACTAAATCTATGGGTTAAAAAATCACTATGATCACGCAAGATCAATGTCATATGGAATAACTCCTCCATAACATCAATAATACGATCACGATAGCTAGAATCTTTCATAGTACCGTCATCATTGAACTCTTTCCACGCCATTGCTACTGATGATTGATTCGGTATCGTGAACATACGCATCCAACGACCTAAAATACGTAAATTATTCACAGCATTAAATGACTGAGACCCACCACTGACTTGCATGACCGCTAAAGTTCTACCTTGAGTCGGTCTAACTGACCCAATACTTAAAGGAATCCAATCAATCTGATTCTTGATCACAGAAGTGATATTGCCGTGAATTTCTGGAGAGCACCACACCATAGCCTCAGACCACTGAGCCAGCTCATGTAGCTCTTGCACTTTTGGGTGTTCATAGGTTTGACGGTCAAAAATTGGTAACCCTTCTGGGTTGTATACTTTTACATCCGCACCAAATGACTCAAGAATACGAGCCGCCTCTAACGCCGCTTTTTTACTGAAAGACTCTGGTCTTAAAGAACCATATAAAATCAGTACTTTTGGTGGGTGTTCACTTAAACTAGTGGACTTAATTTTTTTTAATGAATCGTTTAAATTGTGATCTGGTAACATAATACACCGTAATGGCCCACAGGAACCCTTAGTGATGTAATAGGTTTACCCGTGTAATACCGTTTTGCGTTCAAAGTCAATTAACGTGCTCGCCAATTGACCTTCACACTTGTCATATTGAAACTAAAGTAATTGTAACAGCTGGTATAAATATTCTGCCATAGCCATAACCGATAAAGATTTAAATCCCTTTGGCAATCCACCCAGTTTAAAATCAAGATAGGTTAAAATTTGGACTATTTAACCGTATAAAAAACGGCATTAGTTCTTTTAGAATATCTCAAGCTAATCTCTTTTTAGCCACCAAACTAACTACCCACTCAATTAGCTCGATTCAATTGGTAGCGTGCTTCTTTCTAGAACCTTCCTCATTACAAAACTTGAATGCACACCTGTGACACCTTCTAATTTCGTTAACTTACCCAGTAAAAACTTCTGGTAAGCATCCATACCTGACACTACCACCTTTAACACATAGTCCGCGCTCTGACCTGTAATCAGATAACATTCGAGAACCTCTTCAAAGCTATTCACTTTAGATTCAAAGCTCTCAAAACGCTCTGGGGTGTGACGATCCATACTAATAGAAATTATTGCCAACAGATCTAACCCTAACTTTTTTGCATCTAGAATGGTTACGGTTTTTATAATAAACCCAGCATCCTCAAGAGCTTTTACTCGACGAGAACAAGGACTTGCTGACAGACCTACTTTCTCGGCTAATTCAAGGTTACTGATAGCCCCGTTCTTTTGCATTTCCATTAAAATTCGACGATCCGTTCGATCCAACTGGTGCATCATTCACCCCTCCTAGCCAAAATAACAAATACCCAGCAATTATACACCAAAATACAACAACAAGTTGAAATTATTAACCCTAAAATCAGCTTTAAACTGCAATATTAGCAATCATACACCCTGAATATTCACATATAATTAATATCACTTGGAAGGAGCCATTAGCCACAAGCTAAGAACATTAAAAAGGCCAAAAGCCTTTAAAGTCCAAACCCATCACCAAAAGTGATTCTCCTTTCAAGTAACAACCCATGATGACAGTCGAGAAATACTATGTTTGACCACAGAAAATACAAACCTAACAAAGGTATTAAAAAGACAGATAGAAAGTGGCCAGCAAACTCTATCGAGCAAGCACCCGCGTGGTGCGCAGTTGACCTCAGAGATGGCAACCAAGCCCTTATAGAACCGATGAACGTGGCGCAAAAGCAGAAATTATGGACTCTATTGATCGACATGGGTTTTAAAGAAATTGAGGTGGGTTTTCCTAGTGCCTCACAAACTGACTTTGATTTTGTTAGATGGTTAATCAAAGAAAATCAAATTCCTCAAGATGTCACCATCCAAGTTTTGGTACAAGCACGTGACGAGTTAATTGAAAGAACATTCGAAGCTTTGAAAGGAGTGAAACAAGCCGTTGTACATGTTTACAACTCAACCTCCCCTGTTCAGCGTGAAAAAGTATTTGAATTAGATAAGCAAGGCATCATAAATATTGCGACAAGAGGTGCTCAAAAAGTTTTGTCCGAATCAAAACGTTATCCCAGCACACAATGGACATTTCAATATAGCCCTGAAAGTTTCTCCAGTACCGAGACTGATTTTGCTATAGATGTTTGTAATTCCGTTATTGATGTATGGCAACCAACATCTGACAAAAAAATTATTATCAACCTGCCTGCTACTGTCGAGTGCGCTGGCCCGAATGTATTTGCAGATCAAGTGGAAACTTTTTGCGAGCATATAAAACAACGAGAAAACATCATAATCAGTATTCATACCCATAATGATAGAGGATGTGCAGTCGCAGCTGCCGAGTTAGCAATACTAGCAGGAGCTGACAGAATTGAAGGGACATTATTGGGCAATGGTGAACGCACAGGAAACATGGACATTATCACTATGGCCATGAACCTATACAGCCAAGGCATCGACCCAAAACTAAATTTAAGTGATGCAAAACGCATAACCCGAACTGTTGAAGAATGTACTAACATCCCAACACATGCACGCCACCCTTGGATGGGGGACTTAGTCTACACAGCATTTAGTGGCTCTCATCAAGATGCCATAAAAAAATGTTTAGCCTTGCAAGACGAGAATTCAACATGGGAAGTAGCGTATCTTCCCATTGACCCAAAAGATATTGGCCGAGACTACCAATCCGTCATACGGGTTAATAGTCAAAGTGGTAAAGGTGGCGTGGCTTACATTTTAGAGTCTGAGTTTAATATTCAGCTGCCAAGATGGATGCAGATTCAAGTTAGCCAAAAAGTGCAGCAAGAAAGTGAAGGTAAAGGCGAGGTATCAGCCAATGAAATATACCAAATATTTAAAGTGCACTTTTTAAGTTCGAATGGGCCTATTTCGTTATTGGATTATGACATACAAGCTAAGCAAGACTCTCAATCCAAGGTCATGCATCTTCATTTAAAAGACGAACATAAAACATTCACATTACACCATCAAAGCGAAGGTGCCATTGATGGCTTAACAAAAGCGCTAGGCGAATACTTAAATGTATCAATGGACGTCACACAATATAATGAAAGCTCTTTAGGGTTTCATTCTGATGCGAATGCTTTGGCGAGTATTGAAATTAATATAAACAATCAAACCATTTATGGATGCGCAATCGAGAAAGACAGCTTAAAAGCAAGCTTACTCGCAATTATGAATGCGACTAACACTTACTTAAGTAAGCAAACCATCGCAGCATAAGGTATGACAACACCCCGAGGCATATTTCTTAGTACTTTAAAGAGAATGCTTAGGGGTAGGAAATAACAGGCCAACGTTTAATTCAGCCCCATAGATATTTTGAAGTTATTACTTATTCATCGAATCAGACTAAATGTAGCGAATATTAACTCGCATTCTACAATCAATATTAAATACAATTTAGCTATATTTTTTAAGGCAAATAATAATACGCTTTCCAAATATCACAGTATCGTTGCCATTGTTCAGCAAACTCATCGTCTGACCACATCAATTCTTGCTGGCATATTTGTTTAATCTTATTTCGCTCTTGGGTACCACCATCATCCAAAAACAAACCAATACGAGTGCGACGAAGCATCAAATCATCTAAGTTAATCACACTTTCTGAACGAGCCGAAAAACGCACTTGAGCCCAAAACGTCAATGTCCCGGGTACCAGCACCCAACCTTCTTCCTTACTGCATTGGCACAGGTCATTTAATCTGGCACCATAAAAACCAGACAATCGTTGAATTTGTTGTTCAGTTAATTCATTCAAGGCTTCATTATTAATTGGGTAATGATTAAATATACGTTGTTTATTATCAGCGTAGGCCAAGCCCTTTAAATAATGACTAGCCGCTTTCAATACATCTAAAGCAATGAGTCTGAAGGTCGTCAATTTACCCCCACTAACTGTAATCACACCATTATCATCCCAAATAGTATGATCTCGCTTTTCTGCCGATGGACTCAAAGCACCGCTTGATACAATTGGCCTGACTCCTGCGAACGAAGAGACTATATCTGTTTTTTGTAAATTAGAATCTGGAAATAATCCGTTCGCCGCCTTTAATAAATAATCAACCTCATTTTGTTGTATCGAAGGCTCAGTTAGACTTACCTTTGGGTTATCGAGATCTGTCGTTCCCACCACGGTCATACCTTCCCACGGATAAATAAACATGCTTCTACCATCTGTGGGATGTTTTAATGTAATAGAGAGGTCACAGGGTAGACGCCTATTGTGAAACATTAAATGACTTCCCCGTAATGGGCGAATTTTTGGCGACTGACCAAAATCTTGCCTAAATTTATCAGCCCACGCACCAGTAGCACTGACAATAACTTTTGCTTTTATTTGGTAAGCTTCCCCACTTTTTTGGTCAAATGCTTGCAGCTTATTAATTTGCTCCTCTTCGTTGATAATTTCTGTAACTTCACAATAGTTTAGCGCCACAGCTCCATCATTTTGAGCTTCTTGCAGTACCCTCATAACCAAGCGGGAGTCGTCTGTTATTGCATCTGCAAACTGAGTCACCCCTATTAAGTTAGTGCTATTTAACCCAGGTAATACAGACAATGCAGCTTGTTTATTGATGTACTTTCTATATTTATGCCCAGCAAATAAATCGTAAACAGCCAATAATATGGAGAATACTCTCGGCCCAGGAAACTGCCCTTTATAATGAGGCCAAACATAAGGCAGCAGATTCACAAGTCCCGGAGCTTCTTTCATTAGTCGCTCCCGCTCTTTAACAGAATGGCTTGTCAATTTTAGATTTCCTGACGCTAAATAACGCAACCCTCCGTGCACCATTTTAGATGAACGGCTTGAAGTCCCCCATGCAAAATCCTTTTGTTCAAGCAATAAAACACTAAACCCTTGACGAGCGGCTTCTCTTGCAACACCTACACCTGTAATCCCGCCACCAACAATCACCATATCCCATTCATTGTGATCCTTAATTGAATCTATGACTTTAGAACGGGTATCTAGCCGATTTAATTCCATTAAATACATTCTCTTAAATTAGCAGTTACGTATAAGCTGAGCATCTGGGTTCACGCCCTATAAAAAACCCACTTGAAAGTACAAATATTACTTTTATTCCAAGCACTTCCCCTGCTTTCAAAAAGAGGGTAACTTATCTGCACGCCATACTAATGATTATTCATGTCAGTCTTTTAACAATCAGATAACTATCGCCACTCGTGATTCTATCCTATCTATTGGGAGGCTTCTTGCTTGCTTCGCCACTTTGGGTTTTGATACACCTAACATATTAAAAGCCTAGACCTAGGCATACATATGGCAATACACATAGCCCATCAAAACCTTATTGCTCACTTGTCTCGATTCCCTAACACACCTTGATTTAAACGCTCTCAATATATCCAAACTGGCTCTTATCGTATACTTTGCAACATGGCTATGACATCCATTGCCAAACGATTAAAGACGTATTAACAGCGCTTCAATCAATATTTCAATGTGTATACTATCAATTATAAAATTATAGATGAGAGCTAGATAATTTTTTAAAACAGGAGCAAGCGGTCTTACGTAATACTCAACTTTCTATACAAGTATTACACTGGCTTAGGGTTTAATGAGCCACAATCATGTCATTGCAGCTTTAAAAGAGAGTATAGGAAAAACCTTGTGATATTTGCGCAGGTATTTAATTTTATAACGTATGAGTAGGTCGATCTGAACTTAACGCACCTGCTAAGTGAGTTTCGATCTTATTGCGTGCAGCATTTTCTTCTGCAAACTGAACCCCAACACCAGCTGTCTTGTTACCTTGAGCACCTTTTGGTGTAATCCAAATTACCTTACCTGCAACTGGGATTTTTTCTGGTTCATCCATCAAACTCAACAGCATGAACACCTCATCTCCCATGGAGTAAGATTTATTGGTTGGTATAAACAAGCCGCCATGTTTAATAAATGGCATATAAGCGGCGTATAAAACTGCTTTGTCTTTGATCGTTAGCGATAGAATGCCGTTCCCCGGCCCTAACTTAGGTGGCATATTGCTGACCTTATTATTGTAATACTGCAAGTTATTTAGAAGATTGCCCCAATAAGCCAAGCCAGTCAATGAGCACAGACTCTATCATCATCACAGGGTTAGGGTTAGCCTGCCCTCTAAACGCCATTTGAGATTGTACAAGCTTCATTAGAACTCGTTCTATTTGGGTGTATGGAGCACACTGCGCCACTTGCTGAGTTTGAACACGCAGCTCAGGCATGGCTATATTCACGGTATCTGAACCCGACTTTAACTTCTGAGCATCCAATAATAAATGGTAAAACCATTGTAATAGGTTCTCCATATCCCAGTTTTTCCATTTTGTTAATAGATCACTCCACATAACTTGGCGGTTTTGAAAATCCATCATATTTTGGCAAAACTGCATATACTGAACATGAACATCTTGCTCAATAAGCTCTATTGCTTTAAGTGGGGCTCCACTGGCTAACCGCAATACACTGTTGGCATTTTCTGGGCTTAATTGAGTTGCACTATTTTGCTGCAACCATGTTAAGGCTAGCTGGAATTCAGGCGGATAAATCGAGAACTGCTGGCAACGACTTTTTATAGTCGCTAATAGTCCACTAGGCTGATGACTATACAATAGCAGCGTTACGTTTGAACTAGGCTCTTCTAGGCTTTTTAATAACGCATTTGAAGCGTTGATATTCATAGCTTCAGCTGGGCCCAATAACACTACTTTGCTCTGGCCTTTTTGTGCAGTGGTATTTACAAACTCTGTGACCCTGCGTATTTGCTCAATTTTAATTTGCTTACCTTTCTCTTCTGGCTCAACCATCAGTAAATCAGGATGTGAGCCAGCATTAAACAAATTGCAACTGGCACATTGGCCACAAGGTTTTGTTTCTCTATTGGAACATAATAGCAATTGACTAAGTTCACGCAGATACAATCGTTTGCCCAAGCCAGCCTGACCAGTTAGCAACAATGCATGACCTAAACGCTGCTTATCATACTGACCCAATATCTGGTCATTTATAATATTCAACCAAGGCAAGGCATGTGGGACTTTCATACACTCTCTCGCTGCAAAAGATGCTCCAAACTGGTTTCGATATTAGTCTGAACATCTTCAAGACTTTGGGTGGCGTCTATTACCTTGAATCGGTCATACTGCTTTGCTCGTGCTAAAAACATATCTCTGACACGATTAAAAAACGCCAAGTCTTCCGCTTCTATGCGATCAGCAGCACTGCGTTTAGCAGCACGTTCGCGTCCAATTTCAACTGGCGCATCCAGCAATAATGTTAAATCTGGCTGAACGTTTTTATGTACCAGAGTCTCTAAACTCTCAATTGAACTTAAGTTCATTTGACGACCACCACCTTGATAAGCATAGGTAGAATCTGTAAAGCGATCGCAAATCACCCACTTCCCTTGGTCAATTGCAGGTTTAATTAATTTTTCTAAATGCTGAGAGCGAGAAGCAAACATCATAAGCAATTCAGCTTCACTACTGACATCACCACCGTGAAGCAGCAATTCCCGTAATCGCTCACCCAAGTCTGTACCGCCTGGTTCACGGGTTGAGATATATTCAATGCCCTGTTTTTCTAGCCATGCCTGAATAAATTTAAGGTTTGTGGTTTTACCAACACCTTCAATGCCTTCAATGGTAATAAAACAACCTTTCATAATTTATTGATCCGTTGGCGTTGAACGATATTCATCTTTACGTTTGTATATTTGATAATGGCGAACCGCTTTATTATGTTCCGCTAGAGTGGATGAAAACTGATGTCTACCATCGCCTTTTGCAACAAAATATAACTCTTCACCATCTGCAGGGTGCAAAGCAGCATGAATGGCTTCTCGCCCCACCATGGCAATCGGAGTCGGCGGCAATCCTTTCATGCGATAAGTATTATAAGCTGTTTTTTCTCGAAGGTGTTTCTTGCGGATATTACCTTTATACCGATCACCTAAACCATAAATAACGGTTGGGTCTGTTTCTAAACGCATGCGTTTCTGTAAGCGTCTTACAAATACACCTGCAATCATTTCACGCTCTTCTGGGGCTGCCGTTTCTTTTTCTACAATTGAAGCCATAACCAATGCCTCATATGGCGTTTTATAGGGTAAACCCTCTTCACGCTCACGCCACTCTTCTGCTAATACAGTTTCTAGGCGAATCTGTGCCCGCACAAGAATCTCAGATGCACGAGTATTTCTATGAAACTGGTATGTATCTGGAAAAAAGCGACCTTCCGGATGCCCTTCCAATCCTAAGAAAGTCATTAACTGCGAGACATCAGACGGCAGATCTTGAATTAACTTATCGTTAGCGGCAAGACGAGACATCATTTCATGAACATTTTGCCCTTCAACTAGGGTAATTTTATATTGAACCGATTTGCCTTTTATTAAGGTATCTAAAACATCCCAACTATTCATTTGCGGGGTTAATTCATATTCACCGGCTTTTGCTAAACGGGATTTACCAGACAACTTAGCAACAAGCATAATCCAGCGACTGTCCTGCATCCAATTTTCACGCTCTAACTTCATAAAAAAACTAGATACAGGTCGGCCTTTCTCTAATGCTACAACTTGTTTTTCAGATATGTTTAACGGGCGCTGCAATTGAAACATGCCGTATATCATTAATGCTAAAAACCAAATTAGCAGCATAATCATTAGCAAGCTGATTCGCTTACGCATAAATATCCCCTATTTCCCACGCATCAATAAGGTCAGTGCTCACCTCACCGATTTTAAATTCTCTTTTCAGTAATGTTTTTATTGGCACGATTCCCATCACACTATTACAAATAAAACCCTTGGAGATGGCTGACAGATCATCAGTGGTTATATTTACTTCGGTGATTTTAATGCCATTTTTCACAGCGTAATTCATTACACATTGCCGCATAACACCGGCCACGCCAGATACATCTAATTTAGGTGTAATCAACTCTGAATTCTTTTCAAAAAAGACATTACTCATAGCACCTTCAATTATAAATTTCAGATGGTTAACCATTAATCCTTCAAAAGCTAAATCACCCAATTCAGCTTTCGCTAAAACATTCTCTAAACGATTTAAATGTTTAAGCCCTGCTAACTGGGGTTGAATTGAACATTGTGTATTTAGTATCGTGACATCAACACCCGATGAATAAATTTCATTAGAGTATTCAGGTGCTGAATTATAGAAGGCAGTGACATGAGGCTTAATACTTTTGTCATAGCCATAACCTCTTTGGCTATCTCCTCGACTAACAACAACTTTTAAAACACCGTTTTTAACGCCGCTTAAGTCAACAAATGATCGAGCATAACTTTCAAAGAACTCTGCCAGATTTTCATCCGGTAGCGCAATGTTTAAACGAGATAATCCTTGTGACATACGCATCACATGATGCCTTAAACCAAGAATCATCCCGCTTTTTAATACCATGGTTTCAAATAGACCATCAGCAAATTGAGCGGCTCGATTCCAACCATCCAGCTGACCCAAGTACTGCTGATTGTCTATTACCCACATAGCAGGCCTTATTTAACTTTACTGAAGATCAACGATCCGTTAGTACCGCCAAAACCAAATGAATTACTTAAAACGTTCGTCAACTCAACTTCACGCGCAGTATGAGGCACGTAATCTAGGTTACAACCGTCTTCTAAGTTTTCAAGGTTAATAGTTGGGGGAACAATATTATGCATTAATGCCTTAACCGCAAAAATAGCTTCAATAGCACCCGCTGCGCCTAACAAATGGCCAGTCATTGATTTGGTTGAAGATACTAGCGTATGCCCACCAATAGTATCTTCAATCGCACGGCTTTCTGCCACATCACCCGCAGGTGTAGATGTACCATGTGCGTTTACATACTGCACGTCAGAGCCATTTAGACCAGCATCTTTCAGCGCATTGGCCATGGCTTTTGCCGCACCACTACCGTCTTCTGGTGGTGTTGTCATGTGGTAAGCGTCATCACTCATACCAAAACCAGTGATTTCAGCTAGGATATTTGCACCACGCTTTTTAGCTGCTTCGTATTCTTCTAAAACTAAAATACCTGCACCATCACCTAATACAAAGCCATCACGGTCTTTATCCCAAGGGCGAGATGCTTTTTGTGGATCATCGTTACGAGTAGACATAGCACGGGCAGCCGCAAATCCAGCCATACCACTTGGAGTACAAGCAGCTTCAGCACCACCTGCCAACATTGCATCAGCATCGCCATAAGCAATTGTACGAGCAGCATAACCAATGTTATGGGTACCTGTGGTACATGCTGTAGAAATTGCAAAGTTAGGGCCTTTAAAGTCCCATAGCATCGCAGCATGACCCGCTAACATATTTACAATTGAAGCTGGAATATAAAAAGGACTAACACGACGTGGACCTGATTTAGTCAACTGAGTGTAGTTGTGCTCAATGGTACTAAGACCACCAATACCTGACCCTAAAGCACAACCGATACGGTCTGGCGAATAACCTGCGTCTTGGATGCCAGAGTTTTTCACCGCTTCATCCGCAGCTACTAAGCCATATTGGATAAAGGTATCCATTTTTTTAGCATCTTTCGGGGTAATCACATCTTTCAATGAGAAATCTTTAACAGTACCTGCAAATTGAGTGGCAATTGCAGAGGCATCAAAGTGAGTGATGGTGTCAATACCACTTTGGCCTTTAATTAGGCCCTGCCAAGTGGATTCCACATCATTTGCTATTGGGGTGATCGCCCCTAAACCAGTCACTACAACACGGCGCTTAGCCATATTCTTTTCCTTTTTTATTGTCTCTATTGTTCTTACAAACGAAAAAGCCGCCTATGAAGTGGCGGCTTTTTTATCAATGCTTATCGTTTAGATATGCGCAATGATGTAATCAATAGCTTCTTGAACAGTCGTTAGTTTTTCAGCGTCTTCATCAGGAATTTCAGTTTCAAATTCCTCTTCAAGAGCCATTACTAACTCAACCGTATCCAAAGAGTCTGCGCCTAAGTCTTCAACAAAGCGAGAAGTACCTTTCGCTTCGTCTTCTTTAACACCTAGCTGTTCGCAAACAACTTTTTTTACGCGTTCTTCAATGCTGCTCATAATTCATCCTATTTAATCTATAGAGCCTACACTCTATAATGGCTCAATCTATAAAAAGCACATTATACCGCTCTTTGAGCAGGGGTAAACCAAAGTTTACACCTGTTCTGTGCTGGATTAAATTGCCAAATTACAAGTCAACATTCCTTAAGCTATTGATATTAAAGCCATATTTCCGCTTATACTAATACCAAATAGTAGCTATGGGTGATTAACCCATATTTAAGCCACCATTGACGTTAATCACTTGGCCTGTAATGTAGCCTGCTTCCTGTGAAGTAAGGAAAGAAACTGCACTGGCAATTTCTGCTGGCTCACCATAACGACCAAGAGGAATATTAGCCATCATGGCGTTTTTCTGATCTTCCGTTAACTCATCCGTCATATCGGTTGCAATGAAACCCGGCGCAACCGCATTCACAGTAATTCCGCGACTACCAACCTCATAAGCCAAAGAACGAGTAAGACCCTCAATACCAGCCTTAGATGAACAGTAGTTAGCCTGCCCTGGGTTGCCCATAGCTCCAACCACAGAGCTAATATTAACAATACGGCCCCAGCGTTGCTTCATCATCCCCTTCAAGAAGGCTTTAGTCAGACGGAACGCACCACTTAAGTTAGTCTCGATGACGTTTTCCCAATCTTCGTCTTTCATGCGAAGCATTAAATTATCTTTAGTAATACCAGCATTATTTACCAGCACGGCAACCGCACCTAAAGCATTCACTTGTTTGGTAAATTCCGCGCAGCTTTCTTTACTGGATAAGTTAAGTACAAACGCTGTACCGTTTTCACCTAAATAATCTTTAATAGCGGATACGCCAGACTCAGAGGTGGCAGACGCCACCACAAAATAGTCAGCTTCCACTAATGATTTTGCTATAGCTTGACCAATCCCACGACTGGCACCTGTTACAACCGCAATGGCTTTTGACATCTTAATTCCTTACAAAGCTTGTAGCGTACTAACTGAATTTACAGTTTGAGAATTTAACTGCTTGGCAATTCGCTTGTTCAAACCTGTTAGTACTTTGCCTGGTCCTACTTCTACCAGATTTTCCACCCCTTTGTCAGCAAGCTGAAGCACAGATTGAGTCCATCGTACCGGAGAGGCAATTTGCTTAACCAAGTTTAATCGAATTTGCTGCGCATCTTGCTCGAATGTGTTAGTGGCATTTTGAAGAACTGGGACACTTGGGTTTTTGACATCAAACCCTTCTAAAAACTGAGCAAACTCGTCAGCAGCTGGTGCCATAAGCGCACTATGAAACGGCCCACTTACTGGCAACAACATAGCTCGTTTAGCGCCGTTTTCTTTGCAAGCGTCTACCGCACGCTCTACCGCTTCTTTATTACCTGCAATTACAAGCTGACCAGGGCTATTATAATTAGCCGCCTGTACCACTTGACCTTGAGCGCTTTGTACGCAAATTTCTTCTACCTTATTATCTTCCATACCTAAAATAGCCGCCATAGCGCCCACACCATTAGGTACCGCAATTTGCATTAACTCGCCACGACGGCGAACTAACAACAACGCATCTTCGAAGCTCAAAGCCCCTGCACATACCAATGCAGAATACTCACCCAAACTATGACCCGCCATGACATCAGCAGCAAACGCACCATTCATTGCTCGCCATAAAGCCACTTCAACTGCAACCAAAGCGGGCTGGGTATTATTGGTACTGTTTAATTCTTCAGCAGGACCATTCAGGATAAGATCACTTATTTTAAAACCTAATACTTCATCTGCTTGCGCTAATGTCTCTTGTGCGACTGCATATTCAGCGAACACGTCAGATAACATCCCAACACTTTGAGATCCTTGACCGGGGAAAACTACGGCATTTTTATACATATTCATTCCAGAATGACGTTTTTTATTAAATAGAAAAGAATGCTATATTATTTTTTTAGGAGGGGGTTATAACATTTCATCGTCTAGCATTTCAGCTATTTGTTGTAACAATTTGTTTTTTGCTAGTCTATAAGCACCGTCTATCGCATTTTCAAAGGCACACTTTTGAGATTTACCATGACTTTTTACAACTATACCTTGCACACCTAGCAATACACCGCCACTTTTTAAATCTGGCTCTGAGGCCAATCTAAGTGAATCCAGCACAGGTAGTGCAAATAAGCCAATCACACGTGTAAATATATTTTTCTTAAACGCTTTTCGCACCATGTGCGTCGTAAAACTTAACAAACCTTCCGAGCTTTTCAGTGCAATATTACCAGCAAACCCATTGGTAACAATGACATCTGCAATACCCTTATAAAGATCATCACCTTCGACATAGCCAACGTAATTTAGGCACTCTGAATCTTTTAAAATAGCATTCGCTAAACGGATATCTTCATTACCTTTAATTTCTTCACTGCCGATATTTAGTAAGGCAACTTTTGGGGTTTGAATTTCACCAATCGCGCTTGCATACGCAGAACCCATAACAGCAAATTGATGTAGATTTTCAGAATCACACTCTACATTTGCACCTAGATCCAACATATAACTGAAGCCATAGACATTCGGGAGTCTAGCAATCAAAGCAGGCCGGTCAATACCTAACATAGTCTTCAAGACATACCTTGAAATCGCCACTAGAGCACCGGTATTTCCAGCACTTACAAGGGCATCAGCCTCTTCGTTTTTAACCGAATCCACTGCCAAACGCATTGAAGATTGTTTTTTACGCAAAGCACCAGAAGAACGCTCCCCGCTACTTACGGCTTCATCCGTGTGAATTATCTTTAAACGAGTAGATGCAGTAGAGTCATTTAAGTAATGATCTAACTTGGCGCGATTACCATAGAGAAGGATATTTAAATCAGAGTGCGCTTCAAGGGCAGATAGCGCAGCAGGAACAGTCACGCGGGGACCATGATCCCCGCCCATTGCATCAATGGCAATGGTGACCATAATTAGCTGTCTTGTACTTCAACAACTTTACGACCGCGATAGAAACCATCTGCAGTCACGTGGTGACGCACATGAGTCTCACCAGAAGTTGGGTCGATAGACAATGCACGAGTGGTTAGTGCATCGTGTGAACGGCGCATACCGCGACGTGAACGAGATTTTTTGCTCTTTTGAACAGCCATTAGGCTCTCCTACTGTTTCTTTAATTGCTCTAGTACACTAAACGGATTGTTCGGCGCTTGTGTTTCAACCGGTTTTTCAACTTCTTTTGGCGTATCTACCAATTCATGATCACCACATTCTTTGTGATAAGCATACATAGGTAAGCTCAAAATTAGCTCATCTTCAATCACGGGTAACAATTCTAAAGATTCATGTTCAGCAATAACGGGTTCGTATTGCTTATCTAAATGCTTAGCTTGTTCATCGCTAAAAACGATACCGAGCTCAAAGTCAGTGACTAATGCCACCTCAACCGGATTCATGCAGCGCTGACACGTCATGCGTACATTGGCGTGACTCTTACCACGTAACAAGGCGGTGCCTTGTTCATCGTGCCCAAATTGTATCTCTACTTGAGCCTCACCACTGTCATCCTGAAGAAAGTCTTGAAGACGATCTAATTTGGAGACTGCAATGGAACCGCTGAATTCAGCTTCTTGTTCCACGCTTTTAAGCGGATCAACTCGTACTGGAAATAAAGCATGGCTCATAATGCGCGCAATAGTACTCATGGGACCAAGTCATGTCAAAGTTATTTGACGATTTTTCAAGTAAAATCAAGCACAAACCATCATTTTAGGCTAAGTGGCGAATTTGTCAGGCCTAATGAAGCAGCCAGACCCTGCCCCATAGATGCCCCTAGTCGCCCAACCAACGCCTCAAACGGCGAAGGTTGCGGAGTAAAATCAACGATTTTCTCCGCTCCAACCAATTCTCGAGCCACATAACTTGAGTTCCCCAACCCATCAATCAAACCTAAACCTAAGGCTTGCTCTCCTGTCCATACTAGACCACTGAACAACCTTTCGTCTTCTGATAGACGATCACCACGGCCTTTTTTCACTTGATCTATAAATTGTTTATGAGTTGTTGCCAACACCCCTTCCCAGAAGGTTTTTTCTTCTTTATTTAGCGGCGTAAACGGGTCAAGGAAAGCCTTATGCTCTCCGGAGGTAAACTGCCTACGCTCCACCCCAATTTTTTTCATTACATCCACAAATCCAAACCCTGAACCCACAACACCAATAGAGCCCACCAAACTGGCCTTATCAGCATAAATTTCATCTGCTGCAGCAGCAATATAATAAGCCCCCGAAGCACCTAAGTCCGAGATAACCGCATACACCGGAATATCATGCAATGCACGCAAGCGCTTAATTTCATCATACACATAACCAGACTGCACAGGTGAGCCACCTGGGCTATTGATACGCAAGACCACAGCTTTTGCTCCTTCTGCATCAAAAGCATTGCGCAAACCGGTTACAATTAAATCAGCTGAAGCCTCTTCTCCATCAGCAATTACGCCACGCACATCAACAAGCGCTGTAAAATTACCATCCGCACCGATGTCTTTTGTATCAATATTACCCGGCGCAAACAATGTTAAAGCCACGAACAAATAGGCAAACGTCATCAGCTTAAAAAATATCCCCCAACGACGAGCACGGCGTTGTTCGACATTGATTGAGCCCACCATTTTTTCAATCAACTTCCATTCTTTATCCGACTGAGGGCGATCTACAGGATCTTGGTACATATATTCCCTTTAATATTTATTTTCAAATAGACTTTGCTTGTAAATGAATCCAATCCGTTAATTGCTTCAAATCATCAACTATATGAATAGGATTACTTTTTTTCAATTTATCAAGTGCATGAGCACCATGTGTAATAGCAACTGAATCCACCCCTGCATTATGGGCCATATCCAAGTCAAATTGTGTATCACCAACCATCAGCATGTTATCAGTTTCTACATTTAGAGATTTTGATAATTCATGCAACATTAACGGATGGGGTTTTGAGCGGGTTTCGTCAGCACAACGTGAATCATCAAACACATGCGCCAACTTAAATTGGGCAAAGTGACGATTCAAACCCACACGCCCCTTACCTGTTGCCACAGCAAGCCTTAAATTTAAGCTTTTAATAACATCGAACAACTCAAGTGCATGTTCAAACAAAGCCATCTCAGAACGCTCTTCTGCCAAAAAGTGCACACTGTATTGTCTTGCAACAGATTTAACTGTGGATTTATCTAACTCAAGCTCTGGCCATAAAGCCACTATTGCCTCAGGCAAACCTAAGCCAATTATCTGTTTAACTTCAAACTCAGATCGAAATGGTAAATCAAATTCTTGCGCAGCACACTGCATGGATTCAACAATACGAGTTGTTGAATCCATCAACGTACCATCCCAATCAAAAATTATTGCTTTGTATTTCATAAACCACTTTTTAATTAATCGGTTCTAATTTGGATAAAAAACCACCATATAGTTGATCAATAGGTGCTTCCAAATGTAGTTTTTCTTTTGTTTTAGGATGGATAAAACTCAATGACTTAGCGTGTAAAAATAAACGCTTGGCACCTTCAATTTTTGCCTGTTTAAGCTCTTCATCTGTGGCGTATTTTTCATCCCCAACGATAGAATGCCCAGTAAATTGACAATGCACTCGAATCTGATGAGTACGACCCGTTACCGGCTCAGCATTGAGTAAAGTATAACCCTTATAACGCCTTTCTAATGAAAAACGCGTATGACACGATTTACCTTCTTGGGACGCCCTTACAACACGCTCACCGGATTTAAGTTCGTTTTTCAAAAGAGGCACAGTGACATCTTTCACATGCTTAGGCCAACCACCATAAACCAAAGCCCAATATCGCTTTTGAATTCCCGATTTTTTTTGCAGCATTTCATGCAAGGCAACTAAAACTGAGCGTTTCTTAGCCACCAAGATAACACCTGAAGTATCTCTATCTAAACGATGGACCAATTCCAAACGTGTTATATCAGGGCGAATGACACGCAAAGCTTCAATCAAGCCTAAGCTAATACCACTCCCCCCATGAACAGCCATACCTCTTGGCTTATTTACCGCAATTAAAGAGTCATCCTCAAACAATATGGCAGCCTCAATATCATGGGCTAATTTATCAGGTACATTTTCAATCTTTGACTCTTCTTTGACACGAACAGGAGGAATACGCACCACATCCCCCTCCTTCAATTTATAATCGGGTTTAATACGCCCTTTATTAACCCGCACCTCTCCTTTTCGAATAATTCGGTACACCATAGACTTTGGCACCCCCTTTATTCGAGACATCAAGAAGTTATCTAGACGCTGACCTGCATAATCTAGGCTTACTTCTTCAAAAATAACCCCTCGCTTAGAACTTTCTGACATATAAAACTCATAGTTAAGAAAAACCAGTTTGACGCATTGTCAATCTTTGCTATATTCAGCCATTCCGGTTGTACCCTGGGCTAAAGCGCCCCAAACAACATTGGGCCCGGATGATAACGTAAGTTAGGGAAAGTTAGATAGAAACTTCCCGGAATTTTGGCATTTAGCGGCCAAATTGCCGCTAGATATGAAAAACGATACGTTCTGATTGAGCAAGGGGTCTTGCTAAATCAGCTTATGTTTCGTGTCGGTGTTAGCACATTCATGTAAAAAAACAGCTAAACACCCCTGCGTGGAAGTAGTCAATCCAGAGTCGGTATAGAGATCCACGCAAAGCACGCATAAATATTTTGATTAGCTCAACCCTTGTGTTTCGAGTCAGAACCACATAAATATGAGCTCTATAAATTAATGAAAAGAATGCTAATTAACGCCACTCAATCAGAAGAGTTGCGTGTTGCACTGGTCGACGGCCAACGCCTGTACGATCTAGATATCGAACCTACGACAAGGGAACAAAAAAAAGCCAACATCTATAAGGGTAAAATTACTCGTATAGAACCAAGCCTAGAAGCTGCTTTCGTAGACTTTGGTGCGGAACGTCATGGCTTTTTACCTCTTAAAGAGATCTCCCGCGAGTATTTCAAGACATCAGTATCTGGTCGCCCTAACATCAAAGAAGTCATTGAAGAAGGCCAAGAGGTCATTGTTCAAGTAGACAAAGAAGAGCGCGGTAATAAGGGTGCAGCCCTTACTACAATGATCAGTCTTGCTGGCCGTTATTTGGTTCTTATGCCGAACAATGCCCGCGCAGGTGGTATTTCTCGCCGTATTGAAGGTGATGAGCGCAATCAAATTCGCGATGCAATGCGTGAAGTAAATGTGCCTAATAACATGGGCGCTATCGTTCGTACTGCCGGTATCGGTCGTGCCTCTGAAGAACTTCAATGGGATTTGGATTACCTAGCTCAGCTTTGGGATGCCATCAAAGGTGCTTATGAGCGCCGTCAAGCTCCTTGCCTATTACTACAAGAAAGTAATGTGGTTATTCGTGCGATTCGTGACTACCTACGTCAAGATATTGGTGAAGTTTTAATCGACGACAAAACGGTTTACGAAGAAGCCCAAAGCTTTGTACAAGCTGTAATGCCTCAGTATGAAAATAAAATCAAACTGTACGAAGACAGCACTCCTCTATTTAGCCGTTACCAAATTGAAGCCCAAATCGAAACTGCGTTTCAGCGCGAAGTGAAACTGCCTTCTGGTGGCTCAATTGTTATCGACACAACGGAAGCGCTTATTTCTATCGATATCAACTCTTCACGCGCCACAAAAGGCACCGACATTGAAGATACCGCCGTCAACACCAACTTAGAAGCCGCTGATGAAATCGCTCGCCAGTTACGACTTCGTGATATTGGCGGTTTAATCGTAATTGATTTTATCGATATGATGTCCAATAAAAATCAGCGTGAAGTTGAAAATCGCATGAAAGATGCGCTAGAAATTGATCGTGCACGTGTACAAGTTGGCCGAATCTCACGCTTTGGTTTACTTGAAATGTCTCGTCAGCGTTTGCGCCCTTCTCTAGGTGAAACCTCTGGCCATGTTTGCCCTCGCTGTGAAGGTACTGGGTTCATCCGTGATATGCGTTCTCTAAGCTTGTCGCTAATTCGTTTAATCGAAGAAGAAGCCAGCAAAGAAAATACGATTCAAGTGCGTACAACGGTTCCTTTAGAAGTTGCCACGTTCCTGACCAATGATAAACGCCAAGAAATCATGACCATTGAGCAACGACACAAAGCTCAAATCCTGATTATTCCTAACCCGAACTTCCATACTCCACACTTTGAAGTAGCGCGTATTAGAAGTGGCGAAAACCAGTTTGATCCAGTTAGCTTTGAAATCAACTATGAACAAGAGCTAGCTACCGAACAAGATGCTCAAGTGAAAAAAGAGACTGCCGCAGTACAAGCGGTTTCGAGTGCACGCGCACCTGCTCCGATTGCAGCTGAAGCACCTCAAGAGCCGGGATTATTAAGCAAATTTGCAAGCACCTTGTCAGGGCTATTCAAAAGTGAAGAAAAGCCCGTAGCAACGACTAAGAAAAGCACATCCAGCAAAAGCTCTAGCCGAAACCGCAGCAACTCTAGCAGTAACAGCCGAAACAACCAGCACCGCTCTAGTAATCGCAATCGCCGTAACGAGCCTAAGAAAGATACTCGTAACAGCCGAAATAACGATAGCAAAAGCGAAAAACGCAGTGAAGGTAAATCCGAGCAGCCTCGTCGTGAACGCAGCAATGATAGCCACAACGAGTCTCGCTCTCAAAACGCGCCTCGTCGCCGCAATCGAAAAGAACAATCTAATAAATTAGATGAAAATGTTGCTCGTAAAGTTGAAGAAGTTAAAATCAACAAGAGTAATACTCAGGAAGCGAAAAAAACTGAAGTAAAGTCGGTAAAAACTGAAAGCAAACCTGATTCAGTACCAGCTAAACCTCAAACACCAAAAAATGAAGCCCCTAAAGCCTCTGAGTCTAGTGTTAATGCAGTTGCAAATAAAACCGAAACTGCAAAAACCGTCAAAACAGAGCAAAAGGCTGTGCCTTCTGATGCACCTAAAGCTGAAATAAAAGCACCTACAGAAAGCAAAAAAGTAGAGCCAGTAAAAGCTCCTGAAGCTGCCCCTGCACCACAAGAAGCAAAAGCTGAAACACCTAAAGCTGAAGCTCCTAAGGCTGAAACGCCTGTAGCTGAAGCGCCTGTTACCAACCAAGCACCCAAGCGTGCCTACAACGACCCTAGGGAAGTGAAACGCCGCCGCTTGGAAGCAGAAGCAAAGGCTCGTGCAGAAACAAGCCAAGAAAGCAGCAGCAACGTATAAGCACTGCTTTTCCATTAAAAAAGGCCGCTAATAGCGGCCTTTTTTAATGGACTGGGTATCAACTAATTAGTCTCGGCTCTTGTTCTAATTCTATTCCATACTCGCTTTTCACCAATGTCTTAATTTCGCGGGCTGCATTTAAAATATCCTCTGCGCTTCCGTCATGGTTAATTAAAACCAATGCCTGTAAATCATGAACACTCACGGGACCAAACTGCTGTCCTTTCAGCCCTAATTGATCGATCAGCCAACCTGCCGGAATCTTGATTCCATCTTGCTGTTCATAACGTGGAATATTAGGAAATTTCTTAAGTAGCACTTCAAAAGCTTTTAAAGAGAGAACTGGATTTTTAAAAAAAGACCCCGCATTAGGCAAAACCTGCGGATCAGGCAACTTACTTTTGCGTACCTCAATTACCCATTGCGCAAGCTGCTCTGGATCAGGCATGCCTCTCTCACTTGCCATTGTATTTAAAGGTGCATAATTAACATTCACATTTTGTGATTTGAGCAGTTTAAAATCCACATGAGTAATCAGCGTATTATTATCATGAGCCTGCTTAAAAATACTTTCACGATAAGCAAAGCAGCATTCGTCATTTGAAAATGTGAAAGCCTTGCCTGTATCTAAATAAATACCATGTACTGCTTCAATAAAATCTTTTACTTCTACGCCATATGCACCAATATTTTGTACAGGGGCAGCTCCTACATGCCCAGGTATATAAGCCAAGTTTTCAAGGCCATACCAATTTTGGCCAATACTATACATGACCCAATCATGCCAATTAAAGCCAGCTTCAACTCGAACTAGAATCCGATCTGAATCTTCTGAAATAATTCGGGAATCTCTACCCGTATACTGAAGTACAATACTTTTCACACAATCAGGAAGCACGATATTACTTCCACCGCCTATCACCTGAACTCTAGTCTGATGTGCTTTAGCGTAATCCAATACTTCTTGTACTTGCTCTAATGCATTGACCTTAACCATCACTAAAGCCGTAGAGTCAACGGCCAATGTATTAAGTGATTTCAAGGAGACGTTATGTTCCAAGTTCATTTGTTATAACTTCTATTGATCCATGCTTCACAGGCATCCTCTAGTAAATCTAGTACCTCTTCAAACCCCTGATCACCGCCGTAATAAGGATCTGGTACATTGTTAAATCCTAATGTGCCATATTCTTTCAAAAACAATACTAACTGCGCACTTGCGTTACTGGGTTTTAAAGCCAATAAATCTTGATAATTAGATTCATCCATTGCAAAGATATAATCAAACTCATAAAAATCATTTACATTAGCCTGCCTAGCCTTTAAACCAGACATATTAATGCCTCTCATATTAGCCGCCGCTTGAGATCGAGCATCAGGAGACTTCCCAATGTGATAAGCCGCTGTACCAGCGCTATCTATCTTAACGTCCAACGCTTGTTCCGAGGTCAGCTTTCTTAGCACCGCTTCAGCTGTTGGGGATCGGCAAATATTCCCCAAACACACAAATAACACATTCATAAACTATCCAAAAATTGCCCTAAACAAGGTTAACCCTTGCCGCTTTTTTCTGTATTGATTCATTGTACACCCTGCTATTCCTACATTTCCATTAACTGGCAAACATTATGCAATTACAGTCGTAACAATTAACATTGGTTTAACTCATGCAAGCGCAACCTAAGCTCATTGACTTACAAAAGACTGATAAAAAAAACATAAACCTTAAAGCTCAAGGGTCAAGTCGAGCAAGGTTCATCCTCGGATTAAATAATAAAGTAAGCCATATAGATAAGCGCTTACAAAGGCTAGAAAAAACCACAGATCATGTATTGAGATTCAGCATAGGTTACAAAGAACTAGGCTTAACATTCATTTTAGCGATTTTGGTATTTACCAGTATAAGCCTTGTTCTAAGAGACCCTCACTACAATACACAAATTCACTCAACATATTCAAACAATCCAGAAGTAATTAACAATGTGCCTGTCGTTCAAAGCGCAAATAACAATCTATCACCTACAAGACCAGACCAGTCCATCAATGGTCCAACTCAACTTAAATGGCCTTTAGAAAGACAACCCAATATCACGGATATTGACTATACCAACCATAAACATGGAATAGAGCTACATGCTAAATTAGGCGACCCAGTGGTTGCCATTGAGAAAGGCGTCGTACTGTACAGCGGTAACGCCATTAACAGCTATGGCAATTTGATTTTAATTCAACACGACAACGATATAATCAGCGTTTATGGTAATAATTATTCAAATTATGTAACTGAGGGTGAGCCAATCGGCAAAGGTCAATTAATAGCAGCTGTCGGAGAGTCTAACGGAAAACAGGCCAAGCTCTACTTTGAAATTCGTTACAAAGGCAAAGCTCAAGACCCATTCGTATATTTTAAAAAGTAACCGCTATTTTGCGAGTTTCTCATCAGTGCTTAATGCTCGCCCACTTTCTGGCAACATAACTGGGATATCGTCATCAATTTTGTAAGCAACACCATCGAACTTACAAATTAGCTCGGACTTTTCTTTATCTAAAATCAAATTACCCTTACATAACGGGCACACAAGTAAAGAAAGTAATTTTTTATCCATGGTCTCTCACCCAATTATCTAGCGAATATTTTATGTTATTTTTAAATACCTGTGGAAGATTTGCTGCGATCTGCAAATACCACATATCTTTTGATGCAAAGCGTTTAATTTTTACCGCGTCTTTTTCTGTCATCAATATCTGTGATGGTAACTGATTTAAGTCGGATTCACTGTACGCATAGTGATCTGAAAACCATTTATGCTCAACATGTATATTTAACTCACTTAATGTTTGCTTGAACTTTTCAGGGTTACCAATTCCAGCAATTGCCATAGCACCATCATTAATTCGAAGTGCATTTATGGCCACCTGCTCTTGTGTTTTCACATTCACCCAGCAAACTGGCTCTATTTGAAAGCTGTGATCAGATAGCTTACTTTCACTGGTTAACACGTAGTCCACACTCGAAAGTCTGTCCGTCCCTTCTCGTAACGGTCCAACAGGCATAATCTGCTGATTACCTAGGCCTCTAGAGCCGTCTACTACGCAAACCTCATAGTCCCGATACATCTGATAATGTTGCAAGCCATCATCACTTATAACAATACTTACACCGTGCTCAATTAAATGTTTAACACCACGGGTCCTAACAGGGTCAACCACCACTGGCACACCTAAAGACCGAGACAACATAAATGGCTCATCCCCTACTACATCACAGCTATCGTCAGTGGTAATAATATGGGGAAATTGATCTAACGAGCCTCCATAGCCGCGACTTACAATGCCAGGGTTGTAGCCTAAACTTTGCAAATAACGTACTAAGGACTGCACAACAGGTGTTTTACCTGTACCACCAATGGTGATATTACCCACCACTATTACAGGCACTGAAAAAGGCTGAGGATTGTTAGCCAAAAAAGTCTGGCGTTTACGTTTAGTTATTACACTAACTAAAATGGTTAATGGATAAAGCAGCCAAGTCCATTGAAACCAACCGTACCAACTTGCATTAAATAGGCGCTCTAACACGGGCTATCCACTAAATTGCATATCATAAAGGTTTTTGTAAAAACCACCTTTACTGATCAATGAATTATGATTGCCACGCTCCACTATTTCACCATTATTTACCACTAAAATAGTGTCCGCATTTTCAATTGTACTTAACCTATGTGCCACCACAAAACTGGTACGATTTTTCATTAAGTTATCCAATGCATCTTGAATATAACGCTCAGACTCAGTATCTAAGGCACTGGTCGCCTCATCCAAAATTAAAATTGGAGCATCTTTTAATATAGCCCTAGCAATGGCCAAACGTTGACGCTGCCCACCTGACAACATCACTCCATCGTCTCCAATGATGGTATCCATACCTTGTGGCAATTGCTCAATAAACTCTAGTGCATGAGCCGCTTTAGCTGCGATGTAAACTTCTTCCTTGGTTTTTTCAGCTAGGCAACCATATGCAATATTATTGAAAATCGTATCATTAAATAATGTAACACCTTGGCTAACTAACGCGATCTGACGACGCAAATCATCCAATGGATAATTTTTGATACTAGTGCCATCTAAGAATATGTCTCCTGTTTCATAATCATAGAACCGTGTTAACAAATTAATCAGTGTCGACTTTCCGCTTCCTGACTTACCAACCAACGCGACGCTTTCACCGGGTTTTACCTCAAGTTGTATATTTTTTAAAACCATTTCATCTGAATCTGGGTATGAGAAACTCAAGTCTTTAATCGTGACATCACCGTTTGATCGAGTAATGTCAATTTCTCCCAAATCGTCTTCAACAGGACTACCCAAAACATCAAAAATACTTTTCGCAGCAACTATGCCCTGTTGAATCATGGCATTAATACCTGCCAATGTGCGCATAGGCTTGGCCAATGTACTGGCGGCCGTCATAAAGGCCATCAATTCGCCGAAGTCCATACCACCAATTACCCTAGGATCTAAAGCCACCCAGATTAGTGCACCGATAGACATGGCAACAATCATCTGCATGACGGGCACACTTATAGCTTTCACGCGGTAAAATTTAATGGTCTGTTTACGGTTTACGTCACTGGCACCAGCGAAACGATTTTTCTCGTATTCATGACCAGAGAATATCTTAACCTCTTGATATGCGTTAACAGCTTCTCCAGCTATTTGGGTCACCTTTCCCATACTACCTTGAACATTGATACTGTATTTTTTGAAATACTTGTTAGCTTGTTTAACTATCAAAGCTAAAAAAGGCGCTGCGGCAAAGAAGATAAGTGTCAGCTTCCAATTCATATAGAACATATAACTAAGTAAGAATATGACAGTTAAGCCTTCCCGAACCAAACTGGTAACCGCATTTGTAATAGAGCCGTAAACCTGTTCAACATCAAACGTGATTTTTGAGATGATATGGCCTTTAGCGTGCTTATCAAAAAAATCGTTTGGCAAGATCAAATAATGATTAAATAATGCGGTACGCAGTTTATGCACCACTGTGCGACCCACTTTTGCTAAAAAGAAATCTCCCAGAAAACTGCCCAACCCTCTAAATGCAAAAATACTCAAAACCATAACCACCAAAAGAGACCGCGCTTCAATTGTTGGGGTTTGATAGGTCTGTTCAATTAAATCCATCAAATGAGCAAGCATAGGTGCAGTAGATGCATAGATACAAAAACCAAGCATAGCAATGGCATACATGGCTTTTTGTTGAAATACAAACCCAAGTAGGCGCTTATAAAGCGCCCAATCGGTTGTAGCTTCGGACTGTTTCATATTTATTTAGCTTGTTTACTGGTAATACTCAATCGAGAAAAACCCAATTGACCGGCCGCATCCATGGCTCGTACTACAAATTCATGAGGGGTAGCCGCATCCGCGGTAATAATAAACGGCAGGCTTCGATCACCCGCCGATACTTTTTCAATGGCCTGTTTGAGCACAATGATTTTTTGCCCGATTAAAGCTTGGCCGTTTACGCTGTACATACCTTGATTATCTATCAACACTTCAACCATGGTATCGGGTGCTTGTGCAACCTCACCATCTGCTTCTGGTAAGTTTATCGCTAAATGGTTTTCCTTGGTAAAGGTGGTACTTACCATGAAAAATATCAACAACAAAAATACGATATCAATCAAAGGGGTCAGGTTTAAGTTAAGCTCTTCTTTATTTTGACGCTTAAAATTCACAATTTAACCCTCTGGCATCTCACTAACTTCACGGTCACCGTGCAGTACGTCCACCAGTTTCACAGCTTCTTGTTCCATGAATACGACAATTTCATCAATACGACGCTGTAAGACACGAAAACAAATTAACGCAGGAATGGCAATCATCATACCCGCTGCAGTGGTCACAAGGGCTTCTGAGATACCCCCTGCCAGTACGCCAGCATTACCTGTACCCTGCGCCAGAATTTCATTAAAGACTGAAATCATGCCCAGTACTGTTCCTAATAAGCCCATCAATGGAGCAACGGCAGCAATGGTACCTAACGCGTTCAAAAAGCGCTCCATTTCATGAATAGCCTTACTGGCAGCCTGCTCGATGGCTTCTTTAGTAATATCGCGGCCATGACGGGAGTTACTCAACCCAGCTGCTAAAATCGAACCTAAATGAGATTCTTGTTTTAACTGCTTAAGTTTAGTGCCGTCTAATTCGTTATTTTTTATCCACATCCATACTTGAGCAAGCAAGTGTTTAGGGGCTATTTTTTCAGTTCTGAGTGTAAAAAAACGCTCAATACAAATGGCTACGGCCAAAATAGAGGACAAAATAAGGGGAATCATCATCCAGCCGCCAGCAAATACCAGTTCTTTCACCTCATTTACTCCTAAAATTTTTATTCTGTTAATGCAATTAAGGGCGGTATGTTGAAACAACTAGCGCCGCTTGTCTAGGTGGAAAATCAACTTGAAGGGCCCCATTTATAAAGGTTGTGTACACCGACAGGTTTCTATCGGTTAATTTGATTAAAGTTTGTTCATGTGGGTGACCATATCGGTTCAAAAAACCAGCAGATATAATTGCAGTATGGGCATCAACCACATCTAAAAAATTATCAGAACTGGATGTTTTACTACCATGGTGTGGCACAATCATCACATCTGACTTCAATGTCTGAGAAAAACGAGAGATTAACTTATCTTCTGCTTCTTGCTCTATATCTCCAGTGAACAAAACACTTTGCTTGCCAGTAGAGGTTATTTTCAATAAACACGAACCATTATTACCCTCATAATGGTCGGGGGACTGAAAGCGCTCAAATAAGACACCATCCCACTCCCATTGTTCATTTTTACAGGCATTTTGCGTGATCACTTCATTTGTAAACGGGATTAGCTGATTTTTACCACCTGCATGGTCATTATCATTGTGGGTTAGGTGCAACAAATCCACACTTCTTATGACTTTTTGCCTAAGGTAAGGCATAACTACCATGTCGGCCAATGTAGCCCCATTCATAAACCTAGCACCTGTATCTACAACAATCGTACGATTCGTAGTCTCAACTACTGCCGCACTTCCTTGTCCAACATCTAATACAGTTAAACGAAACCCGCCGCTATGAGAACGATTTACGGGAAGCAACAAACCAATCACTAAAACAGCGACAGCCAATCTTGTTAATGCTAACCCTACTGGTAATACCAATAATATAAGGGATAAACAAATAAGCAGAACATTCCCTTCATGAATCGGTAACCACCAGCTCAAGAACGCTTTCCCGAGCTCTAGAAGTTGAAATATTAAATTCAGTCCGTATTCAATTTCTGAAAATAGTTGAATTGAAAAAAGCCCGTATAAAATAACGGCCACAACAATAAGCGGCATCAGGATTAAGCTAAATATGGGAATCAACAACAGATTAACCAAAAAGGCCCCTGGAACAACCCCTTGCCCAAACCCAATTAATACTAAGCCTCCAACACAAAACGCCAACCACTGCACTTTCAATAACCCCATATACCAAGGTAATTTACGATACCCACTTAAACCTATAATCAAAGCCCCCACTATAGAAAATGAAAGCCAGCTTCCCATATCCATAAAGGCAATCGGATAAAGAAACACCGTTCCAATAAACCCTGCGATTAAATAATTAAGCACATGAATATGGCGCGAAGAAATTACAAACACACCGGCACAAAACAACATAAAAAATGCCCGTAACGCCGGCACTTGAAAACCAGAAAGATACCCATAACAAAAAGCTGCCAGCACACTAAAAAAAACAGCCACTTCTTTTGCATAACACCAGTGAAACAATAATAAAGGCCGCTGCAACCAATAAACTATTAATCCAATAAATGCCCCCATAATTCCAATGTGCAATCCAGAGACAACAAAAAGGTGGCTTATACCTAATGAATATATTGTTCTTTTGATATCGGCTGGAATACTGGATTTATCTCCCAATACCAATGCTCGTAATATAGGAAGCTCATCCCAAGCAAACATATCAGAAACAGTAACTTTCAATACATTTTGTGTATCGTTTATTACTCGGTTTTGTGTCGATTTCACATTTACATACGCTTGGGCTGTGTACCCTTTGGTAAGCATCCATTTTCGATAGTCAAAGCCTTGAGGGTTAGCAAAAGCATGTATCGGCTTTATGCGTAAATTGAAAATCCAAGTTTGGGAGGGATTCAATACATAAGGACAGTAATAACAACTGACTTTAAGCTTTTCAAAATGTGGCCCTTGGGTGTAAAAATCAAACCCCGTTTTATTAGCTTCAAAGGTTAGGTTCTCTACCCTTCCTTTTAATGTTAGCTCAATTTTACCTGCCGACTCTGGCCAAGCCTGTTTATCTGCTATAAACCAATGAGTGCAAACCCAAATAAGCCCTAGCATAAATGCTAAGGCCAGAATAATTTGCTTAGGAGCAACAAAAGCCACCAATATGAGATATAAGGGAGATAACAACAGGACTTCTAAAGGAAAAATAGAAGCCAATAATACACCTATAATAAAACCATAAATGGGTCGTATCTGAACTAGCATGATCTATGCATTCCGTGCATAATTGCGCCCACTTCTGGGGACACATGTCCATTGATTTAAATTATTCCTGGGGACGTGCCAGAGAAAACTATGCCAAAAAAGACACTTAAGCGGTTATTCCCCAACCCTAAGACCATTCAGCAACAGCCTTCTTTACAGTTTTTAGGACCATTACTTCATGAACCTAATCTTTGGCATTTAAACCGACGATCTGTTTCTCGCGCCTTTTTAGTCGGAGTATTTTTTGCCTTCATGCCCATGCCATTTCAAATGGTTGCAGCGGCATTAATTGGTGTTTTTGCTCATTCAAACTTACCCATATCCATAGGACTTGTTTGGATCAGTAACCCCATCACTATTCCACCTATTTTCTATTTCACCTATAAAGTCGGCACGATATTATTAGACACCCCTACTCGTGCATTCGAAATCGAGCTGTCTTTAGAGTGGGCACTCACAGAACTCGGAGCCATTTGGCAACCTTTGATTCTAGGCTCTTTATTGTGCGGTGCGATATTCTCGCTAGCCAGCTATGTAGGTATACGTTTATTTTGGCGTTTTCATGTCATTAGCAACTGGAACAAGCGCAAACTCAAGCGCCATTCCAATTCGTAATTAAGCAAGCTCTACCATGGGCTTTAATTGGCCATCTAACAGCGTATAACTTTCTTTTGCTAATCGAGCAAAGCTTTGATCATGGGTAACCACAACAAAAGCGGTATCCATATCTTGGTTTAACTTTGCAATTAACTGCTGTACATCATGAGCAGTTGAAGCATCAAGGTTTCCAGTAGGCTCATCCAGTAGAACCAAGGCTGGCTGTGTGATTAATGCTCGTGCAATGGCCACCCTTTGACGTTCACCACCGGATAACTCTGCAGGCTTATGCTCAACACGAGACTTCAAGCCAACTTTCGCCAACATCTCACTAGCCCGAGCTAATGCCTCAGACTTATTAATACCCTGAATCCATAATGGCATGGCCACGTTTTCTATAGCACTGAACTCAGCTAACAAATGATGAAACTGATAAACAAATCCTAAATGCTGGTTCCGAAATTTACCTAAGCTGGCTTCATTTAATAGTTGGATGTCTTGCTCACCCCATAACACCTTACCTTGCGTTGGTGAATCAAGGCCGGCAAGCATATTTAACAATGTGGTTTTCCCTGAACCTGATGCACCAACAATGGAAACCCAATCCCCTTTTTGTAAGTTAAACTCCAGATTATCCAACACACGAATGGGCTCAGGCCCAACTTTATATTCTTTGACCAAAGACTGGCAGCGTAAAACCCATTGATTAGATGTCATAACGTAATGCCTCGGCAGGTTTAACTTTAGAAGCCTTGTAGGCAGGATATAAAGTTGCAAGAAAACTCATTAATAAACCACTACCAGTAACAATACAAACATCCATCCATTTGAGTTCAGATGGCAAATAACTAATAAAGTAGACATTAGCATTCAAAAATTGAATACCTAACAAATGCTCAACCCACGCAATAATATCGGAAACCGTCAGCGCTAAAATAATGCCTAATAGGGTTCCTAACAAAATACCAACCACACCAATTACCGAACCCTGAACCATGAAGACTTTCATAATACTGCCAGGGGACATCCCAAGAGTTCTTAAAATGGCAATATCCCCTTGTTTATCTGTGACTACCATAACCAGAGTCGAAACAATATTAAAAGCCGCAACCGCTACAATTATCAGCAGTAACAATCCGATCATGGTTTTTTCCATTTGAATGGCTTGAAATAAATTGCCGTGCGTCCGTGTCCAATCACTACTGGTAATACTGGCATCTAAATCAAACGTAAGGTTCCATGCTATTCTGGGCGCTTGAAATAAATCTTCTGTTTGTAATCTCAAGCCTTGGGCTGAATGTTTCATGCGAGCCAGTTTTGCCGCATCTGTCATATGAATGTATGCAAAATTAGCATCCAATTCTGCACCTACTGAGAAAATACCACTCACAGTAAAACGCTTTAATCGAGGCATAACCCCTGCTGGAGTTAAACTTGCTTCAGGCATTATTAGGGTTATTTTATCCCCTAACGTCACCCCTAGCTTTCTCGCCAAAAGATCCCCTAATATCACCTGATAAGCACCACCCTGAAGAGATGTAAACTCTCCCTGCTTCATAAAGTCAGGCAATATTGAAACTTTGGCCTCCCATTCTGGCTCGATGCCGTTAACCATGACGCCATGAACGCGGCCTTTATGGGTCATCATCCCCTGAATATTTACAAAAGGAGCAACACCCACAATCCCAGGTTTAGCCTCCACCACTTCAGCTAATGCCTGCCAATCCTCTAAACCATCCCTTGCATAAAGCGCAGCATGAGGCACCATACCTAAAATACGCTGACGAAGCTCACGATCAAATCCATTCATGACGGACAAAACCAAAATAAGCACCGCCACGCCAAGCGTAAGGCCAGCCATTGAAATAGCAGAGATAAATGAAATAAAGTGATTACGCCGCTTAGCCCCTGTGTATCTGAGACCAATTAAAACAGGCAAGGTTTTAAGCATTCGCTATAACTACCAATGTGAAAAAACGTAAGACTAATGAATTCCCTTGTGAAATGAAATGGTCTTCATGATTATTTAACGCTAAAATTTAAGGATAGAATCAACCTAATGGCTATGAATATGAAATCATTGCAACTACATAAAAGCATCACAGCATTCACATTACTGCTTTGTGCATGCATTTCATCCTATGCAAATGAAAATGAAATAGTTGAAACCCACACAGAAATAGAAGAAATCTCCATCCCTCTATCTGCTAAAAACATAAAGCAAAATAGCATTGGCCCTACAAGGGGCACATCCATGAATACGGTTAAGCAAACATATGGGGAACCAATAAAGGTACATCCAGCAAAAGGAAAGCCCCCCATTACTCGATGGGATTACCCCACCTTTAGCGCCTTTTTTGAATCAAAGTCCCTTATTCATACTGTTAATCGCTCAAACTAACATTTATTCAGAATACACACATGAACCGATACCTACCTGCTGAATGGCACCCTCAATACGCCATTCAGCTTACTTGGCCTCACGCAGAAACTGATTGGCACTGGATATTAGCTGACATCCAAGTATTTTATATCAACCTAATTAACACCATATTAGAGCATGAGCATGTTATTTTAAGTGTGCAAGATTTATCGTTAGTAGAAACAATCAACCGCAGCCTAAAACAGAAGAAATTTAAATGTCATTATTATGCTTCACAAAATAATGACACATGGACAAGAGATCACGGCCCAATAGCTGTTATAGAAAATAACAAACTGGTTATAAAAGACTTCATCTTCAATGGCTGGGGTCAAAAGTTTGATGCCTCACTGGACAACCAAATCACTCAAAACTTATTTAATCAAAATGCCTACCCTAGTGATCAACTAGACAAGGTCAACTTCATTTTAGAAGGTGGCAGCATCGAAAGTGACGGCAAGGGCTGTCTTTTGACCACTCGCCAATGCCTATTAAATACCAACCGGAACTCATCTTTAAACCAAGCTCAAATCGAGCAGCTATTAAGCAGCCAACTGGGCATAAAAAAAGTATTATGGCTAAACCATGGGGATTTACTAGGCGATGATACTGATGCCCATATCGACACACTGGCAAGATTTGCCCCCAACAATCAAATCATTTTTCAAGGCTGCAATGATAAAAACGATGCTCATTTTGATGAGCTTCAAAAAATGAAAGCCCAATTAAGTGAGCTTACCAACTGCCCAAATGAACCATTTAAATTGATTGAACTTCCTTGGCCCGATGCTCAATATGACACTGAAAGCAACGATAGGTTACCAGCCACTTATGCTAATTTTTTATTCATAAATAATGCTGTATTACTCCCTACCTATGGTACTCCCCAAGACCCAATAGCCGTTCAAACTATGCAACAAGCACTGCCAGAATATAAAATCATCCCAATTGATTGCTCAATGGTTATTCGCCAATTTGGCAGTTTGCATTGCTTAACCATGCAAATTCCAGCCGCTGTAAACCCATAGGAAAATCCAGATTATGTCTCAAATAATTAAAGTGATTGGTATTCAGCAAACATGCTCAACTGAAAAAGCACAATCATTTGAAATTACCAAAACGCTTATTAAACAAGCATCAAAGCAATCACCAGATTTAATCGTTTTGCAAGAACTACATGCCACAGATTATTTCTGCCAAACACAGGAGCCCAATAAATTTGACCTAGCCGAGCCACTTGACGGCCCAACAGCTCAATTTTTAAGTGCGCAAGCGAAAAACTCAAACGCGGTGATTGTAGGATCTATTTTTGAAAGACGAGCAGCAGGCATATATCACAACACAGCCTTAGTTTTTGAGCGAGACGGCTCACTTGCTGGGTTTTACCGCAAAATGCACATTCCTGATGACCCAGGCTTTTACGAAAAGTACTACTTTACTCCTGGCGACCCTGATGGCTTTGAACCAATACAAACCAGCATTGGTAAACTTGGTGTAATGGTGTGTTGGGACCAATGGTATCCGGAAGGCGCTCGAATAATGGCCCTAAAAGGGGCTCAAATACTCATCTACCCTACTGCCATAGGCTGGGACGATACAGACACACCTGACGAGCAAACTCGTCAAAAAGATGCGTGGATTGGCGTTCAACGTGGCCACAGCATCGCAAACAACCTGCCTGTTGTTGCCATTAACCGAGTCGGGCACGAACCAGACCCAAGCAATCAAAGTTCTGGCATTAAATTCTGGGGGCATTCATTTATTACAGGGCCTCAAGGAGAGTTTCTAGACATAGCCGAACACCAAGAGACCTGTTTAATACAAGCCGAAATTGATTTTAATAAAACTGAAAAGACTCGTCGAATTTGGCCCTATTTCAGGGACCGCAGAATCGATGCTTACACAGGTTTACAATCGCGATATATTAAAGACTAACCCCTTCTGCATACCGCTTATAATGGGAACCTAAGCACATTCTGCAATTCTCAGTTGACTCATGACTTTCGGCATTACAGAAAGTCATGTTGTTGCAACAAAAAGCCCAGCAAATGCTGGGCCTTTTTCTATATGGTACAACCTACTTTTTAGGCGCTAGCCAAAGAGGTCGTAACTCGGGCCATTCGTGATAGTATTATCTGGCTCAGTATCTAACCAAAGCTTAGGTTTGCTAAAGGTCTGCTCCATTGAGCGAGCAAGTGAATCTGAGATGACTTTTTTGCTAGTTGGGGCCATTAAAGCGGCGATTTGCTCTTCATCTTTGCCAAGACACATTGCAAAGGATAATTCATCCAGTGCATTTTCAAGCATGATAGTTGAAGCATTTGTACGCCGTATTTCGGCTAAGTCCATAGTGACCTCCATTTTGAGCCTATTATAGTCAGGTTAACCAACAGGATAAACCTTAGGGTTAGCCGTAAAAAATTAATTTTATGACAGATCTCAAGAAACCAGTCCACGAGGCTGTTTTCTTCATAAATCTCTGTTATAAAGCAGTGCATATTGGCTTAGAACATCAGCCAGCTTTACCTAATAACCAATTAAAAAAGTGCCAATAGATATGTCGCAGTTTGAAACTGATCAGCTATTTCAAATAGCAGAAAAACTTAGCCAAGATTTCTCGCTGTTCCCAGAGCATGAGGACAGCCAAGCCACTTCTGTTGTTAAGGGCCTACTAAGCCAACAACAAGTGGAAGACAAAAGCGCCGCATTTAAAGAGTTAGACCTAGATAGCTATATAAAAGAAGTCGTATCGCCAAGCGAATCTAGCCAACGCTTAAATGCCAAGCAAATTGTACACAAATTGACCCATCGTTTTATTAGCGAAAACGATTACGGCCCTCTATACGTTGCCGAAGTCGAGCTAGACTTCAACAACAAATTTCGCCGTGTTGGTGTAATTGGTCAAAACCGTGCTGAACGTAATGGTGCATGGTTACCAGAACACCACCAGCAAGCCGTTGAGTCTTTACGTAAATTTGCAAAACACGCTACGCCAGTTATTACGTTCATTGACACACCAGGGGCCGATGCAAACGAACAAGCTAACCTAGACAACCAAGCACACAGCATTTCACGCTTAATCGCTGAAATGTCCAATATCGATATCCCAACAGTGGGCATCATTCTTGGCGCCGGTTATTCTGGTGGTGCCATCCCTCTTGCCTCAACCAACATTTTATTATCTGTACGTGATGGTATTTTCAACACCATTCAACCACAAGGCCTAGCTAGCATCGCACGTAAATACAACCTATCTTGGCAGGAATGTGCTAAGTACGTAGGTGTATCTGCATATGAGCTTCAGCTACGTAACGTCATTGACGGTATCATCGATTACGCCCCTGGCGATCGAATTGACAAGCTACAAAACTTATCACTTGCAATTACAAGCTCCATTGAAGGTATTGAAAAGGGATCCGAAGCGTTTGCTCGTGAAAACCCTTATTTAATGGACCACTACAAGCGAAGTGTAGAGCGCTACTTGAACCCTTCCGATAAATTGGTTGCCTTAGAAAACGATTCAAACTTAAACATCGCAACAACTGCAACAGAGCATCACAATTTATTCCGCATGACTTACCGTTACATGCGCTACCTAACATTGCGCAGACGTATTTCTTCTACAAGCTCTGGTACTTATAGCCGTCTTGCTGAAGTTGAAGTACCTCAAGGTAAGTTGAACGAGCGCAATGAAGAAGAAAAACGTAAGAAGTTTCAAAAATGGCTTCAAGCACCAGATAAAATCCGTTACGACGAAGACTTATACAAACTTTGGAAAAACTACACCCAAAAAGCTGAAGAACGTAGTGATTCACGTGGCTCCATCTCTCGCTTATTTTTTGGTGAGCCAGAAGATAACTATATTAAAGCAAAACAGGATTTCAGTTTCTCGTTAGGGTTATATTTATTTAATCGCTGGAAGTCTGATGCCGACGTAAACTTTGTTGAATTAATTGATTACTTAGAAAACTATCAAGAAAGCCGTTTCTTATTAACTCAAGACGACATACTAGACAGTGAAGCAATCATTGGATTCATTAAAAATAATGAACACGCATTAGCGCAGCATATTCAAAAATCGTTAGACTATGATATGCAAGCATTACTGGCTAAACATGAAAGCGGCAAAGCAGCCAATGAATTATTAGGCGGCCTAACTGAAGCTTTAAACATCATGATTAAAGCAGATAAACTTCCTCAAGAAGTCACTGAAAGCATTAACCTTAGCCCACTATCACAGCAATTATTAAATAGTGTTGCCAGCAGTGTTAGTGAAGCTAATCGTCGTGCACTAGAAGATGCGTTAGCCCCATACATTCGCATTAAAAGCGATGAAAATACAATTAAAAATCGCCGCGAATCAAGTGTATTAGACGCCGTTCTTTTAGATGACTTACGCTCTGAGTTTATCAGTATCAGCCAAAACTTAATCATGTTTGGCGCGTTATATGATTACGTTATTCGTAATCTAGGTGTCATTGCTAAAGAAGCAAAAGAGACTCACAGCTTATCTTATACTGCCGTTTCCGACCTTCTAAACAAAGGCCTAGAGTATACGAACAACTTGAGCATCGCTGAAAACCATAAAGAAGAATTCGCCAACTGGTTTAAATTCTTCATGGAGTCAGGCTCTCGTGGTGATTTCTTAAAACAAGTAGAAGAGTGGAAAAAACACAGCTTCCCTCGTTTAAGTGACACCCTGTTTGTTATCGTCACCTTCTTCTTTGATAAATTACTGGCTGAATTCTACGGTGCTAAAGATGGCACTGAATACAATGGTCGTATTAACCCTTATAGCATTGGCCGTAAAAAAGACTTCTGGAACCGTTTAACAATCGCTTATTTTGACTTGTTAATCCAAGATGTTTTAGACGATGTTAAAAAACAAAAAACCACAGGTAGTCAGGCAATAATTGACCGCTTCTTTAATGATTTCGAAGAAGTTAACGCCAACCTTATGACATCTGATCCAGTACAATTCCCTGGTTTCAGAAATGCGATTGAGAAAGCATTAAACAATAACATTACACCATGTGGTGTCATCACAGGTTTTGGTACTATCAAGATTGGAAATGAAAGCCGCCGTGTCGGTACTCTTATTTCCAACCTAGATTTCCAAGCAGGTGCATTCGACATGGCATCTGCTGAAAAATTCTGTAAGTTAATGGTTGAATGTTCCAAGCACAACTACCCTATTGTCTGCTTCGTCAGCTCTGGTGGCATGCAGACAAAAGAAGGTGCATCTGCATTATTCTCCATGGCAGTAGTGAATGACCGTATTACACGTTTTGTTCGTGATAACGACCTTCCAATTGCTGTATTTGGTTATGGCGATTGTACTGGTGGCGCACAGGCCAGTTTTGTAACACACCCGATGGTGCAAAGTTTCTACTTCTCTGGCACCAACATGCCTTTTGCTGGACAAATTGTTGTTCCGTCTTATCTGCCATCTACGGCAACCCTTTCTAACTATTTATCATTAAATAATGGTTCGATGGCCGACTTGGTTAAACATCCTTTTGTTGAAGACTTAGATAGCCAACTTCGTGCCATCGACCCTGCCATCCCTGTTGCAAACAAAACAGTGGATGAAGTATTAGGTCGTATACTTGAAGGCTATGTGACACCAGAAAAAGCCGAAGCAAAAGAACTTGCCAGTCAAAACGAAGAAAAGATTTTCCGCCCAGTTAAGAAAATCCTAATTCATGCTCGTGGCTGTACTGCCGAAAAACTGGTACGTAAAGCACAAGAGAATGATATTGATGTCGTATTAGTTCAATCTGACCCTGATATGAGCAGTACCGCAGCGGACAACCTCAATGAAAACGGACGCTTGGTATGTATTGGTGGTAACACTCCTGATGAAAGTTACTTGAACGCTCAAAGTGTTATCCGCATTGCTGAGCTTGAGAAAGTAGACTCCCTTCATCCGGGCATTGGCTTCTTATCTGAGAGCTCTCAGTTCGCCGCATTCTGTGGAAACCACGACATCAACTTTATTGGCCCTAGCGTTTCATCAATGGAAACCATGGGTAATAAATCAAACGCTATCAATACCGCTATTAGCTCTGGCGTACCTGTTGTACCGGGTTCTCACGGCATCGTGACTACATCTGCAATGGCAGCCAAAGTAGCAGATGAGATTGGTTACCCTGTTCTATTAAAAGCCGTACACGGTGGTGGTGGTAAAGGCATCCAAGTGGTACATGAACCGTCAACAATTCATGAGCTATTCCATCAAATCTCAACCGAGGCTCGCAGTGCCTTTGGTAGTGGTGATGTTTATCTTGAGAAGTTTGTAACCTCTCTACGTCACATTGAAGTACAAATTCTACGTGACAGTCAGGGCAATACTAAAGTACTTGGACTTCGTGACTGTTCTGTTCAGCGTAATAACCAAAAAATCATTGAAGAATCTGGCTCAACCATGTTACCAGCGGACCTAGAGAAAAAGGTATACGATTACGCTGCAAAACTTTCTGATGCAGTGGATTACTTTGGTGCTGGTACCGTTGAATTCATCTATAACCTAGATGCAAACGATGTTTACTTCATGGAAATGAACACTCGTTTACAGGTTGAACACCCTGTAACTGAGCTAGTCACAAATACTGACATCATGGGCAAGCAGTTCAAGATTGCCGGTGGAGAAAGTATTGCTGACCTTAAAGTTGCACAGAAAGGTTATGCCATGGAGCTGCGTATTAACGCAGAGAAGGCAGCGGTACAAAATGGTGAAGTTCAGTTTATTCCAAACGCGGGTAAGATTACTAAGTTTGTATTACCTGAAAATAAAGACATTCAGATCCTGAAATCTATCGATGACGGCAAAGAAGTCACGCCTTTCTACGATAGCATGGTCGTGCAAATTATCTGCTTTGGCAAAGATCGTAACGACACCATCAAAAAACTACTTGCGTACCTTGATGACGTTGTTATTCAAGGCGTTAGTACCAATATTCCGCTACTTAAGCGTATATTAACTGACGATGTTTTTGTAAATGGCGATTACGATACGAATTACCTTCCTAAATTCTTGAATCGTATTGACCAGAAACAATTGATTGAAGATATTGCAACCAGTGCCGGTGACGACAAGCAAAGCATGACAATCGATAGTCTACGCATCGAAGGTTCAAGTGAGCTTAAAGTGTTAGCCCCTGCTAGCTCTATATTCTATAGCGCACCATCACCAACTGAGCCTCCATATGTGAAGGAAGGTGATACTATCTCCATTACTAAGACCCTGTGCCTAATGGAAGCTATGAAGATGTTCAGCCCATTGAACCTAAGCTCGTTCAATACACAAGGCAATACACTTTATGATCCAGACGCTCAATACAAAGTGGTCCGCATTCAAAATGAAGAAGGACAACAAGTAAACCAAGGGGACTTACTCTTTGTAATAAGCCCTGTTCAACACTAACTGTTGAGCCTGAAGCCCTAGCATTGCTAGGGCTTTTTTTATGCCCCTCATAAATATTCATGTGAACTGTTCGCCTTCAAGCGAATCATAGATATAACGTAAAACATGAAATATCTGAAAGCTTAGGATAATATGGGTTTATTTTTGGCTATTATCAGCCAAAGCACACATTAAACTGGGTTTAAGTGCTATAAATATCAATATTCACCCTTTATATGCTTGCGTCATCTAATAAGGAAAGCCCCATAAATGTTTCGTCATTTATTATTACTCAGCACCCTGCTTTGCACATCATTTGTACACTCGAACACTCCAGAAATACCGCTATTAAAGCCTGAAGCAGAACACGCACTTGCTAATCGTGCTGTTGTACATCATTTATACCAACATCACTACTCACGAAAATATCTCAACAATGAATTCTCTGAAAAGGTATATACCCGGTTTTTGGACCTGCTCGACAATACTCGCTCGTATTTTACGCAGGCGGATATCAAGCAATTTGAGAAATTTAAAAAACAGCTAGATGAAGCCATCAAAACGAATAATCTTGCTCCTGCTTTCGAGATTTATAATCGCTATGAACAAAGAGCCATCGAGCGCCTTACGTTTGCAATTGGTGTTTTAGATAAAGGAATCAAACAATTTGATTTCAAAAAAGATGAATCACTTGAACTCGACAGAGAAGCTACCGACTGGGCAAAAACTGAAAAGGAACTAGACACATTATGGCGCAAACGCATTAAAAATACGGTTTTGAACTTAAAATTAGCAGGTAAAGCTGACGAAGACATTGCCGGCCTGCTTAAGCGTCGCTATGAAAGTCAATTAAACAGAATTAAACAGATCAACTCTGAAGACGCATTCCAGTCATATATGAATGCCATCACCTATACATTTGACCCTCACACTCAATATATGTCCCCTCGCAATAGCGAAAACTTCAACATCAACATGAGTCTCTCCCTTCAAGGTATTGGAGCTGTCCTTAGATCTGAAAATGAAAATACCATTGTTGAGCGCCTTGTAACTGGCGGTCCTGCTGCCAAAGCCGGGCAACTCAAGCCAAGCGATAAAATAATTGGTGTCGCTCAAGGTGATAAAGAAATGAAGGACGTCATCGGCTGGCGTTTAGACGAGGTTGTCGACCTGATTCGAGGTCCAAAAGACAGCACTGTTCGCTTGGACATTATTTCAGGAAGCGGCCAAACCGAAGAACATAAGACAATTTCAATTGTTCGTGATGAAGTAAAGTTAGAGGATAGAGCAGCACAAAGTGAAACCATAGATGTTAAACGACAAAATAAAGACTATAAACTAGGCGTCATTGATATTCCTGCGTTCTACGCTGACTTTGAAGCTAAAAACGCAAACGACCCCAACTATCGAAGCACAACTCGTGACGTTAGTCGTTTAATCGAAGATTTGAAAAAAGACAATATTGACGGCTTAATTATTGATTTACGTAATAATGGTGGTGGCTCACTAGCCGAGGTTAATAACCTTGTTGGATTATTTATCCCTCAAGGGCCGACGGTTCAAGTTCACTATAGTTTTGGGCACACACAAGTATTAGCAGATCAGGACCCTAGCGTTTTATATAACGGGCCTCTTGTCGTTCTAACAAACCGCTTAAGTGCGAGTGCTTCTGAAATTTTTGCAGGAGCAATCCAAGATTACGGCCGCGGTCTAGTTGTTGGCAGCCAAACATTTGGTAAAGGTACAGTTCAAACTTTAATCCCTCTTTTCAGAGGACAAATGAAGGTCACCAATGCAAAATTCTATCGTGTCAGTGGTGAAAGTACACAACATCGTGGCGTCATCCCTGACATCAGTTACCCAGAAATTTATGACATTGAAAAGATTGGCGAGAGCGCACTGGAAGAGGCATTACCTTGGGATAAAATTGAAGCCTCAAAATTCAAACCACAAAATAACCTGAGCTCTAGCATTCCTATTCTAAAAGAACAGCACGAGAAGCGAATTTCAAACAATCCAGATTTCGAATATCTAAACGAACAAGTGGAGTTTTTGAAAGAGCTTAGAAATGACACAAGTATTTCTTTAAATATCGAAACCCGTGAAAAAGAACGCTTAACTAACGAGTCTCGTCGGCTTGCCCTTGAAAATAAACGTCGAAAAGCAAAGGGGTTAAAATTACTAGATAAATTAGATAACGCTGAAGATGAAAGTGAAGAGCCTAATCCTGATAGCGAGAAAAAGAATGCAACTGAAGATGCATTATTAATAGAAGGTGGTGAGATATTAGTAGATTTCATCCAACTCGATACAAATCAAGTTTTAACTAAAAAATAATCCACCTAAAAAAAACCACGCTAAGCGTGGTTTTTTTTATTTTATTTTTCCCTCTAAAATATCTGCATCCATTACCAATAACTTTAAAGCCTTAGAAGTAAACTCTCGCCGATATAATATCGTCACCACAATAGATGTTGAGATAATAAACAATAACGGATGGATGAACCATGCCAATGAAGCCATGGCAAAATAATAAGCCCTCAACCCATAATTAAATGCATGCCCTGCTTGATCAAGAATTTTACCTGTCGAATATGCGTATTCTTTTCTTTGTCTTGCATTAAACTCCTCCTGATCTGGCATTGGTGAGGCTCCAACCAATACACTGCCAAAGCCATATTGGCGCAGTGACCAAGTAAAACAAAAGAAGGCATACACCATAATAAACAGAATAAGGCCTAGCTTATATTGATTAAACTCAGTACTAACCTGCTTTAATAAGTGCCAATCTGAAGATGAAGACAATGCCGTTAATATAGCTGCCACTATAATTACAGTTGTAGAAGCCATAAAGTTTACATTGCGCTCTAAGTTTGCAAGTAATGCTGCATCCCCTATTCTATTTTCACGAAGCATCATTCGCTCCATCCATGAAACTCTATGCAAATCTAAAACAGAAGCCAGGCAATGAATACGCTTTGCCATTTTTTTAGCAAAATAGCTATACCCCACCCATATCAATACAAAAAAAACAAACGCACTATAGTCCAACCATATTGAATCAAAATAATTTATCAATTCCATTCATACCTACTTAAGAAAGTTAATCACTTCTTTATCATTAAATGCTTTATTAAATAACTCACTTAGCAGCGTATTTAGGAATTTCTGATTAAACTCTTGTGTAGGCGCTGTTGCTACATCTTGAGAACGATTGGCAGAAAAACGCTTGGTCATACTCGCCAATCCACGCTGCAAGCTAATGACCACTTCACCTTCCAGTTCAACTCGGCTAACCCAATCTTTGTTAGGGGACGAGTATCTAAGCTTTACAATATTCACCTTAACCTTTGATAAAGGTTCTGGTTTTCTTTCCATTTCTACATTTTGTGCCAACATAGCTGACTGTATAGCTTCACCCATAGATTTCGAAAGTGATTCATCAAACGTAATAGGTCCTTCGTTTTTAGCATTTCGATATCCAAGAACCTCAGGGGTGTTACGCTCATCTTCAACTACAAGCTCAACAGGAACACTAACACCTTTCATATTTTGAAAGTCCAACATTGGGCTAACATTCACTGTTTGTGGGCCTACTGCACACCCAGCTAATAAGCTAAATAAAGCCATTACATATATAAATCTAATTTTCATTTTCATTTCCTTAATTTATGATTCATTATTTCTGTTCTTTTCTTAAAAATACCCATTCACAATCATTCGATTGGTCTGGGGAGAAATAATATCCGTCAACATCAAATTTCTTTATATTTTCAACATCTTTAATGCGCTGTTTAATAATATATGCTGACATTAATCCACGGGCTTTCTTTGCGTAAAAACTAATAATTTTAAATTGCCCATTTTTTTCATCTTTAAAAACCGGCGTAATAATTTTAGCCTTTAACTGCTTGGTTTTAACTGACTTAAAATATTCATTGGACGCTAAGTTAACAATCACATCCGATCCATTAGGTTCTTGATTAATTTTATCTGTAATTTGATTCCCCCAAAATTCATAGAGGTTTTTACCTTTGTGGTTTTCAAACTTCGTTCCCATTTCTAGCCTATATGGCTGTATTAAATCCATAGGCCTTAAAAGCCCATAAAGCCCGGAAAGCATTCGCAAATGTTTTTGCGCAAAGTTCATATCCGATTTACTAAAGTTGTATGCATCCAGCCCTGTGTATACATCACCCTTAAACGCGTAAATGGCTTGTTTGGCGTTCTGTTGAGTAAATGGTAGAGACCAATGCTGAAACCGAGAGACATTGAGATCAGCTAATTTGTCGCTCAATTTCATCAAACTAGCGACGTCCTTAGGTGTAAGCTGCTTTAATTCTTTAATGAGAGCATGAGACTGCTCAAGCATATCCGGTAATGTATGTTCATTAATTGGAGCAGGGGTTTCGTAATCCAACGTTTTTGCTGGTGATACTAGCATTAACATGATTTAGCCTTATTACTAGAAGGGAATGACACCCAAAAGAATTCATGTCTAATAGTAAAGCATTCACCTACCTTGTGAACAGTAACGTAAAGAAATATGACAGTTGGACATAGATAAAAACAATGGCATCAGGCTCATTTAATGAGCCTGAGAGGCTTTATAGAATAAAACTGGATACTTGACTGGTTAAGCTTTGAGACTGCTTGTTAAGCCCCTGAACGGCATTACCAATGGATTCAGCACTCTGCTTAGCGCCTTGGCTTAATTCATTCACTCCCTCTAAATTTGAGTTAATTTCGTCAATAACGGATGTTTGCTCTTCAATTGCAGAGGCCACCTGTAAAATTCGATCACTAATACTCACTAAAGACGATGAAATATTATTAAGATTCTCTTCAGACTTTTTAGCATAATCCACAGTAGAAGTGGCCTTTTCTTGACCATCTTTCATAGATTCAACTGCCTTGTTTACCCCGTTTCTGAGGTTTTCGATCATATTATTGATATCACCCGTGGACTGTTGGGTTTTACTGGCAAGGGTCCGCACCTCATCTGCTACCACGGCAAATCCACGCCCTTGTTCTCCTGCACGGGCAGCTTCTATTGCAGCATTCAATGCCAATAGATTTGTTTGCTCCGCAATACCCTTAATAACATCTAGCACAGATGCAATATTTGTAGTCTCTTCCACCAATTCTTGAATAACCAACCCTGAATTACTGACATTATCTGCCAGTGATTCAATCTCACGCATAGCACGACTAAAATCATGGGCAATTTGCTTAGCGGTAGAATCAGCATTTTTTGCTTCCTCTGAAACCTGTTGCGTATTATTAGAAACTTCTTGAATCGCCAAACCCATTTCATTATTGGCCGTAGCCACCATTTCCATAGAGTGTGCATATTGCTCACTATTTGAAACGCTATCTTGAGCGCCTTCTTTTAAACTCTGACTGGCACTGTTAATTTCAAGAGATACAGCTTTCACATTTGTCATTAATTGCTGCACCCCCGTCAAAAATTGATTAAAACTATGAGCTAGCTTTCCAATTTCATCCTCACCCATTTCAGGCATGCGTTTCGTTAAATCTCCTTTACCGCTGGCCAATTCGTTTAACGCAACTGAAAGGTCATTTAATGGCCCTATTATCATTTTTGGAAATAGCACACCAACACATGTGGTTATGATAAAAACGATTAGCACTAACACAACCGTATTTGTCATGGAATCTGACTTTACCTCTACTGTTAAGGCTTGTAGCGAAGCAGCTTCTTGACCCAAGCTTTCACCAAGAATATCAAGCTTACCCCTCATGGATTCAAATACATTATCTAAACTACCCGTACTTAACTCAGTAGCCTCATCAATTGATACACTTTGATTACGGATCTTATCAACAAGGGATAGAGTTTGAGGCCGCCAGTTTGAAAATGACGTCAGGAATACTTTGGCTTCTTCTTTAACCTTTTTCGATACATCCAAGCTTAAAATCTTTTTAACTCGATCTTCAACTTGCTGGATATTTTCACTATGAGCCTTCAAATAATCATCATTTAACAAACCCATTGCCATAGTTCGCTCAGCAACCTGAGCTTGATATAAGTCCCTATCTGCATTTAAAACTAGCTCTATACTTGGAATATATTCTTCATTTATATGTGAGAAATCGTTAGATATAACCTGCATACTATTAATTTGAAGAATAGATACCAGTAATAGCAAAATACCCACTAGCGCTATGGGTAGACGTAACTTTTTAGCCAACCCTAGGTCTGACCATTTCATAAGGCTCTCCTATCTATATATTTAGAATAGTTCAACCAATAGGTTAAGCAATTTCTGCGATTATAAATGCAATTCAAAGAATCTATAGGATTTGCTATAAAAATCAGTATATTAAGAAACGCTAAAAAACCTTAGGCGTTATTACTAAACTCTCATATATCAAAGAAGGTATTTATGGATATCGCCTCGCTAGATTTTATTTTTCTAGTTATTTGCGCGCTCCTAACAAGCACTCTAGCTGGTATTATTGGCCAAGGTGGGGGCCTAATATTATTTGCGGTACTTGCCTTATATTTAAAGCTGCCACTTTTAATAGCCTTTCATAGTGTCATTCAGCTCTCAAGCAATGCCAGCAGAGCATTCTTAGCGACTCCTCATATTAAATGGAACATCATAACCCCTATTCTATTCGGTACTTTTCTAGGGGCTACTATAATCACACCCATGATTGATACAGCCAACTGGCACTGGATTGAGCCCATTATCGCAATATACATACTGACTCAACTTTGGCTTAAACTGCCCGTCAATTTCAGTAAACTCCCAAAGCCTCTATTCATAACAGGCCTATTTCAGGGGGCTCTTGGAATGCTATTTGGAGCCACTGGCCCACTAGGAAACACCCTACTTTATAAACTTGGATTTAATAAAAACGAAATTGTCGCCAGTAATGCCGTCATTATGAGTGCCAGCCACCTCATTAAAATATTGTTATTCATGCTTATGGGGGTAACTCTTTCCAGTGAAACAATTCCGTTAATTATCCTCTCAATCGTTGCCATATTTGGCTCAAAAATGGGCACTGCAGTGAGGGGATTTGTTTCTGAAACGTTATTTATCCTGTTATTTAAAGGCTGCCTGACAGTATTAGCCATTCGCATGCTGATAACGCCATTTGTTTAATCACATACATACCGCAGTTCACTCCCAAAATATCAAATATCAAATATTAAATATCAAAGTAGAGCTACATTTATAGGCTAAAAGCAGTTATTCTTACCAAAAGATAACGGTATAAAGAATATGGATAGCCTCGAACTAACTCAAATATTTGATAAACTGGTGGTGGATACTCAAGCATTAACCTCGGATATAAAGTCATATCAACGAGGCTTTTGGCTCCCGGCGGTTGATCAAGTGAATCCTAAAGATGACTCCAACTTGACGTCTGCCTGCTCTGTATTACAAGACTTTTGGTATAAAGATGGTCAAGACGGCCGCGAGACTCGAAGTTGCTTTGGGTTTATCGCGCTTCCTGAACACGTACTTCAGCACGCCAAAGATATCAATACTCTTAAAGAATCATTTAAAGAATGTGTGCAAAAATTTCAAAAACACAATAAAGAATCATGGGTATCGTTAAAAGGTGAACTAGCAAGGCGACACCCGTCTGTACAACAACAACTCCATTTCTCAGGCTTAAGCCGTTTGCATTTAAAACAAACATGGCGAACAATTCCAATCATAGAGCGAGCCCCCTCAAGAATAGGGTTTAATTGGTACCAATCTGGCAGAAGTATTACAAAAATAACCGTTCAACAAGCTTATGATTCACTAAGCCGTTTAAATACAGACAGCAAACATATACAAGTTCAGTTAGCAGCTTTAGTGAAACTACCAAGTAACACCCCTTTAGCTAAAGTACAAAACTTAGCACCGACTATGCGGGCAAATTTATTTTATGAAGACGGCCATCACCCTCTTCGACAAGCTATGAATATTTCTTTGCCTATTTTAATAAAGTGCAGCAAGAATGAAACATTACCGGTGCACAATTCACCCGATACTGTACCTCCAACTAATCGAGCAAGGGCTGTACGTAGCGACCGTAAAATAGAAGATACACCATTTTTACCCAGTATCCGCGTACATCGATATTATTAATCATCTAAGGTAAGTTTTATGAAAATCTATGGTCATCGCGGTGCAAAAGGTATCATCATGGAAAACAGCATAAAGGGCTTCAAACTTGCTGTTAGCCAAGGAATTGATCGCTTTGAATTGGATATTCGTTTAAGTAGCGATGGCCAGTTAATGGTAATCCATGACGAAAAACTAAACCGTCTCACACATACAGATTTACTAGTCAGCAAGTCCCATTCAGAAGATTTAAAGAGAACGGAATTAAAAGGCATTAATGAAGGCATCCCTACCTTAGAAGATGTGGTTAAAGCTTGCCCTAGCGTCAAACATTGGCAGTTCGAAATCAAAACTCAACGTACAGAGGTTGGTTTTATTAAGCCAATGTTAGAATTAATTAAATCCTACCAACTAGAAGATAATGTGGTCATCACTTCAAAACACATTGGTACATTAAAAGCCTTTCAAAAACACCTACCTGATATTGCGCGGGGGTATGTTCAAGAATGGCATCACCCTAACGGTTTAAAAACAGCCATTAATTTAGGGTGTGATTTTTTATGCCTAAACAAAACTTTGGCCCGTAAACAGTACATTAAACAAGCCCAAGCTAAGAATCTTCATGTTAGTGTCTGGACTGTCAATAAAATTGAAGACATGACTGATTTATTTAAACTTGGTGCAGACAGTATTATTAGTGACTTCCCGCAACAAGCAAAAGAAACGTTAACGGTAACAACTGCCTAATTACATATGAATACATTATACATTACAGGTGCCGGGGTAAGCGCTGAAAGTAGCATTCCCACATTCCGAGGTGAAGATGGTTTTTGGAGCATAGGCAGCCGAAACTACACACCAATGGAAATGGCAACCCGTAAAATGTACACGCAAAAACCAGCGGATTTTTTAGCATGGTATTATCATCGCTTTGCTACATATCGCCATCATGGTCCAAATGACGTTCATCGTTGGCTAGCAAATAAAAACCTAATCACTCAAAATATTGATGGGTTAGATGGAAAAGCTGGCAATAAAGACTACATCGCTATTCATGGCCGCCTAGACAAGGTCACTACATTTCATGAGCAAGGAGAAGACACTAAAATACTTGATGCACCATGGGACAAGATTGACCCAAACGATACAGTAAATTCACTACTAGAGCATTTTAAAATCAAAGAAAAACCAGAGCTTAATATTAGCTTGAAGCCTTTTGTTCTATTATTTGATGAATTTTATACAAATTTATATCGTATGAATGAAGCAGAACAGAAAATGCAAAGTGCAGACAAAATCGTATTCATGGGCACATCTTTCAGTGTCAACATTACTAATATTGCTTTAAATATTGCAATGAACAACAACATATCCGTGGAAGTTATTGATCCTGATCCGGTTATCCTACCCTATAAAAATATTAAGTATTATAGAATGACAGCCTCTGAATACATATCGCTTTAGCTCACAGTATATTTTTCCATTAAACTTAAATATATAAGTCGATTTATAAGAGTACGAGCACCTTGCTCTCCTGAAATATACGCCGAATCTTCCTCAAATTGACTTCTGATCCAATTTGTTTTTAATAGGAATTCATCCAAATTCAAATTTTCTTTAGTGCTGATAGTAACTAAGTGTTCTGTAAAATAATTCAGTCCTTTCTGATCATCTAATAATTTATTAATCGCATGATTAAAGTCATCGTCCACCTCTTTATTACTTTCAATCAATTCATTTGATGCAGCAAGCTCTAGTAAGCTGTCATTATCTTCATAACGCCTTTCAAGTAGCACTCGAAGAATTTCATTATCCCAATTAGCTAAATGCTTAACTATGGCCTTGCTTTCCTGATATACAATATTTACTTCATTGCACCATGCATGAGGCGTAAAAAGAATCAGTGATACCACCATTATTTTTTTGTAATGCCCATATAAGCCTCCAAAATTGAATCTCAATAGTACGCTTTCAAATGAGAATAACTTCACACGTTATGAGATAAAGAGTTATCAATGGTATTCCCTTTGTAAAAAGGCATAATCATTTGTTAACTCTTGTTAGCAACCGGATATACCATGAATATAATGTATTTAGCTTCAATACTTTCATTATCGTTACTTATTACATCTTGTAGCTCCGCCCCTCCGCTTCAGCTAGGTGAAACACTACAAGGCACTTTACAGCCATGCCCTGCTTCACCAAATTGCGTTTCAAGCTCTTCTTTAGGCATGAATTACATCCCACCTATCAGCGATGCTGGGGCTAATAATTCCTTGTTGAAACTTTCGTTATGCCTAAAACAGATGGAAAATGTAAAAATCATTGAATCTAACAATATGTACTTACACGCTGAATTTAAAAGCACTGTATTTGGTTTCATCGACGACGTCGAACTGTTACGACAAGGTAACCTTATTCATGTGCGCTCGGCATCAAGAGTTGGCTACAGCGACTTCGGCGTCAATCGGGATAGGATGATATGGTTAAAACGACACTTTATTGAGGGGTGCTCAGCTCTATGAACATCAAAGCCGCATGTGCTAATCACACTCTTATGAATTTCTTGCTATAATCGCGCCAAAACATAATAGCGGCTTGCTTTACCGCTAAAAGCTTATTTTCGGAGTAGTTATGTCAACAGAAATACACACACCTGAAAGCTTGATTGATAGTAAAGATCTATTAACAGATGATGGATTTAAAACCAGCAACACTTGGTACCATGGCACAACCTGCGGTCTAACCCCTGCCATTCTAGCCGATGGGTTAAAGCGCTCTGGCGATAATGACTTAAACCAAGCCACGAAAAAGGCTATGGCGACAATTGGTAACAACTACACCGAGCGCAAAGAACCCATTTTCCTAACCCAAAGCAAGGAGCTGGCCTACTATTGGGCAAAGCAAAAAGTTCGCGCACGCTTGCTACATACAGGGAAAGATGAACAACCTGCTATTTTAGAGGTGACATTAAATGAAGCTGAAAATAGCAACGTAAAACCTGATGTAGGCGCCGCTGTTATGTTATTAGATCTAAACCCATATATGGGCTATCTGGAAGAAATTTATCAGGCACGTGGACTGGCATTTGATTTAGACGCGATTCAAGAAAACGTTGTGACCATGGACAGGAATGATTACTTAAACGTACTTGGCTTAGCTTACTATGAAAAAGATATAAGCCCTGAGTCCCTAAACAGCGTAAAATTCTAAAAGCTTGAAAAAGCGAGCCTCCTGCTCGCTTTTTAAGCTCTGGCTTAAGAAACCCGATTCAAACCATTCAGTGCCGCAATACGATAAGCCTCGGCCATCGTTGGGTAGTTGAAAGTATTATTCACAAAGTAACGTACATTATTACCACCATTACTTTGTTTCATAATTGCCTGACCGATGTGAATAATCTCTGACGCTTGGTCTCCGAAACAATGAATACCTAATATTTCAAAGGTTTCACGATGAAATAGGATTTTCAACATTCCGACGCTTTCGCCTGTTATTTGCGCCCTTGCAATACTTTTCAAAAATGCCTGACCCACTTCATACGGCACTTTTTCATTGGTCAATTCACGCTCAGTTTTACCAATAGAACTGATCTCAGGTATGGTATAAATCCCCGTGGGTACGTCATCAACAAACCAGAAATCATCATCACCCGCTAAATGAGCTGCTGCACTACGCCCTTGGTCATAGGCCGCACTGGCTAAACTAGGCCAGCCCACTACATCACCAACTGCATAAACATGATCCGCAGTAGTCTTATAGTTTTCATCTACTTCAACTTGACCACGACTATTAGGCTCAACCCCTACATGCTCTAAACCTAAATTTTGAGTATTACCACTGCGACCAGCCGCCCATAATAGGGCATCAGCTTTGATACGTTTACCAGATTGAAAATTCATAACAACAGAGGTGTCGTCAGTTTCAACTGACTCAAATAACTCGTTATGGCGAATCAATACACCAGTATCCCGCAAGTGGTAGCTTAAAGCATCTGAAATCTCATCATCCAAGAATGGCAATAAGCGCTCACCAGGATTAATAAGGTCCACTTTTACACCTAAGCCACTAAATATGGAGGCGTATTCAGAACCGATTACTCCTGCACCATAAATGATGATTGTTCTAGGGGTATGTTCCAATTTAAGAATAGTATCCGAGTCGTAAACACGCTCATGGTTAAAGTCCACACCAGATGGTCTAAACGGGCTTGAGCCTGTAGCTAATACGATTTGGTCCGCATGCAGCCTAGTACTCGACGCTGGTCCTTCAGAGATCTCAATAGTATGGCTATCAACAAAGCGACCGTGGCCATGATACAAATGTACACGATTACGACTATAAAACTCAGTTCGCAACTTAACTTGTTTAGCAATAACACGTTCGGCTGTTTTCAATACGCGAGGAAAACTAAACCATCTTGGCTCACCGATATCCCGAAACATGGGGTTAGTATTATAAGAAATAATCTGCTTAACTGAATGTCGTAACGCCTTCGATGGAATAGTACCAAAATGGGTACAATGACCACCGACTACTGCAGCTTCTTCTACTACAGCAACTTTTTTGCCTTTTTTAGCCGCATTCATAGCCGCACCTTCGCCAGAAGGTCCGGTTCCTAATACAATGACATCATAATGATAATCGGCCATTCAAGACTCCTTAATTTGTCTTTTTATTGTTGGCTAGCATCGTATCCAAGGTTTGACTTCGCCGATTTTGCCACTTTTTTCTTTTCTGTATCGCATTTTTGCTTATCACCGCCACAGACATCACAGGCGCTTTCCATACCAATGGCACTCATACCACCACATGACCCTGCAATCGGCTTTTTACCTAAAATGACGCCAACCGCCATAAGAGCAATCACAATAAGCATGAAAACAAAGACAACTAATATCATCTCCACGGTTTACCTCACATTATTTGCCAGCGTTTGAACGCTGGTGATGAATATTCTTTGAAGCCACTTGATACTCGTTCAATCAGGTAAGCTTTAATTTGATTATGCTCAGCAAATACCTTTGCTTTTTCGGCCCCCATCACTAGCATAGCAGTTGCCAGCGCATCGGCTCGAGCACATGATTTATCTATTATAGTAACAGATGCCAAAGAGTGCTTAACAGGCATAGCTGTAAATGGATCAATGCTGTGACTAAATTTCTCGCCATCCATTTCAAAAAAGTTACGATAATCACCAGATGTAGCCATGGCAGCATCCGTAATCTCGAATACTTTCTGTACACTTCTTAGGTTTTCATCGGGTTTTTCTATCGCGACTTTCCAAGCTTGTCCCTCTGCCTTTTCACCAGCAACACGCATTTCACCACCAATTTCCACTAAATAATTGGCAATACCATTGCTTTCAAGCAATTCAGCTACTTTATCAACTGCGTATCCCTTGGCAATTGCAGATAAATCTAAATAGCGCTGCGCTGTTTTCTGAATACTTTGATTACTGATTTTTATGGCCTCTAAGCCCATCATCGACTTTGCTTGGCGCTTTTGTTCAAGTGTTGGCATCGTCAACGGCATTTTATCCGGTCCAAAACCCCATAGATTCACAATAGGCCCAACCGAAATATCAAAGTACCCGTGGGTATATACATTCAAACTGAGCGACATTCCAACAACGTCAATCAAGCCGGTGCTCACGTCCATTTGTGCAGGTGCCGTCATAGTATTAAAGACACTCAACTCACTGTCTTTTTGATATGTCGACATTTGCTGGTTTACCCGTTTTAACAGGGTATTCGTTTCGGATTGTAAGCGATTAACTAGGTTACTATCGGCATTATCAAGTCGAGGCCACTGCACAGTATACGTTGTACCCATGGTATAGCCGTGAAGTTTCTCCAAAGTCGGCTGACTATCAGAACATGCCACAAGGTGGAGCATTACAAATAAACTTAATAGATACTTCATATATGAGTTGTTCTTAATTACCCATTTAATTAGTTAGGTATAAGCAATTTCTGAAGGCGATTCTCACCAACCTGAGTCAATTGCCAATAACTTCTCAGTCCTGATGATTCGGTTGCCACATTTTCAATCACACCAGCGCCTTTCAAAAAAGCTTTTAAACGCTGAAATTCCATATCATTACAGCGGACATTAGATAACGCATGAGAATCAGGAACTTCATTCATAAAGTCATCACGGTACTGATCCTCAATGAAACTCTCAAGTGCCGAACGCATTCTGTCTTCACTGACTGGTGCTGTCATCATTACACCAATATTCAAAAACGCCATATCCCAAGTTAGGCTAATAGTACGAGGAATTTCTTGACAATTACCATGAGCAAACACCTTACCTGTAAAACGCATTTCATAGCTCTGCATATCAAATAATGTATCCGCAATTGCCTCATGCAGCGGTATATGCACGTCTCTATCACTTGTTAATTTAGTTTTATCTGAGCTAATTTGAGGTTTTAATAAGTCACGTAAAACCTGACGACAAATAAGCAACAAGTCCTCTTTATGGTTCCAGTATTTAAAGGTGCCAGACATGGTCAAACGATGCAGTGCTCTAAGTCTCTGCACATCTTGCGAAGGCATTTCTTTTAATTCCGCATTTTTCAACAAAGCAATAATGTTTTTATTTTTGCTTTTTGCATAAACCGCTTCACGGTGAATATAACTTTCACTGGTCGGGGAAATGGCACCATAAGAGTCACCAACCAATAAAATAAACAGATCTGATTTATCTATGGTCTTAGAAGCCAAAGGCCAATCATAATCTCCTGAGTTAGGGGTGAAATTTAAATGAACAGGGATACCGCCTAACTGCAGCACCACTTTAATAATTGTGTACAGCGACTCACCAGAATCATCTGGATCGGCACATATATAAACCATAGGTTGTGTATTTTGACTCATATCCTTATTTACCACTTAAATCCACGCTAGTACCTTCGTGAAATACAATAAAAAACTAACACTGAATACAGACAACAATGTGCTAACGGCGATAATATTCGATGCAAGTCGGTCATTCCCACCCATTGATCTAACCATTACAAAGCTAGCTGCTGCTGTTGGGCTTGCGAACATCAAAATAATGCAACCTAAAGCTGCACCTTCAAAACCCAGTGTATACGCCGACAAGCCTGCGAAAATCGGTACGATGACCAACTTCCCAGCCACCGCCCAAAATGACAAAACACTGGTATTTTTTAACTCTTGGATACTCAATGCACCGCCAATGGCAATCAATGCCAATGGTAACGTCATTCGGGCTAAGTAGTGACTAGCATCATACATGACTTTGGGTAGTTTTAAATCCAACCAATTAGCCAAAAAACCAAGAAATATGGCAATTATTAACGGGTTCTTCAAAATATCTATGAAGGTTTTTTGCCAATTGACCGCCCTATTTGAATCCACACTTCTATTGAGCGCATAAACAGACAATATATTGTACACAGGGGTTACAACTGCCAAAATAATTGCCCCAATTGCTAGCCCATCTTGATCAAATGCCTTGGCACATAACGCAATCCCAATAATACCTAAATTGCTCCGAAATGCCCCTTGTACAACAACTCCTCTATCTTGGTGATCAACCCAATATTTTGATAACAGCCAAAATATCACAAAGCTCGCGACGGCTGCCGATATACAAAATATAACTAACGGTACTTGTTGACTCATATCTAAGTCGTTATCAAGCATGGATAAAAAGATTAAAATTGGCAGGCAGACATTAAACACAAGCCCAGACGCCTTTGTGATAAAGTTCTGATCAATAACGTCTTTACGCTTTAAGTAAAACCCCACAAATACGATAATAAAGACAGGCCCAGTCACTGAAACCGTGTACTCTAGCGCTGAAATGTAATCCATATTTTACTCAAAAAGCCCATTATATCAGTTTTAGCAACTCATATTCTGTACATAAAATAGGCGATTTATTTGGCTTAATCAGTGTGATACAATGGCCTGACAATACACAGGTGGCTATTATGTCTCGAGTTAAAAAATCACGTTCTTTAAAGCGCGTAACAGGCGGGGTTAAAACCGGAACAAAAGAGCGTACGAAGCTTGAAAGAAAGCAGCGTAAAGCAAAGCAAAAAGCTGCCAACCCGGTTAACAAAAACCGTCAACGCTCGGTATATCAAAAGTTTTTAGATGATAACAACCTCGTAGAAACTCAGCATGTGGCAAAGCCAGTTAAAGCTACAGAAAGTGTCGCTACTGTTAACACTCCTGATGTTATGGACAGCCATTACGAAAAACCAAAAAAAGATACTTCACTTTGGGATCAACTAGAAAACCCGCAGAACCCAGACACTTTCTAACACATGCTCAAAGAAACACTTGATTGCCCCTTCGGCCAGTTTGAACTGGTCCGACCAGGGGCCCATCCCAAGCAACCTCTAAGAGCTTGGGATGCCGCAGATGAATACTTAATTAAGCAATATTCTGAACATTATAAAAGCACCCCTCCACTTATCTTAAATGATCAGTTTGGCGCTTTAGGCTGTGCTCTAAGTAAAAGCCATCCTATTTGGCAATCCGATAGTTATTGCGCCCATGAAGCATTAAAGTTAAATCTACAGATAAACGAGCACCAAAGCGAAGTAAGTATTTTAAATTCATTAGATACACCAAGTAAAACACCAAACTTGGCACTAATTAAAATCCCTAAAAATATCAGTTATCTAGAATATCAATTACAAACCTGCTATGAATTAGGTACTCATGATGTGCTTCTTGCAGGAATGATGAAACATCTACCAAAAAATATTTTAGAATTACTGCAAAAATATGGCACGGTTAAACGCCTACCATTTATTAAAAAAGCCACTGTATATAGCTTGAATCTAAGTAAACACCATCATGCTAGCTACCCAAAAAACAATCAATTTATGGGCGTTAGACTATCAAGCCATGCCAATGTTTTTGGTCGAGACAAGTTAGATTCTGGCGCTCAATTTTTTCTGGAAAACCTAGCTAAAATCCCTTCAAGCAATATAGTTGCAGACCTATGCTGCGGTAGTGGGATTTTAGGCATTAAGTTCGCCCAAAACCATGAAAACGCGCAAATTGATTTTTATGATGAGTCATACATGTCAGTACGCAGTAGCCAAGAATCATGGGCGTTAAATCAGCTACCACAGAAAGCTAATTTTTACTGGAATGATGGCCTAGGCTCACAAACTAAGCCTTACGAACTCATTCTTTGTAACCCACCCTTTCATGAAGCCCATACCGTCGGTGATCATATTGCCAAGCGACTTTTCAAACAATGCCAACAGGCTTTAAGGCAATCTGGTCATCTGATCGTCGTCGGCAATCGGCATTTGAATTACCACCAAACACTTAAAAGATACTTCAAGAATGTAGACTTACTTGCGACCAATTCAAAATTTGTACTATTGAGTGCTCATGGCTAGTTATTCAATTCCGGTGGGCACATGTACAACAGAAATTGAAGTGAAGAGGAGTCGCTTTATTGCTTATGCTGCCCACACTGCGGGCAACAAACTAGCTAAAGCCTTCATTCAAACACTCAAAGAAGACTACCCTGACGCTCGTCACCATTGCTATGGATTTATGGCAGGTTCCCCTTGGGATAGTAATCAATACGGTTTTAGCGACGATAACGAGCCAAGTGGAACCGCTGGTATGCCAATTTTTTCACACTTAAAACACAATAACATTGGTGAAATTACCATTGTTGTCGTGCGCTATTTTGGTGGTACAAAATTAGGAACCGGAGGCTTATCTCGCGCCTATTCAGATGCAGCCAAATCAGTTTTAGAAAAAGTAACCTTAAAACAATATGTAGAAACAGAGCAAATATCACTGATTGCTGATTTTTCTCAAGAAGCGGAAATTAGACGTATTGTAGAAGCGTCAGACGGGAAAATTAAATCTGTTGAGTATTCTCAAACTGTGAAAATTACAGTGGAAATTCCAAAAGGTATAGAACTCAAAGTACCCTATTCAGTCACACCTTCGCAGTCCACAATATAGCGAGCAATGTGCCGATAACCGTCTTGCGCCATGTTGTTAAAACTCATATATACTTCGAACTCCTGCTGAGAAACCCTACGTATACTTTGAATTTGAGCTTGGGTCTCTAATTGAATAAGCTCACCAGAACAAAACTCTAAATCTAGAGAAATAAGCAATACAGGAAATTTAGGCTGACTTTCAAAGTTATTACTGCCATGCAAGGCAGTAATCTCACTATCAGAGCAGCTAACACAAACCCCTCTAGGAGTGATTTGACTACCAACTAATGAAAAACTTTCGCTTCCCTCTAGGGTCATCGCATCAACTTGCAAGCTAGGGGCGTTAGATTTAGTTTTAACAACATTCGTATTCATAGATCAAACAACGTATTAGTCTATTGTGGGTTCACAAATAGGTTATTTTTCAAACAATCATTTAATATATAGCAAATATTACACAATTTTCACAATAGTGAACAAAAATTGGGCCAACTAAATCACATTTTACGATTGTATTGTGACAATTAGCTGCCTAACACCACCGAAATTTCGATATTCTCCAAGGTAAATTCCCTGCCATACTCCTAGGTTCAATTGACCTTGAGTGATTGGCAACATAAGCTCAACGCCCAATAGGCTACTTTTTAAGTGAGCAGGCATATCATCATCGCCCTCGTAGGTATGCTTCAAGTAATTTAGATCTTCTGGAGCTAACCTATTGATATACTGTAAAAAATCCTCACGAACTGTTGGATCTGCATTCTCATTTAAGGTCAATCCTGCCGAGGTATGCTGTAAAAGAAGGTGTACCAAGCCTATCTTGATGTTTTTAATTTCGGGTAACTGAGCTAAAACTTCCTCTGTTATTAAATGGAACCCTCTTGGTTTTTCCGCTAAATGAATAGTTTTCTGCTGCCACATTGTCATAACCTCCAAATTTCAGGCATAAAAAAACCCATAAAATAAATTTTATGGGTTTTTCGCTTTGCTAACTAGCTTTTAAGCCTAGCCACCAAAGTCATCAAGCATGATGTTTTCAGGTTCAACACCCAACTCTAACAACATATTGATTACGGATTGGTTCATAATTGGAGGCCCACACATGTAGAACTCACAATCTTCAGGGGCTGGGTGCTCTTTCAAATAGTTTTCTAATAAAACATTATGAATAAAGCCTGTTAGACCTTCCCAGTTATCTTCAGGTTGTGGGTCAGACATAGCCACATGCCATTCAAAATTAGGGAATTCAGCCGCTAATGCGTCGTATTCATCCTGATAGAACAGCTCTTTCAATGAGCGCGCACCATACCAAAAGCTAATTTTACGCGTAGAATTCAAACGCTTAAGCTGGTCAAAGATATGCGAACGCATTGGCGCCATACCCGCACCACCACCGATGAATACCATTTCGGCATCTGTATCTTTAGCAAAGAACTCACCAAAAGGACCGTATACCGTCACTTTGTCGCCAGGCTTCATGTTAAATACATAAGTAGACATGATACCTGGATTGATACCCTGAGTACCTGGAGGCGGTGTTGCAATACGAATATTGAACTTAACTACGCCCTTCTCCTCAGGGTAGTTAGCCATGGAATACGCACGAATCGTGGTCTCTTTGTTTACTGTCTTTAAATCGAAGAACTTAAAGTGTTCCCAGTCGCCACGATATTCAGGCTGAATATCGAATTCTGAGAAGTTAATTTCGTATGGAGGGCATTCTAACTGAACGTAACCACCTGCACGGAAATCAACATTTTCACCCTCTGGCAGCTTCAATGTTAATTCTTTAATGAAGGTAGCCACGTTAGGGTTAGACTCAACCGTGCACTCCCACTTTTTAACACCAAATACTTCGTCTTCTACTTCTACTTTCATGTCCTGCTTTACAGGTACCTGACAAGATAAACGCCAGCCTTCACGGGCATCACGCTTTGTAAAATGCGATTCTTCGGTAGGTAGCATAGAGCCGCCACCTTCTTCAACAATACACTTACACTGAGCACAAGTACCACCGCCACCACAGGCAGATGATAAGAAAACACCATTATTAGCAAGGGTTTGCAATAGTTTATCACCAGCCGCTGCTTTGATTGTTTTCTCAGGGTCACCATTGATTTCAATGGTCACCTCACCAGAACTCACTAGTTTGGCACGCGCACTTAAGATCACAGCCACAAGTGCAAGCACCATAGCTGTAAACATGAATACGCCTAAAATAATTTCTGTATATTCACCCATATTCTGTCACCGTCCTTATAGAGATACGCCGGAGAATGACATAAAGCCAAGGGACATTAGGCCTACCGTCATAAAGGTAATACCTAAGCCTTCAAGACCTTTTGGCACGTCACTGTATTTTAATTTTTCACGAATACCCGCTAATGCAGTAATGGCTAACGCCCAACCTACACCCGCACCTAAGCCGTAAACCACAGATTCATCAAACTGATAATCACGCTCAACCATGAATAATGAAGCACCCATAATGGCACAGTTCACTGTAATCAAAGGAAGGAATACACCCAAAGCGTTGTAAAGTGCCGGTACGTATTTATCCAAAAACATTTCTAGAATTTGAACAATCGCCGCAATAACACCTATATAACTTAAAAGACCCAAGAAACTTAGATCAACGTCAGGGAAACCAGCCCAAGCAAGCGCACCTTCTCTAAGCAAGTAGGTGTAGATTAAGTTGTTAACTGGCACTGTAATTGTCAATACCACGATAACAGCAATACCCAAACCTAGAGCAGTTTGGATTTTTTTAGAGATAGCCAAAAAGGTACACATACCTAAGAAGAAGGCTAATGCCATATTTTCAACAAATACGGCTTTCACAAATAGAGAAATATAATGTTCCATTAGTGTGCCCCTGATGTTTCAGTATTAGGCTGAATCTTGAAATCTGCTTCTTCTACTTGAGAAGGAATCAAGGTACGAGATGCCCAAATAAATAAACCGATAATGAAGAATGCGCTAGGAGGCAAAAGCAACAAGCCATTGCTGTAATACCAGCCGCCATTCGTTACTAGAGGTAGAATTTCGAAACCAAATAGTGAACCAGAACCTAAAAGCTCACGAATCACAGCAACAAAAATCAACACCACAGAGTAACCAAGACCATTACCAATACCATCTAGGAAGCTTAAACCTGGAGGGTTTTTCATAGCAAAGGCTTCAGCACGACCCATTACGATACAGTTAGTAATGATCAAGCCAACAAATACAGAAAGTTGCTTAGAGATTTCATAAGCATAAGCCTTCAATATTTGATCAACTACAATTACCAAAGACGCAATGATCGTCATTTGCACGATAATACGAATATTACCTGGAATCTGATTACGAATAAGCGCAATAGCAAAGTTAGAGCAAGCAGTAACTAATGTAAGTGCGATACACATAACTAAGGTAACGTTCAAACTTGTAGTTACAGCCAACGCTGAACACACACCCAAAATCTGAATAGCGATTGGGTTATTGTGCAAAAGCGGCTGGGTTAAAATTTCTTTAACGGATGACATGTTAAACCCCCTGCTCTAGGCTAGCTAGATAGGCAGCAAAACCTTGCTTACCCAACCAGAAGCGCATTAAATTGGTTACACCGTTACTGGTCAATGTCGCACCAGAAAGGCCATCAACTTGGTTATCTTCTTTTGGATTACCCGCAACTACTTTGCCTTTTACAACACCAATAGCCACATCACCTTGATCATTATAGATTTGTTTACCTTCCCATAATGATTTCCAAGAAGGGTTATCTACTTCACCGCCTAACCCAGGTGTTTCAGCGTGAGCATAAAAGCCCAAACCAGCGATGGTTTTTGCATCACTTTCTAAAGCCACAAAACCATATAAGGTTGACCATAAACCGTAACCATGAACAGGTAGGATAATACGATCAATTTGACCTTCTTTTTCAACAAGATAAACAGCGGCGTATTTTTCTTTACGCTTGATGCTTGCAGGGTCTTCACTACCTACTAGCTTATCGCTGAAACCAGGATCTTTCGCTAGCTTCTTTTGATCAAACTTTTCAACCGGGTAACCTGATTCCGCTAATTTACCAAGTTCTGTCTCGTTAGCGTATTCACCTGTTTCTAGGTTAACAATACGCGTCGTTACTTGTTTGAATTGTTCATCAATTGTCTTATCAGCCACTAGTAAGCCAGCGGCTGCTAAGATGTTTTTCTTTTTATCTTCAAGTTTGTTTTTCACTTGAATCGGTTTTAAAGAAACCGCTGAACCTGCCACGATGATGGAGCACACAAGGCACAGCAGCACCGCAACCAAAATGGTTTTTTGAATGCTATCGTTATTAGCCGACATTGCGAGCCATCCTCCGTTTAATATTTGCTTGGACTACAAAATGGTCAATTAATGGAGCAAATAAGTTAGCAAACAAAATTGCCAACATCATGCCTTCAGGGAATGCTGGGTTAATGACACGAATCAATACCACCATCACACCAATTAACGCACCAAAGAAGAATTTACCCGTGTTCGTCATGGATGCTGATACTGGGTCAGTGGCCATAAAGATCATACCAAAGGCAAAGCCACCTACTACCAAGTGCCAGTACCAAGACATAGCAAACATTGGATTTGTATCTGAACCAATAGAATTAAGCACCAGAGACAGCGCAACCATACCAATCATCACACCGGCAACAATACGCCATGAGGCAATACCCATAACCATCAACACTGCACCACCAATTAGAATGGCAATTGTGCTGGTTTCACCGATAGAACCTTGAATTGTACCTGCAAAAGCATCAAACCAAGTTAGGCCTGAAGCCAATACGGCATCAATACCACCAGTAGCAGCTAAACCAAGAGGCGTCGCACCAGAGAAACCGTCAACGGCAGTCCAAACTGCATCACCAGAGATTTGTGCTGGGTATGCAAAGAATAAGAACGCACGACCAGTTAAAGCTGGATTCAAGAAGTTTTTACCAGTACCACCAAAAATCTCTTTACCAATCACAACACCAAAGCTAATACCAAGAGCAACTTGCCAAAGTGGAATATTGGGTGGGCAGATTAATGCAAACAGAATTGACGTTACGAAGAAGCCTTCGTTCACTTCGTGACCACGAACTGTAGCAAATAGCACTTCCCAAAAACCACCAACGATGAACGTCACGGCATAAATAGGTAGGAAGTAAGTAGCACCAAAGATTATGTTATCCCAGATACTGCCAGCATCGTATCCAGCAATCGCACCAATAACGGCACCGCGCCAACCTTCAATTTCAGCAATATTCATTGAATCTAGTGCGTTGTTTGCTTGCATACCTATATTCCACATACCAAAAAACATGGCAGGGAAACAACATAACCATACAGTGATCATGATACGCTTAAGGTCAATACCGTCACGTACATGTGAGGTATTATTTGTCACTGACGGAGGTGAATACAAACCTGTGTCAATGGCCTCATATAGAGGATACATCTTCTCGAATTTACCGCCTTTCGTAAAATGCGGTTCGAGGCTATCTAATAACGATCTTAAACCCATGATTATGCCTCTTTCTCAATACGATCTAGGTTACCGCGAAGAATTGGGCCATATTCATATTTACCAGAGCAAACATAAGTACATAGGGCTAAATCTTCTTCGTCTAATTCTAGGCCACCTAAACTGATGACAGAATCCATATCTTCTACGATCAATGCACGCAGCAATTGGGTAGGCAAAATATCTAACGGCATTATTTTCTCGTAGGCACCAATTGGCACCATTGCACGCTCACTACCACTAGTTGAGGTAGTAAAGTTCAGCAATTTATTAGGTAATAATTTAGAAAGGTAGATATTTTTTACTGAATGCTTATCAACACCGGCACGTAAATAATGAAGAATCTGACGCGCGCGCCCTTCTTCAAGTACCGATATTTGATTCGCAAAGCGCCCCAAATACGCCGTAGTCCCAGCGGCCGTTGAACCACCAAAAACAGAACCAGAAATAATGCGATTGTCAGCATCATTTAATTCGTTTGCGGTAAGTTCGGTAAGGCTTGCACCTACTTGAGTCCTAACTAAACGTGGTTGTTTAACTTGAGGACCAGCCAAAGCAACAACTCGATCAGTATAAATAGAGCCTTCAACAAACAAGTGGCCAATGGCAATTACATCTTGATAACCAACATGCCAAACCGTTTTATTTGCACTTACAGGGTCTAAGTTATGAATTGCTGTGCCGACTAAACCCGCAGGGTGCGGTCCAGTTACATCCACTACCTGAGCCTTTCCAGCAGGAACCGTTGCTTCAGGTGCTTTAGTAACAAATACTTTTTTAGCTAAACAAGACAATACAGCTAAACCATTAGAGAACGCTTCTTTTTGCTCAGCAATCACCACTGAAGGATCTGCTGCCAATGGGTTTGTATCGATAGTAGCGACGAAAATAGAACTTGGCTCACTGCCAAGCGCTGGGGCTTTAGAGTATGGACGTGTACGAATTGCCGTCCACATACCGGATTCAACCAGCTGTGATTCAACTTGTTCACGCGATAGCCCAGAAAGTTCGCTTGCGCTATAACGATTAAACGTTAGTTCATCATTACCTTCCACTTCAATCACTAAAGATTCAAATACGCGGCGACTGCCACGATTGATCTCTACGATCGTACCTGAAGCTGGTGCAGTAAACTGTACCCCTTCATTTTTTTTGTCGGTAAAGAGCGCCTGCCCTTTTTTGACTTTGTCCCCTACCTGCACAAGCATGGTAGGCTTCATGCCCACATAGTCGAAACCCACCAATGCTACCCGAGAAATCGCATTACCTTTGGTAATGGCTTGCTCCGGCTTCCCAGCTATTGGCAGGTCAAGACCCTTCTTGATATTGATCATATGCCTTGCCTAATCACAGTTTCGAAAAATTCTGTTAGCGTTCGCATCGAACGATGCCCGCTTTTTGCTTATTATTCAAACAGTTACATTAAGTAAACGCTCTACTAAAACTGCTCGCTAGTATAATCATGTCAATACTAGGTGACTAGCGATAACTTTTGAACAACCCTAAGCAATTGGGTGTAAGTATAGCCATAGTCGCCTAGTATGCTTAAAAATTACACACACAAAAACCGCTGACTATATCAGCGGTTTATATTTTATTTACTTAGCGCTGGGTATGCAGGGTAATTTACACCGCAAAGTTGCTGCGCAATACGAACAACCTGACAGCTATAACCATATTCATTGTCATACCAAACATAAACGTTAACGCGATTACCACTTACGATTGTCGCTTCACCGTCCACAATACCTGCACAACGATTACCAACAAAGTCGCTCGATACCACTTCTGGACTAGCAACATAATCAATTTGTTTTTGCAGACCAGAGTGCAGTGATGCATCACGCAAATATGCATTTAAGTCATCACGGCTTACTTCTTTATTTAAAGTTAAAGAAAGAATCGCCATCGATACATTTGGAGTCGGAACACGAATAGCATTACCCGTTAGCTTACCAGCCAATTCAGGAAGGGCTTTTGCTACTGCGCTAGCCGCACCAGTTTCAGTGATAACCATGTTTAGTGCCGCTGCACGGCCACGACGATCACCTTTATGGTAATTATCAATCAAATTTTGATCATTTGTATAAGAGTGAACTGTTTCAACGTGACCACACTCAACACCGTATGCATCATTAAGCGCTTTAAGTACTGGCGTAATGGCGTTAGTTGTACAAGAAGCAGCCGAAAGAATCGTATCTTCTGGAGTAATATCGCCATCGTTAACGCCGTATACGATATTTTTGATATCCCCTTTACCAGGTGCCGTCAATACAACGCGATCAATACCATTACATGCTGCGTGTAAACCAAGACCATCTGCATCACGCCAAACACCGGTATTATCGATCAATAACGCATCGTTGATTCCAAACTGAGTGTAATCAATTTCAGATGGGCTGTTAGCGTAAATGATTTTAATGTAAGTACCGTTTACGATTAATGCACTATTTTCTTCATCAACCTGAATGGTACCTTTAAAAGAGCCATGAATAGAGTCACGACGCAATAAACTGGCACGCTTAACTAAGTCGTTACCCTTACCTTTACGAACAACGATAGCACGAAGACGCATACCCTGACCGCTACCGGCTTTTTCAACCATGATACGAGCCAACAAACGACCAATACGACCAAAACCATAAAGAACCACATCTTTACCAGCTGGTGTATCAGATGCATTGACTGTCATTTGTTCTAATTGAGCTTTAACAAATTCTTCAACAGACGCACCATTGCCTTCCTTACGGAAGTTAACTGCCATTTTACCAATATCGATATGACACGCATTAACATTTAAATCAATTAAAGCTTTAAGCACAGGGAACGTTTCTAATACAGATAGCTCTTCTTTTTCTACCTGACGAACAAAGCGATGCGCTTTTAAAATATCAATAACAGAGCGATTGATAATGGCACGACCATAAACAGACAATACAACATTGTTTTTACGGTACAAACCACCAATCAAAGGAATCATGGATTCTGCGGTTTCTTCACGCATAGTCCAATCAGTCAAGCTAGCTTCACGAACGTCTTGGCTCACAGGTACACCCTCGTACTTAGGCAAAAAAATTGTGCGGTATTATGCCCATAAAGAGTACCAATCTCAATCACTTAGGCAGTTTAAATAACCCCACACCACCCACTGTACAAAGATTACCCATCATTGTGTAATTTCGACCAGACACAAGCAGCAAACCTTAACACCGATCAAAGCTTTCAGTACACTAGCGGCCTATTTTAATTTAGTAACAAAGGAACGTCATGGCGACCCCCTCTCTGCCAGGTAAAATCGGCAACATTATTTCATGGGGCAACACCCAAGGCACCCATTTGGCTCATACCATAGCCAATGCTGCCAGTGCATTTGACGGCCTGACCGTAGTTGTAGCGAATAACAGCAGCCAAAGCCAACGCTTGACGGAAGAAATACGTTATTTTTTTGAAGGCACCGTATTCAACCTGCCCGATTGGGAAACTCTACCGTATGACTACTTTTCACCTCATCAAGACATAATAAGTGAACGACTAAGTACACTGGCAAAACTTCCAATCAGCAAACACAGTATTTTAGTAATACCTGCTCTATCGCTACAATTAAGACTACCACCTGTAAATTATATTTTAGGCCACAGTTTCACCGTTAAAGTTGGCCAAACCTTAGAACTCGATCAACTTAAATTAAATTTAATCAGTGCGGGCTACCAGTCTGTTGATGGTGTTTTTGAGCATGGCGAATTTTGTATTCGTGGTGCCATTTTGGACATCTTCCCAATGGGTTCAGATCAACCATTTCGCATAGAACTGTTTGATGATGAAGTAGAGAGTATTCGCTGGTTTAACCCAGAAACCCAGCGTTCAACGGAAACCACTGACCAAATTGAATTACTGCCAGCTAAAGAAGTACCGCTAGATAAGTCAGGCATACGCTGCTTTAAGCAACGCTGGTTTGATTTCTTTGAGTGCGATCCAAAAGAGTCACCTTTATACACCGATGTCACCAAGCAAATCGCCCCTGGTGGTATTGAATATTATTTACCACTGTTCTTTGATGAAACAGCCACATTATTCGATTACCTACCTCAAAATAGCCAACTAATATTTAATCACGACCTTGAAAAAAGCTTACAGCACAACTGGAAAGATGTAGAAAACCGATACGAAGAACGCCGACACGACATACGACATCCGGTACTTCCACCAAATCAAATCTATCTAAACGACAACCAAACATTTGCCCAGTTTAAGCTATATGGACGCATCAAAACTTGCGATACAGCCATTAACGAGCAGCAAGGACATGAGAACTTTTCGCTGCCCGTATTACCGTCTTTGCAAGTTAATCACAAACTAGATAACCCATTGGTTTCCCTTGAAAACTTTTTAATGGAAAACAATGAAGCCGTTGTCTTTTGTGTAGAAAGTGCTGGGCGCCGTGAGGCTCTTCTTGAGTTGCTTGAACGGATCAATATTACCCCTCAAATTATCGATTCATGGCACGACCTTTTAGAACATGAATTTGAATTTGCCATCACCACCGCACCCATTGAAGATAGCTTTTTTAGTAATCAAATAAACGCTTGGTTAATAAGTGAAAACGCCCTTTTTGGTGAGCGCATTCGCCAAAGTCGTAGGCAAAAACAAGAAAAAGATCAAAGCGAAAACGTCATTCGCAATCTTACCGAGTTAACCATGGGAGCAGCTGTGGTACATATTGACCACGGTGTAGGTCGTTATCGCGGCATGCAAACTATCGAGGTTGACGGGGATGCCACAGAATTTGTAATGCTTGAATACGCAGATCAAGCAAAACTATATGTACCTGTTTCCTCACTGCATTTGATCAGTCGTTATAGCGGCGCAGACACTGATATGGCACCGCTGCATAAATTAGGTACTGAAAAGTGGTCCGCTCAAAGGCGTAAAGCACTAGAAAAAATCCGTGACACAGCCGCTGAACTGCTAGAGGTTTACGCAAAACGAGAAGCCAAACCTGGCCATGCATTCTCCTTCCCCCGAGATGATTACGAAATATTCAAATCCGACTTTCCATTTGAAGAAACCGTCGATCAAAAAACCGCTATTAACGCCGTTATTACCGACATGATGAAACCCAACCCAATGGATCGCTTAGTCTGTGGTGATGTAGGATTTGGTAAAACCGAAGTAGCATTACGGGCAGCGTTTTTGGCCATACAAAACGGCAAACAAGTGGCTGTTTTAGTACCTACCACTTTGTTAGCACAACAGCATTATGAAACATTTCGAGACCGATTTGCTGATTGGCCAATAAAAGTTGAAAGCCTGTCTCGATTTAAAACCGGCCAAGCCAAAACAAAATCCATCGCAGCCTTAGAAGACGGTAGCGCAGACATCGTTGTAGGCACCCATAAATTACTCCAAGGGGATGTAAAGTATAAAGATCTTGGCTTGCTCATTATTGATGAAGAGCATCGCTTTGGTGTTCAGCAAAAAGAAAAGGTGAAAGCATTAAGAGCGGAAGTGGACATTCTAACCATGACCGCCACCCCTATTCCGCGAACCCTTAATATGGCCATGTCGGGAGTACGAGATTTATCCATCATTGCTACCCCTCCTGCACGACGCTTAGCAGTTAAGACCTTTGTTAAAATTTGGGATGAGCATCAAATTAAAGAAGCGGTATTAAGGGAAATACTTCGTGGCGGACAAGTGTATTTTTTACATAATGAAGTTAAAACCATCAATAAAGCCGCTGAAGATTTGGCTAAATTAATTCCCGAAGCACGTATAGGAGTCGCTCACGGACAAATGTCTGAGCGCGAGTTAGAATCGGTTATGGGGGATTTTTACCATAAGCGTTTTAACGTATTAATGTGTACCACCATTATTGAAACCGGTATTGATGTTCCCAACGCAAACACCATTATAATTGAACGCGCTGACAAATTCGGCCTTGCCCAGCTGCATCAACTGCGTGGTCGTGTCGGTCGCAGCCACCATCAGGCCTATGCCTATCTTCTGGCACCACAAGAGAAGAAGGTAACAAAAGATGCTGAAAAACGTTTAGATGCCATCAGTAACGCTCAAGATTTAGGTGCTGGATTCATGCTAGCCACCCATGACTTAGAAATTCGTGGTGCTGGTGAATTACTTGGAGAAGAGCAAAGCGGTCATATACACAACGTTGGCTTTAGCTTGTATATGGAACTATTAGATCGTGCAGTAGAAGCCATCAAAGCCGGCAAAGAGTTAAGCCTAGATAATCCAACTCAAACGCAAGCCGAAATCAATTTACGTATTCCTGCACTCATACCTGATGATTATTTACCCGATGTTCATAACCGACTTATTTTGTATAAACGTATCGCCAATGCAAAAGACAAACATGAACTGAAAGACTTACAAGTTGAAATGATCGACCGTTTTGGATTACTACCTCAACAAGTCAAATACTTGTTCCAAGTGACAGAACTTAAATTCAAACTTGCCAAACTAGGTATAGTGAAGTTAGATGCTGGAGATATCCAAGGACGAATGGAATTCGGCTCAGAAACAAGCATCGACCCTTACACCATGGTTCGTATGGTACAAACCAAGCCAGCCAGCTACAAACTTGATGGCTCTACCGCATTTAAGTTTATTTTTGACATGCCAGATGCACAGGCACGTTTTGACACCATTAATAATGTGCTAGACCTATTATCTCAACCGAGTACATCATGAATAAGATTATTATTTTTATAGCTGCTTTAATCGTATGCCAAATGAGTTTGGCTGAAGATGAACAAGCAAAAGTTAAAAAAGCCCGTTGGTATCAGGTAAACTTTACGCTTTTCCAGCAAAAAGCCGACCTTAAACTTGATGAATCATTTAAGTTCACGCCACTTCCATTAGACATGGCTGACATCATCAAGCTTAAAAATGATGAAGCATTCGCACTATCAAATTCAGGTATGAATGCTACATTAGCCCTACACCATGAAAACACAAACAACCTTGCTTTTACCGAACAAACCATAGATCAAGACTGGGCTGAAAAAATGTCCAAGCTTGATCCTGTTAATCAACCTATCTTGTATAACGTACAATGGCAGCAACCTGTTTATGAGCAAGCCCACAGTCTGCCAATTTATTTTGAAAGCTCACAGTTACACCTAGGAACAGCCCAAGTTAAAGGCCTATTCCATCTGCATGTTTCTCGCTACCTGCACAGTACAATTGATTTGCAGTTTTTACCTAGCCGAGCTGTATCGACTTCTGAAGTGATTAGCTTTGAACAAAGCAGTCGTATGCGAAGTAAAGAAATGCACTACCTCGACCATCCATTACTTGGGGCTATTATCCGTATTATCCCAGTGGAGCACCCACTGGAAAAAGTAGAAGTCGAAACCCAAGAAAGTCCAGAAGATAAGCAAACACCTTCTTTAAATTCTGCGTTGAATATTCGACTTTAGGCAACTTAATGAAACTATTAAAATAACGGTTGTATCAGCTATCTAATCTGTATTTTTTAAATAATTGTGAATAATCATCTGCACTTTTTGAATACCACTTTCAAGTGCAGCGTGAATATCATCCATAGTGATAAGCCCTTCACTTTTGCCTGCTGCTTTATTCACTACTAACGCTAAACATGCATAAGGGATTGCTAATTCCCGAGCTAATACTGCCTCTGGCATCCCTGTCATACCCACCACATCGCAACCGTCTTTTTCCAGGCGAATAATTTCAGCTTTTGTTTCAAGCCTTGGCCCTTGGGTTGCTGCGTAAACGCCACCATGCTGAACAACCACATTTTCTCTGATTGCAGCGTTCACTAACTTTTCAGTTAAAACAGCATCATAAGGGTAAGTAAAATCAATATGGTCTAAAGGTTTAAATACACCATCAAAGAATGTATCTTCACGACCATGAGTATAATCAACAATCTGATCAGGCACACATATAGCTTGTGCACCCATCTCTTCACTGATACCACCCACTGCATTAACCGCAATAATCTCTGTCACACCAGCTTGTTTTAACGCCAATATATTTGCACGATAGTTTACTTTATGGGGCGGGAGAGTATGCGGATGCCCATGACGAGCCAGAAACACAACAGGTTTCCCAGCTAACTCAGCATAAACTAAAGGGGCGCTGGTTGTGCCCAATTCTGTTTCAATTTTTTCTTCTTTTAACACTTTAAGGCCAGGATATTGGGTTAACCCTGTACCACCAATGATACCGATTAAAGTACTGCTCATTTTTGGATATTCTCAACTTCACTTTGGGCTTGGGTCACTGGATTAGTATTTTCGACATAAATACTTTGACTTGGAAAGGCAATTTCAGCACCGTGACTAAGGATAATTTCACCTATTTTTAGTAATACATCTTGCTTAATTGCATGATACGTTTGCCAATGGGTGGTATGGGTAAAACAATATATAAAAAATTCGAGAGATGAATCTGCAAAACGATTGAAATTCACCATCATGGTTTGTGAATCATCAATGTCCACGTGTTGTTTAAGTAGTGCTTTCACATCATTACAGATTGCCTCTACTTGAGAGAAATCAGCATAACGAACGCCTATGGTTTCATAGATTCGGCGATGACTCATACGAGATGGATTCTCAATACTAATCTGAGTAAAAACAGAATTCGGTACATATAAAGGGCGCTTATCAAATGTACGAATACGAGTGACGCGCCAGCCTATATTTTCCACAGTACCTTCAATATTTTGATCCGGTGAGCGAACCCAGTCACCTACAGCAAATGGTTTATCTAAATACACCATTAAGCCACCAAAAAAGTTTGCTAGCATATCTTTTGCTGCAAACGCTACCGCAGCCCCACCCACACCACCAAACGCAATAATACCGCTTACCGACACGCCCAGTGTTTGAAACACCACCAAGCAGGTAACCACCACCACACTAATACGTAACAATTTAAATATTGCGCTAATAGTGGTTTGGTCTGCTTTAGTTTCAACTTTACCTTTTAATATTTGATGTTCTCGTATGCGAATTAACCGCAGGACAAACCAAGCAAACAACACAGAAATTGAAACGACATATATATGGTAGGGTTTTGGAAGAATTTGAATGGCAAATTCCACTTGTGCAATATGCAATATATAACCAATCGTACACAGCATGACACCATAGTTAATCGGCGCCTCTAGTGCACCTATCACAGCATCATCAAATAGATTACGAGTATAACTGGCCTTAATTTTTAACTGGTTAATCACAAACAATGAGATGAAATACGCAATCAAGCCAATCACTAAAGTAACGATCGACTTTACCCACCAAAATTCTAACAATTGAACTAAATCTGATAACTCAGGCATTTTTATTTCAACTCACTCAATTTCGCTAGTGCATCCATATATATAAGTGTCAATTCACTTAATTCAACACGGGGTCGATACTCATCAAGATTCAAAGGTGATTCATTTAATTCGCCCAAGGCACCTAAAATTTCAGTGGATGCTTGTGGATGATTACACGCTAATAAGATATCGCATCCTGCGTCCATTGCTGCAATTGCACGGGCTTTGTAGCCCCCTTTTATTGCAGCACCCTGCATGCTTAGATCATCGCTTACGATCCGACCATTAAAACCTAATTCGCCACGCAGAACCGTTTGCAACCAATACGCCGAAAAACCCGCAGTTTCTGAATCAACTTTTTCATACACCACATGAGCGGGCATCATCCAATCAATATTAGGTAGTAACATTTTAAAAGGCTGCAAATCTTGCTGTTGAATTTCTTCCAATGTTCTTGCATCCACAGGACAGGCAACATGGCTATCTAAATCGACCCAACCATGGCCAGGAAAATGCTTACCTACCACTGCAAAACCTACTTCTTTTAGACCTTGCATGAAGTAACTCGCTAAATCCTGCACAATTTCTTTCTTGCCGGAAAAACCTCGATCACCAATAACCGTATTACGCTGGTAATTAATATCTAAAACCGGAGCATAAGTAAGATCTATCCCTACTTCTAATAATTCATAGGCAAGAACAATGGCAGCGGCCTTAGCTAGAGTCTGCGCTTTAGGTTTGTCGTGCTCATATAATGCGCCAATTTTCCCCATGGCAGGTACTTGAGTAAAGCCCTCACGAAAGCGCTGAACTCGCCCACCTTCGTGATCCACCGTTATTAAAACTTTAGGGTTTATAGCTTTGATTTCACTGATCAGAGAAACCAATTGAGCTTTATTTTGAAAGTGGCGAGTAAATAAAATCAAACCGCCTAAGTATTCATCTTTTAACCAGATTTTTTCCTGATTAGTTAAAGCGGGACCTTGAATATCAGTTATGAATGTAACAGGCATTTATTCCTCGATCATCACTGGGCAGCCTTTGGGCACCCAATCAAACAACATAATCACATCTTCATTACGCATACGGATACACCCATGGCTTTTAGCAACTCCCATGGGTTCTGAATCAGGCGTACCGTGAATATAAATATATCGAGCCATTGAATCCACAGAACCTAAACGATTTACCCCCAACTCTGTGCCACATAGCCACATAATCCGGCTTAAAATCCAGTCTCGATTAGGAAACTGTGAAGCAAGCGCGGCACTATAAACTTCGCCAGTGGTACGACGACCAACAAATACAGAATTAACGGGTTCACCCTGACCAATTTTTGCACGAATATAATGAGCACCCAAGGGGGTTTTACCCGAACCTTGCTCGCAACCCGTACCGTTTAAAGCACTAGAAATAGAAAAAACAAAAGCCACGGCCTTATTTTCATAGGCCGTTAATACTTGTTTTGATATGGAGATGTGCAAATGCCGCACAGTAAAACCCGTCAATTAACCACAAAGGGTTACTTTGCCCGAATACCTGCTGCAAGGAAAGGCAGAAGATAGCCAACGACGTCTTCTTCTGTACATTTAATGCTTAGGTCATCCTCAACAATGGCCATTAGGTGTTCCATGCTAGACAAGGTAAAAGCGGCCGAGCCAAGCATGAAGTGGAAACGCCAAAAACGCTCCATTGGATCTAAATCTGGTGTAGCCTTAGTCACTAAAGCCATTACTCGACGAAACAAACTGCGGTATTCGCGCTGAAGGAATTTACGTAAATGTCCCTGACCTTGATTATAAGCAAGACCAAGTAGACGCATAAAAATGGTTAGCTTACTGCGGTCCCCTTTTGATACTGCAGTCATGGCGTGGGCCACAAAATGCAAAATATCTTCTATGGACAAAACCGTGTCTGGTTGTGTTTTTTCATGATTATCAAGACTGGCCTCAACCAATTTATAAAATGGCCCAAGAAAACGAGAGAACACAGCTTGAATCAGCGCTTTCTTAGAACCAAAATGATAATTCACAGCTGCTAAATTCACATCCGCGCGGGTGGTAATACTACGTAGAGAGGTTTCTGCAAAGCCGCGCTCTGCAAACAGGGCTTCTGCTGCATCAAGAATTCTTGTTACTGTATCAACTTGTGTCATGTAGCGCGTCCAAACAAACAACTGTTTGAAACATACGTTTAACTCAAAATCATGTCAAGTAATGGTACACGACATGAGAAATAAACTTACATATCGCAATTATTCATATTTAGAAGGGCTATGCTTGCAACTAGAGCAAGCATAACCAGTAAAAACCAATTAAAGATAGTATGAAAACGTCAATTTAATAAAGTCTTCATCGCGAAAAGCCCATAATTGACTATCTTCATTAGGACTAAAAATGCGGGCTTCTATAGCCATTGTCATATTTTGCAGTACGCGGGTACTGCCTTCTACGCTCAAGCTATAATCACCCTCTTTTTCATCCAACAATACACCAGCCAATAAAATAGATGATTCAGCATCATTGGCTGCCCAGCGTGTTGCTAGCAAGACTTCATTATCAAACGTAGTTGGACTCACATCAGACGACCTTGAATCATAGATGTGCTCTACAACCCAACCAAGATCAATACGAGTATCCCAAATGCCCACTTGGGTATACTCAAATCCCGCTGTGGTAGCAAAGTATTCATCCGATTCCGCGACGGAAAGATTAATCCCATCAAATACCACAGGAAAGCCATTGAGCGAGCTTTCAGGCATACCGTCTCGAACAATCCCTTCAAACTTCCAAGCCCACCCTTCTGCTAGGTATTGCATCTCAACACCCAGCTGGGTAATTTCCGGATAATATGGCAATAATTTATTTTGGATGAGGTCAAACCCAACGGCAGCTTCTCGGCTTGTACCATGAAACAACGATACAGCATACTCAAATTCATCAATATAGGTATAAAAGCGAGCAGCAACGTCAATATGGCGCTCTTCCTCGCTGCTTTCATATATCCCATCAGCATAATCAAGCCCAGCACCTAAACGTCCTTCCTTGCCTACAAAAGTACGTTCACGATGAAAAGGTAAAACAAATAAATCTAAGTTACCCCAGTCACGTTCCAGCAACAGCTGAACCATAGGTTGACCCAGTTTTTGCTCACCATCTAAGCTTTCAACACCATCTGTTTGATTAATAATATCAACCAGATGCTGTGACTCTGTCACCCCCCAGAATACTTTTCCTATACCTGCTTTAAGCTCATATGTATCAGCAACTTTGTGCCATATCAGCTCACGGATATCGCCATGAGTACGTTCGTCATCGTTTTCATCCCAACGAAAAAACGGTTTAAACGTAACAGACTGACCATCTGCTATTTCTGAATAGATTTCCGTATTGAAACTTAACGAGTGATTAAAACTCGTTGAATTTGACTCATCTATTTTGCTATTTTCAACATACCCTGTGCCTTCGTAATCCAGTTGAGAGGTAATATTCACATCTGAATACGAAAATGCACTGGCAAGCATAAATACACTAAAAGAAGAAAGGCATCTCATTTTATTTTGCTCGTTTCAAACTGTTTTTTGTGAACTCTTTATTGTTAAGACCTACTTTAAATTCATAGTCTTTGTACTCTAAACGAGTAGCCTTACCAGTTTGGTGATTTCGCATAAAGCTAATATTTGGACGCCAGTACTTATCGAGGTATTTTTTATACTCTTTATTTTCTAAAGTTTTTAATAAGCTATCTTTGCGATCATAAAAATCAATTTTTAATGGGCGGTAACCTTCTTTATCAATCCATGCAACCTGTTTGGTATAACCTGAATAACGATCCGTGGGGTAACGTTCAACCACAAAGCAATCTTTGCCATCATAGGTTTCATCACGTAGATATTTGTATTTGTACTTCTCTACCTCTTGAGCACTGATATCTTCAAAAGCAAATTCACTACCCACAAATGGGCCTGACTTATTTTTTGAAGATATTTTTTTAACACGCTTAAGTGCCGGTAAATACAACCATTGATCATCTGCTTTCGTTTTATGAGTATAAGTCAACATTGCTACGCCTTTTTGATCAATCGGCGTATCAAAAATCATTAATGATTTATCTCCCTCTTCCCCCTCGCCTTCTAACGCTTTAATACGTAACTTACGAGGTGACTCAGTCCCTTTACTATCAATAAGTACCATTCTCAAAGAAACCATTGAATCATCAAATCCTTGGTCTCGCTTATCGCTTTCAACTGCTATATCTAAACCTTTCTGCTCTGGCGTTTGAGCAAAAGACATCGCACAGCTCACAGCTAAAACACTTGATACAAATATCGTTTTTAACATTATATATCCCTATTCAAATAAGTTATTTATTCGCTTTATCTAGCGCCAATAATAATGGCGGCAAATAAAAGAAATCGACAATCAAAGCTAACGCTATAGTTAATGCGCTCATAATTCCCATATGGGTATTAATTGCAAACGGAGAAAGCATTAACACCATAAAACCAGCACAAAGTACTATTGTTGTTGCAGTTAAAGCAACGCCCACCGTATGAAACGCATATTCAATGGCTTTTTCAGTAGTGAGATTAAGCTCACGTTTTGCTCGTACATATTTCGTCATAAAGTGAACGGTATCGTCAACAACAATCCCAAGTGTCACACCCATAACAACAGACAAGCCTAAACCCACTTGCCCATCAAATACCGCCCATAATCCAAAACCCATACCAGCAGGTACTAAATTGGGTATTAAACTAATTAGCCCTAACTTAACGGACTTAATAGCCAGCATAATAATAAAAGAGATTAAGATTAATGCACCCACAACACCCCCAATCATACTTTTAATATTACGTTCGGTAATATGAGCAAACATAATGTTGGTACTTGCGCCTTCTGTCACCATGTATGGCGCTGCATTCTGTTCCAGCCACGCAACAGCCTTTTTATCTAAAGTAATTAATTCTTGAGCAGTAATTTTATCTACTTGAAGCGAAACTCTTGTTGCAGATTTATTACCGTTTATTTGATTAGTTAAATCTAATCCATAAGGTAAGGATAATTCATATAACAGCATATACTGAGCAGCAAGCTGACGATCATCTGGCAAAGTATAAAATGCGTCATCATCACCGTTCATATTTTTATTAAGCCGCTTCATCACATCACTAAATGTGTTTACATGACGCACCCCTGCCTGCTCACGCATAAACTCTGAAAACGCATCAATTGTTTTTAAATAATCAGGGGCAACAACCCCCATCTCACCATCCGCTTGAAGCGAATAATTGATACTTTGCACTCCTGTTAACACTTCGGCGACTTTTTCACTATCACTTCTGAACTTTATACTCCAATCAAAATACTCAATGGTATTGTCGTCAAGTTCATTCAACGGAATTAAGGCAATAAGCGTAACGATCACCACGCTAAAAACCACCAATAACTTCTTATAGTGTTTGATAACGTAATCCGATAATGACTGCATGCGTGGGTTTTCTTCAAACGACTCAGAAACACGCTTTGAAGGCAGTAACATCATTAATGCAGGTAAATAGACAATAGCCAATACAAACGCTGCCAGCACACCTATGCACACAATATTGCCTAAGTCATGAAACGGTGGTGCATCAGAGAAATTAAGCGTTAGAAAGCCAATAGCCGTTGTAACACTGGTCAACAGTACAGGCTGAAAATTAATGCGAATACTCTCAATCATAGCGGCCTGTTTGGATTGCCCTTTTGCTATACCATGGTAATAGCTCATTAATATGTGAATACAATCCGCTATGGCTAACGTCATAATCATGACAGGGGCCGATAAAGTCGTTGGAGTAACCTGAGGCCCAGGCCAGCCAAAAATCCCCATAGCCAGAGCAGATGAAAACACCACAATACTGAATGTTGCTAAGGTTCCCCACATGCCCTTTAAAGAGAAAAACAGTAAGATTAAAATCAAGACAATCATCACTGGATACAATTGCTGCATGTCTTGTTGGCTGGCTTCGGGGAATGCATTATTTGTCATCGTGACCCCCGTTAAATAGAAGCCTACATTTGGATATTGTTTTTCATATTCGGCAACCATTTCACGAACATAACTCACTACTTCAGGTACTTCTGCAGCCTGATCAACCCCGGGAAGATTGATAGTTATATTAATACCTGTCGCTTTACCATCATGGGAAATTAGGTTACCTGCCAATACAGGATCTTTAAGAGCAACCACTTTTTTTGCTTGAATTTCATTTTGGGTTAATTCTGCTGAAAACTCGAATAAGTTTTCAACAATCAAGTCATCTTCTTCTGCATAGGTATATTGAAAGTTAGATATGGAATCTACACGGCGACTATATGGCACTTGCCAAGAGTCTTCCGTTAATTTCTCTATAAGAGTGAGAATACGTTTATTAAATACATCGCCATCCTCAGGTACTAAAGCGATAAGAATATTATCTACTTTGTTGTATTGATCCTGTAAATCTTCAAATGCTTTTAAGTGTGGATTATCATGGCTAAAAAACGCTCGATAATCCGCATTGAGTTTGATGTTTTTAGCACCAAAACCACAAGCAACAACAATAATAAGTGTGCTTAGCACAACCATCCAAGGATGTTTGACAACCCAAGCCGTTAATTTTTCTATCATACAAATTTCCTTATTTTTATCGTTAAATTTTAAAGATAGAGTTTGATAATGTTTGTAGTTGCTCATATTGGCGGCTGGGCTCATCTTGCTGAACCCCAAAACCATCTAAAAATATGTGCAATGACTCAAAAAAAAATTTTTTAGGATCATCAAAACCTAAGCGAGAAAGCTCCCAACCATTAACCATTACATCTTGGACGCCCCACTTCATAGCCCACCAGCCAAATGCCGCGGCTTTTACTTGTTCAGGTGCAAGATCAGTTTGGCTAGCAAACAGCCCCATAACTTTCGACAATATAGTTTGATCAATGAACGACAACTCGGTTTGCAGCGGCTCGCTTACTTTGCTTTGAAAATCTGGAGATTTAGCCCGGGATAATAATCCTGTCAGCACAGGGTGACGTTCTGCATTTTTAAAAAATGCCCAGCTCACCAAGATCACCTGATGGCGCAACCCTTGACCATGCTCAAGCGCCACATCAATTAGGTGGAGTAATCGCTTTGCACATTGAATCACCAGCTTAGTTATCACATCTTCTTTACAACCAAAATGCTGATAAATGGTTCCTTTCGAGTAATCAGTGGCATTTGCAATACCTTGCATGGTCAACCCTTGAAACCCTTTCTCGTTTAATTGGGTTAAGGCCACATCTAGAATCAGCGATTCTCTATTTAGTCTTACTTGATCTTTATGATTCACAGGCTTCAACTTATGACCTACTTCATATTTTTGACGAACCGTCATTTTTTGACGAACCGTCAAATTAGAATAAAGAAACTATGCGGTCAACCCTTTTTTAGGCAATGACTTTACACAAGTTAAACACTGTATATAATCACAACATGTATATAAAAACAGATAAGCAGCCAACATGATCAAACTTACCGCACGTCAGCAAGAAGTTTTAGATTTAATCAAGCAATCGATCGAGTCCACTGGCTTCCCTCCAACACGAGCCGAAATCGCTCAAGAATTAGGCTTCAAAAGCCCTAATGCTGCTGAAGAACACCTAAAAGCACTCGCTCGCAAAGGCGCAATAGAAATGACACCAGGTGCCAGCCGGGGTATTCGCCTTGCTCAACATGAAAGCGGTTTACCTATTATTGGTCGCGTTGCCGCTGGCGAACCAATATTGGCACAAGAGCATATTGAGCGCTATGTAGAGCTACCTAGAGAGTTTTTTAAACCCAATGCAGACTTTTTGTTAGAGGTGCACGGGGACAGCATGAAAGATGTAGGTATCATGGACGGCGACTTAATCGCAGTGCATAAAACAAATCTGGCACGTAATGGCCAAATCGTTGTAGCCAGAGTAGGCGAAGAAGTTACTGTAAAACGATTTGTGAAGAATAATAACGTAGTGCTATTGCAAGCAGAAAATAGCGACTATCAACCAATTGTGGTTGATTTAGAAACTCAAGACATGGAAATTGAAGGACTTTATGTAGGTGTCATTCGCCAACACATTCAATAACCATCACCAAAAAAAACGCTGCCTTAGCAGCGTTTACTTAATCTGCGTTAGTGTATAACACGATGCTCTAAATCGGCGATGGCCGAGGTATCTTCCACCTCTACACCACTTAACTCACCTACTTTACGAACACCTGCCTCAATCATGGCTTTTGCTATTTCAATGTGTTGCTCAGGAAAACTTTCTTTCGCATCTACAGAAAATGTTATACGAACTAAAGGCTCACCTTCACCGTCACTGCGCTTAAGGGCAATATCGCCATCGGATAGTTCTACAATTTCAAATACAGAGGCCATGAAAAACATTCTCTCAAAACAGGTGACACGATACAAAGGGGGCGGGAGTATATCACTGCAAAAGCATGCCTCCAACGCCTAAAATCTTGAGGTTTAGTTTTCTTGGTAGTGTAAACGCATACGTTGTATGGTTTTTTCTAATTCAATCAACCAGTTACGCATAAGACTGACATAGTCCGACTGGCTAGAAATTAATTGTGCCGAATGTGTAACAACACCATCATCCAGCCCAGTTAATAACATTCTTTGATACTGTTTTAACAATGCAGCTATCCAGCTACTAGAGTCCTGCTGTAAAAGTGCCAACTCATACAACTCAGCAGGTAGGTCAGTTCGCATGAATAGCTCTTTGATATCTTCAAATGGGGCTAAACGATATTGACCCACCAGCTCATTAGCAAATGAAACAACACCAGTATACAAATGAGATAAAGCGCCCTCTTCTAGCTGACGCTTATCTTGCCCTGCAGCCTGCTCAGCTTGTGCTAGGCAACTGCGAGCAAAAAACACCACTTGGTTAGTTCGACTGACAGCACTCATTAGAAGTTAATGCGCAGTCCAAAGTGGCCATTATTTGCAACTTCGATATCTAAAGCGTCTTCATTGGCTTCGATAAAGCGATAACCTAAATACACCATGGCTGTAGGCAATAACATGTACTCGACACGGGCACTCACATCCACCATATTTTCAGTATCCGAAAACGATAATACACTAGGCGCATAATACGCATGGCCAGCAAACCCTAAACCATTAAGCTCAGGTGGTGCATATCGCACAAAACCGCCTACAGCTAGCGCACCGCCATCACCAGCATCATTGAAATAACCATAAACCTTGCCGCCTACGCCGATGCGAAGACTACTTTTCGAATCACGTACATCCACCGCATTCAAACCAAAAGTAATTAGTTCGCCGTCTTCTTCGTGATAAAGAAAACCAGCGGAGATATGCATAGGACTGCCCATACGGGTAGCGTCGTACTCTAAACCCGCTGTTTCATCATTTATACTCAAATCTAAAGAACCGCCCGCATATACAGCAGAGCTAAGCAACAAACCAATTGGGGCCAATAGGTTCAGCAATTTCATGTATCACCTTTTAAATATATGTATGGTTATTATGGCGCTATCATACGATAAGCTTATGGATAAACCTAGTCACCCTTTTGGGTACTGGCCTAGGATCCGCCACAAAAAAAGCCCAGTGCAAAACACTGAGCTTTTTTTGATCAAGCTGACCTACGCGTCTAATAAACCTAGTAGCAATTTATTAATGCGATCCACATACCCTGCTGGGTCTTGTAATTGGCTACCCTCTGCAAGCTGTGACTGCTCATAAATGATTTCGGCCATTTCTTTGAAACGGTCTTCATCACTTTGTAGATCCATCTTAACAATAAGAGGATGCTCTGGATTTACTTCAAGTACACGCTTTGCCTCTGGCAATGCCTGACCAGCTGCTTCCAACATACGACGCATTTGCATGCCCATGTCGTCTTTACCAACCACTAAACAAGCTGCGGAATCGGTTAAACGGTTAGAAATGCGTACATCTTCTACTTTGTCACCTAATGTATCTTTAATGCGTTGAACTAATGACTCATTTTCTTTTTCGGCTTTTTCTTGTTCCGCCTTGTCGGTTTCATCAAGAGCCAAATCACCTTTTGTGATGTCTTCAAACGTTTTACCTTTGAATTCACTTAAGTGAGAAATCATCCACTCATCTACACGATCCGTTAATAGAAGCACCTCAATACCCTTCTTACGGAATACCTCTAAGTGAGGACTGCGCGAAGCCGTTAAGTAGTTTTCAGCGGTTAAGTAGTAAACTTTATCCTGTGACTCTTCAGCACGCTCAAGATAGGCATCCAAAGAAACCGACTGCTTATTGTCTTCGCCTTTCGTGGATGCAAAACGGAATAGCTCTGCGACTTTTTCTTTATTAGCAAAGTCATCAGCTGGCCCTTCTTTTAGTACTTGGCCAAACCCTTCCCAGAACGTTTGATATTGCTCAGGGTCTTTTTTCGCAAACTTTTTAAGCATATCTAAGATGCGCTTAGTTAATGCTGTGCGCATTGAACTAATGCTGGCGTTATCTTGTAAAATTTCACGACTGACGTTTAATGGTAAATCGTTACTATCCACGACACCTTTGATAAAGCGTAGGTATGGCGGCAAGAATTGCTCAGCATCGTCCATAATAAACACACGCTGAACATATAATTTAAGTCCGCGATTGCCTTCACGGTTCCATAAATCAAATGGAGGACGCTTAGGTACATACAACAAGCTGGTGTACTCTAAGGTACCTTCAACTTTGTTATGAGACCAAGTTAAGGCATCTTCGTAATCATGGGCAATGTGCTTATAAAACTCTTGATATTCTTCTTCTTTAACATCACTTTTGCTACGAACCCATAGGGCTTTAGCCGAGTTAACCGCTTCCCATTCTGTTTCAGCTGGTGCTTCTTCCTCACCACTGTGCTCTTTAATCATTTGTACAGGAACAGCTATATGGTCTGAATACTTTTTCACTAGGCTGCGTAAACGAATGCCATCAGCAAACTCTTTTTCGTCTGCTTTCAGGTGCAAAGTAATTTGCGTACCTCGATTCGCTTTTTCAGCGCCTTCAATGGTGAAATCACCTTCACCTGCGGATGTCCAAAGCATGGCTTCTTTGGTATCAGTACCCGCACGACGAGTTAATACTTCAACTTTATCGGCAACGATGAATGAGCTATAAAAGCCCACACCAAACTGGCCAATCAAGTGCGCATCTTTTTTATCATCGCCACTTAGTTTTTGTAAAAATGCAGATGTGCCTGACTTAGCAATGGTGCCTAGGTTTTCAATCACTTCATCACGGTTCATACCAATACCGTTATCAGAAATGGTTACCGTATTGGCATCCGCATCAAATTCAATGCTCACACTTAAATCAGGATTGCCTTCATATAAAGCGTCATTATTAAGTCCTTCAAAACGCAGCTTGTCACATGCGTCTGAGGCATTTGAAATTAATTCACGTAGGAATATCTCTTTGTTGGAGTATAGAGAGTGAATCATTAAATGAAGCATTTGCTTCACTTCAGTTTGAAAGCCTAAGGTTTCTTTTTGTGCTGTGGTCATAAGACTCCTCACTGTCCTTTTTATCATGCAGAGGAGCCTATATGAGGTCTGGAATTTCAAATTCAAGGGGAATCTAGAAAAAATCCTAGTAATCAAATTTATCCAATTAGGATTAAGGTGCCAATAAAAAATGTGCTCTGGCGGTTGCGACCGCTTCTTCACGCTTTGTTTGCCACGCGTTTATGATGACATTCGCCACCCTGGAGCCCTGACGGATTACCTGACATTCCGCAAAGGTATCACTGCCACCACGCACAGCGCGCAGATAATCTAGTGAAAAATCCACAATTTTAGGCATAGCTGGCGTATCCAGCATCATCATAAGATGCAGCGCGGCTGACATCTCCATAAACCCACCAAGAACACCGCCATGCACAGCAGGTAAAATAGGATTACCAATATTGTTAGGATTATCTGGCAACCTAAACATGACATCGCTGCCAAAACGCTGGAAATCCATACCTATCAACTGAGCATAAGGTATTGCGAAAAGTACAGGTTGATAATCTCCTGCTTCATGAGCGGCATGTAAGATTTGTTCAAAATTCGCCATGATTAACCTTCTCCCTCGTCGCCCAATACCGCTTGTTTAAAATCCGGTGGTGACAAGTGACTACCGATTCGCATAAATGTCCCAACACAATTAGCCACAGGCTCACCCACGTCTCCTTGATGTACAGTGCATCGTGTGAACACCACATGGCGACTTACACGGTAAGCCTCAGCAAAAGCAAATATCGACTTATTTGGCTCTGCAGCACGTATGTAGTCCACTCTTAAGTCTAACGTTGGGCACAACTCAAATTCAGGTAACGCATTAATCACCATGGTTCCGCACGCTGTATCCATTAAAGTGGTTAGCACTCCCCCATGAATCACTCCTGTAGATGGGTTGCCTACGTGACTCTCATTATAAGGCAACTCAATGGTTAGGCTCTCTTTACTGGCCTCTTGCACCACCATGCCCAATACTTGGCAGTGACGTAGTAAGCCTATAAATCGCTGTGCGCGACCTAAATACGGGTTGCTTCTACTCATATGAATTTAAACCTTAGTTGTATCTAACTTAAGCATAGACGGAATAACTGACCGGTGGTTATACAACAAAATACGACACCGCCAAAGCCCTCCCGGCCTAAAGGTATATTTTCACCGCTATTTTGGACATATTTATCAAGATGATCTCATGCTCCATAAAAAATCTAATCCTTACAGCATTAAAATAAGACTAAACAGAATCTAGAATGCGAGTATATTTCACAACTTCGAACAAGACCTCATTGACACAAAAACAAGCTAAATGGAAACACGAAAAAAGCACATCTATAAGGTAGGACGATAAACGTAAAATTGATCTACAAATAAAACCAGCCATTTAATACCTGCGTCAATTACACATAGGATTTTAAAGGATAATTCGTCCGTTACTTTTAGGGTAAATATCAACCACACTTTTTAGGTTCCATCAGAAATCCCATTAATAATAATGATCTGGGCACTGCAACCTGTTTAATTTACATAGGATTGTCCCCCTTTTTTCTTTTCATCCGTTGATAGTCATGGCTGGGGAGCTTTTTCCTAGAATAAAAACCTATACAGCCTAAGCGGTATGTGTGTAGGTTATGCAATTAGATCTGCGATTTTGGAAATGTGATTACATATAGGAAGGATTACAACAACACTTTAAACCAATATTACTCAATTATATCTGATTGCCTGATGTGTTAACTAAACAACAGCGTCTCTACTCCCTAAGTGCACTCTGTTTCGTCCTGCTTCCTTAGCTTGATAAAGGGCTGCGTCCGATGCCTTAATAAGTAACTGAAAATCAACATCTGTTTCAGGCACCCATGCTGCCACGCCAAAACTAGCCGTAATGTTTAAAGTATGGCCTTCGTCATGTATTTCCAATGCCTCTACAATTTTACGAGCCTTTTCAGCCACTAATTGAGCATCTTCTACACTAGTATTAGGCAATAAAAATACAAACTCTTCACCACCATAACGTGCAACCATATCCACAGAACGATTGACGACACTTTTTAATGCCTTAGCAATTTCTTTAATGCAGGTATCACCTACTGTATGTCCATAGCTGTCATTTATAGTTTTAAAGTTATCAATATCCACAATAATCATGGCTAAGTTTTGTTGCTCACGACGGGCTCTTCTACACTCGCTCTCAATTGCTTCATCAAAACCACGACGATTAAATACTTGGCTTAATTGGTCAGTTAATGAAAGTTTTGTTAAATCTGCATTAGCAATTTCTAACTGATCCATTGCCTCTTCGTATTGCTTGGTTCTAAGCTCAACTTGTTGTTCTAACTTTTCATTAATATTGCGCTGTAATGATAGTGTTTCCTCTTGTGCAACAATTCGGCGGCGACGCTCAGTACTAACTCTTTTAGCTAATACTAGAGCTTCTTCTTGTGCTGCCGCAGTTTGCTCACGGCCTAAGTTAATTCTGTAAGCAAGAGCATAAGAAAGTAAAACAAGCTCAATCACCATCCCAATCATTTGAGAATATGTCGTAAATAAGTTGTATTCTAAAACCCCACGACTCATCAAAATAAACGTGATGGTCCCTATCATCAAAAAGAACCATGAAAATAAGTAAATCACAGCAATTCGATCACGCTTTAATGCTAAATAGACCGACATATAAATACCAATCAAGGTCGTAATAATGGACATTAAGCCCATAATTGAAACCAAATAAATAGTATTGTAAAAAATAAAAGAGAATACAATGCTAGCCCACACAGCGAGAATTGATGTATTCACCCAAATAATCCAACCACCATAAGATTTTAAATTTAAAAATTTCCTAAAAAAGATGGTGGCTGTTAAAAAGGTCAACGATGCAAATAAATAAACCCCTTCATTAATCAGAAATAAGTTATCCTCCCAAATATAAATTTGTGCGATACCCGTAATACATAAGATATAAAGCAAGGCCGAAAACACATAAACACAATAATAAAAATACGTAGGATCTCTGAGAATTGAAAATACGCCTAAATTATAAAACAACATCACCAACAACGACCCTACCACCAAGCCCATTGTTATTAGATCTTGCGTATTGTGCTTTTTAAAGTCACTTTGTTTAGATACCATCATTGGCACGAATATGACATTAGTGGTTTGAATTTCTAGGTATACGTCATAAATTTGTCTTGGCTCAATATCGATAGGAAAAACAAGGTGACGACTCTGCTCGTAGCGATCCTCAAATGGGTAATGCAAACCAAGAACTTTACTCCCCCATAAAGCTTTTGTTGATTGATTAACTGTAAAAATTCTAGCTCGCTGAGTGATCGCCAGTCGCAGCGTCAACACCCAAGGGTCTATTAGCGCTTCGGAAGCTTTGATTTCGAACTTAAACCAAACAGAGCCGCCTTTGCCAACCTCACTGCTTTCAATATGACGTAAAGGTTGCCAGTTTTTTTGAGCGATTTTTCTTGGGAGGGATTCAGTATCAGTAGATGCCACATCAGATATCCAAAATTGGATGTCTTTAATATCACTATCATTAATATCGTTACTAATAACAGTCACAGCAAAAGCCGCAGGTGAAATGAAACACAAAATACCAGCTAAAATTAGAAAACGGTTTAATGCACTTATTAATGGGTTGAACATAATCACCATCATGTAAACAGTCAATCCGATCTCAGATTTACTACAAATGTATTAAAAAAGCATAAGAAGAATACACAGCAATGTCCAATTTAAGGCATTTTTTATCTGAAATCCCGTACTAAGCACCATATAGTCGCATTACGTCCAGATACCCCTATGGCTATATAGACAGATAATTAAGTAACTAGCAGTATAGGGGTATAGTTCCTTTAAAATCGCACGTTCACTTACTATCGAGAAGCAATCATGAGCGATGTAAATAGCATTAACTGGATAAAACTAACACAGCACATTAAGCGACCGAATCAGGCCATCATTAATGGCATGAATACTGATTCAACCAGTGGTCGTACCCTAGAAAACTTTAATCCGGCTAATGGTCAAATTTTAGACCATGTTGCTGATTGCACACCTGAAGATGCAGACTTAGCGGTAAAAAACGCCCGGGAAGTATTTGAAAGCGGTGTATGGTCAAAAATGGAACCCAAAGAGCGTAAACTCACCATGCTCCGTTGGGCCGATTTGATTGAACAGCATCAAGCTGAGATCGCCCTATTAGAAAGTTTAGATGCTGGTAAACCCATTAGTGATACTTATGACATTGATGTACCCAGTGCATTGAATACCATTCGCTGGACGGCCGAAGCCATTGATAAAGTCTATGAAGAAATCGCCCCGACCCCCCATAACACCATCGCGCTAGTCGAACGTTTACCATTGGGAGTGGTTTTAGCCATAGTCCCTTGGAACTTCCCACTTTCCACCACTGCTTGGAAATTAGCCCCAGCCATTGCCACTGGAAATAGCGTTATTCTAAAACCAGACCCTAAAACCCCAATGACGGCCTTATACATAGCCCAGTTAGCGTTAGAAGCTGGCCTACCAGCGGGGGTTTTAAATGTATTACCCGGTGACGGAATCAGTCTAGGTAAACATCTATCATTGCACCCTGATATTGATGGGCAGACGTTTACAGGCTCGACTAAAGTCGGCAAATTATTAATGCAATATGCTGGTCAATCCAACCTTAAACGTACATTCCTAGAATTAGGCGGTAAGAGCGCCAATATCGTATTTGCGGATGCCGATCTAGATGCAGCAGCTGAAATGGCTGCCATGGGGGTATTTTACAACTGTGGCCAAACGTGTACTGCGGGTACTCGAGTATTGGTGCAAAAAAGCATTCACAAAGCATTTGTTAAAAAAGTTCTACACTACGCACAACAGTGGCAACCAAACGATCCTATACACCCTGAAACGTGCATGGGAGCCATTATTAACCAAGCCCAGCTAGACACTATTCAGCGATATATCGAAATAGGTAAAAAAGAAGGAGCAAAATTAATTTTAGGTGGCAGCATAATCAAGCAAAATGGCGGCTATTACCATCAAGCCACTATTTTTGATCATGTTGACAATAATATGCGCATTGCACAGGAAGAAATCTTTGGTCCAGTCATGACCATCATCCCTTTCAAAGATGAAGCCGATGCCATACGAATTGCTAATGACTCTCCTTACGGCTTAGCTGGGGCAGTTTGGAGCCAGAATATCAATACTGCATTGAAAGTCGCTAAAAGCGTACGCACAGGCACCATGGGTGTTAACAACTACTTTGGTGGTGATATCACCGTCCCATTTGGTGGATTTAAAGAGTCTGGTAATGGTCGTGATAAATCCATACACGCCATGAATGACTATACTGAATTAAAAACCACTTGGATTGAGCTTAGCTAAGCTAGGATAAAAACAAGCACTCAAGCAAAGTAATGACGTCATTGCTGTCGTCAACATGTACATTGGCCCCTCCTTGAAGGCCAAATCCGCACACCTAAACCCCAATACGTACTCTCAAGTAGCGGTGATTCACCCTGCTTATTCAAAAATCCCCTTATATTTATGGAGGTTTCGGGATAATTCATAAATCAAAACTGATATATATCATCTATTAATACCTCTAATGCAAATGTATTCAAAATATAAATTTCCTAAATACTTCTATTGGGATTATGCTTATCCCACTAGATAGAAATAAAAAACCACACAATAGGAGCCGTATCATGGAATTTGAATACAGTGACAAAGTAAAAGGCCTGATAACTAAACTTGAAGCATTTATGGATGAGCATATTTATCCGCGCGAAACAGAGTACGCACAAGTGCTTGGAACAATGGAAGATCGCTGGGACATTCACCCTATCGTTGAAGAATTAAAGCCTAAAGCTAAAGAGGCCGGCCTTTGGAACCTTTTTTTACCTAACAAAGAATTCGGTGCCGGTTTAAACAACCTTGAATACGCACCATTAGCTGAAATCATGGGGCGTGTTGTATGGGCACCTGAAGTGTTTAACTGCTCAGCCCCTGATACGGGTAACATGGAAGTATTTTCAACTTACGGTACAGAAGCACAAAAAGAAAAATGGTTAAAGCCATTGCTTGCAGGTGAAATTCGTTCTGCTTTTGCTATGACTGAGCCAGAAGTGGCTTCTTCAGATGCGACAAACATCGAAACCTCTATCGTACGTGATGGCGACGAATACGTAATCAATGGTCGTAAATGGTACATCTCTGGCGCCATGAACAAGCATTGTGAAATCATGATCGTAATGGGTAAAACAGACCCTGAAAATCCAAACCGTCACACTCAACAATCACAAATTCTTGTGCCAATGAAAACCCCTGGAGTTAAAATCGTACGTCCAATGCAAGTATTAGGATGGGATGATGCGCCAGAAGGTCACGCAGAGATTTTATTCGAAAACGTACGTGTACCTGCTGAAAACATCATTCTTGGTGAAGGTCGTGGTTTCGAAATCGCTCAAGGCCGTTTAGGGCCTGGCCGTATTCACCACTGCATGCGTTTAATTGGTCAAGCACAACGTGCTCTTGAAGCCATGTGTCATCGCGCTGATAGCCGTATTGCATTTGGTAAAAAACTAGCCGACCAAGGCTCTGTACGTGAAGACATTGCTCGCTCTTCATGTGAAATTGAACAAGCTCGCTTGTTAACCCTTAAAGCCGCTAACACCATGGATCTTTACGGTAACAAAGTTGCAGCTGAAATGATCTCACAAATTAAAATTGTGGCACCTAATATGGCCATCAATGTAATTGAACGTGCCATTCAAATGCACGGCGCCATGGGTCTTAGCCAAGATTCATTCTTGCCACGTGGCTTTGCATCTGCACGCTCTATTCGCTTAGCGGATGGCCCTGACCAAGTTCACATGTCACAACTTGGTAAGCGCTTAATCAAACGCTACACCGCTTAATAATTTTATTATTTAGCACAAAAAAGGCGTTACTTTTTAAGTAACGCCTTTTTCGTTTTTTAAACACTGTGAAACCACAGTGCCTAACATTCATAAAACCAAGATATTAATGGCCACCGTCATTGGCACCCGCAGCGGCTACTTGTCCACCATCCAATACAATCGTATTACCTGTCATCCAAGCTGTTGCTCGTGAAGAAAGATAAATAGCGGCACCGGCTGCGTCTTTTGCATCACCCATACGTCCACGGGGTAAATTACTGGTTAATTCATCATGCATAGCCTGATCATTGGCCAAAAAAGCGGTCATATTACTAGGGAAGAAACCAGGAGCAATGGCGTTAACGTTTACATTATCTTTAGCTAAATCCACAGCTAAATGCTTAGTTAAATGAATAACAGCTGCTTTAGATGACGAATAAGAATAAGTTTGCATACCTGGGTGAGTTAGACCGTTCACCGATGCAATATTAATTACACGGGCTGGATCTTCATATGTGGCTGCATTTTTTAGCGCAGGGAAAAGTTGTTGAGTCAAAAAGAAAATAGACTTCACGTTTAAATCCATTACTTTGTCCCAGTTTGCTTCTGAGAAGTCTTCAAATGCAGCGCCCCATGTGGCACCTGCATTATTGATCAAAATATCAATTTTTTCTTCACGTTGTTTGATTTCATCTGCAAACGCGGCAACGCCTTCGTTAGTGGATAAATCAGAACGAATGGCAATACACTCACCTAAAGTCCCTAATTGCTCTTGTGCGGCTTTTAATTCAGGCTCTTTACGGGCAGTAATGTAAACCTTTGCTCCGTTTGCTAATAAACCTTGCGCCATCATGGCGCCAATTCCACGAGAACCACCAGTAATAACCGCTACTTTACCCGCCACATCAAATAAATCTTTCATTTATTCCTCCTTCTTTCAATTAAGCGAAATATTGCTCACAGGATAATATGATTTTTTACACAGAAATGTCACTTAAACCCTTTAAATAGAAATGAATTAAACCGTTCCACAAAACCCTCTCACAAGTCAAACAAACGGTACTCAGAAAACCCTGTGCAAATTTTACAAATATGTGAACAACTTAATCTAAATGACTAAACACACCACTAAACGTTGGCCACCAACAGGCTAAAACAAGATACCAGTGCCACCCAAATTAGATGCTTTGTATAAAATTTAAGATCAATCGACTAAACCAGACAAAACCCCCTACAGCCCCCGCATTACTTGTATTCACATGCCAGTTATGTATTATGCTTCCCTTGATTTTTTATGGCAGCCTCTAGGTAAGCCCCCTTGATTAGGGGTTTGGCCTACATTGCTGCCTTTTTGCGTTTAGGCTGCTGGGGAATGAAATGCAACCTATTATGAATACCTACGGACGTTTATCTGCCACTTTTACCCATGGTAAAGGGGCTTATGTCTATGATGCCGACAACCGCCCGTACTTAGATGCACTAAGCGGCATTGCTGTATGCGGCCTAGGCCACGGCCACTCTGCCATCACTAAAGCTATTTGTTCTCAAGCTGAAAACTTGGTTCATACCTCGAACTTATACGGTATTGGTCGCCAACAAGAATTAGCTGAAAAACTGACTGCCATCAGCGGTATGGATAACGTATTCTTTAGCAATTCTGGTGCTGAAGCTAATGAAGCGGCCATTAAAATTGCCCGTAAATATGGCCATAACAAAGGCATCGAGTGCCCTACTATTTTGGTAATGGAAAACGCCTTTCACGGCCGAACTCTAGCCACCTTAACGGCCACAGCTAACAAAGCAGCACAAGCCGGTTTTGGGCCGCTAGTTGAAGGGTTTGTGCGTGTGCCATTTAATGACCTTCAAGCCGCTACTAATGCCTTTGAAAATAATTCAAACATTGTTGCTATATTGGTTGAACCCGTTCAAGGGGAAGGCGGTGTCACCTCGGCTACCGATGAATATATGAACGGCTTACGTGCGTTGTGTAATACAAAAGACGCCCTTCTTATGCTGGACGAAATTCAAACCGGTAATGGCCGTACTGGTAAATACTTTGCGTTCCAACACTTTAACTGGCAGCCAGACGTATTAACCACAGCAAAAGGCCTAGGTAACGGTGTACCTATCGGTGCTTGCCTAGCTAAAGGTAAAGCGGCTGAAGTACTGCAACCGGGTTCTCACGGCAGTACCTATGGCGGCAACCCGCTAGCGTGTGCTGCTGGATGTGCCGTTATAGATACTATTACTCAAGATAACCTATGCGAACGTGTGGCTGTTCTGGGTGATCGCATTCGTAACCAGTTAAAAACACATTTAGATCAAACAGGTTTGGTTAAAGAATACCGAGGCAAAGGTTTGATGATTGGTGTGGTACTGAACACCGAAGAAAACGCAGCAGGCATAATGAAGTCTGCATTAGAGGCAGGTTTATTGTTAAACGTCACTGCCGGCAATGTGGTGCGTTTATTACCACCCTTTGTTTTAACCGACGAAGAAGCAGATGCAGTGGCCAAACAAACGGCCGAGCAAATTATTGCTTATTTCGACGCACAAAAATAAAAGGCCAACATTATGGCAAACCGTCACTTTTTGACATTATTGGATTTTACGCCTTCAGAATTAGAAATGCTCATGAACCGCGCCATCGAGCTAAAGGCTATGCAACATAGGGGCGAAATTTACGAACCCCTTAAAAATAAAGTACTAGGGATGATCTTTGAAAAATCGTCAACCCGTACTCGCGTAAGTTTTGAAGCAGGCATCGCACAACTAGGTGGTCAGGCTATCTTTTTATCGTCTCGCGATACTCAACTTGGTCGTGGCGAACCTATTGAAGACAGCGCTAAAGTACTATCACGTATGTGTGACATCATCATGATTCGCACCTTTGGTCATGACATCGTTGAAACTTTCGCAGAAAACTCTCGCGTTCCGGTAATCAACGCTTTAACTGACGACTATCACCCATGTCAGTTATTAGCTGACATGCAAACCTATCAAGAGCATCGCGGCAGCATTCAAGGTAAAACCGTGGTCTGGGTTGGTGATGGTAATAACATGTGCCACAGCTACATAAACGCAGCTCGCCAATGGGATTTCAAATTAGTTGTGAACTGCCCAGAAGGTTTCGACCCACTACCTGAGCTTTTAAATGACAACAAAGATCGTGTTCGGATTGTGCGTGATACCAAAGAAGCCGCAAAAGATGCTCACTTATTAGTGACTGACGTTTGGGCTTCCATGGGCCAAGAAGAAGAGCAAAAAGCACGCGAGAAAGTATTTAAAGACTACCAAGTTAGCCCTGCCATTATGGATTTAGCGCATAAAGACGCTATATTCATGCACTGTTTGCCTGCTCACCGCGGCGAGGAAATATCACACGACATGTTAGATGATCCTCGTGCAGTGGTATGGGACGAGGCGGAAAATCGCCTTCATGCACAAAAAGCCTTAATGGAATACTTACTCGCCTCTGAGTGATCTGACTGTTAACAACATAATCAAGGCCTCACAAGAGGCCTTTTTTTGCCTGTTAATTATTAAGTACGTTCAATTTCATCCGATAATTTATCCAAAGCACACATTACATCCTCACTGGCTTGCTCCATTTTCTGAAGTAACTGTATCGCCCCTTCCGTGTCATGTGCTTTCATTTTATTAACGGCTTCAAGCCCATACTCATGGATTTTTATATGGGCGTTTTCTAATTGCTTAAAGCTTGATAAATGACTGTATTTTTCCGCCCCTTCACCCTCGTAATACCAGTGACCTAAACGGCACTCTTTATGATCTGTAATAGGAATATTATCATGTTGTTTTTGCTCATAAATCTGATAGATATTGGACTTCCAAGCTAGGTGATCCATTTTCACCGCTTGAATAAACACCCTACTGCTTTCTAATGAAATGGTGCCTTGCATAGACTTAGCTAGATCTAACGCACTGCCCACCGAATCCATAATTTTTTCTGACGTGGCGCTTAGATGCTTGGTTTTTTCTAAATTTTGGTTAATGGTGTCTTGCGTGTCTTTCGTATCACTCTCAATACGCGCTACCAACTCTGAGATTTTTGAACTGGACTCCCCTGCTTTTTGTGCCAGCAAACGCACTTCATCCGCAACCACCGCAAAACCACGGCCTGCTTCCCCTGCTCGAGCCGCCTCAATCGCAGCATTTAAGGCCAATAAATTTGTTTGCTCAGAGATACCATTGATGATTTCTGTGAATTGAGATATTTCAGAAGCCGATTGTTGCAAGCGTGCAGCTTGATCAAAACTGCTTTGTGCGTTATCTGCAATACTATGCAAACCCGATAAAGTATCGTGCAACATACTTGAGGTATCATCATAAACAACACTTTGACTTTCAATACGACGGGTTTGATTACGAAAGGACTCAGCACTGCCTGCAATCGACTGACGAATATCTTCTACGCCTTGGTAACTGACCAACATAATAGAAAGATACTTCTCATAATGGCCACATGATTCTTTAAGTTGTGCCACTTTCTCTTTAGCTTGGTTATTTTCGGCCATCAAACTGGCATTTTGTTGCTCTAGCTGTGAGATTTGCATCGCCATATCAGCAATTCTAGCATCAGGCTTTTCTTGTTGCTTTTTAAACCACATACCGCATACCTAAAAATAATCTATATAAGTAATAAGTGTAGATTAAAAATTCAATCTGCCATTATGGAATGTAAATTCAAACTGACCAAATTGCGCCAAATAAAAAACAATAAAGTGAATCTGCTTGGCCCAATCTTAAATCACCATATTCCCTTAATGACTACTCGGCCCATAAATAACTCATCGCTATGACCATGGACTGCATGAATACGGTTAAAGCATGATTTTGGCTTAGCCTTATTTATTGTAAGTGAGCGGAAAATTACGTTTTAACGATTAAATGATTATTGCCATCACGGCTAGCACGAATCAGCTCATTACCTTGTGTGATTAGCTCTTTAGCACGGTGAGACTTCGCCATGCGATCATATAACACCACATTCGCCGTCGCCGCTAAATTCATACAACCAATGGTTGGCACATACACCACTTCATCTGCCTGATTGATAATCTTTTGTCCAATATTGCCATCTTCTGGGCCAAAAATATAAAGCGCACTTTCAGGGTGTTCGAACTCAGGTAGCGGCGTTGCTCCCTCTACTAATTCAATGCACACAATTTTGGTACATGGTGTCATGTATTTTGAAGGCACATCAATTAAGTCATCCACTTTTGTTATGTCAGTGGTGGACTGAATATTATGAGTATCAGTATTGTGCTTTAACGCATAAGCGTAACGATTACCGGTGTAATACACATCATCTGCTTCGTAACAGCCGATGGCGCGCAAAACAGACCCCACATTTTGCGCATCTTTTGGGTTGATTAAACCAATACTAACAGATGTTTTATTTTCCAAATCACTCAAAGTTTTTTCACCACATTAATCATTGCTTGAGTTAAAAAAGCCAAATCTTCTTCGTTTATCACAAATGGCGGCAATACATAAATCAATTTTCCAAACGGGCGCACCCATACGCCTTCTTCTACAAACATGGGTTGAACCGTTGGCATATCCACGGGTTCATGTAATTCAATCACACCAATGGCACCTAAAATACGCACATCATTCACTTGTGGTAATGCTCGGGCAGGTGCTAAACCTTTTTCTAAACCTGCATTAATATTGGCAACTTGCTGCTGCCATTTATCTTCCATTAACAAATCTAAACTGGCATTGGCAACGGCACAGGCCAAAGGATTACCCATGAACGTTGGGCCGTGCATAAATACACCGGCTTCCCCTTCACAAATGCCTTTAGCAACTTTATCACTACATAAGGTTGCCGCTAAACTCATAAAACCACCAGTTAACGCTTTACCTACGCATAAAATATCCGGCGATATACCTGCGTGTTCACAGGCAAACATTTTCCCGGTACGACCAAAGCCTGTGGCGATTTCATCGGCAATTAATAAAATGTCATATTCATCACACAGTTCACGAATACGTTTCAAATAGTCAGGACTATAAAAACGCATGCCACCGGCCCCTTGAACGATGGGCTCTAAAATAATGGCAGCAATTTCGCTGCGATGACCTTCAAGTTTTTGTTTAATATCCGCTACATGTTGTTCGTTAAACTCTTCATCAAACAAACAAGCTGGCGCCTCAGCAAAGATATGTTGGTTTAACACCTTTTCAAACATGTGATGCATGCCGTTTACAGGATCGCACGTGGCCATGGTGGCAAAGGTGTCGCCGTGATAGCCATTTTTTACAGTTAATAATTTATTTTTGTTTTTATGGCCTTGGCTTATGCTGTATTGAAACGCCATTTTAATGGCCACTTCAACCGCGACTGATCCGCTATCACTAATAAAAACTTTATTTAAGCCTTCTGGTGCAAGCTTCACTAATTTCTCACACAAGGTCACAGCAGGTTCATGAGTTAACCCCCCAAACATCACATGACTCATGATTTCAATTTGATCATGGGCCGCTTGTTTAAGTTTAGGGTGACCATAGCCATGCACGGTTGACCACCAAGACGCCATGCCATCAATCAGTTCACGGCCATCCATCAATGTAATGCGCACACCATCTGTACTGGCCACAGGAAACGGCGCTAAAGGTGATGTAAATGAAGAATACGGGTGCCAAACGTGTTGCTTATCGAGTGTTTCAATTTGGGCTTGTGTGTACTGGGCCATGACTCACCTAGCAAGATAAAAAAGAGCCTTCATTCTAACGGATCAAGCCCATTGAACCAAGGAAGCCACACGAAACATTGAATTGAGTTATAATTCGCGCAATCTCCAATTTATCTTTAGTGATCACATGAAAGCCATTGCCTTTGACCTCAGCCTTCCCATTGCAGATGACAATAGTTTATTTGAATTACAGCAACCTAAACCAAAGGCATCCGGTCATGATCTTCTGGTGAAAATAGACGCCATTAGCGTGAACCCGGTGGATGCCAAAATCCGCATGCGTGCGCGCCCAGAAAAGGCCGAACCCAAGGTCTTAGGGTATGACGCAGTAGGCACCGTTGAAGAAATAGGCGAAAACTGCACTCTTTTTAATGTGGGTGATGTGGTGTTTTATGCTGGGGACATGAATCGCCAAGGTAGCAATGCCGAATATCAACTTGTCGATGAACGCTTAGTGGGCAAAGCACCGAACACATTAGACAGCGCTCAAACGGCTGCTCTGCCCCTAACTAGCCTTACCGCTTATGAAATGCTGTTTGACCGCCTGCAAATCGATACCAAACGTCCCTTTCAATCTAAAGAAAATTCGTTACTAATTACCGCAGGGGCCGGAGGGGTTGGCAGTATCATGATTCAGCTGGTTAAGGCACTTTGCCCTGATGTTACGGTGATAGCCACTGCGAGCCGCCCTGAAAGTCAGCAATGGTGTAAAACCATGGGGGCCGATTATGTAATCAACCACACCAACGGCATTGCCAGCGAATTTGAAAGCATAGGGATCAAGGGCGTAAGCCACATTGCCAGTATTACCCATAGTCACAGCCACTTTGATGATTTTGCTCAAATCATCCAACCTCAGGGTAAAATCTGCTTAATTGACGACCCAGCTACCCCATTAAATATCCAACAACTTAAAGCGAAAAGTGTCAGCCTACACTGGGAGCTGATGTTTACCCGCAGTCTATTTCAAACCGACGATATGATTCGCCAGCACCATATTTTAAATCAAGTGGCTCAACTGGTGGATGAAGGCAAAGTTGGAACCACGTTGGGCAAGCACCTTGGCAAAATCAATGTGGACAACCTTAAAACCGCCCATGCCCTTGCCGAATCAAGCCAAAGTATAGGCAAACTGGTTTTGGAGGGCTTTTAAATGAACCGTAAAAAGAAGATTTTCACCAAGCTTTCATCAAAAGCAAAAAAGGCAAATTTGAAAGCAAACCCTAAACATAAACCTAAATATATATCAAAGGCCGAGCGTGAAAGACTGGCTCAAGAGGCCGAACAAGCCGCTGAGGGTTCTAACGACGCCAGCGATTAAGGCTGTTTATAGATGCTCTTTTTTTGAGTAATGGCTTGTTGGTGCTCTAAATATAGCGCCTCTACTTTTTCTCTGGCCCATTGGGTTTTGCGCAAAAACTTAAGGCTAGAGTTGAGGCTGGGATCATGGGTGAAACAGCGAATATTCACCTCATTGCCCATCTTTTCAAAACCTAGATATTCAATTAAATCTTCTAACAAGGCTTTAAGTGTGATGCCATGTAACGGATTGTTTGGCTGATCTGACATAATCTACCTCTAAAAAACGCATATTAACACAGACTCTCCCTGTCGCTTACCTGCTAGGCTTATATCAATTTATTCCAAGATACGGAATAACTCAGCGAAATCACACAAAAACCGTTAGAATACGGTTTTTAACGTCTGTTCTGAGCTTTTTGTGACTAACAACTATATTCTTCGCCGACTGCGCTTTACCTTTAATTACAACGATCACAAAATGGTCGAAATCTGCGCACTTGCAGGTTTAGATGTCAGTACTGACATTATAAAAACTTGGCTGAAAAAAGAAGAAGACCCTGAATACGTCCGCTGTACTGACCACGAAATGGCCCAATTCTTAAACGGCTTTATTATTGAAAAACGTGGCAGTAAAGATGGTCAAATACCAAAAGCCGAATACAGTCTGAATAACAATATTATCTTTCGTAAGCTTAAAATTGCTTTAAACTTTATTGATCAAGATATTCTAGACACCCTAGAACTTGCCGACTTTGCCATTGGTAAAGCCGAGCTAACGGCTTTTTTCCGCAAACCTGATCACCGCCATTTCCGTGAATGCCAAGATCAAATCCTGCGTAATTTCATTCAAGGCTTGCAACTTAAATTTACCAATTCAACCACTGCCCGCCCGCAATCAAATTACCAAGCATTAAAGGGCAAAGCAGAAAATAAAAAAGCCGAATACAAAAATAATAAGGGCAAATCAAAAGATACTAAACCCTTTTTAAAGCCTAAAAAGACAAGCGAAAAAGTGGTCTATAAAAACCCTAACTTAAAGGGTAAAGATGAATCAAAAACAGGTAAACCTGAAAAAACAAAACGCTCTAAAATTTCCCTTAAAAAGAGCGACTCAGAAACCTCAGTCAACCAAGATATCTGGGGGAGTAAAACTGACAGTTAATAAATTGGCTAGGTGTTTGTGTGAATTTAGTAAACTAAGTCACAGTGATATCAAATAACCTAAATGAAAATTGAAAAGCCGTCTATTCACGCCTAGAGTTATTAATATTTCTCTAGGCTGTTGCATGTGAAAACAGTTAATACTCTATCAATTATATGTATCACAAGCCTTTTAGGCGCTTGTGGCAGTGCAAATACAACTGATATAAAATCAGAACTCCCCCTTAACCCTCCACCCGTAGAGAACAGTAATGTGTTTCAGCCAAACGTTTTAACTACTTGGCAATGGCAACTACTGATACCGAATGGTGAGACCCTTAATAGCAGTTATAACGTTGACGTGTATGACGTTGACCTATTCGATACATCGATTTCACAAATAAACGCATTACAAGCCAATGGCAGAAAAGTCATCTGTTACTTCTCAGCAGGTTCTTATGAACATTGGCGAATTGATGAAAGCCAATTTCCACAAGAAGCATTAGGCAATAATCTAGATGGCTGGGAAGGCGAACGCTGGTTAGATATTCGTTTAAGCAGTGTTCATGAAATTATGGAAGCTCGCATCGAATACGCCGCCGAAAAACAATGTGATGGCGTAGAGCCAGATAATATGGACGCCTACCAAAATAACTCAGGCTTCAATTTAAGTGCCAATGATCAATTAGCGTTTAATCGATTCATTGCCAATACCGCTCATGAATACGGTTTATCTGTAGGCCTTAAAAACGATTTAGATCAAATCGAAGAACTTGTGGATTACTATGACTTTGCCGTAAACGAGCAATGCTTTGAATATGACGAATGCGACGCGTTAATTCCTTTCATTGATGCAGGAAAACCTGTTTTTAATGCAGAATATCATGATGATTATGTAAGCAATGATCAAAACCGCACTGCATTATGCAAAGCGGCCAATGCTTTACAATTGAGCACGTTAATTTTGCCATTAGACCTTGACGATGAATTTCGCTACAGCTGCCTATAAAACTAATATATCCAGCATTTAGGCATTAATTTTGTATGAGTTTCATGATTCTTTTTAACCTAATAAGCCAATACCATGAATACCTTACCTCGCTGGATTGAATATGGTGCTTTTACACTTGCTTTGCTTGCTGGCACCATTAATTCAATCGGATTACTGGGATTTCAACATCAAGCTATTTCGCACCTATCCGGCACCGCAACTCTACTAGGTACACAATTATGGGCACTATCTGAAATAAGCTGGGAATTATTTATCATTTTAGCCAGCTTTGTTTTTGGTTCTATGCTAAGTGGTTTTTTACTCACTAGTACCTCACTAAAACTCGGGCGCCATTACGACTCGTTATTACTAATAGAAGGAACGTTGTTAAGTTTAGCTGTGTACTTTTTAAATCAAGAGGCCAATATGGGTCACTATTTAGCATCGGCAGCTTGCGGATTACAAAATGCATTAGCCACTCAATACAGTGGTGCGGTTATCCGTACTACCCACATGACAGGAATTTTCACAGACTTAGGTATTATGCTGGGCTCCGCCTTAAGACGAGAACCATTTGATTCAAGAAAATGCCGCTTATTTTTTTGGTTAATTCTTGGTTTTATTTTAGGTGGTAGCTTAGGCGCTTTCTTATTTCACCACTTACACTTTAACGCCCTATTCGCCCCCGCCTTTTTATGTGTATTATTAGCCATTGCCTACCGAATTTATTGGCAACGGACACTTAATTAATTTACAGCCAAGGAATACTGGTGAACATTCAATATAAGATCAACGCATTAATCTCAGTTGATCAATTTTCAAACTTACTTAAGGCGTCTTCATTATCAAAAAGACGCCCAATAGACGATGAGACTTGTTTGAAAGGCATGTTAGAAAACAGCAATTTATGTATCAGTGCATGGCACAATAATCAGTTAGTTGGCATTGCACGGTGTATGACGGATTTTCATTACGCCTGTTATTTGTCTGATTTAGCCGTAGATGAGTCTTTCCAAAATCAAGGCATTGGCAAAGCATTACAAGTTAAGGTGCAACAGCAATTAAATGATAAATGTAAATTGATTTTAATTTCCGCACCTGCAGCCAATGATTACTACCAGCACATTGGCTTTACAAATAATGAACGCTGCTGGGTATTAGAGCGCCACCAAACCATCAAGTAGAAAACAGCAGACATAAAAAAACCATGGCTATAATTATCCATGGTTATACAAAAAATACGCTTAAAGCTCTTCTTCGTCTTCTTTTAGTCTGGCTTGCTTTTCTTGCTCTTCTTGAAGAGCCGCTTTAATTTCCTCTAAAACCGAGTCCACATCAGCAGCGGTGTTGTCCTCTGCAAACAAACCTGTAAGTTCAGTGTCGGGTTTAAGCTCACCGTCTTCATATAATGCCCACATTTCTTTAGCGTACTGTGTATTTAATAATTGTGGGGCGTATTGACCATAATAAGCACGCATGTTGTTTACATCTCTTTCTAGCATGGACTTAGCATGCATATTTGCCGCTGCATCCACTGCCTGAGGTAAATCAATAATCACTGGGCCGTAATCATCCACCAGAACATTAAATTCGGATAAGTCACCATGAACCACGCCCGCTATCAGCATTCGCTTGATGTACTCCATCATGGTGGTGTGGTCTTCAATTGCCTGAGCTTCATCAAAGGCCACATCGTTTAAACGCGGTGCCACATTGCCTTCATCGTCAGACACAAGCTCCATTAGCAACACACCATCAAAACAACCAAAGGGTTTTGGTACACGCACATCGGCGGCATCTAGTTTATAGAGTGCGTCTACCTCAGCATTGTGCCAAGCGTCCTCTTGTTGCTTTTTACCATACTTGCTGCCTTTTTCCATGGCTCGCTGGCGGCGACTGTTCTTGGCTTTGCGGCCCTCTTGATACTGCACGGCTTGCTTAAAGCTACGTTGGGCCGCATCTTTATAGACTTTTGCGCATAAAATATCGTCACCGCTGGCTACTACATATACAGTGGCTTCTTTACCGCTCATTAATTGGCTGATCACTTCGTCAATCAGGCCGTCCTCATATAGAGGCTGTAATCGTTTTGGGATCTTCATTGGGCCGTTATACCTTAGTTCGACCTTAGTTGGAATGCAGGTTACTGATTTTAAAATAGATATTACCAAAGGAGCTATGATTTAACTCAGTTATTTTTAGCCTTTATTGGGAAATGAGAACATAGCAAAATAGCAAACAAGCAAATAGCGGCTAAATTAGATGTGGGTTAGATATTGTCTAATATGGCAGCCTAAATCAATATATTGATAATTCAACCTAGGCCTCACCAAAAGCGCATACTAGCAATTTAAGGGTATAGCTTAATCACAATGTGGCCGCCTCAAATTGCAGTTTGGCTAAACGTGCGTATAACTCACTGGAGGCCATCAAACCTTGGTGCGAACCGCTATCTATTAGTCTCCCATGGTCTAATACAAAGATACGATCCACTTGAGCCACTGTGGCCAACCTGTGGGCAATAATAAATGTAGTTCTGTTTTTCATTAATTCATTGAGTGCTTGCTGGACTAAGAATTCACTTTGAGCATCTAACGCACTAGTCGCTTCATCTAACAAAAGGATTTTAGGATCACGCAATATAGCGCGGGCAATGGCTAATCGCTGCTTTTGTCCGCCTGAAAGTTTAACTCCTTGTTCACCTAGAAACGCATGATAACCATTTGGTAACTCCATAATAAAATCATGTGCATTTGCCGCTTTTGCTGCCGCAATGACTTGCTCCTGAGTCGCATTTGGCGAGCCATAACGCAAGTTTTCCCACACATCAGCACTGAACAGCACAGGCTGCTGGGGCACCAATGCAAATTGATCTCGTAAATCATGAATATCTAATTCTGTAATAGGTGTACCCGCTAATAAAATCTCACCATCGTTTGCATCTCTAAAGCGCAGCAACAGATCAAACAGTGTAGATTTACCAGCGCCACTTGGCCCTACCAAAGCCACTTTTTCTCCTTGTTTCACGGTAAAGCTCAAATCATTCAAGGCTAAATAATCCGGCCTAGAGGGATAGATGAAATTAACATGATTAAATTCGATTAAATTATCTTTAAAGGTATCTTGAGAGTTTATAGGAGTTGGTAACTCAACGGATTGAATCAATGGCTTTGTTAAGAATAACTCTCGAATGCGCTCTATCGCACCTGCTGCTCTGAGTATTTCACTAAACACACCAATAACCGCCCCTAATGACCCAGCCACCATTAACGAATAAAATACAAATGCAGAAAGCTCACCAGCTGTCAGCTCACCATTAATAACATCCGTCCCACCCACGTAAATCATGGCAGCAATAGACGTAAAAACCAAAATGACCACCAAAGCAATCAGCATGGCGCGATGAAATATACGCTTACGAGCTGCATCAAAGGCCATCTCAGCGGATGCTGAAAAACGTTGTGATACTAAATCTTCACGGGTAAAGGCTTGCACCACTTTAATATGCTGCAAACTTTCACTGGCCCAAGCGCCAACATTGGCAACTTTTTCTTGGCTTACTTTTGAATAATTTCTTACTTTACGACCAAAATACACAAGAGGAACACTCACACATGGCACCATGGTAAGCACGATTAACGCAAGTTTTGCGTTTGTCACAAACATTAAGATAACTGCACCAATAAAGGTGATGATATTACGCAACGCAAACGACACTGAAGAGCCAATGACCGTTTCGAGTAATGTGGTATCGGTAGTAACACGACTTTGTATTTCGCCTGCTAAATTATCTTCAAAGAAACTCGGCTGTAGGGTTAATAAATGTTGATGCAATTGCTTACGGATATCGGCAACCGCCCGCTCCCCAATCCAAGACACCAAATAAAAACGCACAAAACTGCCAATAGCCAATACAAGAGAGATAACCAAAATAACAACAAGCGCATCAATTAAACCTTGGCTTGAGTTTTCTGAAAAACCTTCATCCACCATCTGCTTTAAACCCTCGCCTATGGAGAGAGTTACCGCAGAAGTCATCAGCAATGCTACCAAGGCCAAAAATACCTGAGACTTATAGGGTTTAACGAATTGCCACAACCAAGACAACATGAGATACATCCTTGAAGGTAATATTATTATTTTAAGTTATCGTAGAAACAATCTTTACAAATCACGTTCAGACATTTGTTAGAATCGATTCTTGTTGATAGATTTTAACCGTAGAACCATCAACTACAATACATTTAAAGTACCAAAATCATGTAGCCTACAGCATATGCAATATAACATGAGTTGCCCGCTTTACTTTTTAGTGTAAATGCTTGGAATTAAGTACTTATTTTCAATGAATAAACATTAATTGATGTCTATTTCACCTTTCATATACAATACTGCTCCACCTGAAATTAACACTCTATCGCCGTCTAATACGCAATGAACGTCACCTCCACGCTTTGATATTTGTCGAGCATTTAAATGCGTCTTGTTAAGCACACCAGCCCAATAAGGCGCAAGCTTAGTATAGGCCGAGCCAGTAACTGGATCTTCATCAATACCGAACTTAGGGGCAAAAAAACGCGCTACAAAATCGTATTCTTCCGACTGAGCGGTGGCAATAACACCTCGTAAAGGCAGCGTTTTTAGAATTGAAAAATCTGGGTCGAGACTCCTCACCACATTTTCTGATTCAAATACCGCAACTATGTCTTCGTGTTCAAAACAAGCAATAGGTTTAACACCTAATGTCCTCTCAATTTCGTTTATATATGTACTTTGTTCAGGCATTTGCGATGGAAAATTCAAAGTATAACCAAATTGAGTTCGATTCACGCTCAATTCACCAGACAGAGAATCAAACACCAAGGTTTCTCCTTCAAAACCTAGCTGCTCAAATAATACAAACGCACTAGCCAATGTTGCATGCCCACATAAGCTCACTTCTTTAGTGGGGGTAAACCAGCGGATATGAAACCCTGAATCTATTTCCACAAAAAATGCAGTTTCCGATAAGTTGTTTTCTGCAGCAATGGTTTGCATTACATCATCAGGCAACCATGATTCCAAAGGAACAACCGCAGCCGGGTTACCTTCAAATAGACGCTTTGCAAAGGCATCAACTTGGTATATTAGCAATTTCATAAACATTCCTTGTAATGCTTAAGTTAAATAATGGTGAGCACATCCAGTAGTTGCCTGACTAATACCCTTGAAACTATTCTTTACAAAAGTCCTGCATGGATTTAAACCCGATAATCCGCGGTAGGTACACCTGAGTGTAAGCGCAATAATGGATCAGGTTGCATAATGCTTTCATCTTCTGTTTTTAAGAAAAACTCAACTCGATCCTGTATATTTTCTTCTGAATATTTTTGCGCCAAGGTTAGGTAGTCTTTAAAATGACGAGACTCAGACTTAAGTAATGAAATATAAAACTGACCTAGTTCATCGTCTAAGCTTGGGGCAATTTTATGAAAACGCTCGCATGAGCGTGCCTCGATAATACTGCCGATGATCAAATTATCGGTTAGTTTGCCTTTGTTATCTGGACGAATATGTTTCGCCATATTGTAAGCATAGCCACTGGCTTTCATGGTACGAAAGGTGATACCGCGCTTTTTTAGAATTTTAAGCACCTGTTCATAGTGGACTAATTCTTCACGGGCTAGACGGGACATTTTATTTTGAATGTCCATATTTAAAGGGTTACGAGCCATTAGGGTCATGGCTTGCTGGGCTGCTTTTAGCTCATTAGTGGCATGATCTATCAATATGGTTTCTTGATTTTCAAGTGCCATATCGACCCAAACGTCTGGGGTTCTATTTGGTAAATACTCTAAAACCGGTTCAATCAGGGCATCGATATCAATTTTCGCCATGGAATAACTCTGTCTTTCGCCAAATCAAAAAGCGCTATTATAGCGACATTTCTTGTAATAGCTCACGCTGTCATCACTCATAGGCACAGACCGGTGAGTTTGCTGATCTAAGATACAAAAAATTGCTATTGCATCAGCTTTTATTAGATCTACAAGGTAAGGTTAATTTTTGTTCACCCCAGCACATAGTACTCCTTTGGTGAACAGCTGGATTTACTTGGTTTAATGAAAGGTATTTTGATTATTTTAAATATGACTGTCTTTGAGTTGGGTGACAATCAACGCTCATTAAATTAACTATGGAGAAACATTATTTAAAGCATTTCTAACAGACAACTAATTAATACTACTCACCTAAAGTCACCATCTGCTTTATCTTCACAGCCTTTTCAAAATGGTCTAGCTTATGTGTCTGTATCCACCAAGTAGCAACTTCCATCAGTCGCTCTGGATCACTATTTTTATTCTCAAAAAAAGCATAAAACGAAAGCCCTACATTTTCGCCTTTTTGATTAACCTTTTGCTCACATACTTTAACTATTTTATCCCTCAAACTTACTCTCATATACTCTTCTTAATTTCATATAAATTAAACAAATACTACCCATAAAAAAACACCAAGGGCGTTGGCCATTGGTGTTTTTAGGCTAAAACGAATTAAAAATTAGTCTTCAGAGGTTGATGCTATTTTATGGATAGATAAATCAGCACCATTGTACTCTTCTTCTTGGCTTAAACGTAAACCAGCCAATGCACCAACCAAACCATAAACAAGGAAACCACCAATTAAGGCAACTGCCACACCTGTCAATGATCCAACCAACTGAGACATAAAGGTAACACCACCCATACCACCAAAGGCTTCTAAACCAAAAATACCAGCGGCTACAGCTCCCCAAAAACCACATAAACCGTGCAACGGCCACACACCTAACACATCATCAATACGCGGGAATTTATTTTGGAATAACGTAAACGTATAAACAAACAGTGCACCTGCTACACCACCTACTACTAACGCCCCCATTGGGTGGAACAAGTCAGAACCCGCACATACAGCCACAAGCCCAGCTAACGGCCCGTTATGAATGAAACCTGGATCATTTTTACCCATTAACATGGCAACTAATGTACCGCCAACCATTGCCATAAGAGAGTTAACAGCAACAAGACCACTAATACCGTCTAGAGTTTGTGCCGACATAACGTTAAAGCCAAACCAACCTACAGTTAAAATCCATGCACCTAACGCTAAAAATGGAATACTTGATGGCGCAAATGCAACTGGACGACCTTCACGATAACGACCATTGCGCGCACCCAGCAATAAAATAGCCGCTAATGCTATCCAGCCACCCATACCATGCACAACGATGGAACCAGCAAAGTCATGGAATTGAGCACCAAAGGTGGCTTCTAACCAGTCTTGATAGCCGTAGTTACCATTCCAGATCATACCTTCGAAAAATGGATAAACTAAGCCCACAATTAATGCAGAACCAATTAAAAACGGGTAGAACTTAGCACGCTCTGCAATACCACCAGACACAATAGCCGGAATCGCCGCTGCAAAGGTTAATAAGAAAAAGAATTTAACTAATTCATAGCCATTGTTTTGGGCAAGATCTGTTGCACTGGCAAAAAAGTCAGCGCCGTAGGCTATGCTGTAACCCACAAAAAAGTAGGCAATGGTTGATACGGCAAAATCAGTAATGATTTTAACCAGTGCGTTGACTTGGTTTTTATGACGAACAGTACCGACTTCTAGAAAAGCAAAGCCTGCGTGCATAAAGAACACCATGATGGCGCCCAGAAGGATAAAGAAAGTATTTGAGCTGCTGATTAGGGTTTCTACAGCACTGTTGATGTTTTCCACAACATTCCCCTTTTTTTATTGTCTCGTTAAGCAAGGGCCATTGCTAAGAGATCGAGTCTTATAGTTAATAGTAATTAAAGCAGATTTGCTTATCTCACTGTTTTATATCGACCCAATAAGATGCATTTTACGTGCCACTAGCATTAAAAGAGTGCAATAAATTTCAGTAAAAGAATAAGCACTGAGTAAAAACATTGATTTTACTCAGTAAATACAAGGGGTTATGACTTATTTTCAATCAAAAAACATTGATGTATTTTTTGGTTACGAGCGAAATCTTGCGGGATACTCCCCTCACTTACATCACTAATTTTGAACTCTTCTAGTGCATCATGCTCCATTTTGAAGCGCCTAAGATTATTTGAGAAAACAAGCGTCCCCCCTGGACGTAATAACCCCATAGCGTGCTCAATTAAACTCACATGATCTCGCTGTACATCAAAAATATCCATCATACGCTTTGAATTAGAGAAACTGGGAGGGTCCATAAAAATCAAGTCATAACGGTCTTTTTCATGCTGAGCTTGTTCAAGCCATTTAGTGCAGTCCGCCTGTATAAATTGATGATCTGTATCCGCCAGCCCATTTAATGCTAGGTTTTTACGCCCCCAATTTAAATAGGTTTGCGACATATCTACACTGGTGGTTGAACGGGCTCCGCCCACTGCGGCATGCACGCTTGCCGTGCAGGTATAACTAAACAAATTTAGGAAATCCTTGTTTTTGGCCCACTGCGCAATATCCATACGAATAGGTCTATGGTCCAAGAACAATCCACTATCTAAATAATCGGTTAAATTCACATAAAAACGACAATTACCTTCCTGCACCTCAAAAAACTGCTCTTGTTTGTCTTGTTTTTCGTACTGCCGCTTGCCTTTTTGCACCTTGCGCTGTTTTAGTACCACTTGCTCCCTATCTATATTTAAAGCAACAGGTACCGCATCTAAAATATCGCGTAATCTGTTTTCGGCTTTCTCTGGATCTACGGATTTAGGCGGTGCATATTCTTGAATGTGAACCCACTTATCGTAAACATCAATGGCAACTGAGTACTCAGGCATATCAGCATCGTATAAGCGGTAACAATTTGTATTTTGCTTTTTTACCCATGAACGAATTTTTTTAAGGTTTTTCTTTAAGCGGTTACACACCATTTGTGCGCCTTCGCCCAAAACCACCGGCTCATTCGTTTTACCTGTTTCAAGTTGCACTTGAGCCTGAGCCTGTGCTTTTTCACTAGACCCTTCAGAGATAGTGTATAAAAAAAGTTTTGAGGCAATAGCGCCATTATAAAACTGATACTGTTTATGGGCGCGCATCTTAAATTGATACGCTTGCCCTGGATTACCGGTGAACACACCTAATGTCCAATTTGCAAAGTTTTGCTTAACCAGCCGACCAAAAGCAGCATACAACGAGCCTATTGCCACCTCATCACTTAAACGCTCACCATAAGGTGGATTGGATAAAATTAGGCCAGATTCAGGCAGCCCTTTTTCTTTAGTTAATTCATTCAATGTTTGATTTTTAAAATGAATGAAATGCATTACACCTGCACGTCGCGCATTATCTTTGGCTTTGTTTAATACTTTTTCATCCATGTCATAGCCGATCAGTGTTAACTCCACTTCTGACTCTTGTGCCGCTTGTTTTCGATTTTCAGCATCTTGCTTAATTTCACGCCATTCTGGCGATTGAAACGTTTTCCATTTTTCAAACGCAAATTGATTTCTCAATAAACCAGGGGCTATATCAGCAGCCATTAAAGCCGCCTCTATGAGCAATGTTCCTGAACCGCACATAGGGTCCAGTAATGCACCGTCTTCTTGCTTCATTAATTTCGGCCAGCCTGCACGCGTCAAAAGCGCAGCAGCTAGATTTTCTTTCAACGGTGCAAGCCCTTGGCTTTGGCGATACCCCCGTTTATGTAAAGGCTCACCTGCCATATCCAATGAAACAGAAATAGCATCGCGGCTTAGACGCACATGAATACTGATATCAGGCTGATCGGAAATATCTGGCCGTGTACCAGTCTTATCGCGAAAGTAATCACATACGGCATCTTTTACTTTTAAAGCACCGAAATGGGTGTTGCGGATATCGTCATTGGTGCCAGAGAAATAAACTCGAAAGGTTTGGCGATCACTTAAATGCTCTAGCCAATTAATCTGAAGTAACTGCTGATACATATCGTCCGCATTTTCCACTGGGAAGTGCGCCAGCGGATACAACACGCGACTGGCCAAACGAGACCATAAACAAACCTTATAACCCATCACTTGATCTGCCTGACAACTGACAAACGCCACACCCAGTTTGACACCTTGCGCACCTAAATCAGTTAGTTCTTGTGCAAGTAATGACTCCAACCCTTTAGGGCAGGTTATCACCATGGGCTGTTCTTGAGGTTCTTGCATAGAGGCTTCTACTTTCATTTAAAATTAACTTTATTTAGGTATCTTTGTATGAAATTCACACAAAATAGAAATTTAAAATTGTTGGGAGATCAATTACTTAGGTTTTTAATAACTTTTAAAGCTAAAAAAACAATGATTAAGACCAAATAAATCATTAACACGAAACTGTAATAACCCCATACTGAATTTGTCCGGTGCTTTTCTAACCTGACAAATTTCCACTGATCTTCAAACAGAGGCAACGACGTATGAGAAGACAGAAGCGTGATATGGATCGCCGAGCTTACCAAAAAGGTTACTTGGCGGGTGTTCAAGGTCGATCTAAAGATCTATGCCCAGAAGGAACAGCCCACTTCAATTGGATGACGGGATGGCGCGAGGGTCGAGCAGACCATTGGGATGGTTACTCAGGTGTAGCTGGCGTTCATCGTCTTCCCATTTAACATCACACTTTAAACTTTACCGAATATCAAAACCAAAGGGCCCCACCCGGGCCCTATCAAGTTTTTTCTAGTTTTTCACCGCTGCAATCGCATCATTTGCTTGTGAAATCAATTTTGGTCCTTCATAAATAAAGCCAGAATAAACCTGAACCAGCTCCGCGCCGGCTTTAATTTTATCTGCAGCCGACTCACCATCCACAATACCACCTACTCCAATAATCGGCATGCTACCGTTTAACGCTTGAGCTAGCCACTTAAGAACCTGTAACGACCCATCCTGAACAGGTAATCCACTCAAACCACCAGCCTCGGCCGCAAACTTATGCCCTGCTACAGCATCACGCTCTAATGTAGTATTGGTAGCAATCACACCGTCCATTTGTGTCTCTATTAAAGTTTTAGCCACCATTTGAGTTTCTTCCTCGTTCATATCCGGAGCGATTTTCACCAAAATGGGGGTGTATTGGCCGTGTTGCTTTTCAAGTTTCAATTGAGCCTGTTTAAGCTCGCTTAACAATGAGGTTAATGACTCCCCAAACTGCAACGTGCGAAGCCCAGGGGTATTTGGGCTTGAGATATTCACAGTTATGTAGTCTGCATATTCATATACTTTTTCTAGGCAAATTAAATAGTCTTGGTTGGCGTCTTCGACTGAGGTATCAAAGTTCTTACCAATGTTGATGCCTAAAACCCCTGTATAGTTAGACTTTTTAACCTGCTCAACTAGATGATCAACCCCTTTATTATTAAACCCCATGCGATTAATAATGGCTTGATGCTCAGGCAAGCGGAACAAGCGAGGCTTAGGATTACCTGCTTGTGGGCGAGGAGTAATCGTGCCAATTTCAATAAAACCAAACCCTAGACTGCCCAGTGCATCAATATAGTCGCCGTTTTTATCTAGACCTGCCGCTAACCCAACTGGGTTTTTAAAGGTAAGGCCTAACACTTCAACAGGCTGATCCGCTACTTTAGGTGCAAAGAAGCTCAGTAGCCCTAGGCGCTTTGCCGCCCCCAGCATATCAAGAGTCAGTTCGTGGGAGGTTTCAGCATTGATTTTGAACAACAGTTTACGCAGCAATGTATACACGGACAGGCCCTCAATGAAATATGGGCGCCATTATATAGAAAGCCTAATGAGTTTGCTTATGAATCGGCAAAAATCCTTAGGCAATTCGTGTTACACGCTCAAATTGCCCACTCATACCGTACTCAATGCGAAATCGGCCATGAATCCCATCATGGCCAATAAATTGCCATAGAATTTTAATAGGGAAACGCATGCTGCGGCCATCTAAACTGTGCGCGAACACCGTACCAACCCCTTCATAGGCGCACTGTAGCTCGTCTGATGATATGTGTATATCAACATCAATTGTATTCACACCGGTTTCCATTATTTTTCTCAGTGTAAACCCAAGGGCCTATTGGCCCTTGGCAGTAAAATTAATCACATTCAGTGGCTAATCGACTGGCTTGAGCCAAATCTAACAACTCCCTTAAGGCAACTGAAAAGACAGCAAAATCATTGATGTCACTTTCCTGTAACTCTTCAACTGTTTTGCGCCAGCGACCAATCATTGGCTCACTTTTTATCAGCCAAGCATTCATACGAGCCTCTATATCGCCATCGGGTAGGGTTTTGATAATGCTGGCCGTTAATGTTCGTTGCTGCCAATCAAGGTCATCACGATAGGTTTCACGAGCCAAAGCCTGCCAATGACTTTGCACAGAAACTTTATTCAACTGCTCTAAGAACCATTCCAAATCCAAGTTACAGCCCACCTGATAATAAGTGGCCGCCACGTCCTCTGGGCTTCGGTCGGTTTGCTCGGCCCCCTCAATGATACTTAAAGCGGAGAACATATTATTAGCACCCGCCACGGTGGCAGCTAATTCTTCTGGTACTTGCGCATTAATTAACTCTTGATAATGATCTTGCCATACTTTTTGCCCTTCACCTGCCAATAACTCTGACAACTTAGAGTTAATACTGGCGGCACGATCCCTAAAGCGCTCAACCTCTTCAGCTATATTCAGTTCACGGCGACGATTACGTAAAAACCATCGTGAAGCTCTGCGTACCAAGCGCATTAATGAAGCCATCATGCTTTCTTGAATGTCTGAAGATATTTTATAATCCAGCGCTTCAATTTGCTCCCACAATTCGCTTAAACGAAACACATCTCGTGCAGCGACGTACGCTTTCACTATGGCATTAATATCGCTACCTGTGCTGTCTCGCATGCGGTTCACATAGGTAATTCCCATACGATTAACCATTTCATTAGCAAGCTGGGTCGCCACAATTTCACTACGTAACTGATGGTCATATAACGCCTCAGGGAAACGTTCTAATAATGTATTTGGAAAGGCGCTTTCTACGGACCTTGCAAGATACGTATCCTGAGAAATCTCAGGGGTATTAAGCAACTCTTTTAAATCGCCTTTTGTATAACTTATTAAAACTGAAAGCTCTGGACGTGTTAGGCCTTTTTTCTGGCTTTTGCGCTCTTCTAATTCTTCATCGTTTGGTAGAAACTCTAATTCACGATTCAGTTTTTTCTGTTTTTCCAAATCGTTCATCAAACGTTTGTATTCATCCATTCGGGTTTTCGCTTCCCGATAAGCTAACGCGATGGCTTGAGTTTGTCGGTAGTTATTTAAAAGCACTAAAGTCGACACTTCATCTGTCATGCTTTCTAATAATTCATTGCGCTGTTTTATGGTCAAATCACCAGCTTGAACCAAACCATTTAGTAATATCTTAATGTTAACTTCATGGTCCGAGCAGTCTACCCCTGCCGCGTTATCAATAAAATCGGTAAAGGATGCACCACTGCCACTTAATGCATATTCAATTCGCGCACGCTGAGTAATACCTAAGTTCCCCCCCTCGCCTATGACTTTTGCATTTAGCTCTTTCCCATCGATACGCAAACTATCATTTGCTTTATCACCTGCATCATTATGTGATTCGCTTGAAGATTTAACATACGTGCCTATACCACCATTCCAAATCAAATCCACAGGTGCTTTTAATAAACTATGAATCAAATCATTCGGTGACATCCGGTCAGCGGTTAAATTAAAACAAGCTTTCATTTCTGGGGTGATATCTATGGATTTTGCCGAACGATTAAATACACCGCCCCCTTTAGAGATTAATGTGCTTTCATAATCGGTCCAAGCGCTTCTTGGTAAATCAAACAAACGTTGACGTTCTTTGAAACTGGCTATAACGTCTTCTGGGTTCGGATCAATGAAAATATGCAGGTGATTAAAAGCCGCCACCAACTTAATGTATTCACTGCGCAACATGCCGTTACCAAATACATCTCCAGCCATATCCCCAACACCAATAACAGAGATAGACTCTTTTTGAACATTAAGCCCCAACTCCCTGAAGTGCCGCTGCACGGATACCCAAGCCCCTTTGGCTGTGATACCCATTTTTTTATGGTCATAGCCTACTGAGCCACCACTAGCAAACGCATCGCCAAGCCAAAATCCTCGCTCTTGAGCAATACCATTTGAAATGTCGCTAAATGTGGCTGTACCTTTATCTGCCGCTACCACAAGGTATGGGTCATCTTGATCAAAACGAATCACTTTTTCAGGAGGAATGACTTCTCCGTCCATTAAGTTATCCGTAATATCTAACAAACCGGAGATAAACGTTTTATAGCACTCTATTCCTTCTGCTAAAAACGCATCACGATCCCCTTCTGGTAATTGCTTAGCGATAAAACCGCCTTTTGCTCCAACAGGTACAATAACTGAGTTTTTAACTTGCTGAGCTTTCACTAAACCCAACACTTCAGTGCGGAAATCTTCAACCCGATCCGACCAACGCAAACCACCACGAGCCACTTTGCCACCACGTAAATGCACCCCTTCAACACGAGGGCTATACACAAAAATTTCAAACATGGGTTTAGGCAAGGGTATATCACTGATTTTTCTTGGGCTGAACTTAAACGAGAAATATTGTTTTAACTCGTCATTCTCTTCATGCTGGAAGAAATTTGTCCTTAATGTGGCTTGAATTAATTCAATGTAACGGCGAAAAATACGATCTTCATTGATGCTTTCTACTTGATCAAGTAATTCAGCGAATTGTTCATCTAATTTTTCTAAATGTTTTTTCCTAACATCTACCGTGTTTTTCACTAAATTAAAACGCGTAACAAAATAGCGCACAATAAACGAAGCTAAATCAGGGTACTTACACAATGTATCGGCAATAAATGACTCTGAAAAACCAAAACGAATTTGCTTCATATAACGAGCGTAAGCACGTAACAATGCCACTTCTCGCCAACCTAGTTTGGCACCTAACAATAAGCGATTAAAACTGTCATTCTCGGCTTTTCCAAACCATACCGCTCTGAAGGCTTCTTGAAAATTTTCCTTGCTTTCATGAAGGTCAATATTGTCACTAAACGTATAAATCATACTAAAATCATGTACCCAAAATTGCTTGCCATCACTACGATGGATTCCATATGGGTGCTCACCAATCACACGTAAACCTAAATTTTCTAAAATAGGTATAACGTCAGAAAGCGGTAATAAATTCTCTGGATTATATAATTTAAACTTGAAGCGGCTACCGGTGTCAGCCACATTCCGATATAGACTCATGGCGACATCTTCATCAGACTTCATGGACATAACATGTTGTATATCAACAACAGCGGTGCGAGGTGTAAACTCTTCACGATAACTGGCACCAAAAGCTCGGCGATACAGTTGGAAATATTTATTCCCCGTCTCTTCACCTACCCCTTCAATCAAAGCTGACATCAGGTCATCTTGCCAAGAGCGAGCAACGGCCTGTATGTCTTTTTGTATACGTTTTTCATCATATTCAATCACGTCATTCTGATTAAGCTTTAGAGTAAATAATGTTCTAGCTAAAATTGATTCAGAAAAATACGTGGTGAATTCCACATCAACTGGTTTAAAAACGTCAGTTAAGATATTTTGTACCTTATGACGAAGCTCGGTGTTGTATAAGTCTCGGGGCACATAGACCAAACATGATAGAAACTTATTTAACTGATCATGGCGGATAAATACATGAGTACGTCGACGCTCTTGTAAATTTAAAATACCAATTGCTGCCTTAGCTAACTGGTCCACATCGGTATGAAATAACTCATCCCTTGGGTAAACTTCAAGAATATGTTGCAGTTCACGATTATGATGGCTACCAGAGTTCAACCCTGAACGCTTAATAACTTGCTCGGTTTTACGACGAACAATTGGAATATTAAAAGAACTTTCCGTATATACATTGGACGTAAATAGACCAAAAAAACGTCTTCCTCCTGTCACCTGACCATTTTTATCTACCTTTTTAACTGTAATGTAATCAGGATACGCTGGACGATGAATTCGTGAGCGACGCCCTGATTTAGAAATAGAAATCAGCTGTGGAGCCATTATGGAAGCCTGCATGCCTGGCGAAAGGTCATCAATGATTACCTTCGACTTCCCATGTAACGCTCGCTTAAACAAACCGGTTTCGCTTTCTTTATTTTTAAGGGATACGGTTTTATCACCACTTTTTTCGATGGATATATCAACCGTTCCTAAAAACGTAAAGTGGTCATCTAATAACCACTCTAAAAACGCTACCGACTCATTGACATCTTTTTTGGTAAACGGGCCTTTACTATCTTTTACCCAACCAACCGCTTCTTCGCACCTTGATTTAACCGTGGGGAAATCACTTACCACCAAGCAAATTTCATCCAGAATCTCTTTTAAAGACTGAGATAAGTCCTTCAGGGTTTTTTCATCACTGTGGCGGTCTATCTCCACATATACAATGGCTTCTCTTGGGTTATCAGAATGATCAAGAGGAGAGTTGAGATCTAACTCGCCTTTCTCCGTTCTATCAACGTGCATCACAGCATTATTAATGAAGTGTATAGACATTTCACGCCTATTAAGCTCCATGCGAATCGAGTCGACCAAAAATGGTACATCCGCATGTAAAACTTCAACAATGGTGTGAGTCGATTGCCAGCCGTGCTCTTCAAAATCTGGGTTAAATACTCGAATCTTGCTGGTTTCTGGACGCTTTTGCATAAAATTCCAACATGCCAGCGTTGCGCCATATAAATCCTCTAGTTTTCGACTTTCTAGTTCCTGTTCTGGGGTCGCGGCATAGTAAGTTTTGGTAAACTGCTCAATAGCTTTGGCTTGATTTTTTGGAACTTCCCCCAATAAACGCTCAATTAATTGACTAACTTGAGGGTGTACATCCTTATTCAACAGGTTATTCATTTCGGTTCCTAACGGATTTATCTTTATATAAATGATAGTTTAAACCTAAAAAAACGCGCACTCTTCATGCAATGTATTATTAACTGGGATGGGAACTCTTTAATAATCCAGTAATCCTACCCTTGACCCAATTAGGAATACTCCTAAAATGCTTGCAAAAACAAAAACTTGGAAACGGTTATATGACAAATCGTGAGCACATCATCGCTTTACAGAAAAGCTTACAAGAGCACATCATTGGCCAACCAGATTTAGTAAACGCTTTACTGGTTGCCATATTAGCCGACGGCCACCTGCTTGTTGAAGGGGCTCCCGGATTGGCTAAAACCAAAGCCATTAAAACATTATCAGACTGCATTGAAGGTAATTACCAGCGTATACAATTTACGCCTGATTTGTTACCAGCCGATATAACAGGAAGCGAAATATACCGCGCTCAAACTGGTGAGTTCAAATTCCAACAAGGGCCGCTATTTAATAATCTAGTTCTTGCCGACGAAATCAACCGCGCACCAGCAAAAGTACAATCAGCTTTGCTAGAAGCCATGGCTGAGCGACAAGTAAGTGTAGCTGGCACCACTTACGATTTGAACAAGCTATTTTTAGTCATGGCGACACAAAACCCCATCGAACAAGAAGGTACTTATCCACTACCTGAAGCACAGCTTGATCGTTTTTTGATGCATGTCCGAGTTCAATACCCTAGCGCACAAGCTGAAACTGAGATTCTTCGCTTAGCCCGTGGTGAAGCACAAAACCAAGCTACACCCTTGCCTAGCGAAAAACTCAGCGCCGAGAATATTTTTGCTGCCCGTCAAGAAGTACTCAGCATGCACTTAAGTGAACGTGTTGAGGAGTATATTGTGCAACTGATTATGGCGACTCGCCAACCTCAAGCTTATGGTGAAGATTTAGCCAGTTGGATAGAATTTGGTGCCAGCCCTCGTGGCACCATTGCCCTTGACCGTTGCGCTCGTGCTCATGCTTGGTTAGCAGGTAAGGATTATGTCAGCCCTGACGACGTACAGGCAGTGTTACACCCTGTTTTGCGTCACCGTTTAATCGTTAGTTTTGATGCAGAAGCCACGGGTATGAATGCAGACCGTATTATTAATGAATTAATCATGCGCGTGGCCGTTCCTTAGGGGTAAGTCATGTCTGTAGCTACCAACAAACAATTGGATTACCTTGAAGGTTTTTTCCCTGCTGGGCCATTTACCGATGAGCATCAACTGACACAGTTAAGGATGCTGGCTAAACGGCTTCGCCTTGCAAGTTTACCGCAAATCACTGGCATGCTTGCTGGTGGCCACGATAGCAAGCAAAAAGGCCGAGGTTTAGATCTCGACCAGCTTCGGCAATACCTACCCGGTGATGATATCCGTTCCATTGACTGGCGCGTTACTGCTCGTACTCAAACCCCTCATACACGGGTTTATAAAGAGGAGCGTGAACGCCCTGTAATGATTGTTTGCGATCAACGTACCCCAATGTTTTTTGGCTCTAAACGCAGTTTTAAATCTGTGGTTGCGGCCCAGTGTGCCGCCATTATTGCTTGGGCTGCACTGGATCACGGTGATCGTGTAGGGGCATTAGTATTAGGTGATCAAACAGAGAAAGACTTCAGGCCTAAACAACGCTCGCAACATGTGCTTCAAATATTACAAACCATAAACCAGTACAATCACGCTTTAGAAAAGCATCAGAACATCACCAATACGCTAAGTAATTGCTTAAATAAACTACACCAAGGGGTAAAACCCGGCACTACCATTTATATTATCAGTGACTTTTTTGATTTAAGTGCCAATGATAAAGCTGCATTGTTTAATTTAAAGCGCCACAACCATGTGGTTGCGCTTCAAGTGTTTGATGCATTAGAACGACAAATGCCTCCACCGGGTTTATATGCTGTAACTGACGGATTACAGGAAGGTTTCTTGGATACGCAAAACAAGCATTCTCAGCAAGCTTACAAAGAAGCCGTAAATGTTTTCCAGCAAGGTATTGAGCAAACCTTTAAGCAATTGGCTATTAATCACCATCAAATTGATGCTTCTGATATTCCCTTTATGGCATTAAAAATAGCGTTAGAACAAAGAGGAAAAGTATGAACCCTCTTGATCAATTAAAAGATATTCAATTACCGGATGCTGTTTCAATTTGGCCACCGGCTTGGCCTTGGTGGCTGCTCATGGTGGTAATATTGACTATAGTGGCTGTATTCGTATGGCAATACAAACGCCAAGCTTGGCGCAGAACAGCATTAAAACAGTTTAATAAAATCAACTGGCAGCAACCAAAACTAGCTCACCGTGATTGCAATAAATTACTCAAGCAAATTACCGTTTTTAAGTTCGATAAAACCAGCGCCCGACTAAGTGGTGAAGAATGGTTAGAATACTTAGACACTAAAACCAAACAACCCATTTTCATGCCTCAACTTAGGCCATTTGCCCATATTTTAGATGAACCAAACATACAGCTGGATAACACTGAATTACAAAAAGCCGTTAGAACTTGGATAAGGAAAGCAAAATGCTGAGTTTCAATTGGCCTTGGCTATTTTTAGCCTTACCACTACCTTTATTTGTGTATTTTTTAATACCCGCTAAACAAACCATGCAAAGCCAAGTTTTTGCACCCAGCTTAATGATGCTAGCGGAACAAAGACAGATCGGCGCGCAAAAACCTTCAATTGTGCTTTACATTTTAATGGCATTGGCTTGGTTCTGTTTAGTCACAGCCGCTGCTCGACCAGTTTATGTTGGTGAACCCAAACCGATCATAGAAACCGACCGAAACATGATGTTAGCCGTAGATATATCCGGCAGTATGTCTGAAGAAGATATGGCCGTTCGGGGTCGCTTAATCAACCGTTTACAGGCTGTAAAAGTGGTGCTGACAGATTTTATAGCAAAACGTAAAGGTGATCGTTTAGGTTTAATTTTATTTGGCTCAAAAGCTTATATACAAACGCCCCTTACTTTTGACTTACAAACTCTAGAACAATTATTAAATGAGTCAGCCATCGGTTTAGCTGGTAAACAAACCGCTATCGGAGACGCCATTGGTTTAGGAGTTAAACGCTTACAATCGTTACCTGAATCAAACCGTGTTTTGATTTTTTTAACCGACGGGCAAAATACCTCTGGGGAAATCGATCCAATTCAAGCAGCAAAACTGGCACAACAAGCTGGTGTTAAAATCTATACTATAGGCATAGGCGCTGACGAATTAGTCGTACAAGGATTCTTTGGCCCTCGCAGAGTCAACCCTAGTCGTGACCTTGATGAAAAAACCCTAACAGAAGTAGCAGACTTAACCGGCGGCCAATATTTTCGTGCACGAAACCTAGAAGAACTGAATCAGATATATAGCTTTTTAGATGACTTAGAAGCTATCGAATCAGACAAGCAAGTTATTCGACCTGAAAAATCCCTGTTTCACTATGTATTAGCATTCGCTCTAGGATTGGCCACCGTTATTTTTATGATTCAACAGCGCTGGCTGAATAAATTGATTGATATTACCTCACCAAACAAGGAGAAAGCCCGTGTCTGATTTTCACTTTCTTCGCCCTGAATGGATATTTTTAATACTGCCATTAGCTTTGTTGTTTTTTTATAAACAAGTGAAACCACTAAAAGCTGGAAATTGGCAGAATGTAATCGCCCCAAAATTACAGCAGTATGTATTGTTCAACCAAGGCAAACAAAGCCATTCAAACCTGATCAGTTCTAGTTTATGGATAGCAGCGTTGTTCAGTGTATTTGCACTATCTGGCCCCAGTTGGGAAAGACAAGAAAGTACCGTTTACCGCTCTTCTGAAGGTATCGTAATCGGCCTAGACTTATCGCTGTCTATGACAGCACAGGATACATCGCCATCCCGTATCCAAAGAGCCAAATACAAAATCATTGATATTTTAGAACAACAACAAGATAAAAATATTGGCCTGATTGCTTATGCTGGTGATGCACACGTGGTAAGCCCTCTCACTCAAGACATTAATACAATAAAATCCATGCTACCTGCGGTAGATCCATACATAATGCCAAAACAGGGAAGCAACATCCTGCTTCTAGCAGAGAAAGCCGTTGAATTATTTGAACAAAGCAACAGCCAGCCCAGAACTCTTTTATTGATCACGGATGGAGTTGAAACTAGTGACATTAATGCCGCCACCAATATTTTAACCAATGCAAATGTTCAACTAAACATATTAGCAGTTGGTACAGAAGCAGGCGCTCCTATGATGCGCCCTGACGGTCGATTCATAAAAGACAGCCAAGGCCAAGTGATCTTACCCCCTTTAGAGTGGGAAGCCCTGAACCAACTTGCAAGTCATAGCAACGGAAAAATTGTGAGGCTCTCAAATACAGAAACCGATATAAATCAGCTAATGGCATCTACAAACATTCAACAAAACTATCAAAAGCAAGAAGAAAGCCTGCAGTTTGATCAATGGCTAGATAGCGGTTACTGGCTAATTTTACCATTATTACTCTTAACCCTTGGCGCGTTCCGTAAGGGCATCGTTTTATCCATACTTGTTTGCATTGCACTGCCCCCTTCTGAAACATACGCCTATGAGTTACCCGATATATTATTAAATGGTGACCAAACAGGGGCTAAGTATTATGAACAAAACCCAGAACAAGCCTCCCAATATTTTAATGACCCTAAATGGAAAGCCAGTAGCTTGTATAAAGCCGGTAAATATGAAGAAGCCTTAACTATTTGGCAAAATTTTGATGACGCTCAAAGTTTGTATAATCAAGGTAATGCCTTAGCACAATTACATAAAATTGATGAAGCCATTGCCGCTTATGACAAAGCAATCAATCAACAACCTAAATTTGAAAATGCCCAATTCAATAAAGCCTTATTAGAGCAACTGAAAGATCAACAGGAGCAGCAAGAGCAACAGGATCAACAAGGGGGAGAAAATCAACAAGATCAGCAAGATTCATCAGAGCAACAAGGCGATCAAAGCAAACAACAAAACAATGAGAAGGATTCACAAAGTAATTCTGATTCGTCTAAAAATAATGAATCTTCTGACAACCAACAGACAGATCAAAAAGACGCTCAAGCAAGTGAAGAAGATGAAAACCAAGCCAGCGAAAACCCCCTCAATCAGGCTCAAACTGAAGAGGAGAAACAGCGTGAAGAAGAGATGGAAGCCCTAAAAAAAGAACAATCACAACCACCAAATGAACAAGAAGACTCTCAAAAAGATTCCAAATTAAGTAATATACAAACTGAAAAAACGGCAGAAGAGTTAGAACAAGAACAAGCCATGCAACAATGGATTCAACGTATACCAGATGACCCCGGCGGTTTACTACGAAACAAATTTTTATACCAGTACCAACAGCGTCAAGGTCAACAAGAACAAAACGAGGAGCGTAAACCATGGTAAGGCATGCCCTACTATTCATCATGCTAAGTCTACTGGCAAACCTAACTTGGGCCACAACTTTCGAGGCCAGTGTAGATCGCAGTACTATCGGTGAAGGCGAATCGTTATTTTTAACTCTACGCTACAACAGTAATGTGTCTTCTGGTGAGCCGGACTTATCCGCCTTAAACCAACAATTTGAAATTGAAAACCAACAACGTAAAAATAGCTTTCAATACATCAATGGTAAAAGCGAATCTTGGACAGTGTGGACCGTCACCCTCACACCAAAACGCAAAGGCAACCTAGTACTGCCCTCCATTGAATACCAAGGCGAGCGTACTAAACCCATTCAAATTAACGTGGAAAAAATCAATCCGAACATTGCTAAACAAGACAAAGATGTGTTTTTTCACACCGAAACGGACGTGAAGACAAGCTATGTTCAAGGACAAGTGGTTTATTCAGAGAAACTGTATTTTTCTGTACCATTAGATAATAGCCAACTCAGTGAAGTAGCCGTTGAAGATGCGGTTTTAGAAGCACTTGGTGAAACCCGACAATACCGCACCCAACTCAACGGCCGCAGCTTTGAAGTATATGAACGCCGTTTTGTCATATATCCTCAAACAAGTGGTGAATTAATTATTCCCGGCCCAAGGTATTCAGGCGAAATAAGTAATGGTCGCTGGCGACCAGGTCGTCCCATATCCGTGAGCCACCCTCCTATTCGATTACAGGTTTTACCCCAGCCTGCCAATTACCCACAGAATAGTACATGGTTACCAGCAAAGAACTTTGATGTTAGTGCTAAATGGCTAGGTAATGAAACTCAAATGAATGCCGGTGACCCTGTCACCTTATCCATCACATTAAAAGCAAACGGTTTATCATCCGCCCATTTGCCTGCGATCAAATTACCAGAAGTGAATGGCTTAAAATACTACCCAGAGCAAGCACAAAAAAATGAAAGCAATAACGATTCAGGTGTGACAAGCTGGCTCACACAAAACATTGCGGTGGTGGCAACTCAAGGTGGTGATTTTATCATTCCTGAAATCCGAATCCCTTGGTTTAACACTGAAGATGGCCGCGCAGAATACGCCATTCTTCCCGCACAAACTCTAAAAGTAGCTAGCAGTATCCCGCAAAATAAAAGTATCGTACCAGCGGCATCGCCTATGGATACCAATAGCACGGCGATAATCCCAGAGGTTTCTGGCCCCATCAAACAACCCGCTTCACGTTTTTGGCCTGTAGTCAGCTTACTATTTATGCTGTTATGGTTAACCACAAGCTACTTTTTATGGCGTGCCCATCAAACTCCTAATAAAGTGAAACCAAAAGATCAAAGTAACTCCCCTAACAACAATATTTTATTAAAGAATATTAAAAAGTCATGCCGTAACAATGACGCAAAGTCGACCAGAGAAGCCATTTTGGCGTGGGCACAATCCCAAAAAGCAGAAGCTATTTTAAACCTAGATAATGTTGCAAGTTTGCATACCTCATCTGAACTTAAACAGGCACTACAAGAATTAGATTACACCTTGTATTCCCCCTCGGGAAATAGCGCTTGGCAAGGAGAACACCTATGGCAATTAATACGAAATTTAAAACCCGAATCCACTAAAGATCAGGTAGAATTGCCACCTCTATATCCAAGCTCGGTTTGAGGAAACAGCATGACAGATGAAGAATTATGCCCATGTGGCAGCGGTAAGCCTTTTGATACATGCTGTAAAAAAGAATACGATCACGCCAATGCAGCCCGCGAAAAAATTAAGCAGGCCATGAGCGACCCAAAAAAAGCACAAGAACTCAAAGACCTACTGAAAAACATCAACAAAGGGGACTAACATGTCCCCTTTTTCTTTAGCCCTACAAACCACTTTTGCCTTACTGGCTTTCGCTGGCAACAGTGTATTATGCCGTTTAGCCTTACAAGATCCCCAAATAGACGCTACCAGCTTCACCATTATTCGACTGATAAGTGGTGCTTTTATTTTAGTTGCCTTATTAAACCTGAAAATTCAACTGATTTTAAACAAGCCGAATCCACGTCAAATCCGACAAGCCGCTTACTTGTTCATTTATGCTGCAGGCTTTTCTTATGCGTACATTCTTTTAGGTACAGCCCCCGGAGCATTGGTGTTATTTGTTACCGTTCAGTTGGCCATGTTAATCCGTCAATTTTTACAAGGTAAAACATTGCGAAGACTGGAGTTAGTAGGGATTGCTCTTGCTGTGATTTGCTTTGTCAGCTGGCTTGCACCCAGTACTCAACGACCTGATCTTTTCGGGATATTACTTATGATTTTTGCCGGTATTGCTTGGGCGTTTTATACTTTATCCGGAAAAAACAGCCAAAACGCACAACTAGACACCGCTCGTAATTTTATCAATAGCTTATTGTTTATCCCATTAATCGTGCCATTATATTGGTGGATTGCAGAACCAATGATAACAACCAATGGGGTCTTACTTGCCTTCACATCAGGTGCCATCACATCTGGTTTAGGTTATTGGGTTTGGTATAAAGTGCTGCCCAACTTTTCTGCCTTGAGTGCTGGAGTTATGCAATTAAGTGTTCCAATTATTGCTGCTATTGGTGGAATATTATGGAATAACGAAACCATAACCTTAACTTTCTTTTTAGCAAGCTTGGGAATTTTATCCGGTATCTTTTTAGTGCTGTATAGTGGGCAACAAGCCATTACAAAAAAACCTTAGTTTATATAGGGCCATTGAGATACATATGAAAAACTGGTTAAACCTGAATTATGTTCAGCCATTTCAAAGCCTACCTAATACCCTATTCACCTATGTTCAACCTAGAGGCTTAGAAAATCCAAAGTTGGTGGTAAAAAGTGCCGCTTGTAGCCAATTAATTGGTTTAGACGAGCAATGCCTTGATGAGCCATCTAGTTTAAATTTGCTTTCAGGCAATGGCATATTAAACACGTGGAAGCCTCTGGCCATGAAATACACTGGCCATCAATTTGGTCATTACAATCCTGACTTAGGCGATGGTCGTGGCCTCTTACTCACTCAAGTTGAACACGACAAACTAATCTGGGACTTACACCTCAAAGGCGCGGGCCCAACACCTTATTCTCGCCAAGGGGATGGCCGCGCGGTATTACGCTCTAGCATTCGCGAGTTTTTATGCAGTGAAGCCTTAGCCGCCCTTAACATCCCCACCACTCGAGCCTTATGTGTCATGGACAGTGAATCACCTGTGTATCGTGAAACCGCCGAAACAGGTGCAACCATATTACGCGTCGCTAAAAGCCACATACGCTTTGGTCACTTTGAATATTGCTCGTTCACCAAACAACATGATCTTTTAAAAACCTTATGTGAGCACACCATCGCACAGCATTTTCCTGCATTACTTAAGCAATCAAGTGACAATATTTACGCCGCGTTTTATCAAGAGGTTTTGCAACGTACCGCAAAGTTAATGGCACACTGGCAAAGCATTGGATTTGCACATGGGGTAATGAACACAGACAACATGTCTATCATTGGAGACACCTTTGATTTTGGCCCTTTTGCATTTCTAGATGATTTTGATCCAACTTTTATCTGTAACCACTCAGACCACCAAGGGCGTTATGCATTTAATCAACAACCTAACATAGCCAATTGGAACCTAGCAGTCTTAGCTCAGGCCCTTTTACCACTGGTACCAAAAGAATCCCTAATAGACATACTTGAAAGCTATTCAGAAACGTTTCAACAGTATTTTATTGAGTTAATGTTGCCTAAATTAGGTCTATCTAAAAATAACGAAGCTAACCTCAGTGTTATCGAAAAAACCTTAGCCATGCTCGCTCAATGCAAGCTGGATTACACGTTCTTTTTTAGGAAGCTTGGGAATATCCATGTAACAGCAATTCAACAAGAATTGCGCAATATATCCATGGATATTAACGCCTTTGATGAATGGTTTATCCACTACCAAAATGCATTACAAGAAAACGGGCAACCGCTGAACTCACAGCACGACACTCAAAGATATCTAGCGATGAATCGCGTAAATCCAAAATATATTTTACGTAATTATTTAGCCCAAGAAGCCATTGAGGCGGCCCAACAAGGTGATTACTCTAAAGTACAAACACTGCATACTGTTTTACTACACCCATTTGATGAACAGCCTGAATTTGAATCCTATGCTGCGCTACCACCAGATTGGGGGAAAAAGCTCGAAATTAGCTGCTCGTCTTAGGGCTACTTTTTACTAACAAGCCTGCAAATATAGCCCCCGTGGTCTAAACTCAATAAATATAATAACGATAAATTATTGAGTGCCAACCCATCAGGGGGTGTCTATGTCCCTTCCACCACTAAGATTTGTGACCGCTGCCAGCCTATTTGATGGTCACGACGCTGCCATTAACATTATGCGCAGACTCATTCAAAATAAAGGGGCCGAAGTCATTCACTTAGGACACAATAGAAGCGTGGAGGAAGTGGTCAATGCTGCCATTGAAGAAGACGCCAATGCTATCTGTGTTAGCTCCTATCAAGGTGGACACATTGAATATTTCAAATATCTCGTCGATCAACTAAAACAAAATGGTGCGCACCATATCAGCGTTTTTGGAGGTGGCGGAGGCACCATCACCCATGATGAAATACACACTCTTGAAAACTACGGTGTAGAAAAAATTTATCACCCTAATGACGGGTTACGTTTGGGGCTTACTGGTATTATTGATGATGTCATTAATAGAGTACTGCAAAAGCAAATCACACGACAACCGACTTTGCCTTTTGCGACTTTACCCTGTTCTACTGAACTTGGCCGAATATTAAGTGCCATTGAAAATGATCAGCTCAAAGAACTTAAGCAATCGTTAAACAAATTTTATAAAAGCCAACAACCTTGTCCTGTTATTGGTATTAGCGGCACAGGTGGGTCAGGAAAATCAAGCCTAACCGATGAATTGCTACTTCGTTTTAAACTTCACTACCCACAACTCAATATAGCCGTATTAGCGGTGGACCCTTCTAAACGTCGTACAGGTGGCGCGCTACTAGGTGATCGAATTCGCATGAATAGCTTACGCAATAGCCGTATTTTTATGCGCTCTATGGCCACTCGGCGACACAATGCCTCCACCAATGCCCCCTTACAAAACGTAATTCAATATCTCAAACACTCAGGTTTTGATTTAGTTGTAATAGAGACCGCAGGCACAGGTCAAAGTGACAGTGAAATTGTGGATCATAGCGACATCAGTTGTTATGTAATGACCCATGAATATGGCGCAGCCAGCCAACTAGAAAAAATAGACATGTTGGATATGGCTGATTGCATCATCATCAATAAATTTGAAAAACTGGGCAGTGAAGATGCACTTAGAGACGTGAGAAAACAATGGCGAAGAAACCACAATGAATTCACCCTAAATGATGAATCACTACCCATTTACCCCTGCATGGCTAATCAGTTTAATGATACTGGCGTCACTTATTTTTTTAATCAATTACTCATAAAACTTAGCCAGCTTTCTAAGAACTTTAGGCACCAGCCTAAACCTACAAAATTTGAACAAACAAAAATCAAGCCATTAATACCAACAAACCGCACTGGTTATTTGTCTGAAATAACACAGCAAGCAAGAAATGCTCAAGCAGAAATCAATGCTCAAGCAGAACACGCTAAACAAGCAGAATATTTTTATCTCACATTAAAGTCACTTAATGATGAAAATCTGCCCTCACCACTAGAACCCTTTAACGAACACACATTAATACGTTCAAAATACCCAGAAATAGCCGAAAAATATAATCATGCACTTTCACAACTTACCCAAGATACCCTAAACAACCTAAAACAGTGGCAAACTCAAAAACAAGCTGTCACCGCGGATCAATACCATTACCAAGTTCGAGAGAAAACGATACAAGGAGACAACTACAAATTAAGTTTAAGTGGTTTAAATATTCCAAAAGTTTGCACACCAAAATTACAAAACTGGCATGACTTAGTTATTTACTTAGCAAAAGAAAACCTACCCGGCTTTTATCCATATACAGCAGGGGTATTTCCATATAGGCGCGACTCTGAAGACCCAATTCGCATGTTTGCCGGAGAAGGCACTCCAGAGCGTAGCAATCATAGGTTTCATTATTTAAGTCAAGGACAAAACTCAATTCGCTTATCTACCGCTTTTGATAGCGTGACATTATATGGCGATGACCCTCACACCAAGCCTGACATATATGGAAAAATTGGTAACTCCGGGGTAAGTATCGCTACCTTAGATGATATGAAAAAGCTTTTTAGCGGCTTTGATTTATGCGCACCTGATACTTCTGTATCCATGACCATTAATGGCCCTGCCCCTATTATTTTAGCTTTCTTTCTTCAAGCAGCCATTGATCAGCAAGTAGAGCGCCATTTAAAACAAAGTGGTGATTGGGAAGACGCACAGAAAAAAATAGCATGTCAGTTTAAAGATCATAAGCAACCCAAATATCAAGGGCCACTTCCCGAATCACACAATCAATTAGGTTTGGCTCTATTAGGGATAAATGGTGAGTCTTTAGTTGATTCCGCGACATACAAGAACATCAAAAGACAAACATTAAACAGTATTCGAGGAACGGTACAAGCAGATATATTAAAAGAAGATCAAGCACAAAATACCTGCATATTCTCAACAGAGTTTGCATTAAAAATGATGGGAGACATGCAAGAATATTTTATCAATAACAACATTCAATACTTTTACAGTGTTTCCATAAGTGGTTACCACATAGCAGAGGCAGGTGCGAACCCAATCACCCAGCTTGCATTTACATTAGCGAATGGCTTCACCATGGTAGAGTATTACCTACAACGGGGCATGGATATAAACGATTTCGCACCAAATTTGAGCTTCTTTTTTAGCAATGGTATGGACCCAGAATACGCCGTAATTGGACGTGTCGCACGTAGGATTTGGGCCAGAGCCATAAAACATATCTACCAAGGAAACCCTCGCTCACAAAAACTTAAGTACCACATTCAAACATCAGGCAGATCACTGCACGCTCAAGAAATACAGTTCAACGATATCCGCACTACCCTACAAGCCATGTACGCTTTATTTGATAACTGCAATAGTTTACACACCAATGCCTACGATGAAGCACTAACTACACCGTCTGAAGAAAGTGTTCGCCGCGCTGTTGCTATACAGCTCATTATAAATCACGAGCTGGGAATGAATATGTGTGAAAACCCTATGCAAGGCTCATACTTCATAGAACAACTCACAGATCTAGTTGAAAACGCAGTACTTGAAGAGTTTGATCGAATCAATCAACGAGGAGGTGTACTAGGCGCGATGGATACCATGTATCAACGTAGTAAAATTCAAGATGAATCAATGAACTACGAACATAAAAAGCATGATGGCAGCCTTGCTATTATTGGCGTAAACACGTTTTTAGGCGATTCAAAAGATCAGTCAGATTTAAAATTGAACCTAGCCCGTTCCAATGAAACTGAAAAACAACAACAAATTAATACTTTAAATGCTTTTCATGAACGTCATAATCAACAAACTAATGAAGCCCTTACCATGCTGACTAAAAGTGCCCAGCAAGGCACAAATATATTTGAAGCTCTTATGGAAACAGTGAAGCACGCTTCACTGGGTCAAATATGTAAAACGCTCTATTCATGTGGAGGGGAGTATCGCCGAAACATGTAGTCACCCTGAGTTTATATTGCAATATTATTACCAATTTTTATAAATGTACGCTCAAAAACAATTAATTTTTCGATAATATTTACAAGAATATTCCAATTACAAAAAAAAATAATTTTTGCGATTTTTTGGTTTTATTTGAGAATAATTGAGTCTAATATGTTTATCACTTTATGCGCTGTTACCTCAGCAATAAAGGTACGATGCCTGCCATACTAAATTCAAAGTCAGGTTGGCAGTTAAAATGCTAAATAAGTTAGCCAGTCAAGAGAGTAGAAAAATGTCACGTGTAAACGGAACCGTTAAATGGTTCAACGACGAAAAAGGTTTTGGATTCATTCAGCAAGAAGGTGGCAAAGATGTATTTGTTCACTACAGTGCAATCAACGCGACTGGGCGTCGTACACTCGCTGAAGGTCAAGCAGTAACAATGACAGTAACAGCTGGGGCAAAAGGCCCTCAAGCAGAAGACGTTACTCCAGCCTAAATATGACTTTTAAGAAAGTGGTCTTGACCACTTTCTTTGTCTTTAGGTTCGCCATTCATTCCATGTGCTTACTACCCTTATTAATCGGTAGACCCTCAAGCGCATCATATGGTTATACCTCCCGTTTATGGTTAGGAGCAAAACCCTTTCACCGTTACATTATTCATTTATCAAAAAATTACGTTAGCCATATTATTCACTACATGAATGGCTAAAAAACTAAACCGCCCCTTACATTTTATTAACAGCATTAGATTAACCCTTCAACTATTCCCGCCACCTTACTACCAAGACGCTTTAGTCAACTGGGTTAAATATAAATGGTGTCCACTCTAAATACGTCTATATCTACTGTGTATTATCAATGTTAAATTCAGCAAAGATGATCAAACTCATGTAAATACTTTACTTAACCCACTGAGTATATTAAACCTCATATAAGCCCCTTTACCACGCGAGATTCAGCTAAAGCAATGTCGCCTACATACTAAGCCATGGTAAACTATTAAAAATAGTTTAAGGATCCATCATGCCAAACTGCATTATTCACAATACTCAAGGTATTGCGCTTCATTTAATTAATAAGTCTGACTTCCCTTCTTGGCTAGATAATCAAAATACCCTTACTCAAAACTGGCTGGCTAACAGTCAATTTAAAAACCAAGGGTTAGCATTAATACCCGCAGCCAATGGCGAATTAGCCTGTGCGGTTTTTGTAAGTGATGACTTATCACAGTATTTTGCCAGCGCCGACTTAGCTAAATTACTACCAGCACAAACCTTTGTATTAAATACCAAACCTGAATACCAGCTAAATGCAGCGGTCGCATTTGGTCTAGCTAGTTATCGCTTTGAAAAATACAAAACAAATAACCAAGCCCAACCAATTTTAGCCATTGACGATCAAAGCATTGTTGAACAAGCCAATAAAATTATTTCAGCCGTCACCTTAGTGCGAGACATGATTAATACCCCCGCCAGCGATATGATGCCGCAACATATGTCCGCAACCATGGCTAATTTAGCTCAAGAATTTAATGCACAATTCAGTGAGATCATAGGCGACGATCTACTTACTCAAAATTACCCAACTATTCATGCGGTAGGTCGAGCCAGTTGTCATGCTCCTCGCCTGTTGGATATGCACTGGGGGGATACTAAGCACCCTAAGGTAACCTTGGTCGGAAAAGGCGTGTGTTTTGACAGCGGCGGTTTAGACTTAAAGCCCGGCGCGGCCATGCGTAACATGAAAAAAGACATGGGCGGAGCCGCTCATGTATTAGGCTTAGCGCGCTTAATCATGAGTCACAATCTACCTATTCAATTACGAGTATTAGTACCAAGCGTAGAAAATGCAGTATCTGATAACGCCTTTCGCCCTGGCGATGTCATCACCACACGCCATGGTTTGAGTGTAGAAATAGACAATACCGATGCCGAAGGCCGTTTAGTACTATGTGACGCACTAAGTGAAGCTAACAATGACGAGCCAGAACTCATCATCGACTTTGCTACACTAACCGGTGCTTGCCGCGTTGCCCTTGGTACAGAACTACCCGGCTTTTTTTGTAATGATGAGCAAACCTCCAGCCAATTAATGGTGGCAGGTAACGTAAGCCAAGACTATATTTGGCAACTGCCGTTACACCAAGCCTATCGCGATATGCTAAAAAGCGACATAGCCGATATAGTTAACAGCGTACCAACCCCCTTTGGTGGCGCCATCACAGCCGCCTTGTATCTGCAGTCATTTGTGCAAAAAGACATACCTTGGGTGCATTTTGATGTTATGGCATGGAACAACCGCAATTTACCAGGACGCCCTGTGGGTGGTGAAGCCATGGGCATTCGCGCTGTATTTGAGTTACTGCAAACTAAATACGCCTAACCCCTAGTCTTCAAAGCCAGCCTTATTCTTAGGCTGGCTCTTCACAAATCCTTCTCACCCCCTATAATGGCGCTTTGTGGCTTATTGCCATTTACATTCGTTAATGCGCCGAAATTACGCTTCGGTCAGCAGGAGACATCATGACCCAATCTAAACAGACTGGTAGCATCGTTGTATGCGCCATGTACAAATTTGTCACTCTCGACAACTTTGAAGCCATCCGCCCGAATCTCCTAAATATTATGGAAGATAACCAAGTACGCGGCACCTTACTATTAGCCAAAGAAGGCATCAACGGTACTGTAGCAGGTTCACGAGAAGGCATTGACGCCGTATTAGCTTGGTTAAAAACAGACGAACGACTGGCCGACATTGACTACAAAGAATCCTACACAGAGATTGCCCCCTTTCACCGAACTAAAGTGAAATTGAAAAAAGAAATTGTCACCATGGGTGTTGAGGGTATCGACCCAAAACAAGTGGTTGGCACCTATGTGGACCCAAAAGACTGGAACGCCCTAATAAGCGACCCTGAAGTAGTACTTGTGGATACGCGCAACGACTATGAATTTCAAGTGGGCACGTTTAAAAACGCCATCAACCCTAATACTGAAACCTTTCGCGAATTCCCACAATATGTGAAAGACAACCTCGATCCAAACAAGCACAAAAAAGTGGCCATGTTCTGCACCGGTGGTATTCGCTGTGAAAAATCCACCGCTTATATGAAAGAACAGGGATTTGAAGAGGTTTACCACTTAAAAGGCGGTATTTTAAAATACCTAGAAGAAGTGCCAGAAGACAACACACTTTGGGACGGTGAATGTTTTGTTTTTGATGAACGCGTTACCGTCAATCACAAACTTGAAAAAGGTCAATACGACCAGTGCCATGCATGCCGCTTACCGATCACTGAAGAAGAAATGGAAGATGCGCGCTATCAAAAAGGTGTAAGTTGTCCACACTGTTACGATAAATTAACACAAGAACAACGCCAACGCTTTGCCGAACGCGAAAAGCAAGTAGAACTGGCAAAACGACGCGGTGAAATTCACATCGGTGGCGACGTAAAACTCACCATTGAAGAGCACCGTAAAGCTAAAGAAGCTGAACGCGAAAAACAACGCCAACGCAGTCTAGCCGGACAAAAATAAGCATTTATTTAACGTAAAAAAAAGCCGCTAATTGCTATTAGCGGCATTTTTTTATTTTTTAGCCCTTAAAGAACAGCTAAAGCGGCATCATAGTTTGGCTCGTTTGCTGTTTCAGCAACTTGCTCAGCATGAATCACTTTACCTGTCTCATCAAGCACCAAAACTGAACGCGATAGCAATTTTAAAAGTGGACCGTTGGCAAACTCTACACCGTAGTCTTGACCAAAACTAGAACGGAAAGTAGACGCCACTTTTACATTCCCAATGCCTTCAGCACCACAAAAACGTGTCATTGCAAAAGGTAGGTCTGCTGACACACAAATTACAACCGTGTTATCCATTGAAGCGGCTTGTTCGTTAAATTTACGCACAGACGTTGCACAGGTTGGAGTATCCACAGAAGGGAAGATATTTAAAATAACGCGTTTACCCGATAAATCAGAAAGGGTTAAATCAGATAAATCCCCCAGTGTTAGAGAAAAACCAGGAGCATGAGAGCCAACTTTAGGAAGCTCACCACAAGTTTCAAACGGATTACCTTGAAGGGTAACAGAAGCCATAACTTTTCCTTATATTTTATATGGTTTTAACAATCAAACTATTACTAGCTTGCCTGAAACATTTACGAATAGGAAACCCTATTTGATCACAACAAACCCATAGCGTAAAAGATGAACTATTAGTACCGTAATTTTTTCAAAGTTAATCGTAATAACACTCAACAATCGTTTAAATTTACAGTAGCCTTGATGAATGTAACTAGGTGAAGCTTATGATGCCGCACGTTAAAGCACGTACCGTTTTTCTATCTCATGGCGGTGGCCCAATGCCACTACTTGGCGATCCGGGGCATAAACAATTAATAACAGGGTTAAAATCATTACCCGACAAGCTCATTACCCCAAAAGCAATTGTGGTTTTTAGTGCACACTGGGAAGGTGAGACTGTCGAAATAACCGCTCATGACACACCACAACTGATTTACGACTATTATGGATTCCCTCCTGAGGCATATGAAATTGACTATCCAATTAAAGGACAGTCAAGCCTCGCCAACTCCATTGCAAAACATTTGAATCATCATGCAATCACTACTCATTTAAATAATAACAGAGGGTTCGATCACGGTGTCTTTGTCCCCTTAAAAGTAATGTACCCTCAAGGGGATATTCCCTGCGTGCAGGTGTCACTTTTAAACAATCTGGACCCTCATGTTCACATTAATATTGGCAAAGCCTTACAGCCATTATTACAACAAGACATATTGTTTATTGGATCTGGATTTTCGTTTCATAATTTGCCTGACTTTTTTCAAACGCCCACACATAAATCAAAACAGGCTAACCTAGCATTTGAAAACTGGCTAACTGATACATGCTGTAATGCACACTTAAATGAGTCACAAAGAGAAAGCCAATTGATAAACTGGGAACAAGCACCTCATGCTCGCTATTGTCATCCCAGAGAAGAGCACTTACTACCACTGCATATCTGCTATGGACTGAACCAAGCCCCTTGCCAAGAGCACATCAGTGTGACGGTATTAAACAAACTCGCCAGTACATTTATTTGGTAATTCCATGAACTTAACCCAATGCCAAGCTTACTCTCAGCAAAAGCCAGAAGCTGAATTATCCTACCCGTTTGACCCAGACGTGCCCGTCTACAAGGTATGTGGAAAGATGTTTGCCCTTTTCACCCTAAAAGGAAACTACACCCAAGGGAAGCATCCGCAAATGAACCTAAAGTGCTTGCCACACCATGCCCAAGAACTCAGAGATGTATTTGATACCATTAAGCCGGGTTACCATATGAACAAACAACATTGGAACAGCTTAGTTTTAGATGGCTCCCTACCCGATACCGAAATACAAAGGCTCATTGATCACAGCTACGCATTAGTCGTTAGTAAACTACCCAAAACCGCCCGAAACCGTTTAGAGACTCTCTATTCTAAAGACAAGCTCTACGCCGGACTCTCACCATATCAGCAACAAGACTAGGCACGCACACCCTAGCGTATTAAAATATAAGAAATTCAGATTCACGTTTGCAGGCACCCAATGGCATCTCTCCAAGAACAACTACTTAAAGCAGGCTTGACCAATAAAAAGAAGGCTCAGCAAGCTGAACGAGCCAAAAAAAAGGTCGCAAAGCAAATACGTAAAGGTGAAGACGTCGTTGATGAAGCCAAAGCCCAAGCCGAAAAAGCTCGATTAGCCAAGCTGGAAAAAGACAAACAACTTAATGAAGAGCGCAAAGCTCAAGAACATACCAAAGCCCTTGCAGCACAAATCAAACAACTGGTGCACAACCACGCTATAAATCTCGAAAATGCAGATGTTGATTATAATTTCACCGATGGAAAAAAAGTAAAACGCATTCAAGTAACCCCGTTACTACAGCACCAACTTAGCCGTGGCATGCTTGCCATAGCTAAGCTTGATCAATCATATTTTGTCATCCCGGGCGTAGTGGCCGACAAAATCCGCGAACGAAATGACAGCTTTATTGTGTATCAGGCAGATATCAGTCAGCAATCTGAAACCGACGACGAAGACCCATACGCTGATTATCAAATTCCTGATGATCTAATGTGGTAAGCCCCACCTAAGATAAAAAGCTTAGCCAAAAATGGCTAAGCTTTTTTTTTAGCTAAAATCGGCTATATTTAAATGAACTAATAAGATTAAAAAATACCCTATGTGGTTATAACTTATACAATCAAAGGCTAATCCCACCCTTCATAATATTTTTGAAGCCGCCATATGATTAGCTTCCGCATTGCATAATTACTTACTTGAGGTAATGGAATATATGAGTGATTTAAGCGATATTAAGAAAACCCGCGAACATTGGTATCAAGCCTATTTTGACGGTAACACAGAAACCTTAAAACAGATTGAAGCCTCCGATTTTTATGTGAGCAGCGCAAAAGGCAAGCAAGCTAGGGATACGCGCTACGAATCCATTCAGCAAGCCATCAAAAGCGGACAGTGGTTCGAGGCTAATGTATTTAAAGAAGAAGACGCCCTGCAATTTCTACTTAACGATGGTAAAGCCAAAATTTCCGGTCATGGACGCATGCTCTCCAATGGAAAGCCATTTTCAGATGTTATTTTTGAAGAAAACTGGATAAAATCCAAACAAGGCTGGCAAGTCAAAGCGTTGCATTTACACAACTCAAAATAACTTGTTTAATACTAGGCAGATAAGGCTAGTTCGCTTGCCTATAATTAAACCAGCTAAAAGGACGTTCCATGAAGCGCTATCTTTTATTAATAATTTCCACCGTAATACTGGCCGGCTGTGAAAGCATACCTCAAACAGTAAAAGATGATGGCCGTGAAGCCGCCGATCGCGCCAAAGCAAAGGCTGAAAAAGCCTACGAAGAAATGAAAAAAGACATGTAATACGCGATTAAATAGCCGCGTAAAATTGCGCGGTTATTTGCTTCAATCTAATCAATTTCACAACCGCTCACATAATCTTAATTAATTTTTCAGGTCACTGTTTAACCTGTCCCGCCCCTCACCTCGTAATACCAAATACAATAACGAACCAGCAGAAACAAACACAACTGTCAGAGTAAAAAACGGAATCGTACATTTCAGTCCTTTACCGCGTTTTTTAGCGTCTTGGTAAATCCAAATGCAAGCTAACACTGCAAGAATATATAAATCCGTAACAACTTGAGCGGTATCTGGGCTAGACATTAACTGAATACCAAAGGCTAAAAACAATTAGAGGGAATATTGAAATTCTCATAATCATCCTTGATTAAAATTAGGAATTTTGCGTTTGAGCCATATAAGAAAAAAGCGGGGAATAGCCGTACCAAGTTTTCGCAAAATTCAGCATTGTTTTTAGAGCTAAAACAATTTCTAAAAATAGCAGACATAAAAAAACCCCAAGCCTTGTGAGCATGGGGCCTTTTAAATTCAATCGATTAAGCGGCTTCTAGCGCTTCGATGAATTGCACAATATCTTGTACGCGAGTTAGTTTCTCAGCAGAAGCTTCATCGATTTCGCAATCGAATTTTTCTTCAAGAGCCATCAATAGCTCAACTGTGTCTAGAGAATCTGCACCTAGGTCTTCAATGAAATGAGATTCAGGTTTAACCTGATCCGCTTCAACACCTAGTTGCTCAACTACTACTTCTGTTACTTTTACTAAGATATCAGACATTTTTATCTCCTAAGAATCTGATGGTTTAAATTATCCCGCTTTCTTCATTCCCAGCATTTGAGAGAAATCATGAATCGCTGGCGGCGTTAATGGATCTGGCCTTTGGTTATAATCAATAAAGTCATATGAAAAGCCAAATTGTTGTAATAGATATTGCTTAAAATCACCCAAATTTATGAGATCTTTTAAATTATCCCCGTTAATCTGGTTTATTATCGAACTCACCTGCTTTTGAATTTCTTCATTACGCTCAATATCATCAACACGTAATTGCAAAGTGTGCTCGGCAACATCACTAAACAAGTTATCTCTGAATAACCGAGTAACTTGCTGTAATGCACTTTCATGCAATCCCTTTTTTAGCTGCTGCTGATGTAATACGGCCATATACAATGGTAACGTAGGTATCACAGAGCTTGAGGGTGTGAGCGATGCTTGCATCATGCCTATTCTGGCTTGCCCTTGAATATCACTTAATGCGGTATCAAGGTTTTCACACACCTTTTTTAATTCTTCTTTTGCTAAACCTAATGTGCCTTCACTATATATTGCCCTGTTTAGTGCAGGGGCTTCATAGCTATATGCAATGGTTTTAAAATTATTGGCTAGCACACCTGCTTCTTTCAAGCGGGCTACCCACTCTTGCCAATCATCGCCACCCATGACTTTAATGGTGTCGTTTATCTCTTGTTGACTGGCAACTGGAACATCTAGTAAATCAATGGTGCCTTTAAATACATCCAATGATTTACCTTTTAAATTGCTGTTCACTGGTTTTAAAGCACTTTTATATTCACCTTCACCTTTGATATTACGCTTTGGTGAAGCCAACGAATAAACCAATACGTCGATCTTTTTACCTGACTGCTGTAGCTTTTGTATTACCCAGTCCTTTGCATTACGTTGAAATGCATCTTGATTAGTACTCAGTGCAATCCGATCCGCTCTGCGAGCAAAATATTCTAATGCTTGATTCTTATACCATGCTGCATTTCCATACTTATGTGGCTGCGCAGCGCGGTCGAAGTATACACCTAATGTGTCCATTCCATAAGAAAAAGACAAAGCAATTCTAGATGCTAAGCCAATACCAGAACTGGCACCAATAACTAACGCAGTACCACCTTCTAAGCCATTTATTTTATTTTCACTGGCTTCGAGTACTTGCTGATACACATTAAAGTAACATCCAACAGGATGCGCATTGGTACAAATGTTATTTTTTGTTCTTGGTGAATAACCCATTACGCCTCCTGTTTGTTAAAGTGCATAGAGGTATCTTAAGCGGCTTTAATCACTAAGCACGCATTAGTTCCACCAAAACCAAAACTATTACTTAATACGGTGTTGATATTCTGATCAAGCCTTTGCCTTACCAAAGGCAAGTGTTGAATATCTTCTTCTACATCTTCCGCATTGGCACTAGCACAGACAAAACCTTCGTTGAGCATAATTAAACTAAAAATGGTTTCATGTACTCCGGCAGCTCCTAGAGCATGCCCAGATAATGACTTAGTGGAACTAATGTACGGAATATTTTCACCAAATACGTTTTCAATGGCTTTAAGCTCAGTCACATCCCCACGAGGTGTACTTGTGCCGTGGGTATTGATGTAATCAATGCTGATACCATTTGCATCTTTTAGTGCTAATTCGATTGCTCTTTCAGCCCCTTCACCGCTGGGTGCGACCATATTATCGCCATCACTACTGGCACCAAAGCCAACAATTTCTCCAAGAATTTGAGCACCTCGTGCTTTAGCGTGTTCCCATTCTTCTAATATGACGATGCCCGCCCCACCACTAATAACAAATCCATCTCGATTTTTGTCGTAAGCACGTGATGCTTTTTCGGGTTGATCATTATGCTGGGTTGATAATGCTCCCATTGCATCGAACTGCATAGCGTGAGACCAATGAGGTTGATCAACCCCTCCTGCTATTGCCGTTTTTGCCAATCCCATTTTAATATGCTGATAACAAGTGCCAATGCAATGGGCACTTGTGGCACAGGCTGAGGAAATGGAGAAACTCGGGCCTTTAATTTTATAATTGGTGGCTAGTTGCGCAGATGGCGCACTGCCCATCTCACGAGTCACTCGATACGGCCCAACTCGCTTGATACCTTGTTTTTCAAGGACATCTAGTGCCTCGACCAAGTCATCACTGGCCACTCCACCAGCACCTACTATTAAGGTGGTATCTTCACTGCTTAATTGCTCTTGAGTTAAGCCTGCGTGCTTTACCGCTTGTGCCATCGCTACATGGCACCATTCACCATTTATACCCATAAAACGGCGTAATTTACGATCTATTTCATCCACTTCAGGGCAGTTAATTTTGCCGCTGACATGAGAACGTAGACCCCTTTCAATAAACGCTTCGTTTACCGTAATACCGCTTTTACCAATATATAAATTCTCTTTTACTGCGGCCCAACTATTACCTAAGCTTGAAACTAACCCGACACCTACAATAGCGACACGGTTCATTTGGTGTCTCCCAGTTGAACGCATATTGGGAACATCCCTAGCGTTAATTCTTTGGCATCGTAAAGATATTGTTCATTTACTTGATTAACTAATACTACGAATGCCGACATATTGGGTATCTCTTACTCATAAAACTGCACCTGCGAGCTTTTTCTCGCCCGTTCAATAAAAATAATTTTCAACGGCTCTATATTCAGGGTGTTTGTTTACACTTTTATGAACAAATAATATTCACCCTAGGTGGCAGTGGTGGCTAATATAGGGATGAAGGCAATAGGAAACTTGACTCAAAGTATCAGGGTGTTGATTCACCGTGACACATAAGATGCACAATGAGCGCAAATTAACAACAAACTGATATAAACCAAGGAAACCTTAAAAAAGGGTGACTTTTCACCCTTTTTTGAGTAGTAAAGGCGCTATTAATAGCGTCTTCTAATGTGACAAGTGATTTCTTCGCGATCATGGTACAAATGCTTTGCAGCTATATCCACTTCGATTTTCGCATCTGAACACATCTTTTCAATCAAATCTAAGCATTCTCGCACTTCTTGATAGCGCTTTTTCATAGGTAATTTAAGGTTAAAAACCGTCTCAGCACACCAGTCTTGAATGATCCATTGAGCCATTCTCTCGGCTACCTTGATTGGGCTTTCGGCCATATCACACACCATCCAATGTGCTTTCTTACTTGGACTAAATTTAAAACCGTCTTCTTTGTGATGAGTTACCTGACCACTATCCATTAAATCCCCTTTCATGGGGCCGTTATCAATGGCTTCAACCATCATGCTGCGTTTAACTAACTGCCATGTCCAGCCACCGGGTGCTGCACCTAAATCCACCGCTCGCATACCCGCACTTAAACGTTCACCCCATTGGCGCTTAGGGATAAACCAGTGCCAAGCCTCTTCTAATTTAAGGGTGGATCGGCTCGGTGCATCTTTAGGAGATTTTAAGTGCAATATGCCATCAGGCCATTTACACGCATTATTAGTAAAATGATAACCAACAATGGCCTTTTGATCCTCTAACAATAAGATCATTAACCTAGGTACTTTGTGATTACGTTTGGCGCTTAATTTATTTTTTTTACGCAAGGTTGAAGCTAACGGCGCGGTTAAACTTTTACACAAACGACTTAATTCTTTGCCTTCATTCGTATCCACATGCACCAACTCAACTTCTCCGCAATGAGGCACACCCTCTAGTTGAGAAAATATTGAATCCACTCGGTTCGATGTATCTAGTTCAAACTCATCCCCAGCTATAAACCACTGGCGAGTAAAAATTAAACGGCGAAAGCTAACGTGCTCGATTAATTGCTTAAGCTGGTGTTCTTCAGCAATAAAGCTCACATATCCTTGATTGGTCTGTGTTTTACAATAACCAAAGCAACCTGCTTGGGCGCTGAGTTCTTGGATTTCGGCAGCGGTTTCTGCTTCAAAGCCTTGTCGGCAAAGCAGAATTATTTGTGTCATGGCCATAATTACCAACTATTAAATTTTGTTTTCATTCTGAGCAAAGCACTGCGTTATAAACTGAGCACTTATCTCAATGGCTTGATTTAGGTGTTGCTCGTGGGTAAACCCACTTTTGACTCTAGGTTTTAAATCATGATCCCCATCTTCTAACCAGCGCACTTGCACTTTTTTACCAATATTTAATTCCGCAACGTATTCTTTGGCACCTAATTTATCTCGAGTACCCTGTAGTACCAACATAGGCACTTGAATATCTGGCAGGTGAGCTATGCGTAACGTCTCAGGCTTACCAATGGGATGAAACGGATAACCGAATGCCACAACACCCAAAACATGCTTTGGGCATGTGGTTTCACTGGCTAAAATACTGGCCATGCGCGCTCCCAAAGATTTCCCCATTAATACACACGTCCCGTTCACTTGGGCAACCACTGATTTAAACTCAGCAATTAGCTCAGGCTGACGATTAGGTGGTCGCTTTTTACCATTAACGCGTCTTTCTTGCATGTAAGGGAATTCAAAGCGCACCACTTTGACACCTAACTTTACCAAGCCTTGAGTGACGGTCTCCATGAATTCACTGTCCATAGGCGCACCAGCACCATGGGCAAAAATGCAAGTTAACGGATTGCTTTCACCGTCAATTTTCAAAGGCATAACTTCACCCACTAATTTAAGTGCGCGCAGTGTAATCATTAATGATGGGATTGTCAGTCTAGCAATTTCGCGTCAGGACTGGCTTTTCCCTGTTAAGCTTATAAACTATTTCAAACCCTCTTTTATTGCGCATTTATTAAGCAATATTGCTAACTATTTGTTATCACTAGAGAAAAGGTTGATATGTGTCATGGCTTTTCATTGCATTTACTCCCGCCTTTACTGATAATTGCGTCGATTTTTTAACTTGCTGCGAATGGAACTAGATCATGAGCACTGCTATAGAGCATCCAACCTATAACTATAAGGTGGTAAAATACTTTGCCATCATGACAGTCGTCTGGGGGATTGTCGGTATGTCTGTTGGCGTACTGATAGCCTCTCAACTTGTGTGGCCTGAACTGAACTTTGATACACCGTATCTAACGTTCTCACGTTTACGCCCTCTACATACAAATGCGGTTATTTTCGCATTCGGCGGTTGCGCCTTATTTGCCACGTCTTACTACGTGGTTCAGCGCACTTGCCAAGCTCGAATCTTTTCTGACTCGTTAGCCATGTTTACCTTTTGGGGTTGGCAAGCCATCATTGTGGCGGCAGCTATTACGCTTCCACTGGGTCTGACTTCTTCTAAAGAATACGCTGAACTAGAATGGCCAATTGATATTGCCATTACTGTGGTTTGGGTGTGTTATGCAATTGTGTTCTTTGGCACCCTTGCAAAACGCTCACAAAAGCATATTTATGTTGCCAACTGGTTCTTTGGTGCATTTATCATCACCATCGCTGTATTACATATTTTCAACAGCCTTTCTGTTCCTGTTAGCGCGTTTAAATCGTACTCGATTTATGCTGGTGCTATTGATGCAATGGTTCAGTGGTGGTACGGCCATAATGCGGTAGGTTTCTTCCTAACGGCTGGTTTCCTTGGCATCATGTACTACTTTGTACCTAAACAAGCTGAGCGTCCGGTTTACTCTTACCGTCTATCTATCGTTCACTTCTGGGCACTTATCTCTATTTACGTTTGGGCTGGTGCTCACCACCTTCATTACTCTGCATTGCCTGACTGGGCCCAATCTGCAGGTATGATCATGTCTTTGATCCTTCTAGCGCCTTCTTGGGGTGGTATGATCAACGGTATGATGACCCTTTCTGGCGCATGGCATAAGCTTCGCACAGACCCTATTTTGCGTTTCTTGGTTGTTTCTTTGTCTTTCTACGGTATGTCTACCTTCGAAGGCCCAATGATGGCAATCAAAACGGTTAACGCCTTATCTCATAACACTGACTGGACCGTTGGTCACGTACACTCAGGTGCGCTTGGCTGGGTAGCCATGGTATCCATCGGTGCTATCTATAACCTTTTACCGGTTGTTCTAGGTAAGAAACAAGGTGAAATGTACTCAATTAAGTTAATCAACATTCACTTCTGGCTAGCGACTATCGGTACAGTACTTTATATCGTAGCTATGTGGGTTAACGGTATCATGCAAGGTCTAATGTGGCGTGCTGTAAACTCTGACGGCACACTAACTTACAGCTTTGTTGAATCACTTGAAGCCTCTTACCCTGGTTACTTTGTACGTGCTCTTGGTGGTGCAATCTTCCTAGCAGGCATGCTGGTAATGGCTTACAACACCTATAAAACAGTTCGCGGCGCCAGCGCCGATGAACAAGCTAAGTTAGCACAAGCATAAGGACGAGAAATTAGTATGAAACATGATGTCGTCGAAAAAAACCTACCGCTAATGATCGTACTGATTGTGATTGCAATCAGTTGGGGTGCATTAGCCGAAATTGTTCCTTTATTCTTTTCAAAAGAAACCACTGAGCCTGTTGAAGGTCTTGAACCTTTAACAGCCGTTGAACTGGAAGGCCGTGACATTTACATCCGTGAAGGTTGTCACGTATGTCACACTCAAATGATTCGTCCTTTCCGTGCGGAAACTGAACGCTATGGTCATTACTCGCTAGCTGGCGAACACGTTTACGAGCACCCTTTCCTTTGGGGCTCTAAACGTACCGGCCCTGACTTAGCCCGTGTTGGTCAACGTTATTCTGATGACTGGCACCGCGCTCACTTATATAACCCTCGTGATGTAGTGCCATCGTCAAACATGCCTTCATTCCCTTGGTTGTTTGAGCAAAAAGTAGATGGTCGTGATACTCCGAAGAAAATGGCAGCTCTGCGCTCTGTTGGTGTTCCTTACACTGATGAGCAAATCGCTGGTGCAAAAGAAGCAGCTGACGGCGTTCGTGAAATCGATGCCCTAGTTATCTACTTACAGCAGCTTGGCACAGTTCTAACCCAAAAACGGTAGAGTTATGGATATTAATGACGTTCGCGGTTTAGGTACCATTTTCGCTTTAATCGCTTTCTTAGGCATCATTGCATGGGCTTACAGTTCATCTCGTAAGACTCGATTCGAAGATGACGCCGATATGATTTTTAAAGACGAACAAATCGCGCAACGTACATCTGACGCGGAGAGAGAGAAAAATGACTGAATTAAGTACTTTTTGGCACATATGGGTAAGTGTCATTATTATTGGCTCCATGGTTGCCTGTGGCGCCTTGATTATTGTGACCAAAAAAGGTCAAAAATATGATGAAGAAACTGACCAGACAACAGGTCATTCATTTGATGGTATCGACGAACTAGACAACCCTCTACCTAAGTGGTGGGTGTACTTCTTCTGGTCTACTATCATATACGGCTTTGGCTACATCCTATATTTTGGTATTGGCGACTGGACTGGTTTCCGTGATTGGAGCTCCCACGGCCAATGGCAAGAAGAGATGGCAAAGGCAGAAGAAAAATACAAGCCTTACTACGACAAGCTAAACGCTATGACAATTGAAGAGCTAGCTAAAGACGAAGAAGCATTGGCCACAGGCCAGCGTATCTTTGCTTCGAACTGCTCAGTGTGTCACGGCCCTACCGCTTCTGGCTCTGAAGGCTTCCCGAACTTAACTGATAACGATTGGTTATTCGGCGGTACCCCTGCTGCTATCAAGCATTCAATTTTAAATGGTCGTAACGGTGCCATGCCTGCAAATGGCCTAAAGCCTAATATGACTGATACTGAGCGTACTGATATTGTGGCCCATGTGTTGTCACTATCTGGTCGTGAAGGCTCTGGTGATGCTGCGAAAGGTAAAACCCTATTCGCTCAAGCATGTACCGCTTGTCACGGTGCGGACGGTAAAGGCCTTCAAGCTGTTGGTGCGCCAAACCTAACCGATAACATTTGGTTATACGGCGGCAGTGAAGCGAAAATTGACTTCACCATTCGTCACGGCCGTGCCGGCGTAATGCCTGCGTGGAAAGACATTCTAGGTGAAGATAAAGTACATGTTGTGTCTGCTTACGTTTATTCCTTGTCTCAAAACCAAGAATAATTGAGCTATCTCAACTAATACGAAGAAAGCGGCTATATGCCGCTTTTTTTGTGTTTATTAGAAGCTGCTAATGTTTTAGACTTAAGACAAATTTACACTTAAGTAACACGTGTTGGCCCTAATAACAAAGTAATGGTGTGCCCTGCCATCATTCAATAAGCCTCATAGACTACAATTAACATTGATCTTCTATGCGTGACGCTTCTTAAAAACAAGGTGGTCAGTATGAGTGATGAAATACCCGTTAAAGACGTTACCCCTGTCAATATTCACGAAAAGTACGAAGGCGTTTCTGCCAAAGTAAACGGCAAGCTTTATGTGCGCGCGATCAATGGGCTTTTTAATAAAATTCGTACCTTTTCCCTTTGGGGATTGATGATTGCTTATTTTGTGACGCCTTGGATCAATATTGGCGGCATGCAAGCAGTTTGGTTCGACTTACCTAGCCGCCAGTTTCATATCTGGGGCCTAACCTTTTGGCCACAAGACTTCATTTTATTATCTTGGCTGTTAATTATTTGTGCCTTTGGCTTATTTACCATTACCACATTAGCTGGTCGTATTTGGTGTGGTTACACCTGCCCACAAACCGTTTGGACGTTTATTTTCATGTGGGTGGAAGAGAAAATCGAAGGCAATCGAAATCAGCGTATGAAGCTTGATAAAGCCCCTTTGACTCAATCCAAAGTTTTAAAGAAAGCCGTTAAGCACTCTATTTGGATCGTAATATCACTAGCAACCGCAGTCGCATTTGTGGGGTATTTCTACCCTATTCGTGAATTACTGCCAGATATTATGACCTTTAGTATTGAAAACCACTGGGCCAGTTTTTGGTTGTTATTTTTCACGTTAGCCACTTACGGCAATGCTGGCTGGTTACGTGAAATGGTGTGCACCCATATGTGCCCCTACGCCCGCTTCCAAGCGGTTATGTTCGACCAAGATACATTGATCGTTTCTTACGATGAACGTCGCGGAGAACGCGGTTCAGGTCGAGGAACACGTAAAAAGGGTGTTGACCCTGTTGAACAAAACATTGGGGATTGCGTCGATTGCAGCTTGTGTGTACAGGTTTGTCCTGTAGGCATTGATATACGTGATGGTTTGCAATATCAGTGTATTAGTTGTGCACTATGCGTGGATGCCTGTGATGAAATCATGGACAAAATGAATTATCCAAAAGGATTAATTCGTTACACCAATGAACATGCTTTAAAAGGCAATAAAGTACATATCATTCGCCCCAAACTGGTAGGTTACGCCATGGCGTTAATCGTTATGATGGGTATTTTTGTTTATACCATTTTTGACCGAGAGCCCGCTGAGATTGATGTGGCTCGTGACCGTGGATCTTTATATACCACCAGCAGTGATGGCCGCCTGCAAAATAGCTATTTTGCTAAAGTCATTAACATGTCTAATGAAGAGCACACATTTACTGTTCGCGTAGAAGGTTTAGAAGGTGGTGAGTTGAGCGGTAAAACCACCGTTCACCTCATGCCGGGCGAAGTGCGCTCTTTACCGCTAAATTTAAGAGCGATACCGTGGGACTTAAAACAGTCTAGAACAGATATTATTTTCATTGCTACGAGAGATGACGGACTAGAAGTCAGCGAAGAAAGTCGCTTTATTGGCCCAGCTGGTCGCTAAAAAGATAACTTTACCATTCTTAAAGCACCTATCAATTTGTTCAGCGCCACTGTAGTGATACACTGGCGCTCTATTTTTATTACGCAGTATTGATTCATGACTGACACACAAAAACCTTGGTATAAAGAACCCTACGTGTGGATGCTAATTGGCTTCCCTTTATCATCTGTCATTGTGGGTATTTTCTTTATTACCACAGCGGTCGTAAACCAAGATTCACTAGTAAGAGACAACTACTACAAAGATGGCTTAGCGTATAACTCTGAACTGCAGTGGGATAAACAAGCGGATGCTTTAGATGTTCGCTTAAATCTATTAATTGAGGGCAATAACCTTACCCTTAATATACTAAACTCACGTAAAAATCCGCCATCTACTTTGAAAGTATCCCTAGGTCACCCGACTATTCCAGAAAAAGATCGTGCCTCGCATTTGCAACTAAAAGAAGCTAAACGCTTCATTGGATTTATTGATGATATCGAAGACGGCCGTTATTACTTGTTAGTGGAATGCCCAGAACAAGAATGGCGTGTACGTAAAGATATCTGGGTGAAAAACGGCGTGTTGACGGCAATCTAAACATGGGTGATTGTTACCACTGTGGACAGCCTATTGAAAAAGGTGTCGAGTTAACCGCCTTAGTGTTAGGCGAACAACGAGACATGTGCTGTATTGGTTGCCAAGCGGTGGCCAATGCTATTGTACAACATGGCGGCGAGTCCTTTTATCAGTTTCGAAGTGATACCAATCAAACCCCCGATTTCACATTAGATACCCTACCCCAAACCGTCAAACAAGAGCTAACCCTATTTGATAATCCAGATGTTCTAGCTGACATTAGCTCTCAAATAAATGGCGCCTACGAAACCATTTTAATCATTGAGGGCATTACCTGTGCAGCTTGCGCTTGGCTAATTGAAAAGCAATTAGCAGACTTCGAAGGCGTTAAGTCGGTACGTTTAAACCTCACAGAGCACAAGCTTTACCTACAATGGCAGCAAGACACTACACCGCTAAGCCATGTTATTTCCCGTATTTACAGTCTTGGGTTCAAAGCACAACCTTATACCCCTGACGCGGCCTCTCAGCAATTACAAAAAGAGCAGAAGCAATCCATTCAACGCTTGGTTTTAGCCGCATTAGGTACTATGCAGGCAATGATGTTTGCCGTTCCCTTATACGTTGGTGAATGGAGCGGCATACTTCTGCAATACGAAACCTACTTTCGATTTGCAGGGTTAATCATCACGACCCCCGTTGTGTTATACAGTGCAAAACCTTTTTTCAAAGCCTTTTGGCGTGATATAAAATCTAAGCATCTCACCATGGATGTGCCTGTTTCAATTGCAATTGGCGGCGCTTACCTTGCCAGTGTCTATTCAACCTTTACCCATGGCCAAGAGGTTTACTACGACAGTGTCTGTATGTTTACCTTTTTCTTATTGGTGGGCCGTTATTTAGAAACCAGAACACGTCTGCGCAATGGAGAAGCTGGCAATCAATTACATAATTTGATGCCTCGAGCCACATTAAAAATCCTTGAAAACGGCGACGAAGCCTTACTACCTGTTACTCAAATTGCCATAGGGGATGTCATTCGTGTGGTATCCGGTGGCACCATTCCAGCCGATGGAGTGATTGTTTCGGGTAAAAGCTCAGTAGATGAATCCATTATTACTGGTGAGTTTATTCCCGTAAATAAAGCAACAAATGACGGGGTTATTGCTGGTAGTTTAAACGTAGACAACCCCATAGATGTGAAAGTACACGCATTAGGTAAAGACACACAAATCTCAACTATCATGGCCCTATTAGACAGAGCCACCCAAGATAAACCTAAAATTGCACAACTGGCCGACCAACTTGCACAATACTTTGTAGCAGGTGTATTACTAACATCAGCCATCGTATTTACTAGCTGGTATTTCATCGACAGTGATCGTGCATTTTGGATTACCCTTAGCGTATTAGTAGCCACATGCCCTTGCGCGCTATCACTGGCCACACCTACTGCATTAACCGCAGCAACGGCAGCCCTTCGCAGAAACGGCGTGCTGATTACCCGTGGCCATGTACTGGAAACCTTACGAAAAAGTCGTCGTATTTTATTCGATAAAACAGGTACGCTAACTTTAGGCCAGCTCACCATCGAAAAAAACATTGAATTAAACCACTGCCAAATAAACCCGCTTCAAATAGCGGCCAGCCTTGAGCGACACAGCCAGCACCCCATTGCCAGCGCCTTTCAACACGACCAGATATTACCTGCATCCGATGTAATGAATCACCCAGGGGAAGGTATCAGCGGTATTATTGAACAAATCCCCTATAAAATCGGCACAGCTCAATTTGTGGGCCTTGATGCTACGCCACCGAATGATGGCCATTGGGTCGCACTTGCAAACGACACACACCTACTGGCTTGGTTTTTACTCAGTGATGAAATTCGTCCGCACGCTTATGAAGCCATTCAAGAATTAAAACAACTGTCACTTGAATGTGAGCTTTTAAGTGGTGATCAAAGCCGACACGTACAAGATATTGCGCACCAGTTGAAGATTGATCGTTTTCAATCAGGTGTCAGTCCCCAAGGTAAATTAGCCTATTTGGCCAAACAAGATCCTAGTGATGTAACCATTATGATTGGTGATGGTATTAATGATGTACCGGTACTGGCCCAAGCACCCATTTCTATTGCCATTGGCAGTGCCAGTGACTTGGCCAAAACCCACGCGGATGTGATTCTGGTTAATAACCAGCTAAAACGCATCAGCCAGTTAATCAAACAAGCTCATAAAACCCAGCGCATAATTAAGCAAAATTTACTCTGGGCGTTGCTGTACAATAGTAGTATTTTGCCATTAGCCGCATTGGGGATTATTCCGCCCTACATTGCAGCCATTGGCATGTCCACCAGCTCATTAGTCGTGGTGTTTAATGCCCTTCGCTTAAACACCTTACCTAAATAACCGAGACTCATATGGAAATCATATTTATCACCGTTCCCGTTACGCTCTTGTTTATAGCCAGCGGTGTGGCCATCTTTTTTTGGGCAAACAAAGGCGGACAATTTGATGATCTAGATAGTCCAGCCCACCGCATTCTATTTGAGGAAGATACTCCTGAAGCGAAAAAAGAAGATACTGCTGAATCAACCAAAGATTCAAAGCAAGATAACTAAACCATGCTTGAGCCGCTTTCTTATTTAACTGCTTTCCTGCTAGGTATATTTGGCAGTTTACACTGCATGGGCATGTGCGGAGGTATTGTCGGTGCACTATCGGTTAATACAGGTCAACAAAGCATAAAGTTGCAGCTAAGTTATCACCTTGGTCGCATTAGTATGTATGGCCTAATCGGTTTGTTAGCAGGCTTTGCGGGGCTTTGGCTGTCACAAACCCACGATTATGCAGGACAAGTATTAAGAGGAATTTCCGGTGTATTGCTGATTTTAATGGGCATTTATATTTTAGGCTCAAGCAAAGCACTACTATGGCTAGAGAAAGCTGGCTCTGGTTTGTGGAAGCGTATTCAACCCCTCAGCCGTTCACTCATCCCTATTAGCAATATAAAACAAGCTATCGCACTTGGTCTCATATGGGGATTGCTGCCGTGCGGACTCGTTTATAGCACCTTAAGCTGGGCTTTAGTGGCGGCCAATCCTCTTCATAGCGCAAGCTTAATGGTAGCATTTGGCCTTGGAAATATGCCTGCATTATTAAGTTTAGCCGCCTTCACTGGCCAAATTAATCGCTTTAAACAAAATGTATTTGTAAAAGCTTTTGTAGGCCTAGGTATCATTGGCTTTGGTATTTGGACGCTTGTAGCCCCTATCCTTCAAATTAACCACTGACAAGCCTTGACATAAATCATACTATTGACGAGTATTCCCGACTTGTTAGTCACCTGTCACTCCATCGCAACACACAGGTCATTAGGAGAGCGAGATGTCTAAGGACAACCAAACAGTACATTTTTTGGCCACCAGCAAGCCGAATGAGACCCACTGCAGCACCTGTAGTCTAAGCTCGCTATGTCTCCCGATTGCCCTAGAGAAAGGCGATTTAGACTCCCTTGATAAAATGATCAAACGTGGCCGCCCTATTCAAAAAGGTGAGCTGCTGTTTAAACAAGGTGACCCATTTAAAGCTATCTATGCCATTCGTACAGGAACCATCAAAAGCTTCACAGTTGCACCAAGTGGTGAAGAACAAATTACTGGCTTTCATTTAGCCAGTGAATTGGTTGGTTTATCTGGTTACAGCGAAGACGTATACCCACTTTCTGCTAAAGCACTAGAAACCACTACCGTATGCGAACTGCCCCTAGAAAAACTAGAAACCCTATGTGACGAGATTCCGGGTCTTCGCAAACAAATAATGCGCAATATGGGTGGAGAAATTCGTCAAGACCAACAAATGATGTTACAGCTTTCTAAAAAAACAGCCGATGAGCGCATGGCTTACTTCTTATTAGATATTAGTAGCCGTTTTGAGCGTCGAGGCTTTTCAGCCAGTACCTTCCGCTTAGCCATGTCACGCGTGGACATTAGCAACTACTTAGGTCTTGCCGTTGAAACGGTGAGCCGTATATTTACCCGCTTTCAAAAGAAAGGATTCATCAAAACAGAAAGCAAAGAAGTCACATTATTGAATTTGGATGAACTCAATACATTGGCCGGCACTGTTAGCGACCAATCCGATTGCCAACTGCACCCCAAGCAATCAAACTAACCCCTTGAAATAAAAGAAAAAGACAAAATGCAAGTATTTTTTTTGCATTTTGTCTAATTGCATCTAATGTATAACTATCTTTCTCAGGATTGGCCTAGAAATACAAACACGCTAGATGCAAGGACACCACCATGGGACTGTGCCCAAATGATCTTCGGCACTTGGTGATTCGCCCCACCTTACAATATTTAGAGCAATATTCGCTGTCAGCAGAAACCTTATTATTAGGTACCGCCGCTGTAGAGTCGGGCTTGGGCTATGAATTAAACCAACAACAAGGAAAAGGGCTTGGGGTATATCACATCAACCCTAGAACCCATCAGTTACTGTGGGATAACTACTTAGCGACCAAGCCAGACCTCGCCAGCAAAGTACGTGGACTGGCGAGTCAGCATGAGTTTTTAAAAGACCCTCATACAGAATTAACCACTAATTTGCGCTATGCCACCGCCATTGCTTGGCTGATTTACGCCCGTAAAGACGCCACACTGCCAGAAGCTTCTGACTTACCTGCTATGGCTAAATACTGGCGCAAGCACTTCCATAGCCGCCCCCAAGGCCCGCTAGAAGACTACATTAGTCGTTACAATGCTATTCACAATCCACCTGCTCTTTCGGCCTTTGCTTATTAAGCTTAGGCTTTATAACCCTATATCATGGGCAAATTGGTTTCATTTAGGCTAAAATCCGCGCCAGAATACCCCTTAGCTAGGTTTAATAATGGTCCAGTTCGTTGACGCCTCTGCGTCTGCCCAATCAGTCGAAGAAAAAAAACAAAAGAACGAATTTAATAAGTTGCAAAAACGCCTTCGTCGAGACGTGGGTCGTGCTATTGCAGATTTTAATATGATCGAAGAAGGCGACCGCATTATGGTGTGCCTTTCTGGTGGTAAAGACAGCTTTACCATGTTGGATATTTTAATCAGTTTACAACGCAGTGCGCCGGTGAACTTTGAATTAGTTGCCGTGAACCTAGACCAAAAACAACCGGGCTTTCCTGAGCATATTCTACCAAGTTATTTAGATACATTAGATATTGAATACTACATCGTTAATCGTGACACCTACTCAGTGGTAAAAGAAAAAGTACCAGAAGGACGCACCACCTGTGGCTTATGTTCGCGTTTACGTCGCGGCACACTTTATGGTTTTGCTGAAGATATTAACTGCAATAAAGTTGCACTAGGACACCACAGGGACGATATTGTAGAAACCATGTTCTTAAATATGTTCTATGGGGCACGCTTTGCAGCCATGCCTCCCAAGTTGCTCAGTGACGACAAACGCAACATCGTAATTCGTCCTCTTGCTTACTGCAAAGAAAGCGATATTAGTGAATTTTCTGTAGCTAAGAATTACCCAATTATCCCTTGTAACTTATGTGGCAGCCAAGAAAACCTACAACGTCAAAATATTAAGGCCATGTTGGCTCAATGGGAAAAAGACACCCCAGGAAGGGTTCAGCAAGTATTCAATGCACTACAAAATATCGCGCCATCTCAATTGGCTGATACCCAGTTATTTGATTTTGAGAACCTAATAATAGACCGCAGCCAACAACGCGATGATTATGAATATGCCGAAGCGCAGATCATAGAAGGAGTGGGTGAATTTGCGCAAATGCCGCCTAGGTTAAAACCAGACAACCTAATTAACGCCATTAACTTATCCATTGAAGCAGACCCTACTAAAGGGTAAATTTTTACTCTAACACGCAGCGATAGCGCCCAATTCCATCCACATGAATAATGGCTCGTGTGGATAGTTTATCGTGCAGGTTTTCAAGCCCTAATATGATTTTCCGTTGACCATTTGTGCTTTCTCGGCGAATAAACATCACCTTAAAGCGCCCTGCTTGCTGAATCTCTTTTATGGCCACCGTACTTTTTATAAGTTCTGGGCCTTTTTCATTCCATTGCACCCACTGTAGAAACATCTCATCTTGCTTATCCGAACGGGTGATGACCAAGCGAATTTGCCCAGAATGCTTAGCTGTTTTCCAATTCCCCATGCCTTTTACATCATAGATAACAGGGCTAAGCCTAAACACCTGTTCAATGGTTTGACTTTCAGTCTTGGCCTGTACACTAATAGATAAAAACAGACACAACAAAAAAATAAGCCCGCGCATATATTAAATCCTCATTTAATATATTTAGCTTAGTTCAAACAGGCTATCGCGCTAGGTTAGTCAAACGGTTGGTAACGAACGTGATTGATCAACCAAGTTTGTAAGCCAGAGGGCGTTTTTACAGCTACCTCATCGTCTTGCTCTTTACTTAAAAGGGCTCGCGCCATGGGGCTATCGATAGAAATATTTTGACTGCCAGAGTAAATCTCCTCAGGGCCAACAATGCGAAACTGTTTTGTATCTCCCTGTTCATTTTCAACTTCCACATAGGCCCCAAAAAAAACTTTGCCTTCTTGTTGTTGGGAGTAAGGCACCACTTTTAAGGTTTCAATGCATTTACTCAAGTAACGCACCCGAGAGTCAATCTGCCTTAAAATTCGTTTGTTTTCTTTATAGTCCGCATTTTCTGAGCGATCCCCTAAACTGGCAGCCCACGTAACTTTTTGAGTAATCTCAGGGCGGTATACCCGCCACAAGTGGTCTAGCTCATCTTTTAATGCAGCAAACCCTTGCTCAGTAATTAGTTGAGTTTTCAAAACCAACCCCAAGTGAGCAACAGTCCTATACACATGAGTACACTCATTAACAAATGCATTTTAGCCGCGTCAAAACGGATTTCGTTCAAATTAGGGTCTTCACTGGATTGAGCTAAAAACAGCACTTTAAGATGTTTGATGACCAAGGGTAATGCCAGTAAGGGTAATAACAAGGATAAATGAATAAGAGTAGCCACCATTAGCAAAGCCCCAAAAGCCCCCACGTAATACAACAGCTGTAATACAGAAGCATTTTTAAGCCCTAATTTCCCTGCTATTGTAATCGCCCCTGCTTTCTTATCGACATTTATATCATTGATATTATTTGCGTTTAAAATCGTCCCCGCAAGCAAACCAAAGAAACATCCCAGTAACAAACTTGCAGGTTGAATCACGCCAGTGGCCGCCAGTGACACTCCAGCAGTCAGTACAGGCCCACATAAAAGAAATACCCAAACATCTCCAAGTGCTTTGTATTTAAACCCAAATGGCTTGCTGGAATAACCGATGACCCCTATTCCCGCCAGCAAGGCACATAACAAAATAATACTGGGCGCAACGACAAACACAGGCAAAGCCAATAAACCCGCTAGAACAAAGCACCCCCAACCTGCATTTCGGATTTGTTTTGTTGTAAGCCATGCCGATTGAATCACGCCACTTCCTCCTAGGGTATCTGGCAGATCAATCAATTTTAGATAATCTTCAACATCATTTAATAAATTAACGGATATTTGCAGTAACACCATGGCTATTAGTGCTGGTACTAAAACCCACCACTGAATATGAGCGTCTAGCACTAAACATAAAAAAACGGTGGCTATTGCAGGCATGATAGTAGCGGTTAAGCTAATAGCGCGTAGGGCTTTAAACCAGCGATAAAGCCACGATGGCGGGTCGCTTTTCACTTGAGTAAAAAAAACCTCTTGATTGTGCTCTGATAAAGCCACCCAGCCTGCTGTATTCTGGTACTCACCCGTTAACAATAAAACGTCAAGTTCACCACTACTTTTAGGTATGCGTAATTGGTCCATATGCTTCCTTATAATCAAGCCACTTATCAGCTAAGCTAGTAAGAGATCATTGTGGCAAATACTGTATGTTTAATTTTGATTTGAGCCAAGAGATAGAAACATTTATCTTAGAAAAAAAGATCTGTAAAGAATATGAGATCATTCTTCACTTAAAAAACCTTGGGCGAATCCCCACCAATGCACTGTCAACGCCATTATCATTATTTAGGGCCCATTTTTTAATTTATAACGCTTTGTATAGACTGCAACTGAACACCTTAATACACAACAAATATTCACTTGAAATTTCCAGTATTGAAGTTCGTGTTGAATGCACACGGCTTAGACCAACCACCAGCCGTAATTTATCTCAATTTGATCCTCTTGCAATCTTCTATTTAGATTTAAACCACCTTAATCAAACCACAGAAACCGATGTCATTAAGTTATTAGATAACTTCTGGCAGCACTATTTCAATGACAGCCAAAAACAGCAAGCATTGGATACTCTTGGTCTATGTGAGCCAATTGACTCTAAAGCCATAAAAACGCAATATCGTCGATTAGCCATGCAACATCACCCCGACCGCGGTGGCGATGCCGATACTCTTATTGAAATTCATCAGGCAGTTCAATGTTTACAGCAGTATTACCCTTAGTTTTAACTATTTTTTTCACAATTTTTAGTCAAAGTGTTGTTGCTACCACTGAAGGTACAATTAAAACGGTTAACCCTAACCATCACGCAGTGATTGTGCAGTATCACCATGTCAGTGAAGCCACACCTCCAAGCACCAGTATCTCGCCGGAAGGCTTTGCCGAACACCTACAGCTTATTGATGATTTAGGCTTTCAGGTGCTCCCCCTAATTGACGTGATTGAAGGGTTACACTCAGGAATTGGGTTTAAACAAAAAACATTGGCCATCACTTTTGATGACAGCTATGACTCAATTTACACAACCGCTTTTCCACTATTAAAAGCGCGTAACTTGCCTTTTACTATATTTGTCAATCCGCTGGCCATTGACGAGCAACATGGCAGCACCATGACATGGGAAAACTTAATAGAAATGCAAACACAAGGCGCCACAATCGCTAATCACAGCCAAGAACATTTGCACCTATTGAAAAAAATAGACAACGAAACACAACTAGATTGGAAGCAACGTATTCAAGGGGATATATTAACGGCTCAGAACCGTCTTGTTGAAAAGTTAGGCATTAAAAATCGCTATTTCGCTTACCCATATGGTGAGTTTGATGAAGCCCTCAAACAACTATTAAGCGAGCTAAATTTTATCTCATTCTCGCAACAATCAGGCCCAATCAACATCAGTAATGATTTTCAGTCACTGCCCCGCTTCCCTGCATCTGGGATTTATGCCAACCCAGCAACCCTTAAAGTCAAATTAAACAGCCTGCCATTTCAAATCATCAATGTTGAACCTAAACCAATTATCCGGTCAGAACTGGAATCGGCACCTCAACTCATATTAACCGTCAAACCCAATAATATTCATTACCAGCAAGCACAATGCTTTTACCAAGGAGAAGCCATTGATACCACGGCACAACTAGTTGAGGATACTTTAGTTATTCAAGCTCAGTTTAATGGCCCCCTTGCGCTGGGCAGAAGCCGTTATAATTGTACAGCTCCATCAAAAACAAGCAGAGAGTATTACTGGTATTCAATACCGTTTATCACTATTGGTGAAAACAATACTTGGGTCGATTAAGCACCGCTAGCATTAATGACATTTTTCAATTGCTCTACACTAGGCTGAGACGCCATGTGTTCAATGGTGCATTGCTTGATACATTCTGCGAGTAATTGTGTGGCAGGGCCGGCAATGGCTTTATTCGCATACACCAAATATAATGAGCCAAGCTTTTGATAATCTTCATCAAGATCAATGGGCAGTAACTGCCCTTTTTGAATGTATTCACAAGCTTCGTGCACCGCAATCCACGAAAAGCCTAAGCCCTCTAAGACTAATTGACGGGCACTCTCTAAATTCGTCACCGTCCAGCGTAAATCTGACCCCAACCAACCAGAATCGCGATTTTGCTTTTCTCCTGAGTCTTTAATCACCACATGAAGATGCTGGCTTAAATCGTTACTGGTCACTTTTCTACCCAATTTATGCAACGGATGATCGGGGTGAGCCACTGCAATAAAATCAATGGTCATAAGTCGCTCACCTAACAAACCCGGTGGCACCCAAGGCGTAATAGAAATATCCACCTTCTTTTGCAATAACACTTCTACCGCACCAGAGAGCACCTCTTCACGTAGCAATAACTTGCATCCCTTACTCTCAGGATAAAACTGCTTAAACGCTTTAATTAAAATGGATTTAGGAAAGATTACATCTACCCCTAACCCTACTTGGGCTTCCCAACCCTGCTCCATAGAGGAAGCTACTTGTTCAATTTCAATAGCGTGATCAATTAAATGACGGGATCGCTCAAGTAACGCCTTCCCAGAGGGCGTTAATACGGCTTTACGCCCTTCTATATGCAAAAGCTCCATTCCAAGTTGTTCTTGAAGTTTCGCCACGGTATAGCTAATTGAAGATTGGCTTTTGTGCAGGGCTTCCGCCGCTTGGGCATAACCGCCGTGATCAACCACGGCTTGTAATGTACGCCATTGCTCTAAAGTTACTCTTGGACCACGCATCGGCATATTAGAAATCTATCTGTGAAAGTCTGATATACTTGCAGCATAAAACAGTCCCTTAGTGAATTACAAGTGAAGCCGCTTTATGACGACAGCCGCAGCCTTAAATGAAGACCAACTAGAAACCCTTGCTCTTTTTCTTGAAGATCAAGCAGAAACCGCTGAGGGCTTAGATTTTTTCGCTCTTCATGGCTTATTAACGGCCAACGCGGTTAGCCCTACCACTTTTGACATAGAAGCATTAATTCCAATTATCTTTGATGGCGAACCTGACTGGTCAAACGATCAACAAAAGCTAGAAATCGCTCAATTAATTTCGCTTTTGCAAAAAGAAATTGTTGAGCTGGTTGAATCAGGACAAAGCTTTCCTGTTCCTTGCGATTTAAACGTCGAAGCAGATGAAGACGGCGAAGCGGCTCCACTAGAAAACTGGTCGGTTGGTTTTATGCTATTAAGCTTAGAAAAGCCAGATGTATGGTACGGTGAGCACGAAGAAAATGCAGCTGAACTGTTATTCCCAATTGTCTATGCATCTGGTTTAAATGCAGACGAAAGCGCATTTGCAGAAATTGATAACGACGATCAGTTAAGCCTACAAGTTTGTGCCAGCATCCCTGACAACGTGATTGACCTATTTTTACTCTACCACGGTGAATAAATTACTCTAGGTTAAATGAACGATTAACGGGAAAATCCACTTCTACCGTATTCCCGTTATTTAGGTATTGAGTTCGCTTTGATACCTGATTAACAAGCGAAACTCCTCGGCCAAAGGAGTCCTCATGGGCTCCTCCCATCATTTCATCAACATCAAACCCATTCCCTGAATCTTGTATACGCACTCTTAAAACAAGCTCATGTTCGGGTGTGTCGTCATGAATCAGCTCACAATTAATTTGTATTAGACCTTCACTTAAATTGTTTAGTCTATCTGATCGCTCTTGGTAATAGGATATAAACCCTTCTTCACTGCGTTTAAGCTCAGAGGACAAGTTTAAAATTCCATGCTCTAAAGCGTTACTATACAGTTCTGCAAGCAACAAACCGATGATATCTTTATTTGGCCTAAGTGAGGTTTGAGCCCCCAAAACCGACATTAACTCTTCAATTGGGTCCGACTTTCTAAAGTCCTCAGGGGTTAAGTCACACTGTATTTTCCATAGAATACCCTGGTAAATGGATGTTTCAACTGTGCTGTTATTGTTTATTTTTACTTCACCTGCACAGACTTCAACCAAGGTTATATCATCGTGCTGTTCTGCCCCTTGAATGAAGTCATTCATGGTCTTTAACAGCGACCCCATGGGATCTTTCGTTCCAGTTGTAAACGCACTTTGCAAACCTTCTTCAGTAAAAAATTCACCCTCAGGATTTTCTGCCTCAATAATACCGTCAGTGAATAAAATTACTCTTTCACCCTCCTGTAGGGTTTTAACTTCAAATCCTTTATTAAAAGAATCTGCATCTTCGATGCCTAACGGCATACTCTGAGATTTTAGTGCCTCTTTTATTGTACCATTTGCATTTAGAATATAACCATCAGGCAAGCCACCCATCCATAACTGGATGCTATTTCCCTGTTGATTGAGCTCTAAGATACATGCACAACAAAACATATAATCAGGAAGCATGGTTAGCAGCATTCTGTTAAATTCGAATGCCATCTCCCCTACACTTAAATGACGCTGCACTAATTGATCAAAGCTGTTTGCAATGGGTAATGTTCCGATTGAAGCGCCTAAACCATGCCCTGTAAAATCACCAATAAACACATATACGCCTCCAGTTGGACTTGGGGCCGACAATAAAATATCCCCATTAAAGGTTGAGGCAGGGGCTATATGGGTGCGTAAATTGCTACAATCGCTTAAGTTATGTTCAAGCGCTTTGTTAAAAATATGCGACACAATATTTTGCTCACGCTCCCAGCGACTATTGTGCAAGGTAAGCTCTTTATTGTTCTGAGATATTTGGTTAGTTAATTCACGAATACGCTGATGAGCCGCAATTTTGGCCTTTAATACGGCCTCATTATAGGGCTTAGATAAAAAATCATCTCCACCAGACTCTAAGCATTGGCTCAAGGCTTTATCATCATCCAGTGCCGTTAAAAATATAATTGGTACATGATAGCCATCAGACGCTAAGCTTTTGATCTTTTTGGCAGCCTGTAAGCCATCCATAACGGGCATGATGACATCCATTAATATAATATCAATGTCAACATCATGCTTTTCATAAGCCTCAACTGCTTGTTTACCATCTTTCGCTTCAATTACTTGGTGGCCGTCATCTTCCAGCAGCCATACAAGAATCGCCCTATTGGTCTCCTGGTCATCAACTACTAATACTTTCATGGATTAAACAAACTTAAATTTTTTATCAAAATGGGCAATGGAGAAGATTTTCATCAAATTGGGCTGGCAATTTTTAATGGTGATTGCTCGATCTTCACTACCAAGATGGTTTTTCATATTTAGCAGCATGCCTAACGCAGAGCTATCAATATATTCAGTTTCAGCCAGTTCAATGGTGAAGTTCAACCCTGAATCTTGGTGCTCGGAATAGGCATTACGAAATTCTTGCAAAATATTAAAGTCAAAACGCCCCTTAATACAGATGGTTACATCAGAGCCCGATTGCTCAACAGCTACATTTGTCATCGTCGTCCTTTATATTTGCCTTTGCTTATCTTCCAGAATAGATGCTCTATTGGAATTTTGCGCATACAAATGTTAGATTTTTACTATAAAAAGGTAAAAATACCTGTTGCTTGAGACTAAGAATGCAAAACCCTCCGCAAAACCGCAATGGCATACTGGCTTGGATTTTAATGTCTGTGGGCTGGCTCAGCGTATTCTTGGGGGTATTGGGGATTTTCTTACCGTTATTGCCCACCACACCATTTTTACTATTAGCTGCAGCTTGTTTTGTCAGAACCAGTCCAAAATTCTATAACTGGCTAATTGAGCACCCTAAATTAGGGTCTTATATCTTGCATTATCTGGATGGGAAAGGACTGCCCAAACGGGCTAAATATCTAACAATTGGACTTATTTTTATAACAATGGGCACATCAGCCTTACTGGTTGTACCCGTTATTTGGGGGAAACTCACACTATTAGCCATAGGTTTAGCCGTAAGCATTTATATTTGGCGCTTACCAACCTTAGACGTGGTTAGCGAACCCAAACCTCTACCCGACGATTCTTGACCTTAGACGCGCCGTGAAATGACGCTACCGGGTTAAAATCACCATAACCTGTAGTCTTTTTAGGGTAGATGCCCAATCGAGCCAATTCACGACGTACGGCCATGGCTCGTAACTTTGACAACAACTTAGAACGGCTTTCACTTTTACGTTTATCGCCAAAACCAATCAGCAATACTTCTGCCCCCTTTCCTTCGTGACGAATAAAATAAGCCAAACGTTGAATATCCATTAACGCCTTATTATCTAATTGTGCACTGCCTTCTTGGAAACGAAAATTCACACTCAATCGCTTAGCACCGTCAACCATATTCAGATAATCTTCCGGTAAGTTATCCGCAAGACCCACTTCCATTGACTCTACATTTTGTGAAATGAACCCTTCAGAGCGAACAATTGCTTGCCCATTTACCCCTTGAGCAAACTCCATAAATTCATCAACGTACTCATTATTTTTTTCATCATGAGTGTAAAAAAATAAACGGCGTGATAATGCATAGTCTTCCGTCGCAACCGTTAATTGAGTCGGTTCAAACGCCTGTGTTGGCCCATCACTAATCGCTAACAATTTACTTTTACCAACAAATGCCATACCAATAAAACCAATACCGCCACTGTGCTGCAAAACATTATTCACTAGATTTTCGCTGGACTCGTAACGTTCAGCCGTATCACTTAACGAATAACGCTTACCCAACACCATATTTTTAAAGCTATCCCAAGTACCTGAATTCTCATCACGGGCAAATAATGTAATGGGTAAATCTGGCCCACCCACTTGCGACCAATTATCAACAGAACCAGAATAAATCAAACTTAGTTGCTCTTTACTAAGTTTTGAAACCGTGTTGATTGGATTAACTACAATGGCTAATCCATCAATACCTAAGACATGTTCAGAATCAGGGGATCTTAAATCCGAGCGCCATTTAGCATTTTCCACTTCTTTGTCTTTAACTGGACGCGAAGACGCCCAAATATGAGCATCACCATTCATTAGGCTTTTAAAGCCCGTACTAGAGCCATGCGCAGCAATAGACACCTGCACTGTTTTTCCGAGGTCTAATAAATCCCCTTTAATCCATTTTTCGTTTTCACGACCTGTCGGTTGAATACGAATATTCTCTACCCCTTTAGCTTTTAAATAAGACACCACCAATGAAGGCGCTAAGCTTTCACCCACGGTGTTAGAACCATGAATAGTAAATAAAGGCACTAATGATGAAGAGGATTTAATAGTTTGAAATGGCTTTGGGGCAACCTGAATACTAGATAAAACGTCAGTGCGACGGATTTCTTGCTCTATAGATAATGATGCATTGGCATTTAGTAAATTAAAACAACAAATTAAAAACATTATACTGCGGAAAATATACATTCAAATTATCCATTAAATTTTAAATTGGCAGCAGGCTAACCATTAAATATGACGGAATTGTTACAAGGATATATAGATACGTTTAAGTATAAAATTTAAGAATAAATAATGAGAAACTGATACAAAAAAACCGCCAATGGCGGTTTTAAGGTTTGACTAAAGCATTAAAAAAATTAGGCTTCGTCTGGTACTGCTGCATCAATTACTTTTTGCAATTCACCGCTTTCAGCCATTTCAGTTACGATATCACAACCGCCTACTAATTCACCTTTCACCCAAAGCTGAGGGAACGTTGGCCAGTTGGCATACGCTGGTAAATTTGCACGAACATCTGGGTTAGAAAGCACATCCACATACGCAAAGCGTTTACCACATTCCATTAATGCCGCAACCGTACGGGCAGAAAAACCACATTGTGGCTGGTTTGGATTACCCTTCATGTAAATAAGAACGTCGTTAGATTCTATTTGCTGCTTAATTTGATCAATGATCTCGGACATTTTCTGGCTCTCATCTAAGTACTAAAATGATGGCGTATTCTAAACAATAACCCAGTAAATTACTAGGTTAAACCACCTGTAAACGTCCACAGTAAACCTTGATCAAGATCAAAAACAGCAAATCATATGTTGGCATAATACGCCACTTTTGTTCGTAAGTTGCCCTATTCCCCATGAAAACAGAGTTATTAAGCCCCGCTGGCACCCTAAAAAACATGCGTTATGCCTTTGCCTATGGTGCCGATGCCGTTTATGCAGGCCAACCTCGCTATAGCCTGCGAGTGCGTAATAATGACTTTGACCTTGAAAACCTAGATCTGGGCATTCAAGAAGCCCACAACCAAGGCAAAAAATTCTATGTGGCCAGCAACATAGCCCCACATAACAAAAAGGTACACAGCTACCTAAAAGACATTGAACCTGTGATTCAAATGAAACCCGATGCGCTGATCATGTCTGACCCCGGCCTTATTATGATGGTAAAAGAAAAATGGCCAGACACTCCCATTCACTTAAGCGTACAAGCCAATGCGGTCAACTTTGCCGCCGTTAAGTTTTGGCATAAACAAGGTATTGAACGAGTCATTCTTTCTCGTGAACTTTCATTGGAAGAAATCGAAGAAATCCGCATGCTGGTACCCGAAATGGAGCTAGAGGTATTTGTCCACGGCGCCTTATGTATTGCCTATTCTGGTCGTTGCTTGCTCAGTGGCTACATTAATAAGCGCGACCCTAACCAAGGCACCTGCACTAACGCCTGCCGTTGGAAATACAACACCCATGAAGCCACCGAAAGTGAAACCGGCGACATCATCACCAAAGACAGCGCCCAAATCTGGCAGCCGGAACAGCCCAGTTTTAAACCGACCTTAGGTGAAGGGGAGCCGACTGATGGAGTATATCTGTTGGAGGAACCGGGCCGCCCCGGAGAATACATGCCCGCCTTTGAAGACGAACACGGCACCTACATCATGAATTCTAAGGATTTACGTGCCATTCAGCACGTACAAAAACTAGTGGAAATGGGCGTGCACTCGCTAAAAATTGAAGGCCGCACCAAAAGCCACTACTACACCGCCCGTACTGCCCAAACCTATCGTAAAGCCATCGACGATGCCTTGGCCGGAAAATCCTTTGATATGTCACTAATGGACACCTTGGAGGCCCTATCCAATCGCGGCTACACCGAAGGCTTCTACCGCCGCCATGTACATGACGAATACCAAAACTACGAACGGGGCACCTCTGAAAGCACCAAGCAACAATTTGTAGGTGAAGTAATCGAGCAAAAATACCAAGGCTACATCAGCATTGATGTGAAAAACCACTTCGAAGAAGGCGACCAAGTGGAGCTCATGACACCTAGCGGTAACTTCCGCTTTGTGGTGCAAGGCATGTTAGATACCAAGAGCCAACCAAAACCAATCGCCCAAGGTGCAGGGATTAAAGTGATGATTCCGGAACCGGAAGGATATTCCCATTCGCCGTTTGCGTTGTTGATGAAAGATTTAGGGGAGTGTTAATAGCGCCTTGCCAGCCGCCATATTGGTAGCTGGTTACAGTCACTTGTTAACTCATTCTCGCTATACCGCGGATTGTGGGCCTAACTAAAGACATGGCTTTGCGCATACTCTCACGTTTGACATCCTCTAAAACAAATCCGGCGGCTTTAATTAAATTTTCAGTTTCTCGATTTAGATGGCAATTGCCCGCTAATCTTTTCCAAAATGGATTCAAGCGGTTTTGCCATTTTCTTCGATTTGATCCACTCTCGGCTGCTACATGCTCCAAGAATATAAACTTACCATCCGGTTTTAGCACACGCTTTATTTCTTTAAGAGAAGCGTTAACATCATTTACTGAGCAGCACACCAAAGAAGCAAACACATAATCATATGAGTTATCGTCAGAAGATATACTCTCGCTTGGACAAGGTAAAACAGAGACATTGCTCAATTTTTTTGATGTTATTTTCTCCTCAAGCTGAGCTCTCATATTTTTATCGGGTTCAGATAGAGTGATATGTAAGCCATCAGTTTTGGGATAAAGCTCTAAACTAGCACCAGTGCCAGCACCAATTTCCAAGATAGAGCCATTAATATCTTTTAAAAGATCCTTTCTCCAATCAATTAGACACGCGTCTTCAGTAGCCTTCATGCACTTGTCGTAGAACAGTGCGCTTAAAAATGACATATCTTGATACCCTTCATTTGAGTTAACGCCCTGTTAACAGGCAAAAAATTGTTGGCTAAAATTAGCGACGAAGGAGCAAAAGCCAACTGTTTTTTTCCTTGTTTAACAGCTTGTTAGCTGCAATTAACTCTCATCTGAATCTTTAATTTTGCATATAAGAAAATCAGTTGTACTTTCCTTCCAGTTAAGCCACATAACAATAAGGCTTGCGAAAAGCCATATTCCAGAGCCTATTGCAGCCAAAATAAATATAGCTTCCCATGTACTAGCTGGTATTCCAAACTTCGCAGAAAATGTAGCTGAGACATTTGCCAGCACAACTGAAATAAATAAACCTAAAGGAGCTAACCAGCCTTTTCTAGTTCCCATTCGTTTGATATGTTTGATTAGAATGTTTTCTAGTTTATCTTCTGTTATTTCAATTAGGTCAGATTTCACATTTGACCTACGCTCATTAACAAACCTACTCTCATCACCCGTACTAAAACTGGCTACTTGCTCATTATTTTCCATCTGGAACCTCCTCTTTAGGAAGCATGTCCAATGCCCCAAGAGCATGAGAAGTTATTGCACCACAATTATTACAAGCGATATGTGTCACAGGTACACTTGGCCCCCCTATAACAAGCCCTGTTTTAAAGTCATCTTGGAGTTGGATATTCGTATACCCTTCTAATACGGTAAATGAATTTTGACCGCACCTATGACAAGGCTTTGTTGCACCTTTTTCACTTAGTTTTTGAGCAACTTTATCTCTATCCAGTGACTTCAAACTTTCTCCTTACTTAAATTCTGCCTGGCAGCTAACGCCCGTAGCAGGCGCAGCTTTGTAGTGTAGCCGATAGGCGAAACGGAAAAGCTGTCGCCCTGCCTACGTTTGTTATATTGAAAACCCATACCAAATAACTAATAAACAACCGATAAATTCAAATAAATATGTCAGGTCTGCTGTGACAACACGTAATTTAAATATAGAAGCCAGCATACTGTAACTATTTAATACTCGTAGTGAAATAAAACCGAAAGCAAGCGTACCCAAGTATATAGACTCAATTTTTATTTCTGAAAGAGAAAAAATCAATAAGGCGAACGGTACAATATGCTCTAGATTATTCATGTGCGTTCTAATAGCTAACTTCAACGGAAGATAGTCATTGTCACCATCTGGTATCTTTTGAACCCAACGAATTCGAGTCACGTTCATTGCTAGAACCGTGATCAGTAAAACCCCTAACCCTGTATATAGATAGAAATAGTTCAACAAGATTCCTTACATGAATTTAAATATAACAGTTTATTCAACGTCGCAAGACGCTTTTTATAGATGACGTATTTGCCGGGACATTTTACGCCATACATTCCTTTCTAATCCAGCAATCATGGGGTATAAAAAGTGATTTCGTCAATTCCATGTGCCTTTTTTTAGGTCGCACTTAAGCATTTGTACACTCGCAATCTATTCATTTACTTACCATTTTTTGTAACTGGTACTTTTAACTGATTATCAGCTTAATCATGCTTGATTTCGGGGATATACGTCATGCGACTGTTTATCTTAATACACGGTCGCGTGACGCTTTTAATGATAGATAATTTTTGAATATGTCATTGGATTACCGCTTACGCGCTAATGACAACTCCCTCCACACTTTCGGGCAGAGGGTATCCCAGCCCTCCTACAATTTTTCATTATCAATCGGAAACCAGACCCGTTTCGATAACTAAATGCGGCATTCACGGTAATCACAATTTATCCATCAACACCTCAATTAAACAGAACTACTTCTCTAACTCATTTACAGGTGTATCACCAGCCGACATCTTAGTAATCGGCATACTCTGGCGTAAAGCCACCGTGTTCGCTGGCGTATTTGCTAAAAATACGGTCTGTGCACCATCGGTAAAACTATCATTGTGAATACACTGCGGACGAATCGCCAAAGCATATCCACCCACGGGTACCTCAAACATGGTGAAATGAAACTTTTGAGTGCCAACTGTACGGAAGTATGGGTCTTCATGAGAAGTATCTAGTCGACGGCCCAATAAAATCCGAGAAACTGTTTCACGTTTAAAGACGGGGTCTTTGCCTTGTGCTGGTAACCAGATATGAGGGAAAGGATGGTGCTCTACAAATAAACCACCGGCTTTTTTTGCACCAAACTGATATTTAGTAATGTACTGCGGAAGCTTTTGGTCATATTGAATGCCCCAAAGGTCTTGATTAAACCCTAAGGCAAATTCTTCATTTGGTTTAATTAATGTTCCACCATAGTACGCCAGAGCATCTAGGTATTCTGCTTGTGAGGCTTCGCTAGACCCATATTGTAACAAAGGAAATTTCAATTCATCGGTATCACAAATCAACTGCCCTGTGCTGCCAAACACATTGGCTGACTTGTCCGTAACAATGCCCGCTCCGTCCACGGCAGCTGTCCAATATCCATTGACTTCCAAAGCCTGTGTTGGTGCAGGTGGCTTTCCAGTACGTTCATCATGAAGGCTATTTAGGCGATGTATTAATGTAGCTTCAGGGTTGGTGGGTGCCTGTTCACTTTGCACAACTAAATTGTTGGTATCGATGTCCAAACTCACGATTGTTCCGCTGCGAATCGGCCCAAATATACCTGTTGTTGTGAGGAGTAATTCATCATCGGCACTTCTGTTTAATACCGCTGCATTTAAAAACTCAAAGTTATTATCAAGATCCTGATTTGAAACACCTTGATTAATATTTTCCCATCTAGTTTCACTCATTTGCTTAGAGCGATATTCGGCAAGTGTTTCCCCAACAAGAGGACTATTCTCTTTGCATTGAACGTGTGACATGTTCTCTCTCCTTGAATTTAGCTTTTAGTCTTTTTATTAAATAAGATCAACTAAGCAGACTATAAAGCCAACCGAGTATAAAACAAGAGAGCGGTTACAATACCGCATATTTGATACATTATTATTGAAGATTTATCCCATATGCAAACTCATTTACCATAAAAACTTAACCTGACACCCATGATAAGAAAATAGCACTGGATTAAACCAGTCTATTTAATAGCCAACACAACAAGTCTTACCTTATCTTCAGGAAAAATGAGCGCCGTGAGTGTTAAAAACATGAATTCAAAACGGCTGAACCATTTGTATGTACATGACTCCCTCACCTTCTACGGAGTTCGACGTCTAAAATAAATATTAATATTTACTGTCGTACTGACAATAAAACCAGCTTTCAACGAAGGCATGATATTTCACATCAATCCAGCGATTTTTTGAATCCCAATGAAGCCCCGACTAGACCCAATAGAGTAAAACAAATAAGCCACAGGGTATCACGCCACACATCCAGTAAATCAGCGCCTCGTAGAATGATCCCCCGTATTACTCGCATAAAATGGGTAGCCGGTAATACTTCGGCTACCCATTGGGCAGGTACTGGCATCCCTTCATAGGGGAACATAAACCCTGAAAGTAATATTGAAGGCAGCAGAATAAAGATGGTCATTTGCATGGCTTGCAGTTGGGTTTGTGCACGGGTTGAAATAATTAAACCTAGAGTTAGGCTGGCTAGAATAAACAGCAAGGTGCCAAGCAAAATTTGTACAACGGAGCCGTTAATGGGCACATCAAATACGTAGTATCCTAAACCCAATATAATAATGACTTGGATAAACCCTACCACCACATAAGGTAGAATTTTCGCCAGCATGAGTTCCATCGGATGCACAGGGGTCGTGATCAACAACTCCATGTTGCCCCGCTCTTTTTCGCGCACTACCGCTGCGGAGGTAAATAAAATCATTGTCATGGTGAGAATCACCGCCAGTAAACCCGGTACGATATTCACCGCCGAGCGACGTTGAGGGTTAAAAAACAAGGCCACCTCAAACGTGGCTGGCTGGCTTGTTTGATAATTAATCAACATATTCAAAGGCATATTTTTTAATTGCATGATGGCAGCACTGATCATGGTGTCTGATCCGTCCACTAGCCATTGTCCTAATGTGCGTTTTTGTGCAATGCGTTGTGTCAAATCCGAAGGTAATATTAATACAGCTCTGGCGGTGCCGTCGTTTATAGCTTGCTGGGCCTCATGTACGGTGGCGTAACGTTGCACTATGGTCACCACTTGCGTGACTTCGACCGCCTCGGCAATGATTCGCCCTACTTCTGATTCACTTTGATCAACGATTGCAATGGGGATGTCTCTGATTTCTGTATTGATGGCATAGCCGAATAGCAAAAGTTGAATCAAGGGGATCATGACCACCATGGCAAAGGTAATGCGGTCACGGGTCAGTTGACGCACTTCTTTTTGCATGATGGCTTTCATGCGCAACAGGCTTAATATCATTTGTGGGCCTCACCTGTAGCACTTACAAATACATCTTCTAAACTGGGTCGCGCCAAACTCAGCTGAGCGTTGTGTAGCGTTGGCAACTGCCCAATTAGCCAGTTAATTGGCTCTGTAATGGTTTCATCTACGAGTACCCGTAGCCGCACACCTAATTGCGCAACCGAGCGTACTTGCGGTAAGGATAAAAGTATTTGTTTCAGTTGTCTGGGCTGATCCGTTTCCACTTCTACCACAGTTACGCCCATGTTTTGCATCAGTTTCTCTGGTGGTCCATCGACTTTGATTTCACCTTTGTCCATGATGGCAAGACCGTGGCAACGTTCAGCTTCGTCCATGTAATGTGTAGTGACTAAAATGGTTGTGCCAACATCACTAAGGTCGAATAATTTCTCCCAAAAATCGCGACGGTTCTCAGGGTCCACCGCCGAAGTGGGTTCATCGAGTAATAAAACATCAGGGTTGTGAATAGTGGCTGCTGATAACGCTAATCTTTGTTTTTCACCCCCACTCATACTAGACACTCGTTGTTTTAGCCGTTTATTTAATCCATAAACGGATACTTGTTGTGCGATGCGTTTGTTTAATATTCGCCCACTCAAGCCAAATATTTCCCCCATGAATTTTAAATTTTCTTCGACGGTTAAGTCATCATACAGGGAAAATTTCTGGGTCATATAACCGACACGAAGTCGTAACTGCTCAGCACATTCCGGTATGGATAACCCCAGTACACTAACTTGACCCGAGGTCGGTTTCAGTAATCCGGTTAACATGCGCAAGGTGGTTGATTTACCGCAGCCGTTAGGACCTAAAAAACCATAAATCTGCCCCTTAGAAACGCTCAAGTTCAGTTTATTGACTGCGGTAAAATCACCAAACTGTCGAGTCAAGTTGGTGGCTTTGATGGCTGACTCTGTCATTACAAGCTCACTTTCACCGCAATGCCACTGGGTAACGCACTGGCAGACTCTGGCAGGGAGAATTCGGCAAGGTACATTAATCGCGAACGGCTACTTTCACTTAACGTGTAATAAGGGGTAAAGGCGGGTTCGGATGCAATCCAACGAATTCGCCCTTCTATTGAGGAGTCAGCACCATTAATACTTAACATGCGAACATCGCCGACGTTTAAGCCCACTCTTTTGTTTTCAGGGATATAAACCCGAGCGTAGGGAACGGAGTCGGCTTGAATGACCGCAACGATGGCATTTTGCGGGACTCGCTCACCGACATTAAACGGCAGGCTGTCGAGTATTCCTCCACGAGTCGCCACAACGGTTAAATCATCAAGTATGGATTGTTGCAAGGTCACTTCCGCGTCTGCTGCTTCGAGTGAGGCTTGTGCTTGTTTAATAACTTCTGGACGTTCACCACTAATTAGCTTGTCGAGTTTTTCTTTAGATGAGTGATAATCGGCCTGTGCCGCATCTCTTTGTGCTTGAGCTGTGTCTTTCTGTGCGTATGACGTGAGGCTCTCTTCTATTAAACCAAGCACTCGCTGATACTTTTTTTTGCTTTCAATTAAATTGACTTGAGCATGGCGTAATTGCGCTTGAGCAAAGGCGATGTCTTCTCGACGCTCCCCATTCACTAATTTCAATAGAAATGCTTCAGCCTTGGCTGATTCCGCTTTGGCCCTGGCAAGTTTCGCATTCTGCTGTAATGTCCCCAGCTGAACCAAAACTTGCCCCTCTTTGACGTGGCTCCCTCTGGCCACCGGCAAAGATGTGATGATTTCATTGGCGGTGGCGGTTAAAACAACCCGATCACGCTCAAGCACTCCGTAGGCTTGCTCCACTTGCTTTGGACTGCAACCAATTAAAAGTAAGATTAAAATGGTCAAAGAAAATGTTATATGCAATGGCTTCACCGACATACTTTAACTCACGTATTAATGAGAGGATAACCAGAGCAAGGACTCGTCATGATCTTCAAAGTATTTGATTTCACCCTTGGTAAACCATGCGCCTAATTTAGCCGCTAACTCCAGCCATTTTTTGTTTCCATAAATGGCGATATGCGTGAACTCATTACCATGTTTTAAACCAAGTTTAAGGTCATCCCAAGCGGCTCTTAATTCCCACCCTTGCAATTCGCTAGCATCAATAAACACTTTGACTTTTGGCTCATTCAATTGTGCAAGAACACTGTCTAACATGGGATTGATCGTTTGGTAATCATCATGGGTTAATTTGCCTTGCACCTTTAAAGATAAGAACACCGCTTCACCCACACGCTCCATGCCTATGGTTAACCCATGTTTTTGTAATGTCATAATGCTCTCCTGATTGTATTGTGAATGCATACTTCACTCATCACACTACACCTAAATTTAATGAGAACCATGATATAAAGCAGATTAATAAAAAATAGACAAAAAAAAGCCCTCTATGTGAGGGCTAATTCTTACCAACCGGCTTTTTCTTTGAGCGCCTCACCTATATCAGCAAGGCTGCGAACGGTTTTCACTCCTGCCGCCTCTAAGGCCTCAAATTTCTCGGCTGCTGTTCCTTTGCCGCCAGCGATAATCGCCCCCGCGTGACCCATACGCTTACCTGCAGGAGCCGTTACCCCAGCAATGTAAGACACAACTGGTTTGGTCACATTCGCTTTAATGTAAGCAGCCGCTTCTTCTTCGGCTGAACCGCCAATTTCACCAATCATAACAATGGCTTCTGTTTTAGGATCATCTTGAAAACGCTGAAGAATATCGATAAAGCTTGAACCCGGAATCGGGTCGCCACCAATGCCGACACACGTAGACTGGCCAAAACCATAATCGGTTGTTTGTTTAACGGCTTCATAGGTTAAAGTACCTGAACGGGAGACAATACCCACTTTACCCGGCTTGTGAATGTGACCCGGCATAATGCCGATTTTCGATTCGCCGGGAGTAATCACACCGGGGCAGTTTGGCCCGATTAAAGTGACACCCAGTTCATCACAACGGATTTTGCAAATCATCATATCCAGAGTCGGTATACCTTCTGTGATACATACAATTAACTGAATACCAGCATTGGCCGCTTCTAAAATAGAATCCTTACAAAATGGCGCAGGCACATAAATCACGGATGCTTCTGCGCCTGTTTGTTCAACCGCTTCTTTTACTGTGTTAAATACAGGTAAGCCAAGGTGAGTTGTTCCGCCCTTACCTGGGGTCACACCACCTACCATTTTAGTGCCGTATTCAATGGCTTGCTCTGAATGAAATGAACCTTGTGAGCCAGTAAAACCTTGGCAAATAACTTTGGTATTTTTGTCGATTAAAATGCTCATGTTATTGACCCCCTACTGCATTTACTACCTGCTGAGCAGCGTCTTTTAAACTGGTTGCAGCAATGATATCTAAACCGCTTTGTGCCAACTTTTGCGAACCCAATTCTGCATTATTACCCTCTAGGCGAACCACCACTGGTACTTTTACGCCCACTTCTTTTACTGCACCAATTATGCCTTCGGCTATCATGTCGCAACGAACGATACCACCAAAGATATTCACCAATACGGCTTTTACATTACTATCAGAAAGGATAATTTTAAACGCTTCGGCCACACGCTCTTTTGTAGCACCGCCGCCAACATCTAAAAAGTTTGCAGGGTCACCACCGTGTAATTTGATTATGTCCATGGTGCCCATGGCTAAACCCGCACCGTTCACCATACAGCCAATATTGCCATCTAGTGCAACATAGTTAAGCTCCCACTTGGCGGCCTCTGCTTCACGCGCATCGTCTTGAGATGGATCATGCATAGCTTGAATGTCTTTATGGGCATAAAGCGCATTACCATCAATGTTGATCTTGGCATCTAGGCAGTGAAGATTGCCTTCAGTGGTAATCACTAATGGGTTAATTTCCAACAATGCTAAGTCTTTTTCGAAAAATAATTTAGATAGGCCTAAAAAGATTTGAGTGAATTGCTTAATTTGATGGTCTTTCAAACCCAACTTAAACGCCAGCTCACGGGCTTGGTATGGCTGAGCACCTGCTAGTGGGTCTATCTCGGCTTTAAGAATTTTTTCTGGGGTTTCATGGGCGACTTTTTCAATTTCAACGCCGCCTTCTGTTGATGCCATGAACACAACACGTTGTGAAGCGCGATCAACCACTGCACCTAAATACAATTCTTGATCAATATCCGTACATTCTTCGATTAGGATTTGTTTAACAGGTTGACCACCTGCATCGGTTTGATAGGTAACTAGGTTTTTCCCTAACCAGTGTTCAGCAAAGGCTCTTATGTCTGATTTATCAGAAACAACCTTAACGCCCCCTGCTTTTCCACGACCACCAGCATGCACTTGTGCTTTAACCACCCATGCACTGCCCGGTACATTGTCTGCTGCTTTTTCAGCGTCCTCTGGCGTACTGGCTACCACCCCCTGAGAAACAGGCAAACCATAAGCGGCAAAAAGCTGCTTAGCCTGGTATTCATGTAAATTCATGATGACCTCGTCGTGCTTCATTATGGAAAAAGACACACCAAAAACCATCAATGTGTCATATACAATTTTGTTATATCAAAAACAAAATATAAATAACACTTTCGGGGTAAAACCAAGGGAAATAAGACGGTAACTGACTAGTAATTAAACTAGTCAGTTTATTTTTCGCACAACTTTTCTATTATCTGCGCTTTCTATTCGCTTTATGAATGGCGTGATTATTTACATTTAAAGCCGCTTCGTGCACCGCTTCTGACAAGGTTGGGTGGGAGAACACCATCATACCTAAATCTTCTGCGCTTGAACCAAACTCCATTGCAATAACCACTTGTTGAACTAAGTCACCAGCACTTGGGCCAATGACACTAGCACCTAAAATGGTGTCAGTTTCAGCATCAGCAATAATTTTTACAAAGCCAGCCGTATCATTCGCTGCCATTGCGCGACCAACTGCAGCAAATGGGAATGTACCAACATTGTATTTTTCCCCTGCAGCTTTTAATTCATCTTCACTCTTACCTACCCAAGCAATTTCTGGGTGAGTATAAATAACAGATGGAATGCAATCGTAGTTTACCTGAGCTTTATGGCCAGCAATACGCTCAGCGACCATCACACCCTCTTCAGAGGATTTATGCGCCAACATAGGGCCACGCACTACATCTCCAATTGCATAAACACCAGGGGCATCAGTTGAGCATTTATTATCAACAAAGATAAAACCACGTTCATCTAAGTTAACACCTGAATCACCTGATAATAGGTTCTCAGTGTATGGACGACGGCCAACCGCTACGATCAATTTATCAAACGTAATGGTTTTTTCACCTTCGCTATCTGAGTAAGAAACGATAACTTCTTTTTTCTTACCCTTGCCTTTAACTTCTGTACCCGTTACACGCGCACCTAATTTAACGTCTAAGCCTTGGTTTTTAAATTGCTTAGCTGCTTCTTTGGCTACTTGCTGGTCAACTAGGTGCAGGAATTTGTCTTGAGCCTCAAGAACAGTAACCTCAGCTCCTAATCGAGCCCAAACACTGCCAAGTTCTAGGCCGATCACGCCGGCGCCGATTACACCCAAACGCTTTGGCGCTTCGGAAAACTCAAGCGCACCGGTTGAATCCACAATCACACCTTCTGTTAATGGCGCAGGTGGAATCTCAACTGGAATAGAGCCTGTTGCGATAATTACATTTTCAGCTTCAAGTACTTCGGTTTTTCCAGCATGGTTAGTAAATTCAACTTTTTTACCTGCCAGTAATTTACCAAAGCCTTCTAACGGTGTTACACCATTAGACTTGAATAACCCTGCCACACCTTGAGTGAGGTTTTTAACTATTTTTTCTTTGCGTGCAATCATTGCAGGCACATCAATTTTGATATCCTTGATAGAAATACCATGAACATCATAATTGTGTTTTGCTTCTTCATATTTGCTTGAACTGTCTAAAAGCGCCTTTGAAGGAATACAACCTACATTCAAGCAAGTCCCACCAAATACACCTTTACCGTCTTCATCTAACCACTTATCAATACACGCGGTTTTTAAGCCCAATTGAGCTGCACGAATCGCAGCAACATAACCACCAGGACCACCACCAATTACGATAACGTCAAACTTATCCATGATTTTTCCTTTTACGCCTGTAGCAAAGCATAATAAAAAGTGAAGTCAGGCCTAGATTGCACTAGGCCTTCTTATTTTTAGCGATTAAATATCCAGCAAAATGCGCGCTGGATCTTCTAGCAGCTCTTTGATGGTCACTAGAAACTGAACCGCTTCTTTGCCATCGATCATTCTATGATCATACGATAATGCTAGGTACATCATGGGACGAATTTCCACTTGGCCATCAATAGCCACAGGTCGATCTTGAATCTTATGCATACCCAAGATAGCCGTTTGTGGTGGATTTAATATTGGAGTCGACATTAATGAACCAAAAGTTCCACCATTTGTGATGGTGAACGTGCCACCTTGCATCTCTTCGATTGCAAGTTTGCCGTCACGAGCCTTCAGTGCATAATCCAAAATACCCGCTTCAATATCTGCTAAACCTAAAGCATCAACATCACGAAGTACAGGTACAACCAAGCCTTTTTCTGTTGAAACAGCTACACCAATATCTTGATAACCATGGTAAACAATGTCATTACCATCAATAGAGGCATTCACTGACGGGAAGCGTTTTAGTGCTTCAGTGGCCGCCTTCACAAAGAACGACATAAAGCCCAAGCGCACGCCGTTATGCTTTTTCTCAAAAGCGTCTTTGTATTGCTTGCGCAGTTCCATTACTGCTTTCATGTCCACTTCATTGTAAGTGGTTAACATGGCCGCATTTTGTTGCGCCGAAACTAAACGTTTAGCTATGGTAGAGCGTAAACGAGTCATTGGAACACGTTTTTCTGCACGGTCACCCGGTGCAAAAACAGGCGCTAATGGAGCTGCTACAGGAGTAGGTGCTACAGGGGCCTGTACTGCCGCAGCAGGTGCCGCTGGTGCTTGCGCTACTGGAGCTGGCTGCTTAAGGTGGTTTACAACATCTTCTTTGGTAATACGGCCGTCTTTGCCAGAGGCTTTCACATCTGCCAAGTCTACCCCTTTTTCTTCTGCCATTTTACGAGCAGCAGGGTTGACCTTTAAGTCGTCAGCGTTAGCTGCTGATTCGCTTGCGGTCTCCGTAGATGGAGCAGGAGCGGCCTCTGTCCCGGCAGCACCCGCTTCAAAAATTGCAATCACTTCAGCACTTAAAATAGTTTCGCCTTCGGCTTTTAGGATTTCTTTAATTACGCCATCCGATTGCGCAACAACCTCTAAAACCACTTTATCGGTTTCGATATCTACTAGTAATTCATCGCGTTTAACAGATTCACCTGGCTGTTTGTGCCAAGTTGCAATGGTGCCATCGGCAACTGATTCAGGGAAAACCGGGGCTTTAACTTCAATCGTCATATCATTCAATTCCTTCGTCGCTGGAGCTTATAAGCCCAGTGCATCTTTGATCAATTGCTCTTGTTGTTCTAAGTGCAACGCCATGTAACCTGCCGCAGGTGCTGCAGAAGCATCACGTCCTGCGTAATCTAAGTTCAGTTTTGGATCAAGACGATCAACCACACGGCGCATATGGTGTTGAGAACTGTACCATGCCCCTTGGTTCATAGGCTCTTCCTGACACCAGAACGCTTCTTTTAAATTTTTGTAAGAAGAAATAGCATCATATAACTCGTCTTCTGGGAAGGGGTATAACTGCTCTATACGAATAATTGCCACGTGATCCATTTCTTCTTGGCGACGACGATCCAGTAAATCGTAATAAACCTTACCGCTACACAAAACCACTCGAGTGATGGCTTTTGCTTTTACATCATCCACCTCTGGAATAATATTTTGAAAGCCACCATGAGCTAAGTCTTCTAATGTACTAATAGCTTCTTTGTGACGAAGCAAACTCTTAGGCGACATAACCACTAAAGGCTTACGTAAAGGTCGAATTGCTTGGCGACGTAACAAATGGAATATTTGTGCCGGAGTCGAGGGTACACATACCTGCATGTTATGCTCAGCGCACAATTGCAAGTAACGCTCTAAACGAGCAGAACTATGCTCAGGGCCCTGTCCTTCATAACCATGTGGCAACAACATAGTTAAACCACATAAGCGGCTCCACTTGTGTTCACCGGAGGAAATGAATTGGTCCATAACCACTTGAGCACCATTAGCAAAGTCACCAAATTGCGCCTCCCAAATAACCAACATGTTAGGCGTTGTGGTTGAGTAACCATATTCAAAACCAAGTACAGCCTCTTCAGATAATAAAGAGTCATGAATGGTATAGGTAGGCTGATCATCACTCATATTTTGAAGTGAGCAATAAGATGCTCCATCTTTTTGATTATGTAAAACCGCATGACGGTGAGAGAAGGTACCACGACCAACATCTTGCCCAGTTAAACGAATTGGGTAACCTTCATCTAACAAGGTACCGTATGCCATGGTTTCAGCAAAACCCCAGTTAATCGCTAAAGCACCCGCAGCCATTTTACGGCGGTCTTCAAGAATTTTATTTACCTGACGTTGGACATTAAATCCTTCAGGTACTTCTTGTAGTTTAATAGCAAGATCTTGGAGCTTTTTCAAATCGTATGTAGTGGGTACCGTCACGTCATTATCATGACCAAGGTAAGGTGCCCAATCTACGAACATTTCTGAGTTAGGCTTAGTGACCAAGCTTTTTACCACATGCTTACCTTCTTCTAAGGCATTGCGGTAATCTTCATCCATGGTTTTAATTTCATCATCACTCACTACGCCTGAATCATTCAACTCTTCAGCGTACAAAGTACGAGTGGTTTTTAAGCTTTTGATAACTTTGTACATTAAAGGCTGAGTGGCTGACGGTTCGTCCGCTTCATTATGACCACGACGACGATAACAAACTAAATCAATTACTACGTCTTTATGGAATTCATTGCGGTAATCTACAGCTAATTGCGTAACAAATAATACCGCTTCTGGGTCATCACCATTCACATGAAGAATTGGAGCTTGAACCATTTTAGCAACATCTGTTGCGTATTCAGTAGAGCGTACATCTTCACGCTTATTAGTGGTAAAACCTACTTGGTTGTTAACCACAATGTGTATGGTACCACCGGTTTTATAACCACGTGTCTGAGACATTTGGAACGTCTCCATTACCACACCTTGACCTGCAAACGCAGAATCACCATGTATAGCAATTGGCACTACGGTTTCACCAATAGGATCACCACGACGATCTTGGCGAGCACGAACTGAACCCTCAACCACTGGCGATACAATCTCAAGGTGAGATGGGTTAAACGCAAGTGCTAAGTGAACTTCCCCACCAGGAGTTAATACGTTAGATGAAAACCCTTGGTGGTATTTAACGTCACCAGAGTGATCGAACGAGGCTTTACCATCAAATTCATTAAATAAATCAGATGGCGCTTTACCCAGAGTATTAATCAATAGGTTAAGGCGACCACGGTGCGCCATGCCTATAACGATTTCTTTGGCACCGTAAGTTCCACAGCGTTGGATAATTTCATCCATCATTGGAATAAGAGATTCACCACCTTCTAAACCAAAACGCTTAACACCTGGGTATTTTGAGCCTAAATATTTCTCTAAACCTTCCGCCGCGGTTAAACGTTCCAGCAAGTGCTTTTTGGCTTCTTCGCTGTATTCAGGTTTGGAGCGCACAGTTTCAATGCGTTGTTGAAACCAGCGTTTCTCTGCTGTATCAACAATGTGCATAAACTCAGAACCAATGGTCTGACAATATGTGGCATCTAAGGCATCTACAATTTCAGCCAACGTGGCTTCTTCTTTACCAATAAATAATGAGCCAGTCTGGAAAGTGCTATCCATATCCGCTTCTGATAATTCATGGAAGCGTAGGTCTAAATCGGGAACCTGCTCACGCTCCATAATCCCTAATGGATCAAGCTTGGCATGTTGATGGCCACGGAAGCGATAAGCATTAATAAGTTGAAAAACGCGCAACTGCTTTTGATCATAGCCACTAGACACCTGGCTTTGAGTTGCACCACCAGAACGACGCTGGTTTTTAGACAACAGTACAAACTGTTCTTTTACAGGAGTATGAGGGATATCATTTAACGCCCCGCCCTCTGCTCGGGGTAACGTAGCAAAATAACTTCGCCATTGTTCAGATACCGCATTGGGATCTGTTAAATATACTTCGTATAGCTCTTCTATGTAGGCTACATTCCCACCTGCAAGTTGGGACGTACTCCATAGCTGCTCCATCGAGCCTTCGTGCATGACAAAACCACCTTAATTTAATTCGAGGGATATTACCTTTCAAACTCCCCTGCGTGGATCGACAGATGGCCGGGTATGGCCTGAAGCTCTTCAAGTAATTCGGGGGTTTCCCGATTCCCTGTTTGATCTATTTATTACAGCCTAGCAAATATGATGCTAATGGACCTTTTTTTTATAATTTTTTTTGTCTTTTAAGACAATTAACTTAAAAAATGCACACTACGAATAAATAAAAGGGGCATAAAGCCCCTTTTATTTAAATTTCTCTCGACAACAACATGTTGCGAATGTGGCCTATTGCACGGGTTGGGTTTAACCCCTTAGGACACACATTCACACAGTTCATGATGCCGCGGCAACGGAAGACGCTGAAAGGATCATCCAACCCATCCAAACGCTCAGCGGTCGCAGTATCACGACTGTCTGCCAAGAAACGGTATGCTTGAAGCAAACCAGCAGGCCCAATGAACTTATCTGGATTCCACCAAAATGATGGGCATGAAGTTGAGCAACATGCACACAGGATACATTCATATAAACCATCTAGCTTTTCACGCTCTTCAGGGCTCTGAAGACGCTCAATCGCTGGTGCTGGTGTATTGTTTTGTAAGAAAGGCTTCACTTTCTCAAACTGTTGATAGAACAAGCTCATATCAATTACTAGGTCACGGATAACCGGTAAACCAGGTAATGGACGCAATACTAACTTATTTCCCTTAACACTTTCAGATAATGGCGTCACACATGCCAAACCATTTTTACCATTAATGTTAAGACCATCAGAACCACACACACCTTCACGGCATGAACGACGATATGCCAAAGACGTGTCTTGCTCTTTAACCAAAGCCAAAACATCCAGTACCATCAAGTCTTTACCACCAGTATCAACCTGATAGTCTTTCATGTAGGGTGCAGCATCTGTTTCAGGGTTGTAACGATAAACGCTAACTTGCAACATATTCTCTCTCCCCACTCTTAATATGTACGAATTTTTGGTGGGAACGCGTCCATTGTCTTCGGCGCAAAGTTCACAGCACGTTTCTTAATGCTTTGATCCTGCGGGAAATACAATGAATGGCACAACCAGTTTTCATCATCACGCTCAGTGAAGTCATTTCGAGCATGAGCGCCACGAGATTCTTTACGCTCTTCTGCTGCAATTGCCGTAGCAAGAGCCACTTCGTAAAGGTTATCTAATTCTAAAGCTTCGATACGTGCGGTATTGAAAGCAGAAGACTTATCTTCAAGGTAAGTGTTTTTAACGCGCTCACCAATTTCTTTCAACATCTCAAGACCTTTTTGCATGGCTTCACCTTCACGGAATACACCGAAGTAAAGTTGCATACATTTTTGAAGGTCTGCGCGAACTTGCGCAACATCTTCACCAGATGTTGAGTTATTTAGACGATCTAAACGAGCCATTGCACGTTGAATGTCTTCTTCGCGAGGATCAATTGAATCGAAACCTTCACGGAAGCTCTTTTCAATTTGCAAACCTGCTGCACGACCGAATACCACAAGGTCAAGTAGCGAGTTACCACCAAGACGGTTTGCACCGTGTACAGATACACAAGCAGCTTCACCACAAGCGTATAAACCTTCGATAATTTTATCGTTACCGTTTTCGTCTTGAGTAATTGCCTGACCGCCAATGTTCGTCGGTACACCACCCATCATATAGTGACAAGTCGGTACAACTGGAATTGGCTCTTTAACAGGATCAGCGTGAGCAAACGTACGAGATAGCTCAAGAATACCAGGCAATTTAGCGTTAAGCGTTTCTTCACCTAGGTGATCAAGCTTAAGCATTACGTGATCCCCTTCAGGGCCACAACCACGACCTTCAAGGATTTCCATAACCATAGAACGAGCCACAACGTCACGACCAGCAAGGTCTTTCGCGTTAGGCGCATAACGTTCCATGAAACGCTCGCCGTCTTTATTAATTAAGTAACCACCTTCACCACGACAACCTTCGGTTACAAGCACACCCGCGCCTGCAATACCTGTTGGGTGAAACTGCCACATTTCCATGTCTTGTGCAGGCACGCCAGCACGTAAAGACATACCCATACCGTCACCGGTATTGATCAATGCGTTAGTAGTAGACTGGTAAATACGTCCAGCACCACCAGTAGCAAGCACTGTAGCTTTGGCTTGAATGTAAACGGTTTCACCTGTTTCGATGCAAATAACAATCGAACCCGCTACTTGGCCGTTTTCATTCTTAACAAGATCTACGGCATACCATTCGTTAAGGAAGGTAGTACCGCCTTTTAAATTACCTTGATAGAGCGCATGTAAAAGTGCATGGCCAGTACGGTCAGCTGCTGCACAAGTACGAGCTGCTTGGCCGCCTTTACCGAAATCTTTTGATTGACCACCAAATGGACGCTGATAGATACGGCCTTCTTCTGTACGAGAGAAAGGCAGACCCATATGGTCTAATTCGAATACCGCCTGAGGACCAACTTTACACATATATTCGATCGCGTCTTGGTCACCGATATAATCAGAACCTTTAACGGTATCGTACATGTGCCAACGCCAATCATCGTTTGGATCGTTAGAAGCGATTGCACACGTAATACCACCTTGGGCAGATACTGTGTGAGAACGCGTAGGAAATACTTTTGTTACACAAGCGGTTTTAATACCTGCTTCGGTAAGCTGCAGCGCAGCACGCATGCCTGCACCACCGCCACCAATTACGATGGCGTCATATGTCATTGTGCGAATACTATTAGACATTGTTTATACACCCCAAATAATGTCAATGCCCCAAACGAAGTATACAAACATCGCTAAGAAACAAACGAGTTGGAATACGAAACGCAGAGCAGCAGGCTTAAAGTAATCGGTTGAAATGGTCCACATGCCGATCCAAGCATGAGCAACCGTCGAAATTAACGCTAAAAGAGTGAAAATACGAACACCCGTGCAAGAGAAAAACTCTTTCCACTGAGCATAATCTAAACTCGGGTTCGCTAATAAATACCCAACCATAAAAACAGTATAAACAGCTAATACAACCGCTGAAAAACGTTGGAGTATCCAGTCAGACAAACCATTGCGACTGAAGTTAGTTACACTTACGCCCATACCCAAACTCCTGCAAGGATGATTAAGATACTTGAAGCAACGATAGTGAAGACAGCAGCATAAAAACCACTTTCTTTTGTTTCGCCAAAGCCAATATCCATAAGAAGGTGTTTGATACCCGCTACAAAATGGAATGCTAATGCGGCTAGTAAGCCCCAAGTAATGAAACTACCAAAACCGGTAGTCATGGATTTTTTCGTGGTAGCAAAACCTTCTGCTGACTCTAAAGAACAGCTAAGGGCGCATAACAGGAAAATAACACCTACGAATAAAATCACACCCGCCACACGGTGGGTTATTGAAGTTAATGCAGGTAAAGGAAAACTGAACTTAGTCAGATCTAGATTTATTGGTCGTTGTTGATTCACGGTTCTCTACACTCTCTCTCACGCTTCGAAATGAAGCGAGCTTATGTGGGCAGGCTCGATCGTTGTGCACTTTTATCAATAATAATGCGAACTTACGGGTCTTTTTAGTGCCTTCGCAAACGCGCCGAATTATAGACACAGTGATTGTTAAATACAAATAAGCACCTACACTTAAAATCCGTATTTAGTACATATTTACGCTTACAAACCCAGAATAGATCAATGTTTAGTCAGTTTTACCTAAGTTCGCAAAGTAACTTATGGTCAATAATTGACAATCACTATTTTGGCTCTATAGTTGGCCATCTTTGCAACGGTACAGAGCGTTCATTGCTCGAAATTTGAGGGTATTTAAACCAATTTAAATACCAGTATCAGAAATAGCAGATAGGAGGCCATTCATGGCTGACAAAAAGGCGCAGTTAAAAATTGATGGTTTAGATGAAACCTTAGAACTGCCAATTTACGAAGGCACTATCGGCCCAGACGTAATTGATGTTCGAAGTTTAGCCGGTCTTGGCAAGTTCACTTATGACCCGGGTTTCGTTTCCACCGCTTCTTGCGAATCTAAAATTACTTACATTGATGGCGGCAAAGGTGTACTTCTTCACCGCGGCTACCCAATTGAGCAATTAGCAGAACACTCAGACTTCTTAGAAACATCCTACCTACTTCTTCACGGTGAATTACCAACCGCCGAAGAAAAAGAAAAATTCGTAGATACAATCACACACCACACAATGGTGCACGAGCAACTAGCCCACTTCTTCAATGGCTTCCGTCGCGATGCACACCCAATGGCCATCATGTGCGGTGTAGTTGGCGCACTTTCAGCGTTTTATCACGATCAGCTAGACATCAATGATGACAAGCACCGTGAAATCGCAGCGCATCGTCTAATCGCGAAAATGCCAACATTGGCTGCAATGGTTTATAAATACAACCAAGGTCAGCCGTTTATGTATCCGCGCAATGACCTGAGCTACTCTGAAAACTTCCTTCACATGATGTTCAACACACCAGCAGAAGAGAAAAAAATCAGCCCGACACTTGCTCGCGCAATGGATCGTATTTTCCTTTTACACGCTGACCACGAACAAAACGCATCAACATCAACTGTTCGTATGGCTGGCTCAACTGGCGCTAACCCGTACGCATGTATTGCCTCTGGTATTGCAGCCCTTTGGGGTCCTGCACACGGCGGAGCAAACGAAGCTGTACTTAAAATGCTTGATGAAATCGGCGACGAAACTCGTATCGATGAATTCCTAGCAAAAGCCAAAGACAAGAGCGATCCTTTCCGCCTAATGGGCTTTGGTCACCGTGTTTACAAAAACTACGACCCTCGCGCCGTAGTAATGAAGAAAACCTGTGACGAAGTACTGGCCGAACTTGGTCTAGAAGATGATCCTCAGCTGAAAATGGCAATGAAACTTGAAAAAATCGCACTTGAAGACGAGTACTTCAAAGCGCGCGGTCTATACCCTAATGTAGACTTCTACTCAGGCATCATTCTAAAAGCCATTGGCATTCCAACTGAGCTATTCACTGTAATCTTTGCAACTGGCCGCACACCAGGCTGGATTGCACATTGGAACGAAATGATCGGTAACGAATACCGTATTGCTCGTCCGCGTCAGCTTTACACTGGTCACGATAAACGCGAATACCCTAAAAAGTAATCACACCGTGACATTGTAAAACAGTGAAAGAAACCGCCCTGCTCGCAGTGCGGTTTTTTTATGCCTAAAAACAAGTGACAAACAAAAAGACACCATGAAAATTACATACATCGGCATAGGTAACATGGGCGCACCAATGACCAACCACCTAAGCCAAGCTGGGCACGACCTAACCATCTACAATCGCACCTATAGCAAATCGCAAGCATGGATAAAACAACACCCGAACCATAAAATAACCCTTAGCGCCGAAGAAGCGTGCAAAGAATGCGAAGTACTAATTTTATGTGTTGGGAACGACCAAGATGTAGAGCAACTCATCTTCGGAGAAAAAGGGGCCGCAAACTCGCTAAAGCCCGGGACTCTGGTCATCGACCACACCACTACCAGCAGTGATTTAGCCAAACAAATGCACCGAAAACTCAATGCACTTCAAATTGATTACGTGGACGCCCCCGTGTCTGGCGGCCAACAAGGTGCCACAAATGGGCAACTCACCATCATGTGTGGCGGAGATCCAATTGCAGCCGAAAAAGCTCAAATAGCCACCCAAAGCTATAGTAAATCTTTCACCCACATGGGAGAAATAGGCTCAGGCCAACTCACGAAAATGGTCAATCAAATTTGTGTAGCAGGCTTAATTCAAGCACTTGCCGAAGGCATGCATTTTGGCCAACAAGCAGGCCTTAATATGGACAAAGTCATGAACACCCTCAGCCAAGGTGCCGCATCCTCATGGCAAATGCAGAACCGCCATCAAACCATGAACAATGGAGAATATGATTTTGGCTTTGCGGTAGACCACATGAAAAAAGACCTAGAGATCTGCCTCGCTAGCGCACAAGACATTAACGCCGACCTACCGATTACCAGTATTGTGAATAAGCTCTATACAGAATTGCAAAACGACGGCCACGGAAAACTGGACACCTCAAGCCTACTACTGAGACTCCAACACCAAGCAGTAAAAAACAGACTCAAATAAAAACATTAGCGCAGTAATCAATACGCAAACCAAGTGAAATAAATACAGAGATAAAAATATAGAAGAAGTCATTTACTAGAAGTAAATGGTGCGGAGGGAGAGACTCGAACTCTCACACCTTACGGCACCAGAACCTAAATCTGGCGTGTCTACCAATTTCACCACCCCCGCACAACAGAGGTCAACTCAAAGAGTTGATACAGTAGATCTAATAAAGCACCATTTGCAATAGAAAACAAATGGTGCGGATGGAGAGACTCGAACTCTCACGCCTCGCGGCACCAGAACCTAAATCTGGCGTGTATACCAATTTCACCACATCCGCATAACATTTTTGTCCCAAGCACCCAATTGGACTACTCAAGACAGAAATAATGGGGTGACTGAAGGGGATCGAACCCTCGACCACAGGAATCACAATCCTGCGCTCTACCAACTGAGCTACAGTCACCACAAATACTACTCTACCAAAGGCTGGTACGCCCGACAGGAATCGAACCTGTAACCCTCGGCTTAGAAGGCCGATGCTCTATCCGATTGAGCTACGGGCGCTTCATCTGTTAAAACAAAGTTTCAACGTCAGACACAAACTTGCGTTTGTCACTCAATGCAGTAGTCCTCACCAAGTGGATGCGCATATTACGTATGAGCGCCCTGTCCGTCAACTGTTTTTTCTAAAAATTTTATATAAAACAAGCAGTTCCAAGAATTTAGAAGAATTATCACAAGCACTTTGTATTACACGCGAACCATGCGAAAATTGCGCTAATTTTTTTGTATACCAGTAGGAAAGCCATGAGTGCACAACCCATTGACGGAAACGCCGTTAGCGCCACCCTCAAGGAGCAAGTAGCTCAACGTATTCAACAACGCACAAATGCTGGAAAACGTGCACCGGGCTTGGCCGTCATATTAGTCGGCAGCGATGCCGCTAGCCAAGTATATGTAGGTAAAAAACGTCAAGCCTGTGAAGCTATTGGCATACACAGCGTGGGCCATGACCTGCCAAGCGAAACCTCAGAAGGTGCCCTACTGAGTTTAATTGATGAATTGAACGCGGATGGCACCATTGATGGTATTTTAGTGCAATTGCCATTACCGGCTCATATCGACAGCACCAAAGTATTAGAACGCATTCATCCAAATAAGGATGTAGATGGCTTTCACCCCTACAATGTTGGCCGATTATGCCAGCGCATCCCTACTCTGCGCTCTTGTACCCCAGCTGGCATCATGACCCTACTTGAACATTACAAACTAGATGTAAAAGGCCTACACGCCGTCATCGTAGGCGCATCCAACATCGTAGGTCGCCCAATGGCCATGGAATTACTGCTCGCAGGCAGCACTACCACCGTATGCCATCGCTTCACTAAAGACCTAAAACACCATGTATCACAGGCCGATTTACTCATCGTCGCCGTTGGTAAACGCGGTATTGTAGACTCAAACTGGATAAAACCGGGCGCCATCGTTATTGACGTAGCCATGAACAGATTAGAGAACGGCAAGCTAGCCGGAGATTTGGATTACAACGTAGCCTCTGAACGCGCCAGCTACATTACTCCAGTCCCCGGTGGTGTAGGGCCAATGACGGTGGCCACACTAATGGAGAACACCTTGTATGCCTGTGAAACGTTTCATGATGCTTGATTGACGGGAGACGCAGCTAAAGTTCTCGATTCGCCTTTGTCAAAAAATTATTCAAACTTTTATCATTCCAGCTTCGATGTACAAGCAAGCCGGAATCCATTCAGTTTCACAATCATAAAAAACGGTGGCCTAGCCACCGTTTTTTTATTGCTTTACTAATTTATATTTTAACTGCCAGTCAAACACAGACTTTACCTCTACAACTTTAGCAGACTGACCAACTTTAAATTTAGAGGCTTCATTTGTGTATCCGTTTACCACCTTTGAGCTTCCGAACTAACACAAGCAGAAATAGCAAAAGAAAAATAGGTCGATTTTTCTTAAACCACTCTCAACAAATAATTAGATAAATATTAAACGATTTAGAGTCCATTCTTTAAAATACTCAAGCAAAAGAACATGTACATCCGTACAAAGCTTTTTAAAAACAGAGCAATGGAAACTACCCAGCCTTCGCCAGTTTCTGTTGCACTAAGCTCTTACTCAAGAATATTGTCAGTTGATCACTAAATTCACCATGGGTTTCAAGATAAGCACTAAGTAAATTATTTATAGCACTCACAATACACGCACCGCCATCGCTACTCATAAAATCGTGCTGGATTTGTTGAGCTTCTGGCTTCAAAAACGCCTGTTCTCTTGGACTGCCAAATACGGTTAACACACTCAGCGCTAGTTCGGCTTGATCTGAATTTGAGATCAACTGAAAAAAGGGGTATTTGGTTAATGGGGTAATATTACTCATGACAGACCTTTTTATTATTTTTATTTGTATGTTTTTTATACACTCAAAAATAGAAATAGAAAAGTAATTTTTTGTATCTGCCTGTGTTCTTACCTCACTTTTTTAAAACTAAATAGAATAAGCCCTGGATATTGGGTTCATTAAAAAAGATGTGATTATTTGATTCGCAATTAGTGCGTCTCAATAAATGCCATAAGCATCAAGATTTGCACTTTCTTGAATAATGATCAGGGGAAAATTGAATTACCGACAACATGCGCTTTTTGGACACTTAAACCTTACGTAATCATATTTAAGTGATTGTTTAAGTAATTACGGTACTACAGGTCTTTCTACAAATGCACGTTCATTATGGGCAGACCACTCAATAAGTACCCTCAAAAATAATAAAGGGCGTAAAAATACGCCCTTTATTATTGTTAACACCTAAAGATAGTACTTAGTGCTGCATGATAAATTCACTAATATCTTTAGCTGACTGCTCTGGTATTTCTAGCATAGGAACATGCCCTACATTTTTATAGATAATAAGCTTAGTATTTGAGATATTTTCATCAAAGATTTTGGCATTTTCTACACCTAAAATCTTATCCTGTTCTCCCCATAAAATTAACGTAGGGGCGCTAATTTCTTTAAGGTAGTCTGTGCTAATTTCATCTCCATCATTTAAAATTTGAAGGAAAACATTTTTAAAACGTTCATATCTATTAACGGACTGCATAATCATGGCTTGTTCAATTGGATAAGGAATTTTAATTGGGTCCACCATAGCAAGTGCAGCAGTGCGATCATAATCTTCAGGCTTCTCAACAAGTAGTAATAACTTTCCTTCTTTTAGCCCTTTTTCCATCTCTGTATCAGAGGTAGAGTCATCTGCTCCACCTGAGTTCATCAGAGTAAGTGTTGATACTTTTCCCTGAAATCTTGAAGCAAAATCCGCTGCGATAGCGCCACCCATAGAGTTACCCACTAGGTGAGCCTTAGGGATATTGAGTTTATCAAACACCATCTTTAAACGATTTGATTGAGCCACTAAACTATAATCGCCAGTAGGCTTATATGTGCTTTCACCATGAGCAGCCCAATCAATGACAATAACACGGAAAGATGCATCAATATGAGTACTAAAGGTTAACCAAGTATGCTTATTAGAAGAGAAGCCATGTAGCAGAACAATTACTTGCGCGTCCGCTTTTGTTGAAGCACGATCTAAATAAACGATTTCATGGTCATCAATTTGTACAGTATTTTGCACAAACCCTGCTTTTTCTTCAGCTGCATCCATGGCAACAGAATATAAATAGTTTTGCCCAGATTTGCTAAAAATCATAAATGACAGTAGTAGAACAATAATCGCTACAATTATAAGCAGTATTTTTTTCATGTTATCTCCGGTATTCGGTATACATCAAAACATGATGTTTTTTATTACAATGTATTCTGCACAATTCCACAAATAATACCAGAACAACAACCTTACAAACGAGGAGTAATCCGCCCATACGGTTAGTTATTTGCTTTTTTAACCCAGATCCAAGCGATCAATGATCCAAGCAAGGCACTGTACCCTGCCCACTCAAACATGGTAACGCCTAGGTCTTGCATCCAAACTAAGCCAGACACATACGCACCCAATGCGCCGCCAGCACCATAGGTGAAGCTAGAAAACAACGCTTGCCCCTGCCCTTGATGCTTGCCTTTAAAGTACAAATGAATGTAATGCATGGCCACCGAGTGCATTGCTCCAAAAGTGACAGCATGGAGTAATTGCATTAATGCCAATACCCATAGCGTTTCAACAAAATGAGCGGTGATTATCCAACGTAGGCCACCCAACAATAAGCTCACCACTAATACGGTTTTATGATCGATTTTGGCGAATATTCTATGGACAATTAAAAAGATGCCCACCTCAGCCAGCACACCTAGTGCCCATAAGAAACCGATCATGCTTTTACTGTAACCAAATTGTTCTAGGTATAAACTAAAAAATGTGTAATAAGCGCCATGACTAGCTTGATTTAAAAACGAGGCAAGTAAAAAAGCTATAACCGTCGGTTTGAACACTAAGGACAAAAAACCATCTGTGCTTTCGTGATCATGGGGGATTTCTTTACCTTTGATCAATGTGCTACTCAAAAATATAGCTGCAAGTAACAGCAGCATAAATGCAGGCAAAAAACTCACACTGATATAATCAAACGCCCAACCCAGTAACGCCACAAATACGATAAAACCAATAGAGCCCCAAATACGAATTTTAGAGTATTGATCCGTTTGGTCTTTTAAATGATTAAGCGTCACCACTTCAAATTGGGGGAGCACGGCGGCCCAGAAAAAGCCATAGCCAACCATAATGAGTGCCATCCAAATAAAGTCATTTACCCAAAAAATATTTAAAAAGATGCAAAAACAAAAAGCGCAGCCTAAACGCAATAACGGCATGCGTTTACCTGTGTAATCCCCTAGTGCGCCCCAAACATTGGGCGCTAGAATGCGCACCAAGCCAAACAAGGCCATTAACTCGCCAATTTCTTGAGCGCTAAAGCCTTTATCATCAAGAAATAAACCCCAATAGGGAGAAATACAGCCCAATAAAGCAAAGTAGAAAAAATAAAACGAAGATAGTCGCCAATAAGGCACATCAGGATTATTTGGCATGGGCATTCTTCATTTATATTAAACCTAATAACTGAACCATAAAAAAACGCCCAATGAAGCCATTGAGCGTTTTTAACGTCACACTGATAAACATTAAGCCTGAGGTGGAATCACAGGGGTTGTGCAATTCACATCGGCATTCTGCCCACGGTGACGCAGGTAGTGATCCGCCAGCACAATGGCCATCATGGCTTCTGCGATTGGCGTTGCGCGAATACCCACACATGGGTCATGGCGACCTTTGGTGATGAGTTCAGTTTGCTCACCGTTCACATCAATGGTTTTACCTGTCACGGTAATGCTAGACGTAGGTTTTAGAGCAATATGCGCAATGATATCTTGGCCAGAGCTGATGCCACCCAACACACCACCGGAATGATTCGATAAATACCCTTGAGGTGTCATTTCGTCACGATGTTCAGAACCTTTTTGCTCAACCACATCAAAGCCATCGCCGACTTCAACTCCCTTTACGGCATTAATGCTCATTAGGGCATGGGCTAAATCGGCGTCTAAACGATCAAAAATAGGTTCACCTAAACCGGGTTTCACACCTGTTGCCACAACGGTGATTTTAGCACCAATGGAATCCCCTTCTTTACGCAGGGCATTCATGTAGGCTTCCATTTCTGGCACTTTGTCCGCATCTGGGCAGAAAAATGGGTTTTGACGCACTTGCTCCCAATCAAACTTTTCAGCTTTAACAGGCCCCAGTTGCGATAAATAACCGCGTACTTCAATGCCTTTTGATGCTAAGAACTTTTTAGCTATCGCGCCAGCGGCCACGCGCATGGCGGTTTCACGGGCGCTTGAGCGGCCACCACCACGGTAATCACGGAAGCCATATTTTTGTGTATAACCATAATCAGCGTGTGCTGGACGAAATTTCTGTGAAATATCGCCGTAATCTTTTGAGCGTTGATCGGTGTTTTCGATGATCATGCCAATGGGCGTGCCCGTGGTTTTGCCCTCGAAAATACCAGACATGATCTTCACTTGATCTGGCTCACGGCGCTGAGTTGTAAACTTAGAAGTCCCTGGTTTGCGCAGGTCTAGCTCAACTTGAATCTCTTCTTCTGAGATTTCAATACCCGGCGGGCAGCCATCCAAAATACAACCAAGGGCCACCCCATGGCTTTCGCCAAAGGTGGTAACGGTGAATAATTTACCGAATGAATTACCAGACATAAGTAAACTGCTTATTAACTAAAAAATTGGGTTTATTATACACGGAAGTGGTGCTGATGCGCGGCTAGTTGTTCACGGGTAAAGACAAACACACCATCACCGCCTTGCTCAAATTCCAACCAAGTAAACGGCACATCTGGGAAGGTCGCTTCTAGGTTGACCCATGAATTACCTACTTCTACCACTAACACGCCTTCAGGATTCAAGTAATCGCATGCATTTGCCAGTATTTGACGGGTAATATCTAAGCCGTCATCACCACTGCCTAGACCCATAGCCGGTTCATGCTGATATTCGTCAGGCATGTCGGCTAGATCGTCAGCGTCTACATAAGGCGGGTTGGATAGGATTAAATCATAACCGGGTTGCAGGTTAGCGAATAAATCGGATTCAATGGCGGCCACTTGATCAAATAATTGATGACGCTCGATATTTATTTCAGCCACATCCAATGCATCACGGCTTAAATCCGCTAAGTCTAACTGGGCATCAGGGAAGGCTTGCAGTGAAGCAATACCAATGCAACCGCTGCCACAGCATAAATCCAATATACGACTGGGCTCTTTACCGTCCATCCATGGGCTAACACGATTTTGAATAATCTCAGCCAGAGGTGAGCGCGGTACTAATACACGCTCATCCACATAAAACGGCATTCCGCAGAACCAAGCCTCATTGATAAGGTAAGCCACAGGAATACGCTCTTGGATACGGCGCTCAATACGCTCGGCTAATAACTCTCGTTCAGAAGTAATCAAACGACAACTGGCTTGTTGAGGAGTCATTTCAAATGGCATCTGAAGCGACGCTGTAACTAATAGTACCGCTTCATCCCAAGGGTTATCTGTACCATGGCCATAATACACCCCTTGACGCTCAAATTCGCTGGCAGCAAAGCGGATCCAATCGATAATACTGGGTAGCTGCTCTACCGCTTGTTGCATGTCTGTTTTCACTAAAAGTCTCGTAATTTTTTTGCGCAGTTTAACGCAATGTTTCGCTTAAAGCTGCCCATAAGTATTCGCTTCACTGCGCTCGAACCCTTCTAACGCTCGACAGGCTATGTCGTATCCCAACTGTATTTGTTCGTCTGCTCGATAAAACTCATAAAAACGTATGGAGTTTTTAGGGATACGTATAAGTAAATCTGGATGATAGCCCGCTATTTTATATCGAGTTAACGATGCCTGCATGGTATCAAACATTTGGTACACCACACCTAACTTACCAAGGTTGGCTGTCAAAGCCTTCTCGGTTTCAACTTCATCATCACGCTCAAAAAACTGTAGCGTTTTAAGTTTTAAATGAGCAAACCAATTATGTTGTTCTAATTGATGCTTAGCTTGTTTTTCTTCGTTTTCATCTGGGGCTTTCCCTCCGGGCAAAGGCACATCGGCACTTAAATCCACAGCAAAGATAGCATCCGAATGGGAACCTACAACAGGTGTAATAGGTAATGGGTTTAGCACCGCACCATCTACCAATACACGGGAGCCTTTCATGACTGGCATCAATAACGAGGGAATCGCACTTGATGCCCGCAGCGACTCTTCTAAGCTCCCCTTGGTAAACCAAATTTCTTTTTGCTGAGTTAAATCTGTGGCAACCGCTGTAAAAGGAACATTCAAATCTTCAATTTGAATGCCGTTTAGCATCTGAGCCAATTTTGCAAACAGCTTATCACCACGAATGGCACCATTACTTAATAAACTAATATCCACCAATTTGAGTACGTCTAAGTAACTAAGAGAACGAGTCCATTGTTCATATTCATCCAGTTTACCCGCGGCATAAAACCCACCAACCACCGCTCCCATAGAGCAACCCGCTATGCTTTTTATCTCGTAACCTTTTTCTAATACAGCACGAATAACCCCTATGTGAGCGTACCCTCGAGCCCCACCACTACCTAATACTAACGAGATACTTTTCATTTATTTTTTAAGTACTACCAGTTCAATACGATCATTTAAATTTGCTCTTGGTAACATCGCACCGCCACCATGCGCATAAAGATTTTTAATAAAGCCTCCAGCCTTGGCTACTTGATCAAGCAGACCATCTGCTTGTAATTGAGTACGCTCAATTAAGGCTTGGTTTTCCATACCGCCATAACGATGCACCACTAAAGCAAAACGCTCATTGGGGTTTTCTTTCAATAGGCTTTTAAGCCACTGTATTTGTGCATCACGCAACAAGGTTTCATCACCTAGCTTAGAAAGCACTATGTAACCTTGATCAAATAAAGTTTGTGCTAAGCCTTGTTGAACAAATCCATCTAATTTATCCACCTCGCCTTTGTTTAATTCTATTTTTTGCACATATCCGTAGACTCTTTTAGCGCTACGCTGTGAAGTATAGATCACCCAAACGCTGGGTTTACGCCCATCACTTAATCCAGCCCAGTAATATTGATCACTATCACGGCCATACAAAATAGATTGCTTAAATACCTGATTCGCAAAGTCGTTACTTAACCCGCATTCTCGGCCTTTGCATTCAAATAACGTGGTTGTTTGCTTACTTAACTGGGCTTTTAAGGTATTAAACCCCTCTTGGCTATTGTGTCCCTCAGGAAGTTTCCATAACCACTGGGTAACATTAGCTTGAAGGCGGGTTTCTGCTTCTGGTTTTAAACTGCCACTAATACGCTGTATGGCGCCTAATATCAGCCAGTGATCTTTAGATTCCTGAGTATTATATATTTTTTGCTCACTACCTAGGATCGGCTCCAGAGCAAAAGCAGTATGAGTTGCGGTAATTAAAACTAAAAGTTGAACCAATTTTGTTAACATGTAGCTACCTTGCACGTTTTTATATTTCACTAAGTGTAATTTAATCCTAAAAAACTGGATGTGAAAGTGTCTTTAATTTATTGCTATCGTTGTACTTTACCTATGCAGGACTGTGTTTGCCAGCAAGCACCTAGTATACAACTCCCTAAACCATGTAGCTTGCTGTTTCACCCTAGGGAATACAGTAAACACAGTAACACAGGCAGACTGGTCAAAATTGCTACGAATGTCCAAAGTGAAACTTGGCACAGATTAAAAAACCACCAACAAAGCGCGCAATTTGAAGGTTTTGCTCTACTGTACCCTCACGAGCCCGAATTCCTGTCTGATACTACAAATAAAACCCCACTAAAGGATCAACACGATATTAAAGGCTATCTATTGATCGATGCCACATGGCAAGAGTCCCGTAAAATGTTGCGGCAAAGCCCGTGGCTTGCACAACTGCCACGAATCAGCCTAAATGCGCCAAACAGTAAATATGCCCTTAGACGTAATCAAAGCAACCTCGGTTTGAGTACCATAGAGACGGTTAGTCATCTGCTTTTTGAACACAATCAGAGGAATTCAGCCAAAGAACTGTTAAACTTTTTACAAATTTTTCAATCTGCATATCTTCAAGCACAACAAGCTGGATTATTGAAATAATGTCATTACCTCAATCCGTAAAAATTACCTTATTTAGCTCCCTATTGGCTCTAACTTCTGCCTGCCAGTTAAATAGCAAACCTCAAGTTAGCCCTGAACCTATTATCAGCCAACAACAAAAGGATGAAAGCTTAGCCCAAGCGCTAGCCGTCATTGAAGAATATGGCGAATGGCTTCTGGCCAGTAGCCCAATGCTACAAGCATATCGTGGCCTTAAAACCAATTACACAAAATGGGACGATTACTCCCCTGAATTTGAAACCAAACAACTAGAGCAAGTCCAAGCCTTTTTAACCAAGATTAGCGCCATCGATCTTGCAGCGTTAGATCAAGCAAACTCCTTGAGCATCGCCATATTGAAAAGAGACTTAGAAAACCACATCAAACACCATGAATATCGTTTAATGAGCTTCCCTGTTAACCAAATGTTTGGTATTCACACAGAAATCCCAAATTTTTTAAGCAATATTCATCAAGTTGAAAATATTGAAGACGCTCGTCATTACATTGATCGTGTTAAAGATGTAGACCTATTGATGGATCAACTTATCAACCAGTTAACACTCAGGGAGCAACAAGGTATTCGCCCTCCTGCGTTTGTATATGACAACGTAATTGCAGCATGTGAGAAGACTATTTCAGGGTACCCCATTGATAAAAGCAAAATCCATAATGTAATTTGGAGTAATTACCTGAAAAAAATTGAACCGCTGGGCTTATATGACTCGAGCTCTAAAATCCTTGAAAACCGTCTTGAATATTATTTAAAGCGAGACTTTAAGAAGGCTTATACAAAATTAATTAATCACTTAAAAAAACAAAAAGCATTTGCCAGTGCAGATACTGGGTTGCATCAATTTAAAGCAGGTAAAGATTATTACAACCTAAGACTGCAAGCCATCACCACCACCCAACTAAGTGCAGAGCAAATTCATCAATTAGGTTTAAATGAAATTGAACGTATTAAAGCTGAAATCACCCTGTTATTGCCAAAACTAGGGCAACCAACCATTGAAGCCTTATTTGAATACACCCGCAATGAGAAAAGCCTTTATTACAAAGACAACCAACACGCTTTAAAAGACAGCAAAGCCTATATTCAATCTATGAACTCTCAACTAGCTAAAGCGTTTATTGATATACCGGCCATTCCAATGGAAGTGGTTGCAGTAGAATCCTATCGCGAACAAAGCGCGCCTGTGGCTTTTTACCAAAGCCCAAGTGATGATGGTAATCGCCCCGGTCGTTACTATATGAACCCATCTAAACTCAATGAAATGCCCAAGTTTCAATTTGAAGCATTGGCTTATCACGAGACGATTCCCGGCCATCATCTACAAACAATTTATGCACAACAAAGCACTGTGATTCCTGAGTTTCGTCGTCACAATCACTTTACCGCATACAGTGAAGGCTGGGGGTTATATGCAGAAACCCTTGCAAAAGAGCTAGGGGCCTATCAAGACCCTTGGAATGAGTACGGCCGCCTACTAATGGAGTTGTGGCGCGCCAATCGTTTAGTCATTGATACAGGGCTACATTATTACGGCTGGGACATAGAACAAGCATTGGCCTTTCGATTAGCAAACACACCTTTTTCAAAAGAAGACTCGCTCAATGCCATCAAGCGATACTTAGTCATGCCAGGTCAGGCAACTGCGTATAAAGTAGGACAATTAAAATTCTTAGAGTTAAAGCAGTTAGCGCAAAAAACATTAGGCCGACGTTTTAATTTGCCAGCCTATCATGCGTATATTTTAAACCTAGGGCCGTTACCTCTTGATCTTCTAGAGCAAGAGGTTAAGGCTTGGATTCAGCGCCAAGAGGCTTAAAGATAATCAACAATCTAGGCAACAGGGTTAGCACTAATATCAATGCAATCAGCATGGCAAGCCCTGTTAGAAGACCAAAATAAATAGTCGGAATAAAGTTCGACAACGCTAAAATTGAAAAACCTACTATTACGGTTAAAGAGGTGTAATAAACCGCCTTACCAATAGACGCATGGCAATTTATCACCGCCTGCTGATACTGGCCTACCACGTCAAACTCTTCTTTAAATCGGTGTATGTAGTGGATGGTATCATCCACCGCGATACCAATGGTGATAGCCGCAATGGTAATGGTCATCATGTCTAACGGAATACCCGCCCAACCCATAACCGATAATACAACACCGGCACTTAATAAATTTGGCACGATGGCGATTAAGGCCATTTTCCACGAACCAAATAATAAAATAAACATGAACATAATGCCCACAAACACGGCCCCCAGTGTCAATATTTGTGAGGTGAACAAACTTTGAAGCATGTTGTTGTACAGCACCATCATACCAGCCAACATGTAATCATCCGGCTTTAGCTCTAGTTTAGCCTGTAAGTCGGTTTCAATACGTTGTAATAGCTCAGCCCTTTTTAAATCCGGAAGGCTGTCGTAAATGCGTAAACTAATACGTGCCTGTCCATTTTCAGGGGACACATACGGGGTAATCACAATGGATTTGAACTCTTCTGGAATGGCGCTGTATAAAAGCGCCAGCTCAAAGCTGCCTAGCTCTGAGCCATGAATCTTTTCGGCCACTTCTACCATAGTGGCTAAAGACAATACTTTACCAATTTCAGGTTGCGCATCTAAATAGGCATGCACCTGCTTAATACGGTTTATTTTTTCAGTGGTGAACCAGTACTTTGTTGGATCTTCTGGTTCTTGTTCGTCAAAGAAAAAATCGTCGTTTTCTTCTTCTTGCCAGTCTTGATTCACAACCGGAAATTGCAAAACTACCTCTAAAGGCGTGGTACCACCTAAGCGCTGATCAATCACTTCCATACCCTGATATATTTCAGTGGATTGCTTAAAGTAATTAATAAAACTATTTTCCACTTTTAGCTGGGCCAACCCCAACACCACTAATGCAAATAGCCCAATACTGGCAAAGATCAACTTACGTCCATGCTTAAGCGTAACCCATAAAAATAAGTCCGTTATTGGGCTGTGATTGTTTACATTACCCGATTCAGTTCGTTTACCCGCCAATAAAGCAAAAATAGGGAATAGTACAAACACAATAGCCAAAGCGACAAATACACCTGTGGCCATCATCCAACCAAAATCAATAACTGGTCGAATACCACTGAATATTAGTGAATTAAAGGCAACCATGGTGGTTAACGCCATATACAAACAAGGCTTAAATATATGACCAATAGTCTCTTTTACTAAATCTAGCTGGCTAGCATCAGGGTGTTCACTATGGGCTTCTCTATATCGCACTATTAAGTGAATACACATAGACATGGACATGATCAAAAGCAAGCTGACAAAATTGCTAGAGATCACCGTCACTCGCCAGTTAAATAACCCCAATACACCAATCATTACTGCCACTGTAATAGCGCAGCACCCTAAAGAAATAATTACCCAACGCACTCGGCGGAAAATGAGCATTAAAGTAACAATTAAAAATAAAAACACACCCATGCCAAAGGTAAATAAATCACTTTCAACATAGGTAATCATGTCATCAGCAATCATTGGCACACCACCTAAATAAATCTCAGCTTGAGATTTATAAGGAGCGATTACTTGGCGAATTTTGATTATGTCTTTATGCAACACAGCTGCGTTTTCAGCATTCAGCTCTTTAATTGAATGCTCTAATTCATTTAGCTTTTGTAAATCTTGTGCTGATAAGTGGTCAATTTCTTGTTTTTTCCAAATATCTTCTCGTGCTTTAGTTAACGCGCGGTGGCGATCATTAAATGGACGATTAATTTGAATGGCCGTTGTGTTTTGCTCTAAGTTCAACAGCATGTTGTTATAAATGGGGGAGTTTGCCAGCTCTTGCTTTGCCGCTTCTACATCCACATCTGGATGCTCAAGGGTTTTAATATTATTAACCAAGTCTGTCACTGGGACAGGTGGGTTTTCTAATAACGGTACATCTAGCAAGGAATAGATAGATTCAACACGGGGTAATACCTTTAATTCATCCCGTATTTCTTTCAATAGGCTTAACGAGGCTTCAGAAAACAACGGCCAAGGAGGCGTGTAGGTGACGATCAAAAACTCACTGCTGCCAAATGTTTCAGCCACGTCACGATAATTGATCAAGTCTTGATCATTTTCTAGAACAAGAGACTCCGCCGATGCATCTAATTCAAAATGCTTAGCACCTTGAAACACCGCCAATATCAGTAGCAAAATGACAATAAGTGCTGATTTAGGGCGAGCCAAAATAGTATTTTGGTACAACTGAACAAGGCGTAACATACGATATAAAGACGGCTTTCATATTAAGTAGCTGGCCTTTATAAAAGTATGCTGCCTAACATGCAAGGGTTAGACAGAAACAATCTGTTACTTATTTGAAGTGGAACTAAAACTCATACCTAAGAATGAGGTTTAAGGTAGCTATTTAACTGAGCCAAAGAACCCATTACACCTAAGACTGCCTGTTGTTGCATACATTGAATGGCTTCGAGTATCTTCACTAAGCGTTCAAATTCTAGGCATAAATCCCAAGGAGCTTGCGTCTCATACAACAGTTCCAGATAACAACAAACAAAGTCATAACTATCACGTAGCTGCTGATTAAAGGCTTCTTCTTTGTAAGACTCTAAGGAACCCAGTAAATCCTGCACTTTTAAGAGCTCTTTCGCCCCTTCGCTATCACCATAAAGGGATTCATGGCAAATGAAGCGACGTAAGAACAATATACTGGCCTGAAGCATATTAGCTGCTTGATCTGGCGAGCTTTTGGCGCTCGCCATTGATTGCCAATCTGGAAGGCCGTCTTCCTGACGTTTGTAGTTGCTTTGAGAGCTAGGATCAATTGACTGTGTCATAAAGCTGTCCTTTAGGTAATTCTTGCCACAGTGAAGCGATAAGTATGCCAATATCCTAACATTTATTTCATCACTTTGACTTGCGTGCAATGGCCTTAATGTGATGCCGTACACTTAAATACACCCCACCAAGAACAATCGGCATAGCAATACCTGAGGCGACCTTGGCGTCAAGCGGTAACCCCCACCTAGCCATGCCTTCAAATCCATAACCCAGTAAACTTAATAAGTAGTAACTAATAGCCACAACAGATAAACCCTCAACCGTTTGTTGCAGCCTCAATTGTAGGCTAGAGCGGCGATCCATAGACACCAATAAGCGCTGGTTTTGGCTTTCAATACTCACTTCAACCCGGGTACGTAACAAGCTAGTAGTACGATGAATGCGTCGACTTAAGTCTTCAAGCCGATCTCTTACGCTATTACAAGTACGAATCCCCGGGGTTAAACGGCGCTCAAGGAATTCACGCATGGTCTGTATACCGCTTATTCTTTGCTCGTAAACTTGTTCCATTCGCTTACCTACTAAGGCGTGATAAGCATTTGTTGCCGAAAAACGATAATTAGTATCGCTACGAAATTGCTCCACTTTGGCCGCAATCAAAGAAATACGCTTCAAAAGTGCGCGTTCACTCTCCTCTGATTTGATCTCAGCAATTTCTTGGTTAAGCTGCGCTAAAGACCGCTCCATTTCAGATACCTCACTACCTAGGTCTCGAGCTACCGGCAAACCCATTAGCGCCATTAAACGATAGGTTTCCAACTCCAATATTCTCTGAATTAAGCGACCCGCCTGATAGTCGTTCAAGCCTTTATTATTAATGAGGCATCGACCAAAACCATCACTGTGCAATCTAAAAGTAGTTAAAGCCTTGGCCTTACCATTGGCCACATGAGAACCCACAGGGCGCTGCCCTTCAAAAAAATGAGACTGCTGACTTTCATCCATTTCGTCATTTTGAGCGCGAATATTCAGCGCCACGACAATTTCACCGGGCAATTGATTAATCCAATCTTTAGGTATAAATGCTAAGCCAAATTCGTCTTCTTTTTGACTATCAATGGCGCGGATAAAGGTATAGGTTGAAAATTCAGTATGACATTCCCAACGAAATTCAAACCCGCCAAAGCTTTGATAAAAACAAGACGCTTCCGGAGCCGGAGGGTTCACGCTAAAACGCTGACACAAGGCCACTACTAAATTATATTCTTCTTGAACATCTCCCTCACCTCGGATCATAGCCAAGTGAGTCACATAACACGGAGTCTCAATTTTGGGTGATGGGCGGGTATGCAATTCTTCATACAAAGAGTTGCGGTGAGCATAAATGGGTAAACTTAAATTTTGCCCATCTTGATTAAGTTGAAGTTCAGACATTCACAAGCCAACTGCATTAAGGAGTGCGCATCTTACCACAGCTTTTAAAAAGCAAAAAAAGCCGCTAAAGACAAGCTTTAGCGGCTTACAAGCAGGAGACACTGCTTAGTAAAAACTATTTAAGGTGATTCTTGTTCCATCATTTCAAACCACTCTGTAATGCACAACTCAACGATTTCAGTGCGAGTGCAAAGCTGCTGTTTAGCGTACTCATCTAAACGTGCCACTAAATCTTGTGGCATTTTCACCTCCATACGTCGCATCCCACGGTGCTTATCTCGCATACGTTGCACGCGCTTGTTAATGCGAATTTGAACCTCACGAGGATAAGGGTTTGAGCGAGGACGCCCTCTTTGCGCCTCTTTGAACATATCAATGGTCGTACGATCTTCTAACTGAACGCCCATATTAAAAATCTCCCATTAAAATTCCCAATTAAATATGACCTGTCATCGTTAATATGTCAATTTTTTAACCAATAAATTTGCTTAACCATCAAAAAGTTGTCGCTGTCAGTCCAAAACACAGGAAAACCCCCAGATTTGCTTGCTCGAAAAGGCAAATCACCATAAGGTTCAAAATAGATAAAAATGGAGTTCTACCTTTAATGGCAAAAGCGACACACCCTTCTTTGACACCTGATCAATTAAGCATCCAAATTCCAAAAGACACCCTAACCTTTGAAAAAAGCAATGAGCTCACTCCTTATAATGGTGTATTAGGTCAAGACCGAGCCGTAAGCGCCATCCAATTTGGCGTAGCGATGGATCGACCGGGTTATAATGTGTACGTTATGGGTGATTCTGGCACTGGCCGCAGCTCATACATTACCGAGTACCTAAAAAGCGAAGCCAAGCGTCAAAACAGCCCGAGTGACTGGGCCTATGTGAACAATTTTGATAATAACCGCGAACCGCTAAAATTAGAGTTAGAAGCAGGCTTAGGCCAAGCCTTCAAAAAAGATTTAAACAGCCTAATTGATAGCCTGTTAGCAACCTTTCCTGCGGCGTTTGAACACCCAACTTATCAACAAAAGAAAAGCCTCATCGACCGAGATTTTAATTTACGGTATGACCGAGTCATTGACCGTATAGAACAATCTGCTTTAAAACTAAACATTGCTATGTACCGCGATAGTACATCCATCAGTTTCACCCCTATGAAAGATGGAAAAAGTCTGGATGAAACCGAGTTTGCACAATTAGACGAAGCCACCCGTGAAGCATTCCACAATAATATTCACGAGCTAGAAGGCCAGCTTAATGATGAACTCGTACCACTACCCCAATGGAAACGAGAAAGCACCGAAGATTTAAAAAAGTTAAATCAAGAAACCATTGATGAAGCGGTCGTACCATTATTAAACCCGCTGCTTGAAAAATATGCAGAGCTTGCTGATATCGTCAGCTATTTGAACAAAATGAAAGAAAATCTGCATCGAACGGTCATTGCAGAGTTAACTGACGACCGTATTTTAGAAAGCCGTGAAGACAGTGCAAAACGCACGTTTCTTGAAGAAACTTACATGCCAAATCTACTGGTCAGCCGCCAGCAAGATTCCGGCGCGCCAGTGGTTTATGAAGCTCACCCAAACTACGCCAACCTATTTGGTCGCATTGAATACACAAGCGACCAAGGTGCATTAGTGACGCACTACCGTAAAATTTGCCCCGGAGCATTGCACCGTGCTAACGGTGGTTATTTAATTGTGGACGCTGAAAAAATCTTGCACGAACCCTTTGTTTGGGAAGCTCTAAAACGTGCCTTATCTTCGAATCAATTAAAAATTGAAAGCCCTTACAGTGAAATGGGCATGATCAGCACTACAACGTTAATCCCTGAGTGGATTCCATTAAATGTTAAAATTGTGTTGATAGGCTCTCGTAGTACCTATTATCTACTACAAGATCTTGACGATGACTTTAACGAAATGTTTCGTGTACTGGTGGACTTCGATGATCACCTACCCTGTACAGCTGAACATATCGAATCTTTCTCCCGTTTATTACAAAGTCGCTGCGAAGAAAAAGAATACGCACCTCTAAGCCGTGATGGCGTAATTCGCTTAATTAAACACAGTGCTCGCTTAGCTGAAGATCAACGTCAGTTAAGCGCACGCATTGGTGACTTATTTGAATTACTAGCAGAATCAGAATTCATTCGTAAATTAGCGCAAGATGAATGCATCAATGAGAAGCACATAAGCCGAGCTTTAGATGCAAAAGAGCAACGCAGTGGTCGCATTCAAAAAGAAATTCTAGATGATATCTTAGACGGCACCATACTAATTGACACTCAAGGGGAGGCCGTTGGTAAAATCAATGGTCTAACCGTATTATCAATTGGCGACAACTCCTTTGGTGCCCCTGCACGAATCACCGCCACGGTTTATCCTGGTGGTCGCGGCATTGTCGATATCGAACGCGAAGCCAATCTTGGACAAAATATTCATACCAAAGGTGTGATGATTTTAACCGGTTATCTTGGGCATACTTATGCTCAAGAATTTCCCCTTGAGGTTAGTGCTTCCATTGCAATGGAGCAAAGCTATGGCTATGTGGATGGTGACAGTGCATCACTAGCAGAAGCCTGCGCACTCATTAGCGCGTTGAGCCACACGCCAATTCATCAAAGTTTTGCTGTGACAGGCTCTATCAACCAGTATGGTGAGGTTCAAGCCGTTGGTGGTATTAATGAAAAAATCGAAGGATTTTTCGCCATATGCAAAGCCAGAGGTTTAAACTCAAAACAAGGGGTGCTAATTCCTGCATCAAATGTTAAACACCTAGTATTAAAACAAGAAGTGATTAATGCGGTTAGTAATGGCGACTTTTATATTTACGGCATTGAATCGGTTGATCAGGCCTTAGAAATATTAACCGATAAAAATGCCGGTAAACTATCCAAGAAAGGTACTTTCCCTCGGGGCTCTGTCAATTACAAAGTATTAGAGCGACTTCGGGATATTTCGGACATTGGTCGTGAAGACGAACACCATGAGGATGAAAAGGAAAAAGAAGCCAAGGAGGCATCTACTTCAAAAAAATAACGCCACAATATCCCAACAGTAAGGCCAGTAATGCTGGCCTTATTTCCCTCTCTTTCTGGCTAAATAAGCATTCCTTTGCCATAGTTAAATGACCACTCACTCTTGGTATGTAGCGTGATTTTTTATAACCAAATAATCACATTTTTATATTCCATAGGTCTCAAGGGTTTTAAAAAATGATTTCGGCCCCTGTAAACCCCGAATTTGAAGGCTTACACATTCTCGTAGTTGAAGATAATCCCATCAATTACATGGTAATTGAGCAGTACCTACTGAAAATGGGCTGTGTAATAAAATGGGGAGACACAGGAGAAAAAGGCTTTGAACTTTTTAAAGAACACCGCTTTCATTGTGTATTCATGGATTGTATGCTCCCCGGTATGAGCGGACTAGAATGCACAGAACATATCCGTCATCACGAAAAAAACAATCAATTAACCGCCACACCTGTGATTGCCTTAACTGCAGACATTCGTGACAGTAACCGCACCGCATGCATGGAGTGTGGTATGAATGACTTCCTAGGGAAACCATTTAAGTTCAATGACTTAACCCATATGCTGAATTTATGGGTTAATCCTAAAAATCCAAAGCAAAAGTCATTATAATATGAGGTAATGCGCAAATAATAATGTTTGGGTGTCTATACTTACAATTGCACCCTTGTTGTACGGGTTATGGAGGATCTAGATGGACCCAGGTGATGATCTGCTATTTGGTGATGAAACAGAATTCACCTCTGATGATTCCGTTGTGGAATCAAGCAGTACAGATCAAGATTACCTTGTTTTGGTAGTAGATGACGACGAGTACGTTCATCAACTAACCAAAATGGTTTTGCGTGGCTTCGAATTTGATGGCAGCCCTATTCAGCTGGCCAGCGCCATGAGCGCCAAAGAAGCCATTGATTACCTGTCTCAACACGATAATGTAGCCGTTGCATTGGTTGATGTGGTCATGGAAACCGATGACGCAGGCCTAGAGTTAGTCAATCACATACGTAACGAATACAACAACAACGAAATCCGCTTATTAATACGCACCGGGCAACCAGGTGCGGCCCCAGAAGAGTCTGTTTTTCAAGATTACGATATTAATGACTACCTAAGTAAAACAGATATCACCGCACACAAACTAAGAATGGCACTGTTAAACGCCCTGCGCTCTTATCGTGATATTAAACACGCAGCTGAATTACAGCGTCAAATTATGTCAGCGGAGCAAGACTCTCGCACTGCGGAAGCTGCATCCGAAGCTAAATCTCAATTTTTAGCTCATATGAGCCATGAAATTAGAACACCGTTAAACGGTATCATTGGTATTGCGGATATTTTATCCCAAACTCAACTTACTGATGAACAATCAAAATATGTCACAACCATAGAGAAATCCGGTGAAACGTTATTATCAATTATTAATGACATATTAGATTTTTCTAAAATTGAAGCCGGAAAACTAGAACTAGAGATCATTAACTTTTCATTAAGAGAAATCTGCGAGTCCTTAGAAGATATCTTTGTGGCTCAATTGAAAGAGAAAAACCTTAAATATACGTTTGATATTGATCCTCATATCCCAGAATTTTTACATGGGGACCCTCTTCGTATTAAACAAATTTTATTAAACCTAATTAGTAACGGCTTGAAATTCACATCTACAGGCGGCATTCACTTAGATGTTCGTTGCCTAAAAAGCCAACCAAACATTGAACTTGAATTTAGGGTAATAGATACCGGTATTGGTATTCCTCAAGATAAACTCAACACCTTATTTGAAGCCTTTACCCAAGTAGACTCTTCTACTACCCGCAAATATGGCGGTACAGGCTTGGGGTTAAAAATTAGTAAACGCTTAATAGAATTAATGCAGGGCCGTATTTATGTTGAAAGTAAATTGGAAGAAGGTTCCACTTTCATATTCACCATAACCCTTTCAGAAGGCGCAGCAATACAAAAAGAGCAGGTACATGAACACGTATCTGCCTTACCGCTAGCAAATAATCGCATTTTAGTGGCAGAAGACAACCGTACGAATCAACTGGTTATCTCCGCCATGCTTAAACGTTTAGGATATGAATTTGATATCGCAGAGAATGGCGAAGAAGCCATTCTCGCTTTAGATAAAACCCAATACTGCATGGTTTTAATGGACTGCCAAATGCCCGTACTTGATGGCATAAGTGCAACAAAACGCATTCGTCTCAACAAAAAGCTTTCTCACCTTCCTGTTATCGCTTTAACAGCAGGAGCTACCGAAGCAGAACAAAAAGAATGTTTTGCTGCGGGTATGAGTGACTTTCTAAGTAAACCCATTAAGCTAGAGATACTTAAATCTACTATAGCCAAGTGGGAATTTAAACAATAAAGCCAAACAGCTTTATTGTTTAATATGCTTATAAACTCGTTAATCCGCCTTGTCTTAAATACTCTTGAATCGCATCCTCCCCAGTAAAAATCAAATTCATCATCTTTAACAATTTTATATTTATAGTTATTAAAAATTAAATGGATGTACTCTGAATTAAGTTATGCACAGTCTATTTTTTATCATTTTTTTAGACAAACTTTTTATGATCCAGCTGTACACATAGGATTCAATATATGAATAATTTACAAAAAAAATCTAGTTAGAACATTCACTCATGAACAATGGATATTTCTGGAAATAACGACATAACCCGCCTAGATTAAGTGATCACATTCAATGATAAAAAGGTGTCGAATGTCAGAAATGAACCCAATTGTAAGCACAATCGTTCAACACATCATGGTCAATGACAATGACCCCAATGCGTGGCGCAACGAACTTATCCGCAATCATTTCTTTAGCGCACAAGAAGGTAAAGACTTGTCTGACCGAGAAGTATCCTTGGTGCATCACGCCCTTTTAACCCAAAAGTTTAGCCAAATGAGTAGCGAGCAATTATTGGATGAATCCATAAGACTAGATTTACAATATCACGTAAATTTAGAAAGCGAACAGTTCCAAATAGGAGCCATTGGTTATTAAAATCACTAGGCAATATGGGTGTAGCAGACAAGTATTACTTGCCTGCTACACAACAAACATATCATCCACATACTCCATGTAACTCTGCCTTAGCACCCTCTGACTTTCTTCCTTAATATTGCCAGCTAATTGTGACTTATTCATAGATTCCAAAAATGTTTTTAGCTGGTTAAAAGTGGCTTTAATTTCAAGCACAGCTAGCTCCAACACTTTTGACGAAGGCTTAGGCTGACTAACCAAACTTAATAAACGAAAATGAGCATGGCTATAGTAATACTCAGCCTCTTTCTTTTTACCCTGTTTATACAAGGCATGAGCTGTGTTATGGCATGACAGTACAAATAAATGAAGAATGGTATTAAGCTCTTTATCGCCTCTTTCTAGCCATGGCTCGATAATATCCACACTTTTTGCAAAACCTTTACTGGCTTTCTTAAACTCCTTTTGGTGGTAGAGTTGATCAGCATTGAGTGTATGTGATTCCCAATCTTGCAGTACTTCCTGTATATTTTTAGGGTTTTTCATAATTGCCTTTAACACTTAAATGATAATCATTATCATTTAAGTGTTAAAGGCTTCGGTTGTCAAGAAACATTACACATAATTAATATAGGAATACCAATTTGGAATCTTTATACCTACCACTCAGACATACTCACCTACTATTTGTGACCATTAGTATTTTATTTTTTATCGTACGAGGTGGTTTCAGTATCACAGGAAAACAGTGGCAAGAACGAAAAGGAGTGAAAATTGCCGCCCATTCAATTGATACTTTATTGTTATTAACGGGGGTTAGCTTGATGTTTGCCACTGGTTTTTTCCCTCCAGAGCAGGCATGGCTAACCGCTAAGTTAGTTTTGCTAGTGGGTTATATTATGTTTGGTATTCAAACAATGAAAAACCCATCAATCATGAAACGCAGAAGCTATTATGCCGCAGCTATTATTTGTGTATTGTTTATGGTCACTATCGCCAGAAGCCATCACCCATTAGGGTTGTTTAGTGTTCTTTAGGCACAAAAAAGCCCGACTCTTTCGAGTCGGGCTTTCACATTGAACCATTACTTTACCTGAACCAGTGGAATCAGGTTTTCTTTCGCTGCTTGACGCTTACCCGAACGTAAAATCCAAACTGTAAGTAAACTTTGCCATAACAATAGACTGATAACCCAAATAGCTGAAGACGTAGGATGTAAACTCCACATGGCAATTTGATACACACCCACAGCTAAAACATAGGCCACACTAAACGACCAAAGCATACTAAACCCTGCCCAGTAATTACCATGCTCTTTAACAATAGCTCCCACAGTGGCCACACATGGCATATAAAGTAAAATAAACAATAAGTAACTAAAGGCAGCCCAAGGCGTCACAAAAAAGGTTTGCAAAGCACCCAGCGTGGTGACTTGAATTTCTTGGCTAGCTGCTATGGTTTGAGTGTCATTCAAATCCCCCATATCAAGCCCTAATGGGTCAGTAAGATTAGATAGCACATCCATCACATTTACAGGAATGGTTGCAAAAGCTTCACCGATGGCATCAACAAGATTAAACTCTTCAACTGTCGACTCCCCTTTTGAATACAACGCATCTAAGGTCCCAACCACCACTTCTTTTGCAAACAAACCAGTAAAAATACCAACTGTTGCTGGCCAGTTATCCTCTTCAATACCCATTGGCGTAAAGATAGGTGTAATGGTTTTACCCACTTCTGATAGCACAGAGTTTTCTTGGTTTTCATTACCAAACGAGCCATCAGTACCAACTGAGTTCAACACATTAAGCACAATCACCACCAGCACAATGGCTTTACCTGCACGCATTACAAAGCCCTTCAAGCGATGCCAAGTATGCATAAACAAATTACGAGTAGTAGGCAATAAATACGGAGGCAACTCCATAATAAATGAACTACCCTGTGCTGGAAGCATGAATCGGCGCATTAAGAATGCCGTTAATACAGCCACCGCAATACCAATCAAATACAATGCGAATACGATATTTTGACCATTCTCAGGAAAAAAGGCTGCTGCAAATAACGCATACACAGTTAAACGGGCACCACATGACATGAACGGTGCCATCATAGTGGTTACTAAACGATCCCCTTCTCTGTTTAGGGTTCTTGCCGCCATTACCGCAGGAACATTGCAGCCAAAACCTACTATCAAAGGAACAAACGCCTTACCGGGCAGACCCAGTGAGCGCATCATGCGATCAATAATAAACGCTGCGCGAGCCATATAGCCCACATCTTCTAAAAATGAGAGGGCCAAAAACAAGGCCGCAATAACAGGTATGAAACTCGCTACTAGCTGAATGCCCCCGCCAACACCATCGGCTATAAAGGTAGTAAGCCATTCAGGCGAACCAATCGCTGAAAGTAGCCACCTTGGGGTTTCTACAAAAATTGCGGCGGCGGTTAAATCAAAAAAATCGATGAATGCACTGCCAAAATTAATAGCAAACAAAAACAATAAATACATCACCCCTAAAAATATGGGCAGTGCCAGCACACGATTCAATACTAAATCATCAATGCGCTCACCTATGGTTTTCTTTTCATGATGATGCTGCTGAATGACATCATTACAGACATCATCCACCCATGCGTACCGAGACTGAATCAACTCAGAACTAGCTGACTCTAATGGCACATGATCAAAGTCATCTGGGTATTTAGCCTGCTCTAACAATAATGTGGCAAGTAATGGAGACGCTTCAGGATTATTGTGGATTAAGTGAGATTGCAAATCACTTAATTGACGTTCAATTTCAGTTGAAAAGTCATAAGGCCGAGATAAACATGCACCCTTTTGAATACGATTTTCAATCATATCCATCAATGTGACTAAACCATCACCACGTGAGGCAATTAAAGGAATCACAGGGCAGCCTAAGCGCTCTGCAAGCACTTGATGATCTAGGTGCATACCTTTGTTGTGGGCCACATCAACCATGTTTAACGCCACAATCATCGGGATACCCGCGTCATATAATTGCGAGGTCAAATACAGGCCACGTTCTAAACTAGATGCATCTAGGACATTAATGATTAAGTCAGCCTCTTTATTTAAAATAAACTGCTGCGCAATTTGCTCGTCAAGTGAGTCCCCTTGCACATCCGCAATAACACTGTAGGTGCCGGGTAAATCAACAACTTCATATTCCGTCTGAGCATGGAAATATGAACCACTTTTACGCTCAACCGTTACACCGGGCCAGTTCCCAACACGCTGGCGAGTACCGGTTAATGCATTAAATAAGGTTGTTTTACCGCAATTTGGGTTACCAACTAAGCCAATGGTGTAACCTTTCTCAATCATAGTTTATCAACCTTCACACCTTTGGCTTCTTCACGACGCAAGCTCAAATTAAATCCTCTTAAGCGAATTTCAATAGGGTCCCCAAGCGGTGCAACACGTGTAACCTGAAAGCGTGTACCTGGGGTTAAGCCTAAAACCATTAATCTTTGAACCTGACTAGAACCCTCCAATGAGCCAACATTATTGGAAATTATTGCTGAATCACCCACTTTTAGGTCTTGAAATAACATAGACATGGAAGTACCTCAAAACAAAACTACCGTAATGATAATACTTCTCATAAGGAAATGATAATAAATAGATGTATTTATTACATTAAAATGAAGAAGCTCTGCCTATCTTGATGCAGAGCAAACAATTATTGTCGGTCTAACCGTCCAATGAGCGTTTCTTGATCAATTGGCAGCAAACTGCGAGTTGGATTAATATCTAATCCACCACGACGTGTATATCGAGCAGACACTGTCAGCTCTTCAAATCCTCCCAAATTAAGCAAATCGCAAAAAATTTGCTCTACGCAATGTTCGTGGAAATCATCGTGACCGCGATAACTAATGATGTATTTAAGCAAGGCTTCATGATTCAGTCTCACCCCTTTATATTGAATCACAAGAGTGGCCCAGTCAGGCTGACTGGTTACAGGGCAATTAGACTTTAATAAATTGGAGTGCACAGTTTCACTAACCTGTTGCTCATCTAGGCTTAATATCTGGGCATTTGGGGAATACTCGTTAACTTCAACATCTAAGTAATCAATATTCACCCCGAGGTTCTGATGGTTAATAGGGAACCCCATAACCCCATGTAACTGAACTTGAACTTGAGCACCAAACCCAGCTGATAAGTCTTGCTGCAAGCGTTTTTCAACGTCTTGCCGATGATCTAATCGAGTTTGATTAAAACTATTCAAATACAATTTGAACGATTTAGACTCAACAATATGACTGGATTGAGCAGGAATAATGAACTGCGCAATAGCCACCTGTGGCTTACCCTTAAGGTTCAACCAAGACACCTCATAACCAGTCCAAACATCAAAACCAAAAAACGGTAAAGAACCATTTACCTTAATGACCGGCTGATTCAATTTTTCTCGATTCTCATCACGAGCAATAGGAAAAATAAGTGAAGCATCATACTCAGAAACATAATGAGTATGCTTACCTAGTAATAATTCTTTTTTTTCGTGACTCATTAACTTCGAATTCCTTTACCACGTTTTAATAACCACATGCTGTAAGCTGTAAGTACCAAAATCACACTGACTAAAATGGCATAACAAGTAATTAAATTGACATCACTTACCCCTAACATACCAAAGCGAAATCCATTCACCATATACAAAATTGGATTAAATTCTGATACCAAACGCCAACCCTCAGGCAGTAAATCTGTACTAAAGAAAACGCCACCTAAATATGAAAGTGGCGTTAATACAAAAGTAGGAATAATAGACACATCATCAAATTTATTAGCATACAAGGCATTAATAAACCCACCCAATGAAAATAAAATAGACGACAACAAAACAATTGATATCAGCACCCAAAAATTATGCACTTGAATATCGGTAAAAAAGACCGCCACAACCGTTACAATTAGCCCAGTTAAAATTCCGCGAGCCACGCCACCAAATACAAAGCCAGCTAAAATGACGCTATTGGGTACAGGAGCCACCAACAACTCTTCAACACTGCGTTGGAATTTATTGCTAAAAAATGAACTCGATACATTCGCATAGGCATTGTTAATCACGCTCATCATGATTAAACCCGGCATAATAAACGCCATATAGCTTAAACCTGACATCTCACCAATTCGTGAACCAATAAGATTCCCAAAAATAATAAAATAAAGAGTCATGGTAATAGCAGGTGGCAATAAGGTTTGCTGCCAAATACGCATAAAGCGTCGTACTTCTTTTACTAAAATGGTGCTAAAGGCAATCCAGTAGGCTCGTATAAACGTCATTAGATTATTTCCTTACTGCATCAACAAATAAAGTTTCTAAACGATTCGACTTGGGACGAATACCGCTCACACAAATATCTTGTTTATTAAATACACTAAATAAATCATTAATTGCTGTGCCCTTCTCAACATCCACTTCAAAACACCGGTCGTCTTGCCAGTTAACGCACAACCCTAATAAGTCAGGACGCTGCGGATAAGCCTTAGCTAATTCCACCACAAATGTTTGCTTGCGGAGCTCTTCAAGTAAAGCGCGTTTACTGGTGTTTTTGATGATCTCACCATGATTAATAATGGCAATGTTATGGCATAAACTTTCGGCTTCTTCTAAATAATGAGTAGTTAAAATAACCGTTGTGCCAAATTGCTTATTTAATTTAACCAAGTACTCCCACATGCTATGACGCAACTCAATGTCTACGCCTGCTGTCGGCTCATCTAATATAAGTAATTTAGGGTTGTGTACTAATGCACGAGCGATCATTAAGCGGCGCTTCATACCTCCTGATAACATGCGTGAAGGCACATCTCGCTTATCCCATAAATCCAGTGCTTTTAGATATTTATCACATTCAGCCTGTGCCTGTTTTTTAGGCATGCCATAATAACCCGCCTGAGTCACAACAATATCTTGTACTTTCTCAAACTGATTAAAATTAAACTCTTGCGGTACCACACCTAACAGGCGCTTGGCTGCATACCAATCCCCTTCAATGTCTAAGCCAAACAGTTTCACCTGCCCTTGAGTTTTATTTACTAAGCCAGAAACAATGCCAAGTGTGGTAGACTTACCAGCACCATTTGGGCCCAATAACGCAAAAAAGTCCCCTTGTGCCACTTCTAGGTCAATACCTTTAAGTGCCACATAACCGTTTTCATATACTTTTTTGAGTCCCGTAATACTTAGTGCGGGCCCTTGATAATCATTTAATGAGCTCATAACAGTATTGTTTCTATGCAAACCTATAATCCTCACCATCATACTCTGATTTTGTTGAAAGATTTCCTACAATCATTGCAACAAGGTATTCCATTTAACCAAGAAACCTTAGACGAAAATGACGCATCGTTTCTACAGCAACTAAAACAGGTCATCGCACAACTTGAAGCCCGTGATGTAAACGCCACATTTGAAGGCCAAGACTGGTTAGCAAGATTATTTCGCAACTACCCAACATTTGCTCCGCACCTTGGTCGCGAAGTACTCTGGTATTTTGGCGGAGAAGCCTTGCATTTCATGCCAGACGAAGAGATCGCCCGATTCCAACAACTCGATGACCTAGTAGCCGATGCAGATGACAGTTTCGACTATTTAGCCTCCAAACAAGCCATCTTCAAAGCCAACTCATAAACACCGCCTATAGGATGTTACTTTTCTTTAGGCGTAAAAAAACCAGAACAAAGTTCTGGTTTTTTAATTTGGAGCGGGAAACGAGACTCGAACTCGCGACCCCGACCTTGGCAAGGTCGTGCTCTACCAACTGAGCTATTCCCGCAATTCTGTTTCTGAGCATTAGCCTACATAAATGCTAATACGTCAGAATTAAGGGGTATCGTTTAAGGTATACCCTAAGCCAGTACTCTACTTGGTAAAAGAATAGCTATCTAGCTTCTATACTGGTCACTTGTAGTCACCAGCATACTTTTGAATAAGTGGTATCCCGTAGGGGATATCCCTAAACCAGTTCCGCCGCTGATAAATATTGGCGGTGTCCTAGTTTTCTATGCTCGCTACTTAATAAAATCAGCCAGCATAGCTTTGAATAAGTGGTATCCCTTAGGGGATATCCCTAAACCAGTTCCGCCGCTGATAAATATTGGCGGTGTCCTAGCCTCTTATGTCCGTTATTCCCAGTTAAACTGAAACAACCAACACATTCTAAATAAGTGGTATCCCGTAGGGGAGTCGAACCCCTGTTACCGCCGTGAAAGGGCGGTGTCCTAGGCCTCTAGACGAACGGGACACTAAATGACTGAACTCATTAGGCGTTTTGGCCTAGACTAATGAGAGATTGGAGCGGGAAACGAGACTCGAACTCGCGACCCCGACCTTGGCAAGGTCGTGCTCTACCAACTGAGCTATTCCCGCAATATTAGAGTCTTTCACTACCCTAATGACCAGCTTTCACTGGGTATCTTGCCAAACACAAGATAAAAATGGTATCCCGTAGGGGAGTCGAACCCCTGTTACCGCCGTGAAAGGGCGGTGTCCTAGGCCTCTAGACGAACGGGACACTATCCAAAAAACGTCAGTCACGTTTGATGTGGCGCGCATTTTATGTATCTCATTGAATTACGTCAAGTTTTTTCTCATAAAAAAGTTCTGAAATACGGTCTACACTGAATATAAGTAAAGGACAAATAGAAACGCCATGGACTCAATAATCGTATTAGGCGCACTACTGGTGATCACTTTGATCAGCAGTATCTTCGTCAAGAACTACCTTGAGAAGCGCCGTATTGAAAAAGCGCGAGAACTGGTCGATATCCACGATGACCTGCGCCGCATGCAAAATGCCATGAATATTATTCCTGGTATCTACTTTGACATCCCTACTCGCATCTTCATGCTAAAGCGCACCATGCTCCTAATTTCAAAAGTACTAGAACTGGGACAAGACAACCAAAACCTCAATGCACTCTACCAAGATCTAGAAATCCGATTAGAAAAAACCTTGGAGGCAAAAGACGACAGCGTTAAACGCATGAATAAACACAGTCAAATTAATGACCCAGATACAGCCCACGAGATTCGCCAAACGATTAAATTTCTGCATGATCAAATATTAAAATCTGTCAAAACAGGGTTAATCCCCAAATCTCAAGGTTCTCGAGTAGTGAAAAACCTAAAAGTCATCATGCAACGTACTGTTATGGATATGCATTACAATATTGCCCAACATCTACTCAGTAATAAGAAGTTTGGCCCTGCCATGAGTAAATTTAAAGTCACCTTGAGCTTGGTACTAAAAAGTCCGTCTAAACAAGCGCTAACACCATTTAAAGACGAACTAGAAAGAGTCATTAAAAAAATAGAACATAGGCTTAATGAAGGCAGGAAGAAAGCCAGTCAGCAGTCTGCCAATAAGCTTTCAAGTGGTATGGATAAAATCAAAGAAGAAGAAGATTGGGAAAGTAAAAAAAATATTTACGACTAACCTTCTGCACTATTAAATAATTTTTTTAGAGTATCACGCAGTGCAACCAGCTCTTGTGGTTTGATGCTAGCATCACACATGAGTTTTTCAGGTATTTTCTTAGCTTGCTGCTTTAACGACTCACCCAACGCAGTCAGCCGAACCCACACTTGTCGTTCATCTTCATTACTGCGCTGTCGCTGAATTAATCGCTTACTTTCTAAGCGTTTCAAAAGTGGCGTTAATGTACCACTATCGAGTTTTAAACGCTCACCCAAGCTGGTCACCGTAAATTTATGCCCTATGGGCATTTCCCAAAGAACCAACATAACTAAATACTGTGGATAGGTTAAATCCAAGGGTTTTAATAAAGGCTGATAAATCTTGGTCATAAACCGAGAAGCACTATAAAGTTGAAAACACAACTGGTTATCTAACTTTAGTAACTCATCTACTTTATCCATGAAAGCCCTTTTTATATCTATTTAATAATCGTGAAACTTACCTGTAACCGCCCACTGGGTCAAACGTCATTTAACTCTCTAGCAAAGCTTCTACGTGTTTTTTAATGGCACTGGGCTTGGTTGTTGGCGCAAATCGCTTAACCACTTGGCCATTTTGATTGATTAAAAACTTAGTAAAATTCCATTTGATTTTTTGGCTGCCTAATACGCCTCGAGCTTCTTTTTTCAAATATTTATAAAGCGGATGAGCATCATCTCCATTCACTTCAATTTTTGAAAACATGGGAAAACTTACACCGTAATTCTTCATACAGAAACCAGCAATTTCAGAGTCTGTGCCCTTATCTTGTTCCGCAAATTGATTACATGGGAATCCAAGTACTTCTAAGCCTTGTGCTTTAAGGTCTTCATACATGGATTCTAAGCCTTCAAATTGTGGCGTCAGGCCACATTTGCTAGCCGTATTCACCACCAATAAAACTTTGCCTTTAAACTCAGATAATGAGCGCTGATTACCTTGAATATCCAACGCTTGAAAATCATATACTGACATAAATCCCCTTTAGACTTAAATTGCCATAAATTAAATTGTACACAATTATAATTTACAGCAATCAATTAAAAGTGTCTAGTTTTTAATCAAACAAGAATATATTAAGTAAACGACAGCATTCTTGAAATATGGGACATGGGATAACCAGATTGTTGGTGCCACTCATTAAATGCATGCTGAATAGCCACTAAATCTCGTTTTGCTTTGTTATCTGTAACCTTGCTCACCACCCCAAGGGCCCTCAATTGCACCATAACGTCTTCACTGAGCTGAAAGGTATCTTTGCCTGCCATACGAATTATAGCCTGCGCACTGCGACCACCCAGCTGCGCCCCGTGCTTTTTCATTTCAAGCCATAAACTAACAATATCCGTAACAGGCCAGTTAGCAATGTACTGGCCAAAACCACCCTGCTCTCTCTCTAGGTCGAGCAACCAAGCAGCATTAATACGCAAGGCTTTTATTTTACCCCAGTGCTTGATTAACCCAGGCTCCAACATATGTTGTTCTAAGGCTTCATCACTCAAACTGGCCACATAGGCAGGTTTAAAGCCATTGAATACTTTTTCAAAGTTGGGCCATTTACTATCCACTACACTGTGTTTTAATCCGGCACGAAATATCCTTAAGCCAATTAAAGATAAATAATAGTCACTAGAGCGCTCAACCAATTCCTGAGCGCTAATCACCTCAGGTAGTAGGCGTTCAAAATCCGCGCCTTTTAGCTCTTCGGCTCGATGATAAATCCAGTCAAAATCTTTCATTATTTTTCTTCAAACGTTAAAGATGCACTATTGACACAATACCTTAAACCAGTGGGAGCAGGCCCATCAGGAAACACATGACCCAAATGCGCATCACAACGACTACACAGAATTTCAGTACGCTGCATCATCAAAGAGCTATCTGATTTTTCATCAATAGCGCCACCTTCAACCGGTGCGTAAAAGCTTGGCCAGCCGGAACCGCTGTCGTATTTCGTATCCGATTCAAATAAAGGTTGAGCACAGCATACACACAAATACATACCCGCTTTTTGGTTGGAGTATAACGCACCAGTAAACGCTCTTTCAGTGCCATGCTCACGGGTAATACGATAGGTTTCTGGGTCCAGTTCTTGTTGCCATTGCTGTGGTGTTTTTTTGATCTTATCCACTTTAATTACCTTAAAATTAAGTATTCTTCTTATTGTCTTCAGCTAGCATTTGGAGCCAACGCAAAAGCTAGGTATTATCCGCACATCTTTATAATCTATTTATTGCCATCATTAAACCATAGGGCTTCTGGGGTCTTTCATGCACGAATTGCATAAATCAAACAAACTGGCCAATGTATTTTACGACATTCGCGGGCCCGTACTCAGTGCCGCCAAGCGTATGGAAGATGAAGGCCATCGTATTTTAAAACTCAACATCGGCAACCCTGCTCCATTTGAATTAAACGCGCCAGATGAAATTCTTCAAGATGTGATTCATCAACTACCCAATGCCCAAGGTTATTCTGACAGTAAAGGGATTTACTCCGGTCGCAAAGCAGTGATGCAGTACTGCCAACAAAAAGGCATTAAAGGGGTCGATATTGATGATATTTATTTGGGCAACGGTGTCAGCGAACTTATCGTAATGGCACTACAAGGCTTAGTTAATAATGGCGACGAGATCCTGATTCCCTCTCCGGATTACCCTCTTTGGACTGGAGCAGTAAGCCTAGCTGGCGGCACACCAGTGCATTACCGCTGCGATGAGCAATCGGACTGGAACCCTGACTTAGACGACATCCGTAAGAAGATAACCGCAAATACAAAAGCTTTGGTGCTAATAAACCCAAACAACCCAACGGGTGCCTTATATCCCAAGGAAGTATTACTGGGCATGCTAGAAATCGCCCGCCAGCACAACTTAGTGGTGTTCTCAGACGAAATTTACGACAAGATCATCTTTGATGAAGCCGAGCATGTATCCACTGCCTCTTTAGCTGAGGATTTACTGATCATTACCTTCAATGGTTTATCAAAAACCTATCGCCTTGCAGGCTTTAGAAGTGGCTGGCTAGTGGTCAGTGGTGCCAAACATAAGGCAAAAGACTACCTAGAAGGCTTAGACATGCTAGCAAGCATGCGCCTATGCGCTAACGTACCATCCCAGTACGCCATTCAAACCGCACTGGGTGGGTATCAGAGCATTAACGACCTTGTGCGCCCAGGGGGGCGTATCTATGAGCAACGCCAATTAACCCATGAACTGATCAACGATATACCAGGGTTAAGCTGTACCCTTCCTAAAGGCGCCCTATACAGCTTTGTAAAAATGGATCAAAGCAAGTTCAACATTAAAAACGATGAAAAAATGGTATTGGATTTACTTGAACAACAAAAAATATTGATTGTGCATGGTCGTGCCTTTAACTGGCCTGAGCCTGATCACTTCCGTTTGGTTTTTTTACCAAGGGTTGATGATCTACAAGAAGCCATTGGCAAAATTGGCAATTTCTTTGAACACTACAGCCAATAGGAAAAGGTTATGAACGATGTCAACATCGACGATTTTTATCATGACATTGGCATTATTTTGTTAAGCCTTTTTCAGCAGTTTCCTCGCAAGGTTAGTTTATTTATTGATGATATTAGCGGGCCTGATGAGATGGATGAATTTGGCCTACATAGCCAACGCTACTTGTCCGCCGTTGGCGCACTTATGTGGCTACATGACGAAGGTTATATTCGTTATTTGGATATCATTAAACAAGAAAGCGCAGAGGAATGTACTCTCACTCAAAAAGCATTTGTGAAATTGATTACACCTAATCTGAGTAAGGAAAAATTAGCCAACGCTCATTCTATTGAAAAACGCGAAAGCACTCTCGCATTTCAAATTCAACAAGCGCTGCGAGAACAATCCAGCATTGATATGCAGCGCATTATTGAACAATATTTTTTTCACGCTTTTTAAGCAGGCAGTTGATACAACATCACTTTTAAAGAATGCTCTTCGTTTTGATCCGCCAGCACAGGCGGATTTTTTATTCGCGTAATAAACTGTGCTTGTGGAAATACTCTCTCTACCAGTTCATGTAGAAAATCTGGGGTTAATGCTGGCGAGTTCAAACACAACATTAATTGTGCATTAGGCGCTAATGATGGTTTTAACTTTGTCAGCAGTTTTTCATAATCACGACGCACATCAAATGCTTTGCTTTGAAAACTAGGTGGATCGGCAATTAATAAATCATATGGCCCTTTTTGCGTGAGTTTTTTAATCATCTTAAAAATGTCTTGTGCAATAAATGTATTGCTCACACATGGCACATCATTCAGCGCTAAATTTTGCTGACCACGTTTAATCGCCCCTTTTGCCATATCAATATTCACTACAGACGACGCATAACCCGCCGCTGCTGTAATACCTAAACTGCACGTATAAGAAAATAAGTTTAATACATGTTTATTTTGTGCGTTTGCTTTAACCCAAGCACGCCCTTCACTCATATCTAAAAATAAACCAGTGTTTTGGTTTCGACCAAGGTTCACCCAATAAGATAAATTGTCTTCTATTATCCTGTGATCAATGCCGATAAAAGCATCACTACCATAAAACACTTCCACAGGGTCATCTTTTTGGAAACGGCGCTGAATATATATGGCCTCAATACCAAGCCCTTGAGCTTGAGAAGCAATCTCATTCAAAGTTTTTAATAAATCGGTTTCATCTAAACTTTGGTACACCATTACCCAAAGAACAGGCGGATACACCTCAATATTTATCTGTTCCCAACCCTTTATTACACCACCGCGTCCATGAACAAGGCGCTTGGCTTGACTACTGGGCAAACTTTCAACAATTAAATTAAAAACTGAATTATTTTCCATAAATCTCTTGGCTTAGAGCTTAGCCTATTACTATACTGAGGTTACATACTAATTGGGTGATGTCATGAAGAACTCAACCACACAGACCGCACAAGCAGAGCAAGATTACCTACATGGTGCAGCCTTAGTGGATAGCAAAGGCAAGGAGACTCCCATTACTGAGGAGATGATCCAAAAAGCCTTAGAGGAAATCTTACAAGCCACCAAGTCTTAACGTTTTTCTAGAATATAAAGCAGCCATAGGCTGCTTTTTTTATGTCACAAATATTTAATAACTTCATCATAAATATTTATTGTTTTATACGCACACCCATGGCTTGCAACCAAACAGCATGAGACAAGCGCCGAGACGAGACCACCTGACAAGTCAAGTCACGACGCATCGGATACTCTTTGCGTAAGCCGTCAAATGCTTTTGCTTTTTCATCTTTAGTTAGCCCAAGCAAGCTGAGCATACGAAAGTGATCATCTCTAATATCGTAGGCCGATTGAATCACTTGTTTTAAAATGTATTGTATATCCGCTTCACCAGAGAAGCTTAATTTGCGAAGTGGCGCTTCGGAAATTAGTTGAGCTAAACGTAACCGTTTTGGTAAAGCTAAAACATCACATAAGGCTTCATAAATCATGGCGGTGCCGCCATATTTACCATCTAAGCTATAACCCGCTATATGAGGGGTGGCCAATAAACATGCTTTAATTAGTTCATCCGTTGGTGCTGGCTCTTGCTCGTATACATCTAAAATACATTCAAAGTTAGGATGACTATTTTTATGCTTTAATAAAGCTTGGTTATCCACTACTTCACCGCGACAACTATTAATTAAACATGCTGTGTCTTTCATCTTAGCGAAGCGATTTTCATCAACTAAGTGATAGGTAGTATGTTCACCTTGTTTGATAATTGGCGTATGTAACGTCACCACATCTTGCTGCCAAACTTGTTCAGAGCATTCATTACTAGCAAATGCCTCTACATTTGGATCGTACGCGACAACCTTCATACCCAATGCCTTTAAGGTATCGTATAACAGCCCACCAACATTTCCCGCACCAACAATTCCAACACTCAGTGATTGCCAAGGGGTTTGCTTGCGCTCTTGCAATACCAATAAAGCACTTAAAATATAATCCACCACAGCTTTTGCGTTACAGCCAGGTGCATTGGCATATTGAATACCAGCCTGCTCCAAATAAGTTGTATCTAAGTGATCTGTGCCTATGGTACAGGTGCCTACAAATTTAACCTTAGAGTTTTGTAGTAACTTGGCATTCACTTGGGTGATGGAGCGCACCAATAAAATATCAGCATCTTTAACATGCTCAGCACGCATTTCTCGACCGGGCAAGGTGACTAGCTCTTGGCACATATCCGAAAAGAACGCATTTAATAATGGGATATTCTCGTCTGCAACTATTTTCATTGGTGCAATCCTGCCAGTATTTCAAGTTGTTTATTAAACGGTCTCATCAGCCCTAGCTGTTCAACCAAGGCATAGACAAAAAAGTAGCCATCTTGATCAAAAGGTAAAGCCGTTAACGATATTGGAATGTCTTTACGTAATTCGATTAATTGACGATTTAACAGTACTCTGTCCTTTTGATCAATTAATGACTGAGCAATGCGCTCAGCACCTCGCACGCTCAAACTGGCATTTGAATCAATCACACGATAAATACCCTGATAATCGCCGTAGGTTTGCAGCAAGCTGGTGGCGGTTTTCACACCGATACCACTCACTCCTTCAATAAAGTCGCTGGCATCTCCCACTAGGGATAGGAAGTCCACTATTTGATTAGGAGCTAACCCCACCTCTTGTTTTAGACGTTCTACATCCCAAATAGCCTCGGTGGCATTGTCTTGCATGATGACATTCGTGGTGAGTAATTGGCGCAGGTCTTTATCTCTAGAATGAAGAGTAACCTCATGCTCAGGTAATAAAGCCACACTTGTGGCCAAGTAATCATCCGCTTCAAATTCAGTTCCGGCTAATACCACAAACCCTAAATGCTCACAGAACGACTTTAACAAACTTAACTGGTACAAAATGTCTTCATTGGGCATAGCCCGATTTGCTTTGTAATGAGGGTCTAATTCATGCCTAAAACAGGTTCCTAAGCTTTCATCAAATGCTGCTACCGTTACATCCGACTGAATAAACCTAGGCTGCACCAGCCAGCGTAACGAAGCCAGCAACGGATACACTTCCCAGCCATCATCGGTGACGATACTTGGCCCGGGGGCAAAATAATAGCGAAAGAATACTGCTGAAATATCAATTAAATGAGCTTGCTTCACAACTAAGGACTGAGTACAAAAAATGAGGTGGAATGACTTTGGTGTAAAGTATCTGAAAACGAACTAGACAATAAATTTACATTATTTATGCCTGTGTTTTTAGAGAAGATTGATTGGCCTGTTTCAAAACGTACAAGGAATCCATCACGAGAATAGTGCCAACCTAAAAGCTTCTCGTGCTGAATACTCTCGGTCACATTCAAAAGCTGGTCAACATAATTAACACTAACCAGTTGGCTGGCGCTCCCCAGAAAATTAAGGGCTTGTTTATGAATTAACTCATGACCATGTTTTACATTCATGGAAAAAGCATGCGCGCCAAAAAATAAACATATTACAAGAGTGAGCCACTTCACTTGCATGATTTAACCTTTAGGCACAGGCTCAGTAATGATTTTCTTACCTAAATAGGTTTCAAGATCCATTAAACCATACGCTTCATATTCATCGACAAAGGTAATGGCCATGCCACTTGCTCCAGCGCGACCAGTACGACCAATACGGTGTACATAGTCTTCTGGGTCATCTGGTAGGTTATAGTTAAATACGTGAGTAATACCATCTACATGAATACCACGTCCGGCTACATCCGTGGCGACCAATACGGTGTTGTCTTGGCTCTTAAAGCGTTCTAGGGTTTTCACCCGTTTTTGTTGAGCCACCTCACCGCTTAATAACATGGCTTTTACGCCCATTTTATTTAAGCGATCGGCTAGATCCCTTGAGGTGTCACGACGGTTAGCAAAAATAATAGCTTTACCGGTCGTGGCTTGATTTAAAAAATCCACCAGCACTTGATCTTTTTCTGTTTCTTGCAGGCTATAAAAACGCTGATCGACAGTATCAGTTGCAACGGATTCAGGCTCAATTTCAACCTGCTGAGGTTTGTAGGTCCAGCTTTCACTTAACGCCACAACGTCGTATGGATAGGTCGCACTGAACAATTGAGTTTGGCGTATGTCTTTTTCTGGAGTGCCGCGAATAATGCGTTTTAAGTCAGGAATAAAACCCATATCGAGCATGCGATCGGCTTCGTCAATAACTAACATTTCTACTTGGTCTAAAAACACTACTTTCTGCTGAAGAAAATCAAGTAAACGACCAGGGGTGGCCACTACAATATCGACAATATCATTAAGTTGTTGTTTTTGTTTATCGTAATCCACACCACCAACAATGGTTACTACATTTAGTTCTGTGTGCTTAGACAAGCCTTCAGCATCTTTTGCAATTTGCATGGCCAACTCGCGAGTAGGCGCAATAACAAGAGCTCGCGGCTCGCTGGCATAACGTTCAGCTGGCTGCTTGGTAAGTAATTTTTGCAATACGGTAATTAAGAAGGCAGCTGTTTTACCGGTACCGGTTTGTGCTTTACCAATAATGTCATGCCCAGCCAAAGTATAGGGCAAAGCGGCCGCTTGAATTGGGCTTGCATACTGAAACCCTAAATCAAAAATACCATGCATAATGCGTTCATCAAGATCTAAATCATGGAAGCGAGTTTTGCCTTCTTGAGGTTCAACTTTAAATTGAGCGGCATCCCAAGGTTCTGGCTTCTTTTTAGGCTTTGGTGTTTTTTTAACCGTTTCTTTTGGCTTTTTTGGTGCTGTCGCTTTTTTATCACTGATTTGTTTTGGCGACGGCTTAGCGGGCTCGTCCTTACTGAACAGTTTTTTGATCAATCCAATTGGCATTTATAACTCTTCCCGTTTAAATTCTGATGGGCTTAGCGGCTGATCACTTCGGTAATGAGCAATCAAAGCATCGCTGAATTGTTGTGCCCGTTTAGGCAGCCCTTGTTGCAAATACTGTTGTACTTGCTCATATATTTTGTCTTTAAAGATATTGGCAGAGGCCTCAATGGCTTGAGGGTCTGCCGATAAATTATCGATACTGACATTGAATACAAATTGAGCACTTTTGCATAAAATCCACTCAAGTGCTTGAGGTTTAATTTCAACCTGTTCAAATTCTGCTTGCTGCTCTGGAGTTCGCCCATCAGGATTATACCAGTAGCCAAAGTCTACTAATTTGCGACGCTGCTCTCCGGCGATACACCAATGGCTTATTTCATGTAATGCACTGGCGAAAAAACCATGGGCAAAAATCACACGATCCCAAGGGTAATATTGGCTTCTAGGGATATAAATGGGCTCATGCCCCCCTCTGACCAATTCGGTGTTTAAGGATGATTTAAAGCTGTCATTAAAAAGCTTAATCACCGTCGGACATTGATACATAGACTTCTTACAACATTTTACTGGTCTGCTTTATACCAGTTATGGGCCAGCGCTACCAGTGACAAGCCTTGAGCATTGCAATTCGGTGGATTTTCCTGATACTGGGGCCAGCTTTTACCAGATTGTTTGAGTAGCCATTGAATATTTTTTATAAGCAAGCAAAACCCCTGTTAATGTTAATGATCCCCATTTTAGGCACACAGCTGGCCCAAACCGGCATGGGGGTCGTGGATACCTTAGTTGCGGGCATGGCTGGCACCTTAGATTTAGCCTCAATCGCTGTTGGTAGTAGCATTTGGCTACCTCTTGTATTATTTGAAAGTGGCATCATGCTGGCACTTTCTCCTCTGGTTGCCCAAGCCAAAGGTGCTAAAGATAAAGCTCAATCAGCCCGTCATTTACAACAAGGTATTTACCTTGGGTTAGTGATTGGCTTAATCGCAATGCTAATTCTACTTTTTGGCACGGCTCCTGTTATGAATATCATGGAGATAAGCCAAGAGATTCAACTGATTACCAAAGAATATCTACTATACATCGCACTTTCATTACCTGCCGTGGCGGTGCATCAAGCATTTCGCTCATACAATGAAGCCGTACATTTAACATCACCTGTGACCATCATTGCATTTGCAGGCTTGGTATTAAACGTCCCCTTAAATCTGTTATTCGTGTTTGGCTTTGGGCCCATTGATGCCATGGGCGGAGCCGGATGTGGCTTAGCCAGCTTGATCGTTTTTTATATGATGGCCATCGCCATCTGGCTTTATACCTATTTCAGCCGCTTTCACCAAAAGGTGAAACCCTTACATACATTTAAAAAACCGAATTTAGCTCATATGCAACACATTTTAAAAATCGGCTTACCCATTGGCTTAGCCATATTTGCTGAGGTCAGCTTATTTTGCATCATCGCTTTATTCATTGCCCGTCTCGGCCCTGACATTGTGGCGGCTCATCAAATAACACTAAATATATCCACTGTGCTATTTATGATTCCTCTTAGCCTTGGCATGGCTTTAACGGTTTTAGTTGGAAACGAATTAGGCAAACAAAATCAAACAGGGGCCAAACTCGCATGGAAAAACGCGCTTTACGTTAACCTCTTTCTGGCCACCTTCAATGCCGCATTCATCTACTTTTTAGGTGAACGCGCGGTGACGTTATACAGCCAAGATGACCATGTCATAGAAATCGCCACCTACTTGTTATTACATGCCGCTGTCTTTCAGATAAGCGACAGCATCCAAATCACCGCCGCAGGGGCTTTACGGGGCTATAACGACACCCTTGCCACGTTTGTTCTGAGCTTAATTGCGTTTTGGGGTGTGGGCCTGCCACTTGGTTATTATTTAGGATTAGCGCAAGATGCTCCCATGGGCGCTGCTGGTTTTTGGGTGGGATTAATCATTGGTTTAAGCGTTAATGCAGTATTTTTGTTAGCTCGATTACGGGTGGTCAGCCGAAAGGTAATCCTTGCATCAAACACCGCAACCTAGACCTTAAGCGCCTTTTATTGATAAAAGGCGCAACTAACCCTTTAGACATCAATCAACTGGATATTAGCCCCCTGCCAGTTATTCAAAACTATTCATACTCCTCGGATTTTTTGTACCTATACTCAAAGAAGGTGCAGGAAGCAGTCGCAACAGCCTTGGAGTAAATATGGCCAAAAAAGCCGATGTTATTGATTTTAGGCAACACAAACGCAATCTACCTAAAATACGCCGTTTAGTGCCCGAGCTAGATGGTATAGAGATGCTATATACCAATGACTCTTCAGACCAAGTCTTTAATTTGAAGGTTCTGTGTTGGGCTATATGGAGCGATGGTCACATAGATGGCATTGTGCCTTGGATGAACAAAATCGTGGCTTGTCGTAGCCTTGATGACCCTTTAAATGGCCATTGGGAAGGTTTTTTAGATACCCGTACTGGCCAAGTTCTATTTGAAACCCCTGCTTATAAAAGCGAGTATTTAAAGCAAAGCGCCCATTATTACCCAGTTGTGACTAATCAAGCCGCAGATATTATTCAAGAAATCCCCGATTTAATTGGTAGCCACGCGGTGTTTAGCCACGACCAATTCAACAGCTTCACCATTCAAGAAATCCACAGCTGGCGTCTATACAACGACGGCTCTGTACTGGCCATGTGTGTCGAAGAAGACCACGTACACAGTACACCAGTATTAACTGGTGATGATTGTTTATTCAGTGTTCAGCACAGGAAAGACTTCCATTACTTCTTCCAGCATACCATTGCTAACAAAATCAAAGCCAAAGACCCAGACGCCCTTGCAGCCATGGCACATTTGGCCAAGCACTCATCCTAGGGTAAGCTGTTATTATTCACTCAAATAGCAAAGTGACATAACATGTTTGGCATCAAGGATGAGTACCTAAACGAGTTTGAAACCCAACCTTGGAAGCGATTACGCAACCGCTTTATTCGTTTGATTTTAAGCCCCTACCACCTTATTCGTTCTATCTGCATGATAACCGGTGCTTTAGTATGGATTGGGGCTACAGTGTTATTCATTAGCGCGTTCATTATGTTCGACAGCCTACCGTATTTTCACCAGCATCCATTTAAACAGGTGAAAGCGTCAGCCATCAAACAAGTACAAACCCATTTAGCTAACAACCCAGAAGCTGCTAAACAGTACCAATGGAGCAGCATCGACGATATTAATCGTGAGTTACTCTACGCCATTGTGATGAGTGAAGATGGTGATTTTTTTAACCACCAAGGCATTGATTATGACGCACTCATCAACGCGTTAGGGGAAAACATCAAACGCCGTGAATGGAGTTTTGGCGCAAGTACCATTAGCCAACAAACGGTGAAAAATATTTATTTTGAAAACGGTAAAACCCTATATAGAAAATTCAAAGAAATTCTTGTTACACGACGCTTAGAAAAAGCGCTCAATAAAAATGAAATACTAGAAATCTACTTAAATATTGTAGAATTTGGGCCCGATATTTATGGTATACAACAAGCATCGCTATACTATTTTAAATTACCGCCCAGTGAATTAAACGCGGCCCAAGGTGCGTTTCTAGCCATACTCATGCCCAGTCCTAGAAAATACCACTTTACTGTTTATCAAAACAAATACCTAGCCAATCGTCATAAGCGAAAGTATTTAAGAATCATGCAAGACATGCGATTTAAAGAGTACATAAGTCCCACACAATATAATAAATATCGAAACTGGGAATTTTTTTAACGGATTTTTCGCTATTTCTGCTAATTCCTGATTTATCTCACTTACACCACATAAGCTGAGCCAGTTGCTTAATCAGAATGAAATAAGTGATAGAAATCTAATGTCAAAAGCCCAGAGTCTTAGAGATACTAGGCTGTTAAATTGAAATCACTCCTTAAGGTTCATATGTCGTTGGTATCCAATCACCGTCACCTAAAAATGAACCAACAAAAGAGTGAAGTGAGTAGCCCAAATTAGACTTACACGCTTTCTCACCTGCATCTTCATATGAAGCATGATTGACAAAATTTTTGAAGCTATCGTAATCAGAGGACATTTTTTTGACCAATATATGGGCAAGATTATAACTCAACTCTTGTCCGTCATCCGATCCATAAAATGCATCACCACTCCAAAAATCATTAATTGTTTGACTATTCCAATATCGATTATGCCTAGCCATAATTTCATTATCTAAAAATAATGAATTACCAGCTAAAACATCCTCCATTACAACGGCTAGTCCTTCATTTAACCATGTAGGTATGGATAGATGCGAAAGGCATGCATGAGTCATCTCATGCACGGCAATCGGCTCTGAATAACTAATGTCCTGCGAAGGGAATGCGAAATGCCCATAACCATCATTAATATACATTCCAGAACTTAAGCCAAACTCCCCTTCATCAGGATAGAATAAATTCACATATTCGTAATAATGGTCAATATTTTTGAAGATCATTACAGCATGCTTACCATACCCTTCATCAGAAGCGATTTCATCTAATGCTTTAAGTATTCTATCTAATGTTCTTTCTAAAAAGATAGAAAAAACATTCACATACCTATCGCTTTCATTGGACATGATAAAAAAGTTATCTGACTCCTTGATTGTGTAATCACCACCAAAATGATCTGCGACCACCTTTAACCATTTGTGGCACTCTAATGCCCAACGTCCATTCAGAGATTCTTCATCATTTTTCTCTTCAAGGTTTAATGCAACTTGATTCCAATCGGGCTTGATATCCATATTTTTATCATCTACTTCTATCTAAGTATTATAAGTGTCATACATAAACTAAACTAACAGTACTTGACTCATTTTATGGTGCAGGGTTCGGCTGTAATGTGTGCACTTTCTCAATTTCTGTTAATACATCACCACTTAAGATTAAATCAACCGATGCTATGTTTTCTTTTAATTGCGCCATACTGGTGGCCCCAATGATATTGCTATCCACAAAGCTTTGTTGATTTACAAATGCCAAGCTCATTTGTGCAGGGGTCAATTTAAACTCTTTGGCAATATCCACATAAGATTGTGTGGCTTCAAGTGCTTGCGGATTGGTATAACGCACAAAGCGATCAAACAATGTTAAACGACCATCCTCTGGTGGTGTTTCACCTAAATACTTTCCGCTTAAGGCACCAAATGCCATGGGGCTATACGCTAACAAGCTAATGTTCTCTCGGTGGCTAATTTCTGCTAAACCAATTTCATAAGTACGATTCAACAAATTATATGGGTTTTGTATAGAAACTGGTTTGGCAAGTCCATGCACTTCACACAAGCTTAATGCTTTCATTACACCCCAAGGGGTTTCATTGCTAAAACCCCAATGACGTACCTTGCCCTGTTTCACCAGTTCGTCCATGGCTTGCAGGCTTTCTAGTAGAGGTGTCATGCTTTCGTTGTCATTGGCTTTGTAGCCAAGCTGGCCAAAATAGTTAGTACTGCGATCAGGCCAATGCAACTGATACAAATCCACGTAGTCGGTTTGCAAACGAGCTAAGCTGGTGTCGATGGCTTGATTAATGTGCTCTTTGGTTAAACGGGGGCCATTCCTTAAGTAAGTTAATCCATTTCCCGGCCCTGCTACCTTGGTGGCTAAAATGATATCGTCTCGCTTACCACGCTTGTTCAGCCAAGTACCAATGTATTGCTCGGTTAATCCCTGAGTTTTCGGCTTGGGCGGCACCGGATACATTTCAGCGGTATCAATAAAATTAATGTCTTGCGCTAAGGCGTAGTCTAATTGTTCGTGGGCCTGTGCTTCTGAGTTTTGCTCGCCCCAAGTCATGGTGCCTAAACATATTAAGCTTACGTCTATGTCTGTATTACCCAACTTTTTAAATTTCATAATTCACCTTAATATGCATTATTATTGTCAGCTACCCTAGTCGATTCAGCCCTGCTTCACAACGTGCCTCTTTGGGACGCTTTGTTTTATTGCTTATGTAATACCAAGGCTCAATTTTTTTGGATTGACCATCGCTTTTTAGCCTTCAAAAAACTACTCACATCAGTAAACCCTAAGGTGTCAGCTAAAGCCGCAGAGCTTAGTATATGTTCTTCAAGTGACTGAAAACGAATCTGTCTAAATTGTTCAAGTAATTCAGAAAACCCAACACCCTCTTGCTTTTTCAAAAGCCATTAATACACACATTAATGGCAACGGTTTCAAAGGGAGAATGAGCCAGCCTATTGTTGATATCATCATTCGCCATGAACAAAACCATTTATTTGATTAATAAAAAAAACCGATAAGCTTTTACTTATCGGTTTTTCTAAATTTACTTAACTGAATATATAATTAATCTTGAATTTTACAGTTACGCCATTCACAGCGAATCAAGAAAAAGCTGTTATCCGCACAGGTTGCCTCTAATACCTCATTAGGGCCATCGGCTTTTAAGGTACGTACTTTAGGGTTTACACAACCTTCACGCTTGGTTAGACGCTCAACTGCAAATGCACTGCGTGAGTATTTTTTATGAGATTTATCTTCAATTTCACTCATTTTAATGTATAAGTCTTGACCTTTAGAATCATGCTGTTGTTGCAGTTTAACTAGCAACGGATACATGTTTGAATCTTCGCGTAAGTCCATGTTACCGTCACGATATTCAGCCATAGTACCTAAACATGTTTCTGTTTTATCTCCTTCTGCTAACAATTCTTTCACATGTTGTTCTGCTTCATTAACAATATCAAATGTTAAGCCCATAGCTAAACGGGCACCGGTTTCTTGACGATTATCCGTCAGGGTAATTAAGTTGTAGCTAAGACCGTAATCTGCCGCTTCTACTAGGCTGCCATTACGTTTCCACCAGCTACGGTACCCGCGCCATGCGGCTTGTTTGGCGGTCACGCTTATGTCGCTACACGTATCGGTTAATTTACGTACGATAACGTCTTGAACCAGTGCATAGCTAATGGCCTGTTCATCTGGTGTTCTTGAGTTGCTGCTACAGGCACTGATGGCCAGTACACACATGATTAAGGTTAATCGCTGAAGCACTTGGGCCTCCTTAGGTTTTAGTTATTTGTTTTTATTAAGTGACTCTAGCCAATGAATTAATTGCTGTTCATCAAATGGCCAGCCAAGTTCTTGCTCTTGCTGAAACATTAACACAGGAATGCGCATGCCGTATTGCTCTACCAAGGCGTCGTCGTTGGCGATATCCACATATTCTGTAGAGTAACCAAAAACCGGGGCAATACGCTTAACGATTGACTCTGCCACTTCACATAGATGACAACCCGAGGTGCCTAAGAGCTGGATTTGCACGGTATTTCCTAGAAGTTTTGAATCTCCTGAGAATACCATGGTACGCAAGAATTAAAAACGTCAGCCATAAAAAATGGGTAATCATAAGATTACCCATTTTTTATGGCTTTGATCACTATTTACGCGTTTAGATTATCAAGCATAGGCTTTAGTAAGTCAGGGATCTGGCTTTTACCTAATTGCTCACTTACTTGATCCATTTGCTCAAATAAACCCTCAAGCAATGAACGAGAATTAGCAAAATGGCTGGCTTCCTCATATGCCGCTTTCACCCCTTGGGCAAAGTCAGCAAGGGGTTGTGCTAAGCCTTTAGGTAGTAAATCGTCATATCCTTTACCCTTACTTGAGCCAGCTAATGCATCACCTTGCATAGCGCCATATTCAGAAGCACTTACATGGCTTTGTTTTAGATTTAAGCTAAATTGTGCGATTTGATCTGCGTCGCTGGTTAAATTCATGGCCATATCAAAAGCTGTGCCTAAATCGCCACTATAAAACTCACCGGCTAAATCATTCACTTGCGCCATTAAAGACTCGATAGCGGCCATTTCATCGTCGTTTAAGTTACCTTCTACCATTAAACTGAAACCTGAACGGTTAGTCTCTTCGCTTAAACTGGCGTATAGCTGGGTGTCACCATCATTGGCTGCTAGTGCTGCTTTATAAGACTCGTAGTCGCTCATGGCTTTGATTTTCACTACATCCCCTTCTTGGGTTGTCAGTTCAAATTCAAAGTTGTTTTTGGTGCGCTCGTAGGCTTTACCGTATTCAACGGTATTGGCTTTGAATATCTCCTGATTTGGATTGAAGGTGCCTTCTTTTAGCTGATCAATGCCGTCATATATGCCTTGTTCGGCCGCATCAATCTTTTCTGCCAAAGGTTCATCCATTTTATTTAGAGCATCAATTTGCTCTCTAGCTTGCTTAAAGCCAGTTTCTACACCGCTTTGAGCCGCTTCAAATAAGGAGTTAAGATCGGCTTCACTGGCTCCATTTGCACGAGCTTGGTCGATACGCTTACCAATATGCTGCATAACCGTGTCAACAACAGCATCTACATCAAATAGGCTTTTAGCTTCAGAGACGGTTTTCTCAGGGGGTAGATCTACACCTAGGTTGTCCTTTAATGCATTCCCTAGACGTTGATGGGCAAATTTGTCTTGATCAAGTTTTTCTTCAGCCATAACTTTTGGCTGTACAGGCTGAGAATACAGGTTAGATTTATTGAATAACGCAGAGTTAAACGACAACATGGCACACCTCTGAGTGATCTTGGTAGCCAGCCTTGGCCAAAATTAATTAAGTGATACCCACTTATCGACTAATAGAGGATTTTCTTTAGCTTATTTACCCTGCTGAGTTATTCTTTTTTTGTATTATAGGGAATTGAATTTCATGTTTTAGTTCTAAAAATGGCCATGAGAGTCGTTTTAAATGGATTAACTCTCATATTTAATCTCGTGATGATTCATATAGCCAATCTTTCTAAAATTAACCCGCCACCCAATCATAACGGCTAACCACCTTCAGCTCGATTCATTAAGGCCTGCTAGGATTATATGTATCAACAAAGTTTTAGATGTGACGTTATGAAGACTGATCACAATTGCATTGCAACTAAGAATATTCAAAACGCTATCCGCCAAGCAGGTGCAGATTTGAAAGTGGCTCACCCCATTTTACGCCATCAAAATGCCATTGGTTTGATCATTGGACTAATTGCATTTATAGGCATGATTGCCTCTGGTTTAGGATACATTTACGGATTTATTCCGGCTTGGCTCTGTATTCTATGCAGCGCTTTTTTTGCAGCTATTAGTCATGAGCTAGAACACGATTTAATTCATCGCTTGTACTTCCGTAAACAGCCTTTAATTCAAAATATGATGATGGCCATAGTTTGGATTATGCGCCCAAACACGATAAACCCATGGTTTCGACGTCAATTACACTTTAACCATCATAAAGTTTCCGGTACTCAAAACGATGTGGAAGAACGCATATTGGGTAATGGTATGACGTTTGGCATTAAACGAATAGTGGCATCGTTAGATGGTTTTTTATCTATAACCATACGCATCAAAGAATTAAGTAGCATGAAGGGTTATCAATATTTAAGCTTTGCTTTTAAAGGTGCACCATTAACCCACATATATGTCGTTAGTTTGTATGGTTATTTAACCTTTTTGACTTTCGATTTATTCAACCTAAATACCCTTCTAGGCTTTGAATACACTTCTTGGTTTTTAGATGTTTTAAATTGGGTGGAAGTGATGTTAGTGGTTTGGATTATTCCAAATGCATTACGTGCTTTTTGTCTGCACAATATGACTGCTGCATTGCATTATTATGGAGATGTGGATTCTCTGTTAAAGCAGTGCCAGATCATGAACCATTGGTCATTACTACCATTACAGTTGTTTTGTTGTAATTTTGGTGCCACTCACGCTATTCATCATTTTGTAGTGAGTCAGCCATTTTATTTACGTCAAATGGTGGCAAAAAAGGTATACCCTGTCCTGCAAGAAAACGGGGTGCGATTTAATGATTTTGAAAGTGTATTGAGAGCCAACCGTTTTGCTAAAAAACCTGAAGCGTTAACACCTCAGGCCTAACTGTTTGTAACAAGCTAGCTCCTATTAGTAGGGCTTTTTTATTTTCCTTCAAATCGCTTATTTTGATAGTTTTTTTCCACATGACTGGCCGGATATACTTGGCCGCTCATAGCGATATAACTTCCAGCTGTCATTCCTTGTGACATTAACGCACCAATCGCTGTTCCAATATTAAATACAGCGTCTGTTTCTGTAAATGCAGCAGGTTGCATTGCCCCTGTAAATACTATGGTTTTATCCTCCTGTTCACCAATGGTTTGTGCACTTTTCACCATGGTGTCGGTGCCATGTGTTATAAGGATTTTTTTATGCTGAGTCCTGTGAATGATATCTTTTAAGGTGTTTCTATCGCCATCTGTCAATTCAAGGCTGTCTTTACGGCATATCTCTATACATTCAAAATCAAACGCCACATTCATGTTATTTAATATCTTTGCAACGACAGGTTCGCCCACTTGAAACTCACTTAGGGCATCAAAATACACTTTATCAATGGTGCCGCCTGTTGTGATTACTAATAAAGATTCCATATATGGCCACGCTTAACTATTTTTAAATTAGTTACATTATGATGCTAAAACTGGGATTTACGAATTTATTTTATGCAAAAAAAAGAGCAGCCAAAGCTGCTCTTTTTCACCAATGTATAACGTTATTCTTCGTTATATGCTTCTACTTGTACTTTTAATTTTTGACCTGGACGAAACGTGACCACACAACGAGCAGAGATAGGAATCTCTTCACCGGTTTTGGGGTTGCGCCCAGGGCGCTGCCGTTTTTCTCTCAGATCAAAATTACCAAATCCAGACAGTTTGACTTGTTCTTTTTCGGTTAAACAAGTGCGGATCTCTTCAAAGAAGACATCGACCATTTCTTTGGCCTCACGCTTGTTTATGCCAAGTTCGTCAAATAGCTTTTCTGCCATATCAGCCTTGGTGATCGCGGTCATACTAACCTCGTAGTTGTGCACCTAATCCTTCAGCCAGTTCAGTGACAATAGCATCAACCCAACTGGTTATTTCTTCATCATTAAGAGTGCGCGAAGGATCTTGCCACGTCAAGCCTAAAGCAAGACTTTTTCTACCATTTTCAATACCTTGGCCACGATAAACGTCAAAAAGTGTCACATTTTTTAAACAATTCCCGGCTTTGTTGCGAATTGCTTGTTCAACTTGTGACCACTGGGTTGTTTCCTCTAGTACAAAAGCCAAATCGCGACTCACTTCAGGGAACTTAGAAACCGAGCCAAATTCTGGCAATTGACCTTGCGTGATGTCATCTAAAAGCAATTCGAATACAAACAAAGGTGTTTTAATTCCAAGTTGTTTTTGCAGTACCGGATGCAATGCCCCCATCAAACCCACTTGTTTATCACCTTGGTAAATCGCAGCACATTGACCCGGATGTAACGCTGGATGCTCACCCGCTTCAAACCGATACGTTACACCACCATTAACTGCAAGCATGGCTTCGATGTCACCTTTAAGATCGTAGAAATCCACTTTCTCTGAATCGTTTGTCCAGCCTTTTGCAATACGTGAGCCGCAAATTAAACCAGACATCATAGGTTCTTGAATTAACTCACCGTCTTTAGGTACAAAACGCAAGCCCGTTTCAAATAAACGTACGGTATCTTGTTGACGCTTAAGGTTATGTTCCGCTGCTTTTATGAGACCAACCCATAAGGTCGAACGCATAACCGACATATCCGCTGAAATTGGATTTGCAAGGGTTAAACCATCAATCTCTGGGTCCACTAATTTTTGAACTTTAGGATCAACAAAACTATATGTAATGGCTTCTTGATAACCACGGCTCACCCAGTATTGCTTTAGGGTATTAATTGGGGTTTCAACTTCTGGCTCGCTTTGTAAATCAAGTGCGGCCATAGGCGTTGATACTGGCAGGTTGTTATAGCCATGAATGCGGGCGATCTCTTCTATTAGATCCGCTTCAATGCTGATATCAAAACGATAGCTAGGTACGTTTACTGTCCAGCCAGTGTCGTTAGCCGTTACTTGCATACCCAAACGAGTTAGCATGGTTTCGATGTCGCTGGCTGGTAACTCTAACGCTAATACATCAATAATACGCTGTGCACGCAGCTCAACCGTTGCCTCTGTTGGCATGTGGGTATCATCTTGTGACACCACTACAGGGCCAACTTGCCCACCACAAATTTCAACAATCAGTTGTGTGGCACGCTCAATTGCATCGTTTTGTAAGCGATAATCTACGCCTCGCTCAAAACGGTGCGAAGAGTCTGTATGCAGACCGTAGTTACGAGCTTTGCCAGCAATAGAAACCGGATTGAAATACGCCACTTCTAAGAAGATATCTTGTGTTTCAGTAGTCACACCTGAATGCTCACCGCCCATTACGCCTGCAATCGCTAATGGCTTAGATGCATCAGCAATCACTAGGGTATCGGTATTTAGCTCTACTTCTTGGCCGTCTAATAGCGCTAGCTTTTCTTTCTCAGTAGCGTAACGCACGTTAATACCGCCATCGAGTTTGGCCAAATCAAATGCGTGCATTGGTTGACCCAGTTCTAACAAAACATAGTTAGTCACATCCACAATTGGATCGATTGAACGAATACCGCTGCGGCGCAGTTTTTCAATCATCCATAAAGGTGTAGCGGCTGAAACATTCACCCCTTTCACTACCCGACCTAAATATTTAGGGCAAGCATCACTGGCTGATAATGTTACGGCTACACCATCATCAATTTGAGCCGCCATTGTTTCAATGTTTAATGGTTTAACATCAATATTGTTTAATGTACCCACTTCACGAGCCAAACCTTTCACACTTAAACAGTCCGCACGGTTTGGAGTTAAATCCACTTCGATGATAGTGTCTTCTAGGTTCAAATATTCACGAATATCTTGCCCAACCGGAGCGTCAGCTGCTAATTCCATTAATCCGTCTGATGATTCTGCCATGCCCATTTCAGATTCGGCGCACAACATACCAAAACTTTCGACACCACGAAGCTTAGCTTTTTTAATTTTAAAACCTTTACCATCTGGGGTAGGCAATACAGCTCCGATTTTTGCGAAAGGAATTTTTAATCCTTCACGAACGTTGGCAGCACCACACACAATTTGAAAGTTTTCTGTGCCGTCAGTGACTTGGCATAAGCTGAGTTTATCAGCATCAGGATGCTGTTCACGTGTCACAACTTGACCAACCACAATACCACTAAATTCGGCCGCTACTGGGTCAACTGCATCAACTTCTAAACCCGCCATTGTCACTTGAGCTTCTAACTCTTGTGTTGTCAGGTTTGGGCTTACCCATTCTCTTAACCAGCTTTCACTGAATTTCATATTTGTTTTCCTGAATTCTTTTAGATTTACAAACGTTTAACGATTTTCAACTTCGAATTAATTAAATTGTTCCAAGAACTTCACATCATTTTCGAAGAACAAACGTAAATCGTTTACGCCGTAACGCAGCATGGCAAGGCGCTCTACCCCTAAACCAAACGCAAAGCCCATGTATTGCTCTGGGTCGACACCACTGGCTTGTAATACATTTGGATGTACCATGCCGCAACCACCTACTTCTAACCAACCGGTTTTGCTTGATGCCCATTGAATATCAAACTCAGCAGAAGGCTCAGTAAATGGAAAATAAGACGGACGGAAGCGTACACTTAGGTTCTCGTCTTCAAAGAAGGTACGTAGAAATTGTTCAACGGTACCTTTTAAATCAGCAAAACTGACTTTTTTATCCACTAGCAAACCTTCTACCTGATGGAACATAGGCGTGTGAGTTTGATCGGAATCACAACGATAGACGCGGCCAGGGCAAATAATACGAATTGGCGGATTTTGTGCTTCCATGGTGCGAATTTGTACAGGGGAGGTATGAGTACGCAATAACTGCTGTGCATCAAAATAGAATGTGTCATGCATGGCACGAGCAGGATGATGAGCAGGAATGTTCAATGCATCAAAGTTATGGAAATTATCTTCCACTTCTGGGCCTACCGCCACATTATAACCTGCATGCTTGAAGAAATTCTCAATACGCTGAAGCGTGCGTGTTACAGGGTGTAAACCACCTGATTTTTGACCACGACCGGGTAAGGTCACATCAATGCTTTCTGATTTTAGTTTTTCGGCTAATGCTGCATTTTCTAAGTTGGCTTTTTTAGCACGAATGGCGTCTTCAACTTTTTGCTTGGCTTCATTAATTTTGGCACCGGCTGCTGGGCGCTCTTCATTACTTAATTTGCCTAACGTTTTTAAAAGCGCAGTGATAGCGCCTTTTTTACCTAAGTAATCAACACGTACTTGATCAAGCAACTGTACGTCTTGGGCTTGTTCCACTTTCGCCAGTGCTTCGGTTACCAAATGCTGTAGGTTTTCCAATTTTCCTGCTCCAATTAGCCCAGTATTTACTAAGCTATGTATTTAGGCCTTAGCCACTGCCAAACAATGACAATATTGATGGCGATACAAATAAAAAACATGTGAGACTGACACTCAAGCCACAACTCGGCTTGGTTTATGCCTATATTGTCATTGTTTTATTTTTCATTTTTAAAACAAAAATAGGGAAAGAGCCAAAATGGCACTTCCCCTATTCGAGACAAGACAATTTATAAATAAATTTCTTGTGCTGCCGAACGTCAAACGCTCGGCCTGTTAGCTGGGCTTACAGAGAGGCTTTAGCTTTTTCAACTAATGCCGCAAAAGCGCCTTTTTCATTAACGGCTAAATCAGCTAACACCTTACGATCGATCTCGATAGAGGCATTTTTCAGACCGTTAATAAAGCGGCTGTAAGACAAACCGTTGATACGCGCACCAGCGTTGATACGAGCAATCCATAGAGCACGGAATTGACGCTTACGCTGACGACGGTCACGGTATGCATATTGACCAGCTTTGATAACCGCTTGCTTAGCTACGCGGAATACACGTGAACGTGCACCATAGTAACCTTTAGCTTGCTTTAAAACTTTTTTATGACGACGGCGTGCTACCACACCACGTTTTACACGAGCCATATTAAACTCCTCTTAAACCAAATAAATTATTAAACGCCAGGTAGCATACGCTTGATTAGCGGTACATCAGATGCATGAACTTGCAACTGAGAACGTAATTGACGCTTACGCTTGGTGCTTTTTTTGGTCAAGATGTGAGCACGGTGTGCTTGACGGTGTTTAAAGCCGTTACCAGTCTTTTTGAAGCGCTTTGCAGCACCACTATGACTTTTGATTTTGTTAGACATTGTCTAGTTCTCAACTCGCATTGGGTTTATCTACAATAGTGAGTGGTTTACATAAAGGCCCAAGTAAACTCGGACCCTAACGAAACACTTGATACAGACTCAACTATTTCTTCTTAATGGGTGCTAACACCATGGTTAGCTGACGACCTTCCATCTTAGGACGCAGTTCTACGTTAGCGATTTCGCTGAGGTCATCCTCAACACGCTTAAGTAGTTGCATACCCAATTCTTGGTGAGCCATCTCTCGGCCGCGAAAACGTAGTGTAATCTTGGCTTTGTCCCCATGTTCTAGAAACTTAGTCAGGTTGCGAAGTTTGACCTGATAGTCTCCGTCTTCAGTACCAGGGCGGAATTTAATTTCCTTCACCTGAGTTTGAACTTGCTTTTTCTTTGCAGCGGCTTTGGCTTTTTTCTCTTCATAGAGCTTTTTACCAAAATCCATGATCTTACAAACGATCGGGTCACCATCTGCAATTTGTACTAAATCCAGTTCGGCTTCTTGAGCAAGCTGAAGAGCTTCGCTCATAGGTACTACACCTAATTGCTCAGCATCAGCACTAATTAGTCGGCATTCCCGAGCTTTGATGTTTTCGTTGATAGATGCCTTTTCAGGACGAGCTCGGCTATTTCTATTATCGCGTCTAATTGTTATTACTCCGTTTTATTAAAATCTACTGTCCGCGCTTGGCTACATCGTCTTGTAGCAGCTTGGCGAAGTCATCGATACTCATTGATCCGAGGTCTTCACCAGTACGTGTACGTACGGCGACAGCATTAGAAGCCACTTCTTTGTCCCCTGCAACTAATAAATAAGGGACTTTCTGTAAAGTGTGCTCACGAATTTTAAAGCCGATCTTCTCGTTTCTCAAGTCCGATTGCACTCTAATACCCTTTTGAGCCAATATTTTCGCAACTTCTTTGATATATTCACCCTGATTATCGGTAATATTGAGCAAAACAGCCTGAACTGGCGTTAACCATGTTGGCAAACTACCTGCAAATTGCTCGATCAAAATACCAATAAAGCGCTCAAGTGACCCCAAAATCGCGCGATGGATCATAACTGGCGTCTGACGATCACCATTTTTATCCACATATTGAGCCCCTAAACGACCCGGCATAGAGAAGTCTAACTGGATTGTTCCGCACTGCCATTCACGACCCAGACAATCCGTTAAAGCGAATTCGATCTTAGGACCATAAAACGCCCCTTCGCCCGGCTGATAAGTGAATTCAAGATCACTGGCTTTTAATGCGTCTGCCAATGCTTTTTCTGCGTTATCCCAGATTTCTTCACTGCCGATTCGTTGCTCAGGACGTGTGGACAGCTTCACTGCCACATCGTTAAAACCGAAAGTCTTGTATGTATCTAAAATCATAGCGATACAGCTATTTACTTCTTCTAGGATTTGCTCAGGGGTACAGAAGATGTGCGCATCATCTTGAGTGAATGAACGAACACGCATCAAACCATGCAAAGCACCTGATGGCTCATTACGGTGACAGCAGCCAAATTCAGCCAAACGCAATGGCAAATCACGATAAGACTTCAACCCTTGGTTAAAGATCTGGATATGGCCCGGACAGTTCATTGGTTTGATTGCATATTCACGCTTTTCAGATTCTGTGGTGAACATAGCATCTTGGAACTTATCCCAGTGACCCGAGCGCTCCCATAACGAGCGGTCCATTACCATGGGCGCTTTTACTTCGTCATAGCCGTATTCGGACAATTTTTGACGAACAAATTTTTCAAGCTCAGTGTAAATGGTCCAACCTTTACCGTGCCAAAACACCATTCCAGGGGCTTCTTCTTGCCAATGAAATAAATCCAGTGTTTTACCGAGTTTACGGTGATCACGCTTTTCAGCCTCTTCCAATAGGGTTAGATAAGCCTTGAGAGCTTTTTTATCCGCCCATGCGGTACCGTAAACACGCTGTAGCATCTTATTATCAGAATTACCGCGCCAGTATGCCCCTGCCACCTTCATTAGTTTGAAGTTTTGGCAGAATTTCATGCTAGGTACGTGAGGTCCACGACACATATCGATGTATTCTTCGTGGTGATATAACGCTGGCTGGTCATCTTTGGCGATGTTTTCGTCCAAAATTTCCATCTTGTAGGTCTCGCCACGTGCTTCAAATGTGTCGCGAGCTGTCTGCCAAGACCCTACCTTTTTAACAACTTGATAGTTAGTCTTTGCCAACTGAGTCATGCGCTTTTCAAGTTGCTTTAATTCGTCTTCATTGATTGGGAAATCAGCATCAATATCATAGTAAAAACCATTGTCTATGGTTGGGCCAATGGCCATTTTCACATTTGGCCACAGCTGTTTAATAGCATGACCTAACAAGTGCGCACATGAATGGCGAAGTATCTCTAAACCTTCATTGTCTTTAGCGGTGATAATACGTAAATCCGCATCACTTTCGATTAATTCACAAGCATCAACAAGCTGGCCATTAACCGCTCCAGCAATGGTGGCTTTAGCTAGACCACTGCCAATATCAGCAGCTACATCCATTACAGAAACTGCAGAATCAAACTCTCGCTTAGAGCCATCGGGAAGTGTTATAACAGGCATGGTATATCCTATATCAGTGGTGGGGCCTACAGAGCCACACATGGTATTTTACCTATATGCCGACTTCACTTGCTTTGCAGTTGCAGTTGTACCTACCAAGTACCGCCCACTACATCGCCCAGTGAAAACACACAGGTATCAAAAATAAAGCCGCACATTAAAGCAGAATATCTCTTTTAGGGGAATATTTTGACTGATTTATCGAAAAAAAAGTCAAGCATATGAGTTACTTAGCTTGCAAAGGCATAAGAAATACGTAAAATTCGCCGCATATTGGTGATCTTAACCAATTTATAGTCGCGTAGCTCAGTTGGTTAGAGCACCACCTTGACATGGTGGGGGTCGCTAGTTCGAATCTAGTCGCGACTACCAAATTCCCTCTGCTTTACATTTTCCTAATTAACATAGTCTATTATTTCGTTATAAATACACGTAAAATAACAATGCTTTTATTTGTGTAATTCAAAAGCAGACGCCCGATATAATAAAACGATAATAATAAAATTAGCTCTACAATAGCTAATAGGTAGGCAATCGCTAATGACTGCAGTATCAACAAACTGGCGAGCAATCATCCAACCTGTGCATTTTTGGCAACGCACCACTCTAGCATTATTTGGCGGCCTTCTATTGGGGCTACCGCATATACAAGCTGAGTTATATTTAATCTCTTGGATTGCACTGATTCCACTTCTAATTGCCATTGAAAATACCAATTTAAAACAAACCTACTTTTTAGGGTTTGTATATGGCTTAGGCCTTTACACTGTGGGTGCTTTTTGGATTGTGGACTTTCTGCACCTATTTAAAAGCTATGAAGGTGCACAAAATTATGCGTTTTCTTCTTTATTCTGGCTTTACTGCGCACAAATGCCTGCTTGTTTAGCTATTACCTATCAATGGCTGAAAAGACAACACGTCATCCCTACAACTTTATTGTTTCCAGCGGTCACGGTTTTTTACTTTGCTTGCTTCCCTGTTTTATTTTCAGCTCAACTTGGTGAAACACAGAGCCAATTTACCACAGCTTTACAGCCCATTGAGTTTTTTGGGGTATATGGTTTAGATTTCATTATGGCGCTTTTCACCATCACAATCTTTAATGTGTTACGCGACACCTACTCGGGAAAACAAATTGCCGTCATTGCCAGCACAATGGTGCTTTGGTTTGGCTATGGTAGCTATGCAAAACACTCATGGGATGAAACCATGGCTCAGTGGGACACAATTCCCGTAGGTATTGTGCAACCCAACGAAACCCCTGATATCAAAACCAACAAGGTGTTTCCGGGGTACAGTCGTACTTACCCCCCTGAAATGGATATGACAGAACGATTGGTAGAGGCAGGAGCCCAGCTGGTTGTATGGCCAGAAGCAAAATACAAAGGGTATATAAACAGTGCATTTGTTAAAGATGCTTACCTGCATAATCTAAAAGAATTAAACATAGACCTTATCTTCCAAGACATGGAGGAATATCAGTTAACACTCAACAATCGTGAAGTTTTTCAAAAATACAATGCCGCAGTGATGATTGATAAAAACGCCAAACAACAGCCTCTTTATCGTAAACAAAAACGGGTCGCCTTTGGTGAATACGTTCCTTTTATTAGTGACATTCCTGTACTTCGCATGTGGGTTGAAAGTTTTTTAGGCAGCTTTTTGAATGAGATCGCTAAAGGCCCTGGCCCTGTAACTTTTATATCCGGGCCCATGAAACTTATCCCATTAATTTGCTATGAAACCATGTTCCCTGACTTTGTGGCGAAAGCAATGCCCGAAAATTCAAGCGGCAGCATTCTTGTTGGCCTCTCAAGTAATGGCTGGTTTGGTAATTCTGTTCAACCTTATCAGCATGTTTATTCTGCCTCTTTAAGGGCAATAGAAAACAGAAGCCCTATGATTCATGCATTAAATAATGGACCTTCTGTTGTTGTGCTTCCCAATGGCCGCTTTGTATTTATATCAGATTACCATCAAGCAGGCGGATACATCGTAGATATGCCATTTTCTAAAGACAGTGGCGGCTCTTTTTTCAGCCGATACCCTTGGGTTGTATTATTTTTAATCTATGGGATTTTACTCGTCACAGTAAGCATAAAACTTAAAGCAAAAACAAATTCATCATCTATATTAAAAGAATAATAATAAATAGGATTTAATTATGAACAATAAAAAGCTCATACTCGCTGGACTTGCCACTGTGATTGTTATTTCAGGCGTTTCTTTTCTAAATACAGGGTCGGAGATCACCCTGATTGAAAATCAAGAAACATCATTGAGTAAGTATGAACCACTCACCTTAGCTGATGTATGGCAAGGAGAAGTTAAAACAAAGAACAGCCGCAACTTAGAAAAAGTTGAAAAAATAACCAAACAAGCTGAAGAAGATACACCACAGGAATCTGAAATCACCCTAGATTACAGCTTAATCCATGAAGAAATTGGCAAAATCCGCTTAACTGAAGACGGCAATGTCATCGTTGATGACATTGCACTAAAGGCTCTACGTAAGGCCTTTCCTCGAAACCGCTTAAACCATACCCCTGAAATGATCGAAGAGCTTCAAAACATTATACTTAAAGGTCTACCAGGATCTGCCGGCGAACAGGCCTCGGAGATTGTTAAAAACTTTTTTGATTTCCAGCAGGCAAAAAAAGAAATGGAACAAGTCTACCGGGACATCAATATTGCAAGTGGTGGTCATGAGGAAAAACTTGCTGAGATGAAAATCCTAAGGGAATTATACTTAGGTAAAGAAGTAGCAGAACAACTATTTGGCACCGAAGATAGAAATGCTGAAATCATGCTTCGCTCCATTAAAATTGCTAACGACCAAAGCTTAACTCCGGAAGAAAAAATCGAAAAGCGTGCTCAATTAAACAAGGAATTCATTAAGCCTGACGTTAATAACTGGGAAAATCGATACAGCGCCTATCGAGCTGAATTAAAAAGCATTAATTTAGCGGACCTTGAAAAAGAAGATAAAAAAGCAGCTATTAACGATTTACAGGAAAAACACTTTAATAAAGACGAAATTGAGACCATTTCTAAATCTAATATATCTCTAGATTTTTAACTATGAAACTCCCATCCACAACCAAAAACACTGTAATCCCTTCGGTCTCCATTGTATGTGGATATGCAATGGTTATCGCAGGTCTTGTATATACTCATGATTGGGAATTCGAGACCAGTGATACCAGCCTCACATGGAAACAACCCACAATTAGTACCAGACAACCGTGGATTTCACCTGAAAATTACGATGTTCAATTCGAGAGAATTGAACGATCCCTAGGTGAAGTTCAATTCACATCCAAAAATCAAATAGTCTTAAATACTGAAACCGCAGGTGCTTTAGAAAGAGCAATTGGGTATATGTCGAAGCAATCAAACAAAGATCAGCTAGAGAGAATCGAGTTTTTACTTGATAAAATATTTCCTAGTCGGCACCACAACAACCTACCAGAAATAGCACTTAACTATCGTGACTACCTAATAGCTCAAGAGGTATTAGATAAGGGAACAATTCTCAAAACACTGGACGATTCCGAACAAGCTCTCAAAGCCCAAATAGCACTCAAGGAGCAGTATTTAGGCAAGGAAATTACTGAATTACTATTCAAAGACAAACATGCCATGGCGTTTTACATTATAAACCGGAGAAAAATCATAACCGACAGCACCCTTACTCCCGAACAAAAAGAAAACAAACTCTCAGAATTACAAAACACAATTCAAGTGAACAATTAATCTGCATAAAAAAAGCCGCTTACTATCGGATAGTAGCGGCTTTCATTGTTTAACTTTAAGTGTTTACCCCAAAGTCAGACCTTTCACTTTACAATGTATTAGTAGTTACAGTTATCGCGGTACTCAGAGATATTGTAATCAGACTCGAAGTTAGGGCCACATAGGAACTGGCTATAACGAGTGTCTTTATCAATAAAGCGTTTCATCCAAGCGATACCGTTACGCCCTAGGATATCTTCATCAGAGTAACCAGAGTTTGCACAGTAGTGACTACCGTTGTTGATCTCCAAGAACGCTTTAGGGGTAGAGTTCGGAATATCGTAATAGAAAGGAGAAGCGTGAATACCAACTGCGGCTACTGCATCGCTTTCACAAGCAATGATAAAAGTAGGTGTAGTAATTTCATCAAAGCTATTAAAGCCAGAATAATAAGGCGCTTGAGGGATGATTGCATCAATATCGCGCTCAGTAGCTAGTTTAAGCGTACCACCGCCACCCATAGACCAACCGATTACACCAACACGATCTGCATCAACAAGTCCGTAAATTGGAGAAGAGCTGTCATTGCCTTCGTCAATAACATGATCCAGTGCAGCACTTAACTGATCGGCACGGCTATTTGGTTGATCATAAATGCTGTTTGTATCAATAGTAATAACGGTAAAACCCCAAGACGCTAAACGCGGTCCCCACCATTTAATACTGCTTTCATAAGATACATAACCAGGAATAACTGCAATAACACCTTGTTGACCACCTGATTCAGTTGAGTAATGGATGGTACCACCACCAAAACCGCTTGCTGCATAGTTAGAAACATTGATTGTTCTCACTGAGTATGGGCCGCTGTTTGCCTCTAGTTGAGAAGTAGATGGTACAGAACCACGTTCGAAACCATTCGAACAATCATTACAAGGAATACTTGAACTACCACCACCTGTGCCACCACCTGTACCACCACCAGTAGAAGCGAATACAGAAGTCGAAAGCAGAAGAGCACCTGTAGCGAGGGCCAAACTTGATTTATTAAGTAGTTTCATATTTATATCCGAGAGTTGTTATTGTTATTGTTTTGTACCATTTCGATACACTACAAATACTATGAAATTCACCGGCTCAAAACTGTCACATAGGTGACATTTTCACCTTATCTAATGCATTAGTGCTAGACCAAATAGCTATAAGGCCTTATTTTAATTACACTTAACCTATAACTCCTCAACCATTTATTCCTTTTCGTTATTTAAAGGTCCATAAGCTTAATGTGCGCTGGTCCATTAATAAGTGAAAAAAATAATTTATAACTACATATAAGTTAGAATAATCACCACTCTACCCCTTACCTACCCTTCCGCGACTATCTAGAATGTCGCCCCCAACCCTTACTTACAAAAAATCAATAATATAGAGGGAGGTTTCAAATCCACTTTCCATTTTATTTGTCACCCTAGGCAACGTATTCAGTATGTAATTAATCGATAATTAGCCGTAAAATAGAGCCGTATAGATTTAACCAAATCTTGACTATCTGAATAATAAAAAAGTTAACCTCCTATAGGTTAAAAAAACAGGTATACCTGAATGACTGCTGCATCCAAAAACTGGCAAACGTTTTTACCCCCTCTTAATTTTTGGTTGCGTACCCTGCTGGCATTAGTTGGGGGTCTACTGCTAGGGCTGTCACATATCAATAGTGACCTCTTTATACTGGCATGGGTTGCACTTTTACCATTATTAATTGCAATCAAAGGCACAACATTAAAGGAATCTTATTTTCTTGGCTTTGTTTTTGGCCTTGGTCTCTACACCGTTGGGGCCTTTTGGATTGTAGACTTTTTATATTTATTCAAAAGTTATGCAGGCGCAAAAAATTACATTTTTTCGTCGCTGTTTTGGATTTATTGCTCGCAAATGCCCGCCTGTTTAGCTCTTACCTATCAATGGTTAAGTCGAAACAGCCCTATCCCAAATGTTGTATTATTTCCAACCGTAACCGCTTTTTATTTTGCCTGCTTCCCTGTTTTATTTTCAGCACAACTTGGGGAAACTCAAAGCCAATTTACTACTGCCTTGCAAGCCATAGAGTTCACCGGCGTCTATGGTTTAGATATGATCATGGCCTTATTTTCAATAACTCTTTTCAACTTATTAAAGGGTGAACATAACAAGCAACAATTAGCCATTACAGGAAGTGTATTCGTAATATGGTTTGGTTACGGTGCTTATTCAAAACAAGCATGGGAAGAAACAATGGCCACTTGGAATACCACTGCTGTGGGTTTTGTTCAACCCAATGAAATTCCAACCATTCAAGCCAATGATATTATCACCGGTTATAGTCGCACCTACCCTCCAGAATTAGATATGACAGAGCGGCTTGTGGAAGCTGGGGCTGAATTAATTGTTTGGCCAGAAGCAAAATACAAAGATTACATTAACAATGAACTGGTTAAAAAAGCCTATCTTCACAACATTCGTCAGTTGAATGTTGATTTGATTTTCCAAGATATGGAGACACAACAATCCTCTACTCACGGAAAATTGATCACACAAAAATACAATGCCGCGGTGATGATTGATAAATATGGAAAACAGCAACCTCTATACCGCAAACAAAAACGTGTGGCCTTTGGTGAATATGTGCCTTTGGTTAGTGATATACCTGCCCTGCGTATGTGGGTTGAAGATTTTTTCGGAAATTTCTTAAACGAAATTGGAAAAGGCTCAGGCCCAGTAATCTTCACTGCGGCAGAAAAAAAACTCATACCCTTAATTTGTTACGAAACCATGTTCCCTGAATTTGTAGCCAATGCCGTTCCACAAGATGCTCGCGGCAGTATTTTAGTGGGGTTATCCAGTAATGGTTGGTTTGGAAAATCCGTTCAACCCTATCAACACGTTTACTCTGCCTCGTTACGAGCTATTGAGAATCGCACACCAATGATTCACGCCCTTAACAACGGGCCATCTGTTGCTGTTTTACCCAATGGCCGCTTCCTATTCATGTCACCTTACCATCAAGCAGGCGGTTACTTAGTTGATTTACCCTATTCTGAACATAGTGGCGGCTCCTTATTTAGCCGTCACCCTTGGATCACTCTGAGCATTATTTATGGCATTTTATTGTTTGCTATTTTAATGAAACTTCCTATTGCTCGCTTGTTAAAATCAAATGCACTCAAGCCCAATAATAATTAAAAATAGGTTGTTCTATGTCTAAAGTACAAGCCATATCAAATAAAAATCTGATATTTAAGAACAGAGCATCACTTTTAAATGCAGGACTGTATAACCCCCTGATCACTGCATCTCCATGGAGAGGCAAAAAAACCTTAACGGCCAAACTAGTAAACCAAGAAATTGAACAGTTAAACATTTTGACAAAAATAAACACGATACCATCGTTAACCGTCACGTTTTTATAGATAAACATTATGAACCCAAGTAACTCTGTCAAAATTTATTTTATGTCATTCATTATCATCCTTGTGTATGGATTGATAATCGCTATGTTTGTGTACTCCCATAAGTGGGCATTTAAAACAAGCCCACAAAACCTTACGTGGGAACAACCGTCTTTAGTAAATAACAAAGAGTTAATTTCATCAGATAATTATAGAATTCGATTTAATTCTGTAGAAAAGGCATATAACAACATTAAATTAAAAGATGATGGCAGCTTAGTACTTGACACCAATACAGCCCACGCGCTCGAGAGTGCTTTCAGCCACATTCCAATTGATGCCACTCCACGTGAATTAGAGCGATTTACAATGCTAATTAATCGCATGCACCCTTATGTGAATAACCAACAACTAAGTGAACTAACGTTAAACTATCGAGACTATGTAGCAGCCAAATATGAATTCAACAAAAAACAAAAACAAGAGAAAAGTTCAATAAAAGTAACACAGGCTTTACAATATGAATTTGACCTACAAAAAAAATACTTTGGTGAACAAGCCGCTAAAGATATGTTTGGAGACAGACCTAAAATGGCCAGTTACAATATTGAAAGCGGAAAAGTGTTGACTGATTAAAACCTGAATACAGAGTAAAAATCCGCCAAACTCATGAAATTGAAATATTCACTATAAACTTTAGAGAGTTAAAAAACCTTCTAAACAATATTAAACTAACGTCTTATCGCACTACACTATAGAACGATAAAAATAATTAAATCACATGATTAATGTAACGGCTTGAGTTTTAGAAAATTAAAGGGATTACCTCGTAGGCCAAGCAAGAGCCCACAACATTGCCGCTGCATAATTACCACTTTTACAAATAACAACAATAAAATATTAGGTAGTATCACATGAGCGAAAACAAACTTGGGAATAAAAAGTTCATTATTTCAGCAGGAGCTTTGGCTGTCATTATTGCTGGAGCCTCATTTATAGATACAGGCTCAAATATCACCGTCATATCAAATACACAATCGTCACTAGAACCTAGTCACTTAAAACCTATAACTGTTGCCGATGTATGGCAAGGAGAAACCAGCAATACTGATAACAACATACAAAACCCAGACCGTTCAGAAAATGCAGAAGAAAAGCAAACTAGCTATACTTTGAATTATTCATTAATTCACGATGAGATAGGAAAAATACGCCTAACCTCAGACGGTAATGTGATCGCTGATGATATTGCACTAAAAGCTCTACGCATGGCTTTCCCCTCTTCTCGATTAAATCACTCTCCAGAAATGATTGAAGAGTTACTTAATATCATTAAAGATGGCCTTCCCGCCCCTGCAGGAGAACAAGCCGCTGATATCATTCAAAAATACTTCGAATACGCCAAAGCCCACAATGAAATAGCAAGTATCTATGGAGATATTAAATTCAACCATGAAAACCGCGAGGAAATTCTGACCCATACTCAGGCATTAAGGGAACAGTATTTTGGTGAAGAACTCACCACTCAACTATTTCATCAGGAAGATAAAAAAACAGAATACATGCTTGAAACTCATGAAATTGCGGTCAACAAGCAATTAACACCAGATGAGAAAAGACAAGCCCAGCTAAAACTAAAAGATGAATATGTCGCTTCAGTTATTAATCAGTGGGAGTCACGTTATCAAGCTTATGAGGAAGCCTCAAAAAGCATTAAAGGTAATCCGCAACTTAAGGGTGATGAATTAAAAAATGCACTCAGAAACCTTCAAATTGAGCACTTCTCAATTGATGAATTACAAACCCTACATAAAGCGAACTTTAAATTACGATAACCGTTGTCAACCAGCCTCTCCACCCAATATTTAGTGTGCTCAACAATTGGCGCACACTAAACATGCATAGATTAACTCTGCTTATTTTTAGGTCGATAGCTAATCCGATATTGGCATTCAACAAACTCCTTCTACGTTACTCCTCAAATATTTTAGTATTAACTCTTCATACGACAAAACAACCTTTCGTGATAATAATCACTTAGACTAATGAAGGTGAAAATTATTATGGGTATGCACCACAAGGGAAATAAAACCAGAGGCATAAAAAAATCCCCACAATAAATTGTGAGGATTCTTCTAATTATCTAACTAACAAAATGTTAGTCATCAAATTAAGAGTGATTAGCAATCATCGTAATCGTAATCAGATACGTTGTAATCGCTACCGTAGTTCTCTTGTCCACAAGTAAACTCGTTGAAACGGGTATCGTTAGATAAGAAACGCTTCATCCAAGCAATACCGGCTTTACCAATAAGGTCTTCATCGCTATAGCCGGAGTTTGCACAGTAGTGAGAACCGTTGTTGATTTCGATTTTTGCTTTAGGTACAGCAGGAGCAAACCAACCACTACCTGTCTCGTCATAGAAATCGTTTACGTGTGCATAAGTTGGTGCAATCGCATCGTTTTCACAACCAATGAATAGAACTGGCTTATCTGAACCAATGGTAGAAGCGAACCATGGTGCTTGAGGAATGATCGCTTTAACTTCGCTACGAGTGTTACCCAAGTAAATTGAGCCGCCGCCACCCATAGACCAACCGATTGCACCTAAAGTGTCTTCGTCAACCATGCTACCAACAGTGCTGTCGTCGATGATGTGATCAAGCGCATCGCTTAATTGACCAGCGCGGCTGATTGGCTGATCAAGGCCGCTCTCTGTGTTAGTAGTGATTACAACAAAACCCCAAGACGCTAAACGCTCGCCCCACCATACGATGGAGTTCTCTCCAGAAACATAACCAGGAATTACCGCAATACCAGGCATACGACCACAATCTTCGTAGGCTTCTTGAGAGTACCAGATGGTACCATCACCAAAACCATCAGCAGACCAGCTGCTTACGTTTTTAGTTGAAACGCTATACGGACCACTTTCACCAGTATTTGAAAGGTTAGAGCTTGTGATGTAGCTACTATCAACACATGTACCACTTGGATCAGGAGTAGGATCAGGATCTGGAGTAGATGCATTTGCCATAAAAGACATACCTAGTGAAGAAGCTAAAACAGCTGTTTTAAAGACAGAACCGTGTTTCATGTTTTTAGACCTTTATTATAATAATTTCAATTAATTCTGAGAATTAATTAATTTTCTTGTATCAATAAGATACGCAAAGGATTTTATTAATACAGGCTCTATTTATTTGTCACTGTCGTGACAATAAACTCCTGTTAAATTGGATTTCTTTAGACAAAAGTTACATTACAAGTTTTTTGACCTTTTATAGCTAATACATACTACCCATTCGTCTTTTAACGCACCAAATCCATACTAAATTTTAAGCTCATATAATTTTTCGTTTCAAAAAAATAAGTGCAAAATAATGAAATTAATCCATATAGAAAGTAATGAAATTATAATTAAACATATAGTATAGAGACTATTAAAAAAAAAAATTTTTAAACCAGACTTCCATTATCACTAATAATAGTTTGATAAAAAAGACATAATCTAATCTCTTTTTCGAACATTAGAGACGCCGCCGTTCCTTTAACCATATTCAAAATGCATATTAAAAAGGCTTAAAAAAACAGCTATCTGCATATATTAAATGTACCAATAATCTTGAATAATTTTATAAAATTATATTTCAGTGCGTGTTTCTTACTAATTAACTAATGATTAAAAATCTGACCACTAAAACAAAAAAACCGCCAACTATTTAATAGAGGCGGTTCCATTTTTTACCTACTAATAATTCGTTAATTGAATATTAGTAGTTACAAGTATCACGGTATTCAGAGATATCATAATCAGACTCGAAATCAGGCCCGCATAAGAACTGACTATAACGAGTATCGTTATCTATGAAGCGTTTCATCCAAGCAACGCCGTTACGACCAATGATGTCGTCATCCGCGTTTCCTGAGTTACCACAATAGTGATCACCACCGTTGATTTCCATAAACGCTTTAGGCGTAGAGTTTGGAATATCATTATAGAAGTCATCAGCGTGTTGATTAACAGGTGCAATAGCATCGTTTTCACAAGCTAGGATGAATGTTGGCGTGGTAATTTCGTCAAAATCATTAAAGCCAAAATAATAAGGAGCTTGTGGAATGATCGCATCAATATCGCGCTCAGTGGCTAACTTAAGTGTGCCACCGCCACCCATAGACCAACCAATTACACCTACACGGCTAGCATCAACAAGCCCATAAATTGGAGAAGAACTATCCGCCGCTTCATCAATTACATGATCAAGTGCAGCACTTAATTGGTCTGCACGGCTATCTGGCTGATCATAAATACTGTTTGTATCAATTGTAATTACCGTAAAGCCCCAAGCCGCTAACAACTCGCCCCACCATTCGATGCTGCTTTCGTAGGATACATATCCAGGGATAACCGCAATCACACCTTGCTCACCACCAGATTCAGTAGAGTAGTGAATCGTACCGCCACCGAAACCACTGGCTGCATAGTTAGATACATTAATGGTACTAACTGAGTATGGGCCACTAACAGATTCTAATTGAGAAACCGAAGGCACAGAGCCACGCTGAAAACCATTTGAACAATCATTACAAGGTACGTTTGCGCTACCACCACCACCGCCAGTGCCGCCACCACCAGTTGATGCAAATAACGATGAAGACGCCAAAAGTACTCCAGCTGCTAGAGCTAGCTTTGTGCTATTAAATAATTTCATATTGAATATCCGGGGAAGATTTATTTTTATTGTTTTGTCTCAGCACATTTAAGTCACTAGATGTGTAAGTAAGATACTAAGGGGATAAAAACTACCGACCTGTAACACAAGTTACTCATTAGAATGTTATCTCCTTAAATTATGCTACTTTTATAAACTTTTAGTACTGAAGTACTAACTATTTCTTTTTTAAGTTTAAATATTAACCTCACAGCCTTAGTAAATTTTTAATAACCAAATAAATTTTTATAAATCAAAGCCAGACATTCAGCGCAACAAAATACCTATTAGTCGCTTATTGCCCACTTGAATTTCAATTTATAAAAACATTCTAAAAATTCACAAAATAAATAAATTTTTATTTCAAAATACAATTAACCAACTGGTCAGACAGTTTTTTAAGGTTAATGACACTAGAAAAGTTAAAAATTTATAAGGAAGGATTTCCAAACGCGTAAATATTATTTGAAGTAACAAACAGCGATCATATATTCAACATACAATCACTGCCCATAAAAATAACTACAATCAACTATTTTTAATCAATTGCATTTTTAACTCTTCTACTTCATCTCTATAGCGTGCGGCTTCTTCAAACTTAAGGTCACGGGCCGCTGCAAGCATTGCATCTTCTACAATAGTAATTCGCTGATCTAACTCTTTGGGTGAAAGCCCTGCTATATCTAAGTCATGATTATGAGCATCCGATTTTCCTCGTTTTTTATTGCCCACTTTTTTACCCGGTGTCACCGCGCCTTCTAATATATCTTCAACGCTTTTGCGTATCGTTTGAGGCGTTATTCCATGCTCTAAATTATATGCTGTTTGCTTTTCTCGACGACGTAAGGTTTCGTCCATGGCCCTCTTCATAGAGTCAGTAATGCGCTCAGCGTACAAAATAGCTCGGCCATTAACATTACGAGCGGCACGCCCAATTGTTTGAATAAGTGAACGATCCGAACGCAAAAAGCCTTCTTTATCTGCATCAAAAATCGCAACCAAACCCACCTCAGGAATATCCAAGCCTTCCCGTAGTAAGTTTATACCCACTAATACATCGAACTCCCCTAGCCTTAAGTCTCGAATAATTTCAATACGCTCTACAGTATCAATATCACTATGCAAATACCGAACGCGAACATCATGCTCAGCAAGGAAATCTGTTAAGTCCTCCGCCATTCTCTTTGTTAACACGGTAATCAGAATGCGCTCACCTTTTGTTGTGCGCTCGCGTATTTCTCCCAAGACATCATCCACTTGCGTTGTTGCTGGCCTGATCTCAACAATTGGGTCTACAAGGCCTGTTGGGCGTACCACTTGCTCAATCACAGCATCTTGATGGGCCGCTTCATATTTACCAGGGGTTGCAGATACGAATATGGTTTGCGGTGAAATGGCTTCCCATTCTTCAAATTTCATGGGGCGGTTATCTAAAGCTGACGGTAAACGAAAACCAAACTCAACTAAGGTTTCTTTACGAGAGCGGTCACCTTTGTACATGGCCCCAAATTGAGGAATAGTAACGTGACTTTCGTCAATGAACATCAAAGCATCATCAGGGAGATAATCAAATAATGTAGGCGGTGGTAAACCCGAGTCTCGGCCCGACAAATAACGTGAATAGTTCTCTATACCATTACAATAGCCAAGCTGCTGGATCATCTCTAAATCGTATACTGTACGCTGCTCTAAACGTTGCGCCTCAACCAATTTACCATGCTCACGAAGCTGCTCTAAACGAGGGGTCAGCTCGGCTTTTACCTCATCAATCATACTAACTAGGGTTTCTCTAGGTGTTACATAATGACTTTTAGGAAAAACAGTAACTCGGGGGACTTTTTTCAAGACCTCACCAGTTAGTGGGTCAAATATACTGAGCTGCTCAATTTCGTCATCAAACAGCTCTACTCTTATGGCTTCTTTTTCAGATTCAGCGGGGAATATGTCAATGACATCTCCTCTGACACGGTAGTTAGCGCGATAAAAATCCACATCATTTCGGGTATATTGAAGCTCAGCTAAGCGTCGCAGCAACCCTCTTTGATCGATCACATCCCCACGATCAAGATGAAGCACCATTTTTAGGTACGAGTCAGGGTCACCGAGGCCATATATGGCTGAAACCGTAGCCACTATTATACAATCGCGTCGTTCAAGTAGGGCTTTTGTGGCCGAGAGTCGCATTTGTTCAATGTGCTCATTTACAGATGCGTCTTTCTCTATAAATGTATCACTTGATGGCACATAGGCCTCGGGCTGGTAATAATCATAATACGATACAAAATACTCAACTGAATTTTTAGGAAAGAACTCTTTGAACTCACCATATAACTGGGCGGCAAGTGTTTTGTTATGAGCCAATACAATCGCAGGACGCTGAGATTGCGCAATCACATTGGCCATGGTGAATGTTTTACCAGAGCCCGTCACACCGAGCAGCGTTTGACGAGCTAAACCATTGCTTAAGCCGTCTAACAACTGCTCAATTGCCTTAGGTTGATCCCCTGCTGGCTGATATTTACTTTTTACTTCAAACGCTTTAGCCGACATATCAATCTCAAAACTTCTTCAAGGGCACAGTTTACGAACAGCTGCTATTAAACTCAATTTCCACACACATGGATAACCAGTAATATTTTGAAAAACACCTTATATTCAAAGGAGTTATAACATATTTAGCACCTTTTTTTACGACAGGATACGCAACATATTCTCGCATTAACCCACAACTTCCGGTAGAATGCACACGTTTTAACCCATGGGTTAAGCATTACTTTAAACCCTCTTTTGTTAAGGATATGGCCTTGGACCTGCAACTTTCAGATCGCGTTCAAAGCATTAAACCCTCCCCTACTCTAGCTGTTACCAATCGTGCAGCGGAGTTGCGTGCAGCTGGTCAAGATATTATTGGCTTAGGTGCCGGCGAACCGGATTTCGATACGCCAGAGCATATTAAAACGGCGGCGATTAATGCTATTAACTCAGGATTTACTAAATACACAGCCGTTGACGGCACCCCTGAGCTTAAAAAAGCGATTATTAGCAAGTTTAAGCGCGATAACAACTTAGACTACCAAGCAAATCAAGTTCTTGTTTCATCGGGTGGCAAGCAAAGTTTCTTTAACCTTAGCCTTGCCTTATTAAACCCAGGCGATGAAGTAGTAATTCCAGCCCCTTACTGGGTTAGCTACCCAGACATGGTTCTCATCGCCGAAGGTGTTCCGGTTGTAATTGAAACCAGTGCACAAGCACGCTTCAAGATTACAGCAGATCAATTAGACGCAGCCATTACAGATAAAACCAAGTTAGTGGTATTGAACAGCCCATCAAACCCGTCTGGTATGGCTTACACCAAAGCCGAGCTTGAGTCTTTAGGTGCAGTATTACGTAAGTACCCTGACGTGTTAATTGCCACTGATGACATGTATGAGCCTATTCTTTGGACGGACGAGCCATTTAACAACATTCTGACAGCCAATCCAGACTTGTATGATCGTACAATTGTACTGAATGGTGTATCAAAAGCTTACAGCATGACTGGCTGGCGCATTGGCTATGCAGCAGGCCCGCAACCCCTCATTGCATCAATGAAGAAAATTCAAAGCCAGAGCACTTCAAACCCATGTTCCATTGCTCAAGTAGCTGCAACTGCCGCTTTAGATGGTGATCAGGGTTGTGTTGCAGACATGGTTAAAGTATTCAAACAGCGCCATGACTACATGGTCGATGCGCTAAATAAAATTGATGGTATTGAATGCCTTGCAGGTGACGGTACTTTTTACCTATTCCCTGACTTTTCTGGACTTCAAGCTAAGCTAGGATGCACAACAGATACTGATTTAGCTGAAAAGCTATTAGAAGCAGGTGTCGCATTAGTTCCTGGTAGTGCCTTTGGCACTCCCGGTAATATGCGTATTTCGTTCGCCACCAGCGACAGTAACTTACAAAAGGCAGTTGAGAGATTACAAGCAGCCTCTGCTTAATAACTCCTTAAAACTGGACTTTTACAATAAAAGACCCGCTTATAGCGGGTTTTTTATTACCTATTGCATAAGCCAGTTTTGATTAACCGCTCATCAAGCCACGTCCTTCTTTTTCGGCCAATCCAATACTTCTGGAGATTCCTGCCGAATTTGAGACACAAACAAAAACACCCAAATAATATAAAAATGCGTGAAGACATTATGATTAAAGATGGTGCCCGTTTGCGCTGCGACAAACAAAACGATAACCATAGTCAAACCGCACGCACCATACCATCTTGCATTTTGATTTCCATGCCAAAAAGCCCTATAAAATATCGCAAATGGCACCGCAAACATGGCTATAGCGAAGATTATACCGATAACCCCCTTTTCAACTGCTGCCATAAGGAATTCATTATGAGGGGTTCGGCGAAAACTCAACTCATTCGACATGCCATTTAACTCGCCACTTTTCCATAACTCATGAGTTTTTGTCATATAAGCGTTCAATCCATTCCCATAAAATGGTGAATCACTAAACAAACTCCCGCAAACCTTATACATATCCAAACGCGTCCCTAAAGAAGATTGACTATCGCCACCCAGATACCTTTCAAGATTAGCACTTGTGACATTTATCCTTTGCTTAACTACATCAAACTGACTTGCACTGAGCAAAAGAAGTAACCCAAAGAGCAATAAAGTCACAGAAGCTATTTTATGGCTATGCTTGAAGTAAAACCAAAGAGCCAGAGCCAATAAAATAGGTAAAGAAAGCCAAACCCCTCTAGTTTGTGTAAGAACACAAGCTACAAGACCCAAGACAAAAGCCAAACTTGAAGCCAACCTCTCAAATAAACTTGATTTTTTAAAAAACAGATATGCAATTACACTTATCGATAAAATCAAACTGAATGCAGCATAACGCATGGGGTTAACTAGCGCACTCGGTCTAGTAGTCGCCTTAAACTCCGGGTGAACACTATACATTTGAGCCATTGACGACAAACCTAATATACAAACAATCACTGCAAGCGCATAAACAATATAACTAGACCGAATTTGATGTCGTCTTAAGAGAAAATAAAGTGGGATAAGCAATAAAAATTTGCCATCATCTTCAAGACGATGACGAGCCGCCTCCCCTGACTCAACTATTAAAAATGATAATATAGAGATAACGCCATATGAAGCAAACAGTACAAGTAGCAACCATTCGCTTTGATATATGTGTGTATTCTTACGGTTTATACCTATCGTGGAAACACCTAAAACAAACATAACAAGAAATGCAGCATCAGCGATAGAAGGGTTAAGCACCGCCCCTAGAAAATACACCCCTAACAACATTAACAGTATATATTTAAACCATTTATCTTTATTAAACTCGAAATAGAACACTCAAATATCCAACCAAATTATAACTGGGCTCATTATATAGATTAAGTTCTCTCCAAAGAATAACTATTTCCCAGCGAAGCTCTAAAGTAGTTAACGCATAAAGCAAATGATATTACAAACATAATCTTGACAAAGACTTAAAAATCAATAACATACAGTTTCAGTCGTTCCTCGATAGCTCAGTTGGTAGAGCAGTAGACTGTTAATCTATTGGTCACTGGTTCGAGTCCAGTTCGAGGAGCCACTTTATAAGCTATACTGAGTCTCAGGATTGAGACGAGGCCACTGCATGCTAAATTTCCTACTGAACGCCCCCCGTTCAACTAAACGTATAATTACTCTCCTATACGACATTTTTATAATTCCTATTGCTATCTATTTCGCCCTTGCTTTAAGGCTAGGTGAATGGCTAATACCTATATCCAATTCGCTGATTCTCGTCATGGTCAGTACCACCTTAATTTCATCAGCTATTTTTATCCGGACTGGCCTCTACCGAGCGGTTATAAGGTATATGGCAGCAAGAGCCTTTAGCTCACTTGCCATTGGAATAACCCTATCTGCTCTTGTCCTTGCTAGCTCTTCATTTATTAATCAAGCAAATTTACCAAGGTCTAGCATCATTATTTACTGGTTTACAGCGTTTGCACTATTAGGATTACCTCGACTATTTGTACGAAACTTAGTCAGCCAGTTAAATAACTCCAAAAGCGAGCCTGTCATAATTTATGGCGCAGGGAATCAGGGGATTGCTCTTGTAAACGCTCTAACAAATAGCGATCAATATAGACCTATTGCCTTTATTGACGACAATAAAAAGAAACAAAAGACAATTATACATAGTTTAAAAGTGCACGATCCCGAAGATACCGCCTCACTAGGAGAGAACCTTGGTGCCAAAAAAGTGCTATTAGCCTTGGGAAACACCAGCACTTCAAAACGCAAACAATTAATTGAAAATCTAGCAAATACACAACTAGAAATTCTTACAACTCCTGCAGTACAAGATATAATCAGCGGTAAAGCCAAAATTGAAGAAGTGAAAGAAGTTGAAATTGATGACCTATTAGGTCGTGATAGTGTCACTCCCAATTCAACACTACTAAAAGAAAACATAAAAGAAAGAATTGTATTAGTAACAGGGGCTGGAGGTAGTATCGGCTCTGAGTTATGCCGTCAAATCATTACTCAGCAGCCCAGAAAACTCATACTATTAGAGTTAAATGAATTTAGCCTCTACAGTATTGAGCAAGAACTAGCTAATTACTGCCTCAGTCACGGCCTTACTTCAACTGAAGTTATCTCCATTCTAGGCTCTGTGCAAAAGCAAAATCGCCTAGAAACTATCTTCAGTACATTTGGCGTACACACTATTTACCATGCGGCTGCTTATAAGCATGTCCCAATGGTAGAGCATAATGTGGTAGAAGGCGTTCGAAATAACGTATTTGGCACGTGGTACTGTGCAGAAGCTGCCATAAAAGCTGGTGTTGAACGATTTGTACTCATTAGCACAGACAAAGCCGTACGACCCACCAATGTAATGGGTACCAGCAAACGATTAGCTGAACTGGTACTGCAAGCACTGTCTAAACGACAAACTGATACCCTTTTTTGCATGGTGCGTTTTGGGAATGTATTAGGTAGCTCAGGCTCCGTTGTACCGCTATTCCGTAAACAAATAAAAGATGGTGGACCCATCACTGTAACTCACCCGGATATCATCCGCTACTTTATGACCATACCGGAGGCCAGCCAGCTAGTTATACAAGCGGGCGCCATGGGCAAGGGCGGGGATGTATTTGTTCTAGATATGGGCGAGCCCGTTAAAATTGTAAGCCTTGCACAAAAAATGATTCGTTTATCTGGCCTGACAGAAAAAACAGATAGCAACCCAAACGGGGACATTGCCATTGAATTTAGCGGTTTACGTCCAGGTGAAAAACTATATGAAGAATTACTAATAGGCGATAACGTAGAAGGCAGTGATCACCCAAGAATCATGACCGCCAATGAGGTGCACCTCACATGGCCAGAGACTCATAACTTACTAGGCAGGTTAGATAAAGCTTGCCATGACTTCAAAGTTGAGGAAGTTATTAACTTGTTGTTAGAAGCTCCTGCTGCCTTCAACAAGCAAGGGAATAACCCAGATTGGGTATTTAACCAAAGCACAAAGAATGGCGCTAAATAGCGCCATATTATTTAATGTGTGCAACTATTTAACCCTATCACCAGCACCAGCACCTAAAACCGTCTGTATAATAAGCCTAAAGTAATTCTTAACACTCATTTCTCTAATCATCCTAGCATCCGTCTCAGCCAATAATTCAGGAGTCGACATATCAATTTCATTAACCTGTGCCAAACCTGTAATACCTGGCCTAACATCAAACACACCTTTTGCTTCACGAGCTTGAGTTAACTCTACCTGATTAAACAAACCTGGCCTAGGCCCAACTAAACTCATATCGCCCTTTAAAACATTCCATAACTGTGGCAGCTCATCCAATTTAGTTTTACGTAAAAAACCACCCATTTTAGTGATAGAAGCTGTACTGGCTAAATGACTCGCAACTGATGCAGTATCAACTGACATAGTTCTAAACTTAACCAAAACAAAGATTTTTTTATTTCGACCTACCCGCTCCTGATTAAATAACGGTGAGCCTGTATCAAATAATCCGATCACATAAATCATGACCAGAATAGGAAAACCGAAAATCAAGCCTAAAAATGAAAATATAAAATCGAAAATTCTTAACACGCTAGTTTTCCTATTTCACGTTTCTAAAATCTAAAACGGTTGCAGCAATACCCTGCTCAACACTATACGGTGGCGTCCAGTCTAATAACTTACGAGCCTTAGAGGAGTCTACTTGCAAATCACATACTAAACGATCAACAACGCCAATTTTTCCTGTCAATTTACCCACAAGTTTAAATAAACCTACCGGCACAGGTAACAAGCAAGCTGACCTACCCATGGACTTTCGAATATAGGTAATCAAAGACTTTAGTGACAAATCTTCACCGTCCGATACAAGAAAAGTTTGATTAGCAGCTTTAGGGTGATCGATACAGCGAATAATAAAATCTACTAGGTTCTCTACATAAACCATGCTGCGTTTATTATTCACACAAGCAAAAGGTAGAGGAAATTTACTATTTGATAATTTTAAAAGATTAAAGAAATTTGCCTTAACCCCAGGCCCATAAATCAAAGGTGGTCGAATAATTACCACCTCCATACCGGTCACTAAAGCAAGTTTCTGCAAAGCATTCTCAGCTTCCATTTTAGACACGCCATAAGGGTCACTAGGGTTTCTATCACCCTCAACAAAAGATCTAAGGCCACTAGTAGATTCGCCAGATACTTTTATAGAACTGATATAAATAAAACGAACGACTCCCGCCGCCGCCGCTTGTCTAGCTAGATTTAATGTTCCTTCAACATTAACCTTACGGAACTCAGCCAATGGATCTAGAGCATTATCATTCATAATATGTGCTCGAGCTGCACAATGAACAATAACCTCAATACCATCTAAAGCAGTTGCAAAATCAGAATTACTATCCATTTCATACTTGTGAAATATTCCATCATAGTTATCAGGGGAGTTACGTCCAAATATCACAAGGTTGCTGGCTTCAATTTTATTTAACAAAACAGAACCAACAAAACCAGTAGCACCTGTTAACAATATTTTTTTAGCGACCGTCATTACTTACAAACTCTACTATGTCAACCGCCATATTCTTCATAATTTCACTCCGTGAAAACTTAGACTTAAAAGACGTTCTATCTAAATCATTCAGATCTAGTGTCGATAAGGCATTCAATGCTCCTTTAGAGTCACCAGGATAAAAAGTAGCGCTATTACCAACTTCTTCTGATAAGAACTTCGCAGCGTAACCAGAAACGCCCGCCAAAATAGGTTTACCCAATGCTGAGTATTCAAATATTTTTGAAGGTAATACCTTTTCAAATGCAGGATAATCATTTAAATGTAAAAATAATATATCCGCATTTTTATAAAGTTCAATTAATTCATTTCGCCCTACTGGTGGTAGAAACATCACATTCGTTGAACCAAGTAACCTTCCTTCTAATAAAGCCTTTCTTCCTCCATCACCAATAATGGTAATTTCAGCCTTACCTTGTAATGCTGTAGACAGCTTAGGGAGAATTTCGTGCAACCCTTGGCCTTCACCGATATTACCAGCATATAAAATTTTAATAATTTCACTTTTTCTATTAACATTAACTTTTAAAGGAGTTAAGAATTCTTCATCTATACCATTAGTAAACCATCTATATTCTATATCTGGGTAGCGTGATTCAAAATAACCCTTAAACCCTTCAGAAACTAAGTTTATTCTAGATGCAGTAGAGAAAGCATAACTCTCTATAAAGGAGAATATTGGTTTAAGCAACCATGTTATTTTCTTAGAAAATACATCACCAATGGTATCTACAAATATATCTCTGATATCTAAATACAACGGAAGTTTCTTCTTTCGTGCAATGCGAGCACCTAACAAAGCCGTAAATAAACGCGATGAAGTTGCATAAACCATATCGTAAGATTGGCTATTTACAATTTTCATTACTTGTTGATGATAACTGAAAAATGTTTTTGCCTGATCTACCATACCACTTTGATGAGATGGCAGCTCTATACGGTGAATCGTTGTATTTTCACGCTGTTCGTGGACAAGTGCTTCTGCCGAAAATGAGGCATAACGATTAGGAAGTGTAGTAATCACTTCAATTTCTACGCCGGGCTGTTGGCTCAGTTTCTCAACCAGCGCAGTGGTACGAAAAGAGCCAGCACACAAGTCTGGCTCAAAATAAAATGAGAGTACTAGTATCTTCACTCTAGCGCCTTTATCAATTAATTCTGCTTACTGGTTTTAGCGTACCAGAATACGCTAAACATTTACCTGCTCACAATAAAAACAGGTTTTATATTCTGAACTTTGAAATTCATCCAGCCATTTAATTAGCTCTTTTGCAAAAACTGTATTAAGTTGATAAGTGTGTAAATCAAGTTTTCTAGCTATCTGATTAAACGGCTTTTCCAATAACATATACCGTAGATTTAAGGAAAACTGGTTTTTATGATTTTCGCGAGCCAGTCGATTAGAGAGCATTGAGAAGCTATGAAAATTCACATTAATAAAATCAAGCGCTTTAAAATATGGCTGAACACTTTCTATAGTAAAGAAATCTGGGCTCAAATTTACCACCTCAGTTACACCAGGTTTAATCGACTTAACTTTAACTGAAGTAACATTAACTTCTTTAATACCATCAATTTCTTTAACGACAGGCTTTCTATCACAGTTACCCGTTATCAGGTCAATATCCGGCACGAGCGTTTGATCCAATGTACTGGAATATTTATAGCCAGCTTGTTTCAACACATCATAATATTTTGCATCAGTTTTATAGCCACCTGCTCTAAATCCAGTTACTGACACACCACACTCTGCCATTACATCTTTAGCCCAGGTCAGCATTTGTAGCTGCTGCTGACTTGTGTAGTCATTAAAGTTATCAGATTCGCTTACAAATGACATTGGCAGGTTATGACAATGAAGGTGAGGCTGGATCTCTATATGCTGAAACTGGCTCAGGCTTTTTATTAAAAACTTTACACGACTTAAATATTCATCACGATCTATAGACTTATCTTTAGAGGATAAACTTACAAAAAATGTTCCCTTTAACTTCCGATCTTCTAGTAGCCGTGCAATTTCCATTGCTCCAGCGACAACAGTAATGATCGATTCTGTATTTTTAGATCGTTTGCTGACAACGACTTCAATATCAAAAGACAGGTAAACGGGTTTAGTTTCCATTGATTTTCACCTCTGTTGTCACTGTACCATCATTGAAATTCGAAATCACAACGGTTAGTTTTTTTTCTGCAATGCCAAACTCTGGAAAATATTCTGTAGTTTCAACACTTAGTTGGGCGGTAGTGTTAAGGCAGACTTTCTGCCCATTTTGATTAACCATTGTTACCGTTTTCTTCCCTTGCTCTTCCAGCTTAAAAAGACTGTGAAAGTGAAAATAGACCTTGGCTCCAGCCTTAGCCGAAGCATCAGGTGTTAAAAGGCGATCTACAACAGTTAGCGTGTTTTGTTGCTGACTTACCGAGCGTTGGTGCTTAATTGCTGGCCCAGCGTTAAAATAACTGACTTCTCCAGAGCAATTGAACCCTTCTGTAAGATTAGTACTCACTTCATTTAGCTTAACCCTAGCAGATCGACCTAGCCTGAACGCACCCCAGATTTCAGATTGCTCACGATCACTTACAGAAAGTGTATTGTGGGCTTTCGTTGAACGTGCATAATCCCTGCGCCAACCATCGTTATATTCGTACACTCCAGAATTAGTCAGAATTTTACTTCCTTCAACGAACCACTCTAAACTCCCTGCATCACAATGCACATGACCTGGTTGCGGCCCAAATATCACAGGGGCAAAGTCTACTATAAGATGCTGCGCCTCATCGATTGACCCAACATAACCGTCAACATTAAATACACCTTTATGGGTAGCTTGCTCTCCAAGCATCGATTCTAAAAATTTCTTCAATTGAGTGTATGACACTTCATTTTGATTAACACTATCATTAAAAAAGCTATAATCACCCTCATAGGTTAGACAGGAAAGACTCCTCAAACCTTTAGTAAGAACTTCTTTCAAATTGCTGGATTCTACATTCAAATAGTACACCTCACCCAAGTCCTCCAATACAATACCAGTGTACATTGGGGAAAGCTCTTCATGAATACCGTCTGCAGTTATTTGAGAGCGAATATATTTGTCATATATTTTCTGCGCAGTCTGACTGAACGCTGGTTCATTAAAAAAATCCGCTGTAAACTTAAGTGCTTTATAATTTTTAATTAGGTGGTTACCTAAAATATCCAGTTCTAAATTGTCTGTCATAAAATTGGTTTGAGAAAGCAATGAAATAAGAAACTGCTGCTTAAAGTCCTCATCAAAATCACTAGCAAGAAGTCGATAGATTTTTATCCAGGCGACTATTCGAAGCGATAACGCATATGAATTCCAGTTGTCCTGACCATAGCCTCGCGTCCCAATCGGGTTTTCATTTATCCAGTGCTTAATTGTGTTTACCAGATAGTTTAAATACATAATGTCATTGCTTTCAACATAATAATGGGCGACATCAATTAAAAATTCGTGGTAATGCAGGTTTAATTTCCATAGGCGAGTACCATGATTTAGCTCTACGGCATGCCAGTCTATTTCTGCACCAAACTCTACCGTATGGTTCAAAAATGTAATTTTATTACTAAGGACGTCGCTAAGGCTATGGCGATAATAGTTTCGATAATGCACACAAAGCCCGCTATTAATCTTTAAACACGATAACTTTCGGCATGCTTCATCGTGATATGATTTGGTCACCTTCTCACTGTTTGCTTCTGTTTTCCTTCTTTTAAGTATGTACTTAATTCGATGGATAAACTGTACCAGTGTTAAGCGCCTGATTGTTCTAAAATACAAAAGTAACATTAGTAAAACCGTTCCACTCTTTCAGGCAAATCAACAGATTTCATATTGGTGCTGATTTTAAGTATACCCATCAGTTCTTTAATAAGCGTTCTGTGCTTAGCTAGATATAGATGAGATTTACCCGTTTGGACAACGCCAGCAGGCAATGCTTTTTGGGCTGCAACCGCTTCGACCACTTTCAGCATTTCTGCAGCTGCACCTTTAAAGGTTTTACATGAAGCTTCCAGCTCACCATCACCTGTTTGGAGCTGAGGGTAATATTTAACTAGAATATTCCCACTATCTACCTTTTCTACAATATGATGCAGAGTCGCGCCTGTCATCTCAGGTTCCCCATTATATAAAGGCCAGAAAATAGTATTACCCCCTTTATATTCAGGAGAAATGCCTCCGTGTAAATTTAGTGCGCCATATTTAGCTAATTTAAACACTTCTGGCTTTATAATCGACACACCAAAGGCAACAATAAGGTCTGCGTTATATTTTGAAATATGCTCTATCACCGATGGACTGTTTACGCCTTCTACCTGAATAGAATGCTGAGGTGGAACATCGAAAAATGCTTGCTCTTTTTTATCCCACTGCCTTAGTTTAAGCAGCAGGTGCTTTGTCAGCCTTGAAAGGAACGTTAGTGGTGACTTTCTAAGCATGGTAGTTAGCCTATCTACACCCAAGTGCTTAGGCTCAAGCGCTAGGATTTCAACACTTTTTCCTAGAGATAAAATATGCTGTAGATATTGATGGCGGGGCGAGCTACCTCTCAACACCACCACTTTCAATTCGTTACTCATTTAAAATTTACCACAAACATGTATCAAGTTTTATTCGGAAAAAATAGTAAAAAGAGCCATAAATGGCTCTTAGTTTTCATAAGACTTTGCTTATTTGGAGGCTATTGCTGAGACCTTAGCTGGTTTGCCGCATCAATTGTAGCTTTCGCCACTTCAAAAATTTCTTGAGGACTAATCGGTGCAGTACCGCCCTGTTCTATAGCATCAATAAAGCGTTTGCAACATTCGACCTGCCCTTTATCTTGTCGCCAAAGATTCATTTTATTAAAACCAGGCCAACCATAACCTTTCAGCTTTCTGAAGTTATCCAGCTGTAATGCTCTACCAGCAGCAAATACCTCTACCCTTTCCTTTGGAAAGCTCTGAGGGCCATTAGCAAAGTAGTGAATGGTGCCGTGAGATCCATCAGCAAAACCTAGAGTAATTGATGCTTTATCTTCCGTTATCTGGTGCGCGTCATTGTTTCCCATTCTTATCGCCTGAATTGAGACAATCTCACTATCAGCAAGATACCTCATAAGGTCAATGTAATGGCAAGCCTCTCCAATAATGCGACCTCCTCCAATTTCCAGCTGCTGAATCCAGTTATCAGCAGGTATAGCGCCGGCATTCATCGTTAGAATAAAAGATTTTGGTTCGTTTACAGAGCTTAGAAGGGATTTGATTTTCTGTACGTGTGGAGAGAACCGGCGATTAAACCCAACCATTAATAACTGTTTTCCGCCAGTTTCCGAATACGCTCGCTCCACCTCCTCAATCTCAGCATGAGAAAGCGCCAGAGGTTTTTCAACAAAAACGTGCTTACCTGCTTTTAATGCTTTTGTGACAAAATTAGCATGAGTATTATGTTGAGTTACAATTGCCAGCGCATCTACTTCATTGTTGTTAATCAACGATTCTGTATCAGTAGTGGCATGCAAAAAAGCCGATTTTTTACCATGAATTACGCCGTTTATACCACCAGATGTACTTATGGTATGCAGCTCTGCTCCTGCATTTTTAAACGCCGGAATGAGTATACGTGAAGCATAATTGCCAGCCCCAATAAAACCAAAGCTTGGTTTTTCAGTGGGTGTTAAAGCGTTTTGAGTTGCTACCAGTGGTGTAAAATGATTGTGGCGCTGACTGATATCATGTGAATACTCTAAAAGAATTCCCAGTGCAGACCTCTCATTGGTTAGCACTTCGTAAGCTTTAGGCGCTTCTTCAAATAGAAATTTATGCGTGATCAACAGGTCTACATTGATAGCACCCGAAGACATCATATCCAGCACAGCCTCAAAGTTGCGCTGCTCAGTCCATCGAACAAATGCCAGGGGATAATCAAGACCTTTATCTTCGTAATTTGTATCGTAACGACCTGGACCATATGAACAAGATACTTGAAATGATAGTTCTTTTTCATAGAAGTCAGCGCGATTTAATTCAAGGCCTGTGACGCCTACCATTACAATACGACCACGTTTCCGGCTCATTCGAGCAGCTTGCGTTACAGGATCACTTGACTTGGTTGCCGCTGTAACGAGAACAGCATCTACACCAACTCCACGGCTAAAGGCGTTACCAGCCGCAACTGGGTCTTCACCTGTACAGGGGTTACAAATTTCCGCACCAAACTTTTTTGCCAACTCAAGTTTGCTCTGATCGTAATCAATAGCAAGCACTCGACACCCTTGTGCTCTTAATAATTGGACAGTAAGTAATCCGATAAGGCCTACACCAATTACAACGACACACTCTCCCAAAGTTGGGTTGGCCAGGCGAATCCCCTGCAAACCAATACTTGCAACAACGGCAAATGATGCGGTGCTATCACTAACATTACCAGGGATTTTGGCACATAGATTCTTTGGAACTCGAACTACGTCTGCATGAGGCCCGTTTGATAAAACCCTATCGCCAACAGCAAAATCTTCAACACCAGGCCCTAATGCAGAAACAACCCCTACATTACAATAACCAAGAAGAAGTGGCTGCCTTAACTTAGACTGAACAGCTTCAATCGTAGTTAGAAGCCCATCCGTCTGAATCTTCTCCAGCACCATTTTTACTTTTTCAGGCTGCTGACGAGCCTTATCTAAAAATGAAGCCTTACCAAAATCCACCAACATCCTCTCCGTACCCGCTGAAATAAGAGAAACGGATGTGTCGATCAATAGGCGCCCTCTAGAAACTCGTGGTGCTGGCGCCTCAACGATAGAAGTATCGCCTTTAGCTAAATCTTGAAGAATTTGTTTCAACGTTATTAATTCCTTCGGGGGTTTGACCATCTATAAAAACTCTACACCACGTTTCAATACAGAGCAGTGCAAATATTGAGTAACTAAAATCTTTCTTGCCTGAACGGTCTTGTTCAATAATATCCCACACGCTTTTATAATCAAATATTCCACGTTTTTTCAGGCTATTCTCGGATAGTATTTCATCTACAAGCGGCTTAAGCTCCCCGTTTAGCCATGCTCTCAAGGGGGCTCCAAATCCTGTTTTTGATCTATATATTATTGATTTGGGCAAATACTTTTCTGCAGCTTTCTTAAGAATATACTTTCCAACATTACCTTTCTGTTTGATATTATCTGAGATATTTGCAGCTGAATCTATCACTCTTTCATCAAGAAATGGCACTCTAACCTCAACGCCATTTGCCATACTCATCTTATCGGTATAGTTTAAATTATGATCAACCAAAAAGTAACGCCTTTCAAGGTAAAGCATTTTCTCCAATGGACTCAGTCCAGTCATTTCATTCAATTCGCTTTTAATTTTACTAAGCGGTTCTTTAGCCAGGCCTGATTTCATCGACTCAGTAAACAAACCTCGTACTAATTCAGGGTCAATCCAGAAAAAATAGGATAACAACCTGTCATTTTCTTCAAACGATGCATATTTGAACAGTTTTGCTAGTCTACGTAAATTTGCACTCCTGGTTGGTAACTTTTCAACACCTTTTTGTAGTAGCTTGCGTACAAATACTGGCAGCCAACTCCATAGCTTTTCATTTTTCAGCGCTATGTGCCTACGGTACCCAGTGAATAAATCGTCACCACCTGCACCGGATAACAGTACTTTTATGTTTTCTTCTCGTGCTTTCTTCGTAATCTTAAGAACAGATAATGCAGCGGGGTCAGCCTGGGGTTCATCCAGGTAGTACATCATTACCGCAAGCTCATTAATTATATCTGAGTTAGTCTTGGTAATATGCAGGTCCACATCCAGCTTACTGGCAACTTCTTTAGCAAAAGGCAGATCGTCCATAAATCCATCATTTCCTTCCTCATGCGCATCAATTGTAAAACATTTGAAGGATTCGCCTAACTTCTGCCTGGCAATTGCAGTGATTACACTTGAGTCAACTCCACCCGACAAAAATGCTCCAACAGGAACATCTGACACTAACTGAGACTCAACACTTTCTTCCAGTGCAGCAATAACCTGCTTTGTCAGCTCTTCTTCATTGTCGCTGCCTGCATGAGCATTCGCCGGCCAGCTCCAATATACCTTTTTCTCTACAATTTGGTTATCATGTAACCTAAGCATTGTGGCAGGCTCAAGTTTTTGTACCTGACTTAAAATCGTATCAGGCCCCGGAGACCACAAAAAAACTAGGCTTCGGTAGATTGCATTAGGGTTTAAGGTTTTACCTATTTCAGGAAACTGAAAGAGTGCCTTTATTTCACTTGAAAAATAGACACCCGAATCTTGAGAGGAGTAATAAAGTGGTTTAACGCCATATTTATCACGTGCAATGATCATTTCCTGCGTTTCTTTACTATATATAGCAAGCGCAAAAATACCTTCTAGCCTATTTAACCATTCTGTATCCCCAGAAAGGTATAGGTTTAAAATAACTTCTGCATCACCTTCTGAGTTAAAATGATACCCTTTAGATACCAACTCCTCTCTCAATTGCTTATAGTTATAAATTTCACCATTGAAAACAATACAAGCACGCTTTGTAGCATCCCACAGAGGCTGATTACTATATTCAGATAAATCTATTATACTTAAACGAGTATGCCCTAAATATGCATCGCCTAACATTTCCCAAGATTGGTTATCAGGTCCTCGATGGTTAATAGCATGCAATGCCTGCCCAAAATAGCCCTCCAGGTTATTTTTTGAGAATGCGCCTAAAATCCCGCACATAAATTTGCTACCCCTTTCAACCCAGACATACTTCCAAAAACACACTATTAAAAAATCAACTCAAAGCATCGGATGTAGTAAATAAACACCGAAAGCTTTTATGAATTGCTATTCATATGAGGAGTAACAGGTATTTTAAACTATTTAAGCTTTAAAAGCTTTATCGCATCTAACTGCAGACCATCTTCACGAATACGATCCAATTGCTGGAATACTATGTAAAATTCATCACTATTAACAGTGACCTGAAAATTACTAAAAAAATCCTCTGTACTGTAGAGCAAGTTGATTTCCTGCTCTATCTCCATATTTTCATTTAGTTTTGCTAAATCCAATGAATTTCTTGGTCCCTGACTGAGACTAAAGATATTATTGTAAATCAAATAGACGCGACCATATTCATCTTTAATTAACTTACTAATAGATGAAGGCGAGGTAATACTTGTCGGAGTAAAATCAGACCATGTCGAACCTCCATCAAACGACTCTGAATAGTATATATATCCCGTTCCAAACGATCTGGCGAAGCACCATAATCTATTGGGCGAAATCTCAACAACGCTTGGCTCAGCCAATTTAACACCTGTACTATTAGGTATTTCTATCTTACTAACAACTCCTTCCCTATTTTTCACATAAATAAAAATTTCAATTTTATTCTTGGAGCTAAAATCTCTATTATACTCATAAGCAGGGAGTATTTGAGTGCCATCAGAGGTAACAATATTCACCATCGGTGACCCATAGAATACCTGCCACTCAATTTCACCAATCTTTTCAAGCTGCAAACTATTCTTATTAAGATAGATTTTTCGGTAAAACACATGATCATTACTTGAATCGCCAAAAAACTCACCTAAAGTAGCATCATATTGATCAAATACCTGCAGATCAATTTCAACAACCTGCAATACCAATTGATCACCTTGAGTCCAAACTTTATTAGGGAACAACCTCCATCCAGGCTTACTGAAAACTGGCAATCCTTTCGTTGAGAAACTTAAACCATCATCACTAGATTCCGCACAGTAAATTGCATTTTGACCCAACTCTATATTACCCTGCTCCCAACAGATAACAATATAATCGCCTTCTACAAATAAAGTTGGGGATATCTTTCTTGCAAAATCTTTGTCGGTTACTGAAACCTCTCCAATGAATATTTCACCAGCTAATTCTTCAGCTCGCTCAAGTTCACCTAATTGCGTGCATGCGACGAGAAGCAACATCCAAAGGAGTAGTAAGCCTTTTAATAAGTTCAATTCTTTACCTCAAAAATATAGTTATAAATAAATAACCCACGCAAAAGTAAAAGACTCGCTTCGTTTACACAACCTTCTCCTCACTATCGAGCTTAGAAATAACTTGCCACCATAAAATAATAAAACCCATACTATAAGGGTATACAAAAATTAGCTTCTTATACAAAATCTAGCCAAAACCACGACTAGTTAAATTAAGCCACTCACAAACAGGTATTAAAACCAACAAACCGAATTCAAAAGTGAATTCAGCTCACCATTATCTACACATCTGGTGAAGACCATTTTAGCTGCACCTAAGTTCGCAACACCATTTGACAATAACTCTCCGGTATAATATTTCATAGCTATCCATTAAGCTTCAATCTATTTATTACTTCCTCATACTCCTTCAGAGGTGACACAACCATACCATTAGAAGCATACTCATATCCCAAGAATGACTCCCCACATATAACTACATCAGCTAAAGGGACCCCCTTGGGCTCTTCAAAGAAAACCAAATTTTTAAGTTTAATTTGTGGATACTTATAAAGTGGATGCCTTTTGTAGATCAACAACACATCATCAGAAACAAGACTTGACAATTTTTTTAAAACTTCCTGCTCTTCATCGATTGTTTGCCCTGAAGAGATAAGCAAAATACTACGCCCTTTGGTTAATTCAACAAAGTCCAACTGAGACTTGAACACCTTGGTATTGGCGATGGCAGAGAAATATCGTTCAAACTGCGGCTTAAATTTTTGGTCCATTATATATAAGTTACTTAGCGTCCCGCATATATTCGGCAATTTATAATACTGATTCAAAAAACCATGCTGCACAATTGATAGCTCCAACCCATTTAGCAAACGCTGCTGACTGGCAACATAGACCCACCTGTCATAGTGATTTGTCATAATTAGCTTAGCGTTACTACCTCCTAATTTCATAAGGGATTTATAAAAGCATATCAGCGTGTAAGCATCTACCGAGTTAACAAGCATGACTCCTCTAGACAGCTTTCTTGGAAAGAGCAGACATGAAACAAGGAATGCTATCGTCAAAAAGTAAGCTTTAACTTTTTCCACCAATGAAAGTGTTTGGTCAACTGATAAGCTAGCTGTCGACCTGGAAGTACTCATATGCATATCGACATCTTTCAAGGCACCTTCAATTAACAAGTGAGATTTACCATGATCATTAGAATGAAATGCAAACACCTGATTCTTATTTACATTATGTTTTTTTCCAGGTATAGATCGAATGAATAACAGCGTGTTAATTAGAAGCGAATGTACGAATCCAAAGTATTTGAATGTTGATATTCCAAGCCTTAAAACAGCACCTTTAACACCAGAATACTGATAAGTCTTAAAGGGTCTATATATTATTCCCTTGCCATCGGGGCGTTTATTTTCAGGTATCAATTGCAAAGATTGAATATCCATATATGCCTCATTCTCGTAGGCATTTGCTATTACCTCAAAAAGCTTCATCTATATACACCGCCGCTTCAGCACAAAAAGCAACATTAAGGCAAGAAACAGATACATGGGGAGATAAACCCATAACTGCCACTCCAGCATAGACCCTCTAAATGAACCAAAAAACCTGAAAAATTCGTAAGTATAAAGAAATAGTAGTGGGATATACTTCCGCTCACACGCCAAGAAATACACAACACTAATATAAAATGAATAAATAAAGATCGGGGCTACCATCAAAACCGTCCCGCCATAATTCAAATAGATCTCACTCTCTATTGGCCATTGTTGAGTCGCTGAAAAATCGTACCATTGTTTTGGAAAATAAACGGATGTCAGCCAGTTACTCATTGCGGCAAATTCAAATCCATTATCAATATCAAGAAAATCCAATATTTTCTTGAATGTCCATTGTATAGTAGTAAAGTAGTCAGGACTAAAATCCTTAATTAACATATCATGGAGAATATAAGAATTAAAGTAGCTTGGCAAATATCCTACAAACATAGAGAAGTCTGAATAATAACCGTCACTACGAATGTAATTCCCAATGAAAAACAAAGCAATAAAGGTTACGAATAGCCATAAACCTTTCCTAAAGCTCAATTCTATTTTCAATAAAAATGGAATAAAGAAAATAATCAACAAAACGATCAATCGACTTTTCAAGCCAAAGAGGAATGCAACAGGTATCATAACCCAAATAAATATTATCAAGAAAAACACCAATCTACTTACTCCTCGTTTTTTAGACACAAAAACCAAGCCAAGGACAAATACTACAAAATTAGAATAAACTGATAGCAATAGCGATATATGACCCACATCTTTCCGGCCTAACAGATACACCTTTTTATAGTCATATATCCAACTACTTAAACCCCCAGTTTTATAGAGATAAACATATATCAGTGAATATAAAAAAAGTAAAAGCACTAATAAAAAAGTGGTTTCGTATTTAAAGCGCTTCTTAAAATATTGATCACACTCACCCACATTGCGCGCACTAATCGGAAAAGCTTTCTTTAGAAACCAAGTAATTGAGCCTATAAAGAGGAAATATAAAGAGAACGTCAATAAATAATGACCATGTGTTTGTGAGCCAACCCCTCCCCATAACGCATTGTCATTTAGAAAGTAATCAATCGTTGAAGGCAGTACAACATATAGAAAGTAAAAGCCAAAAACCACATTATTTGGGTGAAAAAACTGCTTTGGTCTGAAAACCAAGTAGGTCAAAGTCATAAAGGCAATTGTAAGGAACTGAATTGGAAACCCAAGCAAAAAAGCAACTATAAGAAACAAGCATGCAACAATATACCCGACGCCATTTATAAGCAGGTCGTCTCTATTTAGCCCTATAACACCACCTTGATATATAGCCTTACTATTCACAAGTCTACCTTACCTAATAACAAGTTTTTACAATCAAAGCTTGGAATCACTACAACTTCATTGAGAAGTAAAAAAACACTCTTTAAACTGTAAATATAGTTCTAAGTCTATTTAACACATATTCAGAAACTGTATTATGCCCATTTGAGTTCAAGTGGTGATTGTCACTTTGGTATATTTCGTTCTCATCACAATTCAGATAACAAGCTTCTTCAAAATCACTGCCAAATACTTTTTTTAATTTTGAGTTATATAAATCAATGGACAGACCTACTTTAGGGTTTTTCTCTTTCCAAGGACTACTCGCTGGAGCTATTGGTACAACCAAAAATTTTGAATTTGAAAATAATTGTTTAAAGGCAACTAAATTCTCTTCGAATTCCTGAACTGCCACATACCGAATATTTCTGTACTCAACCAGCGTTCGATAATTACGCCTTACAAATTTATGAATTAGGCCTGACAGTAATTTTGGCAGCCTCAGAATAACTGATAGCTCCGTTTTTTTAATTGCTCTTGGATAACAATCAACAATACCAACCTGCAAAATCACAACATCAATTTCTTTATATGCACTTAAGTAGCTGTCTGCATCAACTTTTAATTGATTAGTATCCAGCCCCGGCTTTATGAATATTCTAAACTTACAATCAGAGCCAATGCGGTCCATAACGCTGTAGACCCAACTCTCTTCATCAGTAATCTTTTCTGGGTGAACTCTTGGTGAACCAAGAGAGTCAGTAACAAACAAAACTTTCCTCAAAACTTACCCTTAACCAACAAAAATTTAAAAAGAAACAGCAGTAACATTAGAGAAACAGCTACAAACGTAGGAATATAAATCAATTCAACGCTAGGAAATAAAAAACTGGCGCCAATCATCAATAGCAGTAAAAAAGAAAAGTACAACATAACAATTAAGCGCTCTTTGTGATTTGCTATAAGATAGTTTCCAAAAAAACCGATAATAAGCAGCAAAGATTTCAAGGCCGTCATTGAGGCTAACACGACAATCCCTGATGTAGAATATCGTTCTATTAGATATAGTACTGGCAAAGAGAAAACTATAAAAAGCAATGCAAGAACTGTAATAACTTTTGATGCACGAGAGACGCTGTCCAATAATTTGCCCCTACCCTCATCAAGCGAGTAGCTTTTTAGCAAGTCCGGCGTGAAATAAAAAATTATCGTTGAAACTCCCAGAAAAAAAATATTAGTCCATACATCAAAGAACTGAAACTGGGCTAATATTTTATCATCCTTTAAATCAATTGTATTAAGCCACAAGCGATCAAAAGTAACAAAGCCAGTTACACCTAGCATCGCCAGAAAAATATAACCTGATGATTTAATTAAACCCGGCGCCATCAATAACAATTGCGTATTTGTTACAGGCACCTTAATTTCTTTCTTATATTTATAAAACCCAAAAAATAATGCGGGCAACATAACTATATATAATGAGAAGCACCATGACGCAAAAAATGCGGTTTCTATGTCTTTAAAGTTAGCACAGAGAAAGAAAGACACACAAAACATAAAAACCCATGCCGCTTTCACAACATTAAGCCAACGATCATTTTTACTGATTCTAAAAATAGTATAAGCCCCTGTCTTAAGTTGATTTGCAGATGCAACAAGTAACCCGTAACACCACCAAAGATCAGAAACGATAAAGGAGCTTATAAACATTACTGCAGCCAGTAAAACTGAAAACAGTATTTCGAAGGCCAATAGCCGAGCGCGCTTTTGTTCATCACCTTCAATTGCAGTATCCCTCAGAACACCATTATGTATTCCGAGGGCCAGGTACATACCGTAAGATATTATTAAGAACGTAACAGAAGAGCTTGCAAGCACATGTTCAGATGCAGAGTATGTATAATAAAGACTAATTAATGCAACAACCGCAAATTCAAAGTATGTGATTACGGCAAATAGCGCAGCTCCGGGGCCAAGCTTATTTAACAAACGGCTAAACACTAGAGTATCCGGCCATCTCAGCATAAAACTTACTGTTTACAACATGTTCATGTATATTGCACAAATTAGCATTATCACCTGCAATAAATGCTTCAACCTGACTCTTTAATCCAGGCTTGAACGCTTTATCGAATTCATCATCTATTTCAATAAAGTCAACTTGAACCGATCCAAGTTCCTGTACTTGAAGCTTTTCAAGCGGCCTGAAAATAAACCTTCTTTTACTTGTTAAAACCTCAACACTCCAACGACCCGGCGCCCCCCAATGGCCATGATAACTGAACAGAGCCCCTTTTTCAGACTCACCGGCACCTGCAAAAACATATGATCGGCTATGCCAGTCACGGCCTCCTTTTGAAAAAACTGACAGTTCTTTAGGTGCGCCACCTAAGTAGAAGGCCATATCCACAACGTGAGAGGTGTTACCAAGAAACCAGTTTTGCTTAACTGCACTTAACTTTTCAAGAGGTTCAATGACATGCCCCCATTCAGTAATTTCAAAGTTAAACGATTCCACACCGCCGTCTTCCTCTATCAATTCTATTGCTTTTAATACACTTGCGTAAAACCTGCGATTATAAGCAACATAAATTTTGCAACCAGCCTTTGATGCATTCTCAGCAAGCGATTCTATTTCTTTTAAATCCAAGCCTGCTGGTTTTTCAACTAATATTTTTTGGACCCCTGCTGCCATCAATTGATCACAACAGGTTTTTAGCTGTTCAACACCTGTCGCAATAATGGCACTATCACCTTGCGAAAACCTAGTCTCTTGTATAAATTTTTCAATACCACCAGTCACAGGTTCTATAGATGTTTTTTCCTGAAATGCAGCCGCTGACTTCACCCCTCTTCCTACAACAACAAAATTAAGCTCTTTATCTTGCAGTACATGTATGTAATCAATAGCCATTTGGCCCGTGCCAATTAAAAAAATCATTGTACAACCTATGTGATTGGGCACTTAGATAGTGCAGAATCTGAATGCTTATTAAAGAATTCAAGCATTGCATTTAAAAATGGAGAGTGAAGTTGAAGTGATTCATTAAACGGCGTTAAATTGCAATCGCCTTTTTTTAATAGCATCTCAACAACCTCGCTTGACATTTCACTTTGAAACCTTACTTTGAAGTCTATTACCTCTACTTGATTTCCATCTAAATCAAGTATTTTAAATTGCTGTTCTGCTTCATTAAGCTCCATTATAGCTTCATCTGTTTCAATAGTTATAACCAGAGGAATAGCAGATCCACCCTCTTGCAGTAAATCGCAAGTTAAGCTAAATGTAAAATTTTCTATCCCACCTGAAATAGTGCCATAAACTTCAGAATACCCTGGCCGCTTACTAGGAAAAATTTTCTCATCTAATTCAGCTAAGTCAATCCTGTAATCGCTCTGGGCAACCAAAAACGCCCACAGATCTATAAAATGAATTGAATTACAAGCTAAACCCCATTCAGCCCCCTCAACCCTAAACTTTAATTGGTGACTTCCTTCCACACGTGTTTTTAGTGATTGATAGACCGAAAACATTCGTCTTGGGCAGTTAACCCAAGTAGGTATATTATTTTCTTTTAATAGTTGCTGAGCTAGATACAACTCTTCGGTATTCTGAAAAAGTACTTTTTCAAGAACCAAGAACCGAAATTCGAACCACTTAGTGATTTCTTTAATAACGGTAAAACGGTGTGCCGCATTTGTAGCAACAATGCACACATCAATCTTATAGGGTATTCCTTCATACCCTGACTGATAAATAACATCTACGGGGCTTTCTACAGAAGATACCTGCGAATATCTGCTTTTCGCCACTTCCAAAGCATCTTGAGAAGGATCAACAACAAATATATTATTTTGTTTATCCAGAGAGGCCAAAGACTGGAGATGCCTGCTGCCCAACTGCCCAGCACCAACTATTAAAATATTTGCCACGTTAATATCCTGCTAAAGTGTAAAACCATCATCAACAATGATCTGCTGTCCTGTTACATACTTCGATAAATCTGAAAGCAAATAGATAACAGAACCATTAATATCACCAGGGTCTAGCATCCCAGTGCCATGGGTTTTATTTCTGTATGCTTCTAGAAATGGTTCTGGCTGTGCATCGTATAACCCACCCGGACATACTGAGTTGACTCTAAAACGACTATTTTTAACGTAGTTAACTACATATCGAGTCAGATGCTGCTGCGCTGCTTTTATTGCAGCGTACTCAACTGGCATCGTCATGTTCGTTTCATCATAGATTGAGAAATCTGGTGCGACCATACCATAAATTGATGATATATTGACTACCGATATAGGGCTTTGATGCTTCCTAAAATAAGCAACACATCTCTTTAACAAAAGAAAGGTACTGCCAATATTCAGCGAAGTATTTTGATTAAAGCTTTCCAAGCTAACTTCTTCAAAACGGGAGCCGTATTGCTTATTTCTTGGGTACATGCTGTTAACAACACCATCAAGACCTGAAAGGCCTTCAAAAAAAGCTTGAACTTTTGGTTCATCATTCATATCCAAGGCGATACTCTGAATATTGCTATTTTTTACATCTATTGATTGTTCTGACAGTTTTTTAAGCACTACTTCCGGGTTAATATCAATCGCAACAACTTCAGCATTTTGCTCAAGAAGCGCTTTACATAACTTTGAACCAAGAAGTCCACCAGCACCAGCAACCAGTATTTTTTTCCCGGCTAACATTGAGCCCCCACATTTATCTTTAAAATTGACTCAGCCAGCATAAAATCATAGATATCGTCAATATCAACCGCTCTTTCCTTAGGGACCTCTACCGCACCGACTCGCCCATCAAAAATACCATTATTTTTTAACACAAACTCCGGCGTTGTTGCATATGCCACAGTTGTTATATCAAAACATTCAGGTGCATCTTGGCGACGAATTACAGTCTCTTCGGGCTTAATCACAAGTTCGAACATTCCATTTTCTTTCTTTTTAACCATATTGAAAAAAGGGCTACGAGTAGCTTTCTCAATTGTGATAGCTATATCAATCTCATTGCCAACCACTTCTTTTATAATATCACTTACATCTCCTATCGACCGAAGGGGAGCTGTAGGCGGTAGACTGACGAAATACTCGAACGTCCCCCTATTTTCATTAACCCACGTTATTGCATGTCTCCAAGCTAGCCATTCTGAACTGGTATCACCAGCTAATTCGCTAGGGCGTTCAATGATAGTTGCACCCGCGTCCTTTGCAATATTAGCAATTTCAGCATCATCCGTTGAAACAAAAATTTCATTTATTTCAGAAGTCGCCTTAGCACTTTCAATTGAATATACGATCAGAGGTTTTCCATTAAGTTTTTTTACATTTTTTCTGGGCAACCCTTTAGAGCCTCCCCGTGCAAAAATAAAAGCATTTACAATCATTTTTTATCTATCCAAGTTGCTCTTTGCTTAATAGTATTAATCAATTCAAGCGTTTTTACGGCTTCGCTTAACGTTGTCCCTGATACCTTTTTTTTACCAGCCTCATTCATGAAATCTTGAACCATATTACAGTACATTAGATTTTTGTCCCAATCAGGTTCATTAAAAAGAACCTGAATTCCATCGCTATCCCTCAGTTCTATAGAATTCGCAATTAAATCCCAGTCTAGACGCCCCTTTTCTCCTATAAATGAACACACTCTATGTGGTTCGCGCTGTAAAAAATCTAAATGAAGACTACAGGCAACATCTTGACTTGTTCTTAAAATCAAATCAGCTACAACCTCAACACTAGTATTAAGTGCTGGCGAAGTTTGGAGAATTCCAGACTCAAAACTTAGATCCCCTAATAGCCATTGTATATAATCAAATTCATGGCTGAGCTCCAACAAAACACCACCACCCAATTCCTCTCTTGCAGAAACCGATACCCTATAATCAATTTGAGGGCGCCAGTCAGGGAGGTACTGACCAACATTTGCAATGCAACTATGAACTGTACCCAAAACATTCTCATCTATTAGCTGCTTAATTTTTATCGCTGACGATAAATAACGAAGACAATAACCCACTATAACGCTTACTCCAGCATTATTTACCAACTCCTGTAGCTCCAGAGCATCTTCAACTTTACTTGTAATCGGCTTCTCAATAATTAGAGGTATATTCTTCATTAGCAGTTTTTTGACATGCTCTAGGTGAAATGGAGCTGGTGAGGCTACAATAACCATATTAGGGGAAGCTTGTATTAAATCATCAAAAGAATCACAAATGATATCAGCATCTATAACAACCTCCTGGGGAACTCTCCCACTAGACGATATGGCAAACACTTTACTCCTAGGGTAAAGTTTTTTTAAATTTGAACGATGGCGCTTAGCAATACTACCCAAACCAATAACTGCAAAACAATACTCCATTACACTAGCCCCATAGATTTTATTTCAATCTGAGCTCGTTCAAAATCCTGCTTCTGTCCAATATCCAACCAATATTCATGCACTGGATATTTATGCACAAGGCTCCCTTTTTCAATCTCACTCTCTAATAACGCTGGCATGTCTATTTTCGTACCAGATTGAACCTGTGTAAAAACTTGAGGGTCTAGCACATAAACACCCGCATTAATATAAAAGCGCTGTATAGGCTTTTCCACCATACTTTCAACTTTTTCACCGGCCCCCTCAATTACTCCATATGGAACTTGATATTCATATTCACGAACACACATCGTTGCACTAGCGCCACCAAGCTCATGAAACTCGAGTAGCTTTGAGTAATTAATTCCGGTCAAAACATCCCCATTAATCATAAGCAAAGGCAGTTTAGGTGTATTTTCCGGCAGAAGGCCTAGCGCTCCACCTGTTCCTAAAGGCTTATCTTCATATACATATTCGATACTGACGCCTAATTTAGAGCCATCACCGAAATGATCAGAGATTACATGAGGAAGGTAATGGGTTGATAAGTAAAATTTGCTAAATCCATACTTTTTAAATTGTAAAATGATCGTTTCCAGCATAGGCCTACCGCCAACATCCAACATTGGTTTAGGGCAATTGTCCGTAAGTGGCCGGAGGCGTTTTCCAAATCCCCCTGCCATTATAAATACAGGGTTATTGTACTGAGTCCTTGCCATGAGGGCGCTATGCAAGGTTTCGAGCCCAACTAATTTTTTCTGTTCGACCAAAGGGATAAAAAGAATATCAAGCTCATTCATTATCTCGATAAGTTTGCCTTTAGCTGTTCCAAAGGCAGCTGTAACCGGAGTAGACATCATAACAGCTTGAACCTCATCATTGAGCCCAACGCCCTTTAATAGGCCTCTACGAATATCCCCATCAGTTACAGTGCCAAGAAGATCATTATTACTATCTACAACTAAGGCAACGCGTAAAGCTCCAGAATCAATAATAATCAATGCATCTTTGACTTTTGCATCAGGTGGAACAGTTACCTTTTCCCAATTATTTATCATACTCAACCAACTTAGATTTATTTGGACCTGCTGTATAAACCAATGTATTTCTAGCAACATTCTTTAATATCGTAGAGCCTGCCCCAACCACACATCCTTGGGCAAGCCTTATTCTCTGTATAATCGTTGCACCTGCTCCAACATAAACATTATCTTGTAGTTGAACCTGCCCACACAATGTTGCTCTCGGCGCTATATGATTATAAGCACCTATCCGACAATCATGTTCAATCACAGCTCCCGTATTAACAATTGAATGAGGTCCGATCACAACTCCTGGCTGAACAATGGCGCCAGGAAAAATCTGCGTACCAACTCCTACATCAGCGTATTTAGAAACCACAGCCTCATTTGAAATCACTGTTTCAAATTCATAACCTAGCGCTATATAAGTTTCATTAACTTGTTGTTTCAATTTAGAACGTGGCATCATGCCAATGCCATTGACTAATTTAACTCTTGTCGAGTCAAATTGCTTGATTTCCTCATCAGAAGACAATTTCGTAATTCCTGAAAATACAGCCCGATTAGAAATATCCCCAAGAGAAATAACAGCAATTATCTCACGTTGCTGTTTAAGTAAAATATCAGCAAGAACAGCCGAATGCCCCCCACCACCAATCATGACAATGGGTAACAGGTCTGAATTACTCACTGATCAAATCCCCAGCCTTATAACCTTTTGTGGCTTTGACAGATTTCATCTCCCAATATTTATAAGGAGATACTCCTTGGCCCGGCCGCTTAACAACCAAGTTCTCTGAAGTGAAATACTCACCAACCTTAATCGCTTTTGAAGCTACTAAGCTTTTTCTCGCAACCGCCTTGTTCTTAACTTCCGATATAGTAGGTGCTTTTACAGCACTACCCAACGCAACTTCAACTTGTCGTATCGCCTTAACCATCGCTGCCAATTCCGTGGGATCAAGTGATGCCTTATGATCAGGCCCCTCCATATTTTTATCAAGCGTAAAGTGTTTCTCAATTAACAAAGCACCTCTAGCAACCGCCGCGATGGGGATAGCAATACCTTCACTATGATCCGAATAACCAGCGGGTAATTCAAAAGCACGGCCTAATGTATCCATTGCTCTTAAATTAATTTCTTCTGCAGGTGCAGGGTATTCGGTAGTACAATGTAAAATTGTTATCTTATCCTTTAAAGCTTGCTGACCTGCGTCCGAAGCATAAGCCTTCTGAAATTCTAAAATTGAAGGCATAGTTGCTGCAGAAGCAGTATAGCCAAAGGCGATAACCCCTAACGCCATCTCAATTTCGCTCAGTGTTGCCATACCCGTAGATACAATTAATTCACAGCCAGTACGTGCATGTTCTAATACCAAGGGTGCATTTGTAAGTTCACCTGATGGAATTTTTAGCTTGTTTAACCCTAATTCATTTACCAAGAAATCAAGGCTTTCAGAATCAAATGCAGTAGACAAAAATTCAATACCTAAAGATGCGCAATAATCAACTAATTTGTGATGGGTTTCATAGGAAAGCTCCAATCGCTCCAACATTTCTAGCTGAGTTTCTTTTTTTTGTGTATTTTTAACTTGGTAATCCGCCTGCCCTGCTTCTGCTGTTACTAAGTTCTTCGCTTTGAAAGTCTGAAATTTTACAATATCAGCACCCGCTTTGTGAGCTTCATCAATCAACTTAAAGGCGAGCCCCTCATCACCATTATGATTAACACCTGCTTCTGCAATTATTAATGTATTACTCATACAATCTCTCTCAATATCATGAATGCTTCTGCTGCATTACAACCTGCAGTGCTACCCCTTAAGGTTGCAAGAGCTTCAATACTTTCAACACTTCTAGGGAAAGGGTGGTTACCCATCTCACCCTCATAGAGGTTCATGATTTGAATTTTTCTACTCTTAAAGCCTGTAATATTAATGAATAAATTCGGCCTAAATCCCCCATCCTCGGGGCGCAACCCAAATTCTGTCTCAGATAAAGTTTCATACGCTCTAATTGATGAGATAAAAGGATACCTAAATGACTTGGTACATGAGGCAACCGCATCAAATACAGCTGCATGGTCAGAATGTGCATCTGACCTATATGGAAGGTAAATAATATTTGGCTTAATTGCTTTTATTACTTTTGAAACAGCTGCCACTAATTCCCCTTTGGGATACCTATCTAACGACATAGAATCAAACCCTGCAATCTCTACACCAGAAAATTGATATTCGATTGAGACCTTATCAATTTCTAATTTCCTAGATTGTACTTTTTGACTACTAAAGCCAATAGACTCTGAAATTTCAGTCATTATAAGCCAGTAAACTTCGTCACCTTCATTGATATGCCTTAGAATAGTCCCTCCACAACCTAATGTTTCATCATCTGGATGCGGAGCTACAACAAGTACCTTATTCATTTATCTGCACTTCCAATTTTAGTGGATCTTCAGATTTATATAGATTCCTCTGGAAATCTAGGGTTTTAATTAGCTCATAGGCTTTATCAACCGATTGGCCATCACCGTAAGGATTTACTGTAAGTTTTAAATTCCTCCGAAACTCATCACTGTTCACCTCCGCAATCGCTGCTCTTATTTCTTTGATACTTGCATTTACAAATATGACATTATCAGCACTTAACCTACTGCTTTGGCGCTTTCCAATATTAATACTCGCTACCGGAATACTGGGCGACTCTAATATACCTGCTGAAGAATTTCCAATTATAAGACTGCAAGCTTTAAACAGTCTAATAAATTTTTCTCTTGGTAAGTTGCCGTAAAAACTGACATCATCGTGAATACTCAACTCTTCTAGCTTATTTCTAATTTCTACATTACCATGATCTGAATTTGGTTTGCCTATAAACACATGATAACCATAGTTTATTAATTCATTTACAGTTTGTTCAATTATTTTTGACCCTATAACTCTCTCTTCTTCAACAGGATGAAATATTAAAATCGCCCCTGGTTTCGAAACATCTCTGGCTGATACTTCTGATAAAATTTTTGTGTCTATTGGTACTTCAATAAATTTATCTAAAGCAATCGATCCAATATTGAAAATCCTATCCTCAGACTCCCCTATTGATATTAATCTTTTTTTATGAAGCTCAGCACTAACGAAGTGATATGTTGATAACTTTGAAGCAGCATGCCGAACAGGGTTATCAATATGACCATCCTCTGCATGATCACCGCCGAATAAATGAATAGTTGGGATATTTAAATATCCTCCAATCATCCCAGCAACAAGTACCTCTTCTCTATCACCTGCATACAAAATCAAATCTGGTTCAAGATATTTCACTAAATCGATTGACGATTGCATTAAAATAGAGGCACTTTTAATTCTTGACGTGTCATTATCACCATCTATCAGGGATTCGATCTGAATAAAATTAAAACCATCTGCCTCAATGTCCTGAGCTGTATAACCAAATGATTGTGAATTATGTGCTCCTCCTACAATCAATGTTAAGTCAATACCATTATCATCATTTAATTTTGTAAATAAGGATGACATCAAGTCATAGTCTGATCTAATAGAGGTGAATGCTATTATATTCATTAAAATACATCCGACATTGCCATTTCAACCATAAAACTTGGAACATTCTCCATATTGAATGCTCGAAAACCAAATTGATAATTAAAAACCACTTCAAAATCATTACCAAATTTAGGCAATATAAGGTTCACGTTCTTATTCTTCACTGTACTTTCAAAGTATTCTAATTTTTCCACGTACATTAAATCACACCCATGTTGCCCATCCTTTAAACCTAAATTTTGATTTATCCCCCAGGACTGATTCGGTTTATTCATTCTCCACTGTCTAATCGATTTATCAGATAAATCTAATTTAAAGGAATCTTTTTCAATTTCTCTCAATAAAATTTCTTTTGCCGGTAATATTTGAGCATCATTAAGCCTTACTACAGAATATTCTTCTAAAATAGTCCAGCCCAATCTTTTACGAAATCCTGGTGAAGAATTTGCATTCGGAAAACCTACTACTACCGAAGGACTGCCTATTCGTTCAATCCTTTCATAAACTCTTTCTGCAAGTATTTGAAAAAGCTTAAACTTTCTAAATTCAGGTGCAACCATTGTCGTCATAGATAAATACCCATCTAAGTTACAATTTGATTTTACCAATTTAATTGGAATAACAGCATAGTGACCTACAACCTTTTTATTCTTTAATGCCAAAGAAACTTTAGGATTGCCCAAAGGATTTTCCAAATATGCCCAATCCCATAGGTCTTTATCCAACTCATTATCAAACGACAAATAAAATAACTCAGAAATTTCAGGCCAATACTTCGATAATTCGTCTGCTGAATCAATATCTAAGATTTCTATATTATTTAGCATAACTGTAAAATCCTTTATTAACTTTCCGCCCTAAAAAACCAGCTCTAACATATCGCCTCAACAAGGGATGCGCACGATACTTGGGATCCCCAGTTTCTTCATGGAGTGACTCCATAATTGATAAGCAAACATCATTACCAATTAAATCAGCTAACGAAAGAGGTCCTAAAGGGTGATTTGCTCCTAGCTTCATCGCCTTGTCAATGTCTTCTTTTTTAGCAACACCTTCAGCTAAAATTGATATTGCTTCATTAATCATGGGAATTAGCATTCTATTAACAATGAAGCCTGGGGATTCATTTACCAGAACAGGGGCTTTATCCAAACTTATAGAAAGATTTAGTATTTGGTCTATGACATCTTGTGATGTGTTAAGCCCCTTAACAATCTCGACAAGATTCATCATAGAAACAGGATTAAAAAAATGCATCCCTATAAAGTTTTCTGGATACTTAAAACTCATAGATAGTGCAGTAATTGAGAGAGATGATGTATTCGAAGAAAAAATCGAGCCACTTTTCGCAACTTTATTGACGCATGAAATCACTTCGGACTTTACTGCATAATCTTCAGAAACAGCTTCAATAAATAAATCCACATCTCTTAATTCTAATAAGCTATCTGTGAATACCAGCTTCGATATAATACTGTCATAATCAACTTCCTTCTTTCTACTAAGTCTTTTAATATCACCATTAACTTTGTCAGCTACGACTTCTATATTTTCTTTATTTCTAATCCAAATATACAGTTTTTCTATATCTGGGTTAATCGAGCACAAGGAAAAAATCCCTCTAGCCATAACCCCACCACCTAATATACCTACAATCATATTCACACCTTAATAATTGGAGTACTTGGTAAATTTATTAGTGATTTTTCTAATGAAATTGACATATCTAAATTACCCTGAATACAATTAGAAAATGCTGGTAATGTATTCATCAATTTCCAAACTGGCCGAGTCATAATATTATTGGAGTTTGTAACTTCCAGAAACCTGTCTCGCTCGGATTTATCTTCAATTATTATAGAGTTCAACCAATAATTTGATTTGGCATATTCTGGTTCTACTACAAATGTTGCGTCTAATTTATTAAAAAATGATCGATAACTATCAGCCAGCAACCTTTTTTTTGCTAAGAATTCACCCAACACTTCCATTTGAGCGCAACCTAATGCAGCATTTAAATTTGGCAAACGATAATTGAATCCTGGCTCATCATGATAAAATTCATAAGGATGAGGAACTTTTGCTGTAGTTGTTAGGTGCTTAACGCGCTTACCATCTTGCTCATCACGACACAAAACCATACCACCACCACCAGTAGTAATAACTTTATTCCCATTAAAACTTATTGCTGAAAATTTGCCAAATGTACCTGTATGCCTACCTTTATAGAAAGACCCTAAACTCTCAGCTGCATCTTCAATTAAAACCAAATTCCATTTTTCACATACAAGCAATAATTCATCTAATTCTACAGGATGTCCAAAAGTATGCATTGGAACAACTGCAGAAAGTCTCTTTCCAGTTGATTTATGAATGCATTTACCAGAATCATTTATATCCGCATTATCGTTCAACCACACTTCTAAAGAGGCGGGACACAAGCCCAAACTTATCTTTGAAACATCAACAAAAACTGGCTCAACTCCCATATGGTACAAAGCATTACATGTAGCAACAAATGTAAGGGCTTGCGTTATTACCAAATCTCCCCTTTCAACTCCAGCCATATGTAAAGCTACATTCAGGGCTGCAGTACCATTTACAGTAGCAACCGCTTTAGATGCACCAGTAAAGCCTTCAATTTTATTTTCAAATTCATCAACAAATTTCCCAACACTAGAGACAAATGTAGAATCAATTGTTTGATTTAAATAAGCCTTCTCATTACCATTAAAAGTTGGAGCGTGCAAAGGTATTAAATCACTTATTTTGTAAGTATCTCGAACAAACTCTATAAAGCTTTCAATCATTCTTTACCTACATTTTCGAGTCTAGATATTTGCCAGTTTCTTTATGAGCAAACCCTGGAATCATCTTGAAAAACAAATCGACTAATTGCTCTTTAGTCCACTCCTTTTTAACTTTTATTTCTGCAATGCTTTTCTCAAAAAGTGAAAGTAACTGTAAATCATACTCTGGATCATTTTTGATAACCCCAAAATTTTCGAAGCGCTCCATATCTAAAACCTCCTGATCCGTAAAGAACTCTTCAAAATCCTTCTCCCCTGTGGTATCACTAGCAGTAAATAAGCACGGCCATTTACCTTCTGCAGGGAGAGTTTTTGCCAATTCACGTGCTTCATCCTCACTATCACATAAATAAGGCACATAACCACGCTGTATGAGGTATTTGACTGCAATATCTGCAAACGAAATCAAGTGCAGCGCCTCACTCAGCTTTGGAAAAAAGATGTCACGATTTTCACCAAAAATACAGGACATCAAACACAACTCACCCGATTCCTGTGGTGTCACGAAATAACGTTTTATGTCATTTGGAGCTACTATTGGTTGATTTTTCTGAATCCTTTGGTTAAACCCATGCAATAATGATCCATCTGAAAATGCAACATTAGCAAAGCGAGCAGTAGAGATAGCTATTTGCTCACTCTTACGCATCAAGAACATTTCCATAATACGCTTGGAAGCGCCCATCATATTCACAGGATTTGCAGCTTTATCTGTAGACACACAAAAGTACTTTTTGACCCCCGATACAATAGACTGCTGAATCGTTTTATCGGTATTAAAAACGTTGACATCAATCATGCGCATTAGAGTAAACGGATCTTTTTCGCTACGAACATGCTTTAATGCTGACAAATTAAGCACGTAATCATATTGTCCATCCGCTTTAATAAAAGCATCATATTCCATTGAACCGATATCCAACGCAAACGTTTGAAAATCACCTTCTATATATCCAAAAGAACTACGGATATCACGCACCAGCTCAACCATGTTATTTTCACTAATATCCACAACATGTAACTTTTCAGGATTTCGCTTAAATATCTCCTTAGTCACTGCTTGACCGATAGAGCCAGCCCCACCCAGCACCAAGAAAGTTGATTTAGCTATTATTTGACATAATTCTTCTTCGTGATTTGATATATCATTTGCAAACAATTCTTGAGTACGACCAATTAACGACAAAATTGAATTCATTTCTTTCTCCATATCCCTTTCGTATCAATTAACAAGCCATTTTCTGGACGAACTAGCTTAAAGTCTTTATGGTCAAGTAATAAAACATGTATATCGCCCGCTTTTAAAGCTTCACTCAACGTTGATAATTGAACACCCTTTAAACTTTGAGGCAATTCAGAAATATTAGGTTCAACCGCTAGTACCTCCCCAGCATGAAATTCAGATATCATTTTCGTTATATCTAATGCAGGGCTTTCACGTAAATCATCTATGTCTGGTTTAAAAGCTAATCCATAACAAGCTATTGTTACATCTTTAGAAGTTTTATCTGGGTTCGCCTGTAAAAAATCAGCTATAGCAATTTTTACTTTATTAATAACCCATTCTGGCTTCGCATCATTTACTTTTCTGGCTGTGTGTATTAACTGAGCTTGCTCAGGTGTTTTTGAAACGATAAACCAAGGGTCTACTGCTATACAATGCCCCCCAACGCCAGGACCGGGTTGTAGAATATTAATTCGAGGATGGCGATTAGCTAGACTAATAAGCCCCCACACATCTATATCAAGCTCATCACAAATTATCGAAAGTTCATTGGCAAAAGCAATTTGAACATCACGACAGCTATTCTCTGTTAATTTTGCCATCTCTGCCGTGCGAGCATTTGTAATGACACACTCTGCTCTTACAAATATTTTATAGAGTTCTACCGCTAATTCTGAACACTTAGCTGTCAACCCACCTATTACTCTGTCATTTTCAACCAACTCCCTTACCACATGCCCAGGCAATACACGTTCAGGACAATGAGCAATACGAATATCTGATTTTTCACCATTTTGCTGAGGAAAGGTTAAATCTTTTCTTGCCTCAGCCATCCATTCGGCCATTTGTTCCGTCGCACCTACTGGAGATGTTGATTCAAGAATCACTAAGTCACCTTTTTTCAATACAGGTGCAATACTTTTTGCTGCTGCCTCTATATATTTTAAATCTGGCTCTGGAATCACTCCGCGAGGACATGGTTTAAATGGAGTTGGTACTGCAATTATAAATGCATCAGCAGGCTCGGGGGTTATAGTCGCTTTTAAATATCCATCACGCACTGCATTTTGTACAAGAACATCTAATTCAGGCTCTACTATATGAATTTCACCGCGATTGATGATATTAACCGCATTTTCATTTACATCAACACCGATAACATTCTTTTTGCAAGATGCAAACATTGCTGCTGTTGGTAAGCCAATATAACCCAAGCCAATTACTGATATTATTTCAAATGCCATATTTTATAATTCTTCATCTATCTAATACGTTTAAAATATTTGCGCAAGCTGTGCCATCCCCATATGGGTTATGGGCTTTGCTCATTTTTTGATATTCATCTTCTTTTTTTAGTAGTTCTGCCAATGATTTAACTATTATTTCTGTATTTGTACCTACTAGTTTTACTGTACCTGCTTCTACTGCTTCTGGTCTTTCGGTAGTATCACGCATCACCAATACCGGCTTACCTAAACTTGGTGCCTCTTCTTGTATTCCACCAGAATCGGTTAATATAACGGTTGATAGCCGCATCAAATTTACAAATGGTAGATACTCTAAAGGATCAATTAAATACACATTATTCAATCCGTTTAACAGCCTATTAACAGGCTCTTGCACATTTGGATTCAAATGCACTGGATATACATATTGAACATCTGGGTTATTCCTTGCTGATTCAGCAATGGCTGTACAGATATTTTCAAAACCACTGCCAAAGTTTTCACGACGATGTCCAGTTATAACTACCAAGTCTTTTGATTCTTCAAGAAAACTATAGTGTTGCTTTAAACTTTTTTGAAGCTCTAAATCAACTTCAATTTTTTCAACTACCTTTAATAATGCATCAATTACGGTATTGCCAGTAATATGAATATCATTTTCAGAGTAGTTTTCTTTCAATAAGTTTTGCTTGGAGGTATCTGTAGGTGCAAAATGATATTTAGTTAAAGAACCCGTTAATCTGCGATTTGCCTCTTCTGGCCAAGGGGAATAAATATCTCCCGTGCGTAAACCTGCCTCTACATGCCCCACTGGTTTTTTCTCATAATAAGCTGCTAGACTTGCTGCAAATGTAGTTGCTGTATCGCCATGCACCAAAACAACATCTGGCTTAAATTCTTGCAACACTGGCTTTAAACCTAAAAGAATACGAGAGGTCACATCATTTAAAGTTTGACCTGCCTTCATTAGATTTAGGTCATAGTCGGGTGTAATTTCAAACAATTCTAAAACTTGGTCAAGCATTTCACGATGCTGTGCAGTTACGCATACTTTAGCCTCAAAGCGATCATCTTCAGCAAGCGCCTGAACAAGCGGTGCCATCTTAATAGCTTCGGGTCTTGTTCCAAAAACAGTTAATATCTTTTTCATATTATTGATAGCCACCTGGATTACCACTCTGCCAATTCCACGTATCTTTCACCATGTCATCCACATTTAATTCAGCATCCCAACCAAGCAGTTCTTTTGCTTTAGTTGCATCGGCATAACAAGCCGCAACATCACCAGGTCTTCTATCTACTAGCTGGTAAGGCACTTTGATTTCATTTTGCTCTTCAAATGCCTTTACAAGCTGAATAACTGACAAGCCATTACCTGTACCAAGGTTTATAGCTTGCACACCTTCAATCTCATTTTCCGTAAGAGCCTCAACTGCTTTTACATGACCTTTAGCCAAATCAACAACATGAATGTAATCGCGTACACCAGTGCCATCTATTGTTGGATAGTCGCTACCAAACACACTTAACTGTTTTAGTTTTCCAACCGCTACTTGTGAGATATAAGGCATTAGGTTATTTGGTATACCTGATGGGTCTTCGCCGATTAATCCACTTTGGTGAGCACCTACCGGGTTAAAATAACGAAGTAAGCAAATTGACCATGGGTTATTAGTTTTGGATAATTCATCGGCCTGCTCCAAATCACGGTAAATATTTTCTACCATTAATTTACTTGCGCCGTATGGGTTTGTTGTAGAAAGTGGCATGTCTTCTGTAAGTGGTAACTGTTCAGGGTCACCATAAACGGTGGCAGAAGAACTAAACACAATTTTTTTAATGCCAGCTTGTTCAAGTTCTTGTGCTAATACTATGGAGCCGAACACATTATTATCGTAATAATTTAATGGCATTTCACAAGATTCACCGACTGCTTTTAATCCTGCAAAATGAATAGCTGCATCAATTGTGTGTTCTTTTAAAATTGTTTGCAGGCATTCACGGTCACGTACATCACCCTGAACAAAATCTACACTTTTACCTGTAATTTTTTTTACTCGATTGAGCGACTCTAGACTGCTATTTACTAGGTTATCTAGCACAACAACGTCAAAGCCAGAGTTCAATAACTCTACACAGGTATGACTACCAATATAGCCTGCACCACCGGTTACTAGGATTTTCATAATATGTGTTAAATCTTTGTATGAATTTATAGTTGAACGAATGTTCTAAAGGCGGTCTTATATTTGAGAGCGTCCTTGCTGACTTTCGTTATTTTTTCTTTAAATTAAGAATCAATCCTAACTTTTCTTTTTGGGCCTTTATTTTTAGGCCCTGCTTTTTGACGTGTTCTCTGGCGATTAGCCTCACGCTCATATTTTTTTAATTCTTTAGGGTCTAGTATCGCAATAGGCTTTGATGGTAAATCAACCAACTTCGCTAATTCATCCGTATCTTTTTGATTTAACTCAACCCAGCGACCCACAGATACTTTTTTTGGTAAAAATACACAACCATATCTTACACGTTTTAGCCGAGAAACTTTTAGCTCTTGGCTTTCCCATAAGCGACGTACTTCACGGTTTCGGCCTTCCATTATGCAAACATGATACCATTGATTGAACCCATCGCCATCGAAAAATTGCACATCGGTGAATTTTGCCATTCCGTCATCTAACATCACCCCTTTCTTTAAGGTATCAATAATTTCAGGTGTCACTTCACCAGCAACCCTAACGGCATATTCACGGTCTACCGTTTGTGTGCTCGGGTGCATTAATTTATTAGCCAGTTCGCCATCTGTCGTAAATAACAACAAACCCGCTGTATTAATATCCAAACGACCTACTGCAATCCAGCGCTCACCTTTTAATGTCGGCAAGTTATCAAATACCGTAGGGCGGCCTTCTGGGTCATTTCGTGTGCACACTTCCCCTTCTGGTTTATTGTAAGCCAATACACGTCTTGGGGCTTTTTGTGCGTGATCTATGACTTTATTGTCTACTCGAATTTCGTCTTTATCCGTAGCGCGCTCACCCAACTTAGCCACTTCACCGTTAAGCTGTATGCGACCTTGTTCAATCCAACGCTCCATCTCACGACGGGAACCTATGCCTACTTGGGCTAGGATTTTTTGTAATTTTTCACTCATCAACTTATCTCCGTTTCTGAGTTAAACCGCTTGGCGGTTAATCTTGGATTTAATCAAATTTATTGGCCAGATCAGACATGGTTTTCTCTTTGATAGAGGCATTATCCCGATCTTTTTCAAGTGCTTCTTGCTCATATTGCAATTGAGCAATCATTTCTTCTTCCATAGCCGCAAGTAGCTCGTCTTCATCATCTTGAACAACTGAGGAAGCTTCAGGTTCCTCTAGATTTTCAGGCTGCTCTAGATCAAGTTCACTTATTTGACTTGAATTAACTTCTTGGGCTTTTTGCGCTTTTTTTTCTTCTATTAAAGCGTCTATATCTTTTTTCTCATTAGGCGCTTTTAATTGCTCGCTCTCGTTTATCAATCGTTCTTGCTCTGCGATCATTCGGGCAATTGTCGCCTCGGCTATTTCTTCTTCTGTGGCATCCTCTGCGATTAAAGCTTCATCCTCAGATATTACTGCATCTAGAATGTCATCCGCTTGAGCTACTTGCTGCTCAGCATCTATTAGCTCCCCTTGATCGGAGCTTTCTTGCTCACCTTCGTCTGGTTTATTAAATAAAGCATCTTCTACTTTCTGAACCAATGCATCAGCTTCTTCCATGTCTTTAGCGGCACTAATGAGGTTTTCACTGTCTTCTAGCTCTTGAGTATGACTTGAAAAGTCAAAATCCCCTTCTTGTGTTTTATCCTCAAGTTCAAGCGAGTGATTGGCATCGGCTATTTCTTGTATTTCTTCGAGTGTAGGCAATTGATCCAAACTTTCTAGATTAAAATAATCCAAAAACATTTTGGTGGTAGCAAACATGGCCGGACGCCCAGGCACATCACGGTGCCCCACAACCTGTATCCACTCTCGCTCTACTAGGGTTTTTGTGATGTGAGAGCTAACAGCGACACCACGTACATCTTCAATTTCACCACGGGTCACTGGCTGCCTGTAGGCAATAATGGATAATGTTTCTAATAAAGCACGACTATAACGCTGTGGCTTTTCTTCCCATAAACGGCTAATCCATTTCCCTAAATCTTGCTTAACTTGAAAACGATAGCCAGTTGCTACTTTTTTAAGCTCATAACCCTTACTTGCGCATTTATCTGAAATACGCTCTAAGGTGTTTAGGATTCTGTCTTTTTCTGGCTCAAAGCCTTCATCAAATAAAGCGTGAATACGATCCACACTTAAAGTTTGGCCCGAGGCTAACAAAGCCCCTTCGATTATTTGTTCTAATAATACGTCGTTTATCATCATGAGATTTTCGCCTTCACATGAATTGGTCCAAACGTTTCGTTTTGCACGATCTCGATTAATTGTTCTTTTATAAGTTCTAGTGTGGCTAAAAATGTCGTCACCACACCTGAGCGCCCTTCTTCAACTGTAAACAAACGCGTAAAAGGAATAAAATCCCCTGTTTGCAAATTTGCTAAAATATCACTCATGCGCTCACGGGTGGATAGCTTTTCCCTATGAACTTCGTGCTCGGTATACATATTCGCACGGTGTAAAACATCGCTAAATGCCAACATCAATTCTTTAAAGTCCACATCTGGGTGGGCTTTTTCAGCCGAGTATTCCGGTGGTTTAATTTCAACTTCAAATGTGTCACGACCCGTTCGTGGTAACACATCTAAATCTTCCGCAGCTTTTTTAAAACGCTCGTAATCTTGTAAACGGCGGATTAGTTCAGCTCTTGGGTCTTCTTCGTCTTCTTCTAATTCCACTGGTCTTGGTAATAATATGCGGCTTTTAATTTCAGCTAACATAGCCGCCATAACCAGATACTCACCCGCTAGTTCAAGATGAACGGTTTGCATTAAGTCCACATAGAGCATGTATTGCTGAGTAATTTCGGCTACATTAATTTCTAAAATATCCAAGTTTTGCTTTCGAATTAAATACAAAAGCAAATCAAGAGGGCCTTCAAACTGCTCAAGAATTACCTCTAGGGCATCTGGTGGGATATATAAGTCCAGCGGTAGCTGGGTAAATGCCTCACCGTGCACAAGAGCAAAAGGCATTTCATGCTGCTGATTTGTTTTGATAGACGATGGCGCCTCTGAATCAGGTACAACTTGGTTGTCCTGCTCCAGTAAAGTTTCTTCTGGTTGTTCAGAGGCTTGTGTCATAAGGTTATCTGTAAGCCAGCCCCATTGCGTGACGTACATCTTCCATTGTGTCGCGAGCCGCCTCACGGGCTTTTTCACTGCCCTCTTGGATGATGGATTTCACAAGATCTGGGTTAGCCTCATATTGTTTAGCTCGTTCTTGAATGGGAATAAGCTCAGCTTTCACGGCATCAATAATTGGCCCTTTACAGTCAATGCAACCAATACCTGCATTACGACAGCCTTTTTGTACCCAGTCTTTTACGTCGTCTTCACTGTACACTTCATGCAACTGCCACACAGGACAATTATCAGGATTACCCGGATCATCACGACGAACACGGGCAGGATCAGTACGCATGGTACGAATCTTACGCTCTACCTCAGAGGGTTCTTCACGTAAACTAATGGTATTTCCATAAGACTTGGACATTTTTCCGCCATCCAAACCCGGCATCTTAGATTCAGGGGTTAATAGAGCCTGCGGCTCAGGCAAAATGACTTTACCACCCCCTTCTAGATAACCCATTAAGCGCTCTTTATCACCAAGGGTAATATTTTGCTGTTCTTTTAATAGAGCTTGAGCGGTGGCAAGGGCTTCGCCGTCACCTTCTTCGGTGTAGCGCTTACGTAGCGTGCTATACAACTTCGCAGCTTTTTTACCCATTTTTTTGATAGCGGCTTCGGCGTTTTCTTCAAAACCCGGTTCACGGCCAAATACATAATTAAAACGACGAGCCACTTCACGAGTAATTTCCACGTGGGCCACTTGGTCGGCACCTACTGGCACCATTCCCGCACGGTATAGTAAGATATCAGCGCTTTGCAGCAGTGGATAACCTAAAAATCCATAAGTCGCTAAGTCTTTTTCTTTTAACTTTTCTTGCTGATCTTTATAGGTAGGCACACGCTCTAACCAGCCAAGCGGTGTGATCATTGACAATAATAGATGTAGCTCTGCATGTTCGGGCACCTTGCTTTGTAAAAACAAAGTGGCACTGCCTGGGTTCACACCTGCGGCTAGCCAGTCGATGACCATATCCCACACACTGCGCTCCAGAATGCTTGGATCATCATAGTGAGTGGTCAATGCATGCCAATCGGCTACAAAAAAGAAACACTCATATTCATGCTGCAACTTAACCCAGTTTTTAAGCACACCGTGATAGTGGCCTAAATGTAGTTTCCCCGTGGGTCGCATGCCTGAAAGCACACGTTGCTGAGAGTCAACAGAACTCAAAGCCTTCTCCTAATACTGCAATCTAAAAGGGAGAAGTTTACCGATGCATAAGGTTAAAAACTACTGATAAACAAGAAAAAAGCTAACCCTAGCTAAATAAGACCAAATTCATTGACCTAAGTGGTTAACATTAATCCAATTCTTCCATTTGACCGATACCTTGACGAGTAATCTCGTAGGTTTCACCGGTCATATCCACTACGGTAGTGGCTTCAATTCCGCAATATCCGCCATCAATAACCAAGTCAACGGCATGCTCTAGCATTTGCCTAATATCATAAGGGTCTGAAAGCGGCATCTCATCTCCTGGCATAATCAGCGAGGTGGTCATTATGGGTTCACCAAGCTCAGCCAATAAGTCACTCACAATATTATTATCAGGTACACGAATCCCAATTGTTCGACGCTTCGGATGCAACAAGCGCCGAGGGACCTCTCGGGTGGCGTCTAAAATGAAGGTAAAAGCCCCTGGTGTATGATTCTTAAGTAATCGGTAAGCGGTATTATCCACTTTTGCATAAGTGCCAATTTCAGCCAAATCACGGCACAAAAGCGTGAAATTATGCTTATCCCCCAATTGACGGATTTGCTTGACCCGCTCCAGCGCTTTTTTATCTTCTAATTGGCATGCCAGTGCGTAGGCACAATCGGTGGGAATAATGGCCAAACCGCCACTGCGCAATATTTCTGCTGCTTGCTTAATCAGGCGAGCTTGAGGGTTTTCGGGGTGAATCTGGAAAAATTGGCTCATGGTCAGTCCTTGGTATTCATATCAGTTTAGTTCAATAGTTCGAACTAAGCATGCCTATTGCCAATGGCTCCAGACTGGTTTCACGGTTTTCGCCATTGGAACGAACTTACCTAACTCAGACCAAGGCCTAGGACCATGAAAGTCACTGCCTTGCGAACCCATAAAGTCGAACTCTTCACACAACTGAGCCATACGTTTACTAAAACTGGCATCCATCCCTCCGGTGGTCACCTCGATGCTGTTACCACCTGCATCTTTAAAGGCTTTGAAAAGCAGTTTTAGCTTTGTCACTGTCATTTTATATTTATCGGGATGGGCAATCACAGCCACGCCACCACTGTCGCGAATCCAACCCACTACTTCTGACATTTCAGGCCATAAGGTTTTCACATCACCTGCTTTACCTGCTCCTAAGTATTTTTTGAAAGCTTGAGCCATGTTGCTCACTTTTTCCATTTCAATCAGGGCTTGAGCAAAATGGGGTCGACCAATTTGTGCGCCATTAGCAATTTCAACGGCTTTTTCCCATATGCCTTCAATACCCTGTTTTTCAAGCTTTTGAGCAATCGTAACTGCGCGCTCGTAGCGGCACTCTTCTTGGCGCTTTACGGCGGCTTGCATAACAGGGTGACTCTCATCAAATCCTAAACCGACAATATGGATACCCACACCATTCCATACACTTGAAAACTCAATACCACTGATAATTTCCATTTGATGCTTAATCGCTTGCTGGCGCGCCTCATCAATACCATTAAGTGTGTCATGGTCAGTAAGTGCTAACATGGTGACACCTTTCTCGGCTGCACGATCAACTAAATCACTAGGGGTCAACTGCCCATCACTTTTCAAACTGTGACAATGTAAATCGGCTAACATAGATCGCTCCAATACAAGCTATGGTGGTGATTATTGCTCAACAATCACATCTTCAAGGGTCAAACCCGTGAGCTTTTTAATGCTACGAAACAAGTAAAATAACGCTACCATCATGACAATAGTGGCAGGAATTGAAATCACCGGAAAACTTAAAGCCGTCATTTTGCCTAGCTCCTCATTAAATGCAGCCGTGCCTGCTGGACTAACAATGATCCACTTGGCCAATGCATAATTTAAAATAGACGATAAAAAGAAAGACGCCGCCACCAACCAAGAGGCTATTTTTAAGCTCTGTTCAAATGCGGCTTCGCTATTACGCTGTTGAAGTGCCTCAGAGATTCGATCAACCCTCAATATTTTGTCGTTATATAAGAATGTCTTAACCAAAGGAAAACGAGTCTTTAAAGATAATACTGTTACCAAGCCTAAGATGCCGGGAATAGCAGCCTCTTTGATGGCTATGTACTGAGGGTCTAACTCTAATAAGCTAATGCCACCTGTTAATAAAATACTGAACACACCCAAGGCAGAAAACATATTCACTTTCCCGGCCCGTTTAAAATCATGCAATCCATATAAAATAGGGAATGCCAAAGCCACCACAATGGCTAACTTAATGCCATGGGTCTGATAAAACTCGCCTATGCCACTATTAATGCCTGTTAATGTATCTAAAACCCAAGGGTTCTCACTGCCTTTCATTAGAATCAGAGTGGGAATCACAATATTTAAAAGCAAATTAGCCAACATGCTTTCTTTCTTCTGCGGTTTATTGTTTTGACTCATAAAATCAACTTAAATCTATGTTTTAACAGCTATTTTAAGCTTATGTGACGTGATGTCGAGACAAGTTTAAGCAGCAGTTGGTTATTCTGCTTATTCGCGGTAGGATTATGGGGAAACTTCAACGTGATAATAATAAACACCATGTTATACGCCATCATTGCCCAAGACACCCCAAATAGCTTAGAAAATCGTCTGTCTAATCGCCCAGCCCACTTAGAGCGCCTGCAACTATTGCAACAAGAAGGCCGTTTAATTTTGGCAGGCCCTCATCCTGCCATCGATAGCGAGGACCCAGGTCAAGACGGCTTTAGTGGCAGCTTAATAGTAGCCGAATTTGAAAGTCTTGATGCCGCACAAGCATGGGCCAATGATGACCCATTTGTAAAAACAGGGGTTTACGAAAAAGTAACCGTGAAGCCGTTCAAGAAAGTATTACCATAAGCGGGTAGAATCCCACCTATTCGAATTTTTTGACCAAACAGGATGTACAACGTGAAGCGCATTTCATTATTCATTTTAAGTTTGCTGGTTCTCTACCCTGCTGTTGCAGAAAAACGCTATGTTAGCGATGAACTATGGATCAACCTACGTAGCGGCCCAGCCGAAGATTTCCGTATATTAAAAACCCTAAAAAGTGGCAGCCACCTGCAATTCATCGAAGCCACTGAAGATAAAAAATACACCAAAGTTACTACAGATAAAGGCTTAGAAGGCTGGGTACTAACCCGCTTCATCCAAGACGAACCAATTTCACTAGAAAAACTCATTTTAACTAAACGAGAACTAGAAAAAAACAAAACAGATTTATCTAACCTTCAAAAAAAATACAATGAAACTAAAAAAGAATTGGCATCTGCGAACCGCAACGCAGGAACTTTAAGTGATGATAAAGCCAAACAAGCGAAAGAACTTGAATACATTAAAAAAGTCAGTGCTAACGCCATTAATCTTGATAAGAAAAACCAAGAATTATTAGAACAAGGCGAGCAACTAAAAATCAGTGTTGATACACTACGTGCTGAAAACGAACGCCTGCAAAGCAGTAAAGACTTAAACTACATACTAATGGGTGGTGGTTTAATTTTATTAGGCCTATTCCTTGGTTGGTTACTACCTAAGTTATCAGGACGTCGTTCAGACACTTGGGCATAAATAAAAAAATCAAGCCAGCGTCAATAATCAAAAGATTATGCGCTGGCTTTTTAATATGTACGGAGAACTCATGAAAACCTTATTAATTTGCTTTATGGCTTTAGTTACTAGCTTCAATATCCAAGCCCAAAGCCCCGCCAATACTACACCAGCCTCTACAGTCAAGGCAGACATTGCGACACCTTATGTTACGTTTACCACCAATCAAGGTAATATTGTTTTAGAGTTAAACCCTGAAAAAGCCCCTATTTCGGTAGCGAATTTTTTGAATTATGCCAATAGCGGTTACTACAATGGTGTTATTTTTCACCGCGTAATTAAAGACTTTATGATTCAAACTGGTGGCTTTACTGAAAATATGACTCGAAAAGCCACACAAGAACCCATAAAAAATGAAGCTGATAATGGTTTGTTCAACAACCGAGGCTCCATTGCAATGGCCCGAACCGGACAAGTAGACAGTGCAACCAGTCAGTTTTTTATTAACGTAAAAAACAATTATTTCTTAAACAATGGCTACCGTGATTTCGGTTATGCCGTATTTGGTAATGTCATCAGTGGTATGGAAGTGGTTGATGCCATTAGCCAATTACCTACTGGTATGGTTCAAGGCATGCGCAACGTTCCGATTGAACCTGTTATTGTCGAAAAAGTCAGCGTCAGTTATTCGAAGCCATAAATCGAAATGTGCTGGCCAATGCCAGCACAATCTTTTGCCCTTTCAATACCTACAAATTCACACTTTTCTGATAATATATTGCCAACTTCATACGCAGTGGCAACATGATCAAACCCGCACAAATACAATGGTCCAACGGCTCACCGGTTTCAACTCAGTTCGATGATGTGTACTTTTCGAAACTCAGTGGCATTGAAGAAACCCGCTATGTTTTTCTTGAGCATAGCCATTTACCCGAGCGCTGGAAAACATTGTCCAACAACTGCTTCACCATCGCAGAAACCGGTTTTGGAACTGGGTTAAATTTATTATGTGCGTGGAAAAGCTGGTTAAGCAATAGCAGGCTAGAACAAACCTTACACTTTGTCAGCGTTGAAAAATTCCCACTCAGTAAAGATGCTTTACAGCAAGCATTACGGCAGTGGCCTGAGCTGGAGTCATTAAGCCAAGGCTTAATAGATGTGTACCCTCCTCTTGTTCCCGGTTGGCATCCCGTGACTTTGCCAAAACTAAGCGAGAATTCAGGTAATGTGGTTTTGCACCTATTTTTTGGTGATATAAACCACTGGCTAAACCAAATACAAGGAACTGTTGATGCATGGTTTTTAGATGGCTTTGCACCATCTAAAAATCCCGAAATGTGGAGCGAGCATTTATTTCATTCCATGGCTCGACTAAGCAATCGCTTAACGAGCGTCGCTACTTTTACCGCAGCAGGTCTGGTCAATCGGGGATTACAGGCAGCAGGATTTACCACAAAAAAAGCAAAAGGGTTTGGTAAAAAACGTGAAATGCTCACTGCTCAATACACCCAAAACCAAGGGCCTTGCCCACTGAACTGGTTGCGCGATAAACCATGGAACGCATTACCCACCTATACAAAACCCAGCCAAACACAACCCCATGTGGTGATTATCGGAGCGGGTATTGCTGGTTGTGCCAGTGCCTATTCTATGGCTAAACGTGGCTGGCGCGTTTCGTTGTTGGATCAACATGAAAATATAGCAAGTGGAGCCTCTGGAAACGCTCAGGGCGTGTTATACGCCAAACTCTCAAGCGACATGAATATTCAAAGTGAGTTTTATTTAGCTGGCTACCTTTACAGCTTGCAATTACTTAAGCAAACCATGCCAGAGAAAACAAACTGGAATAACTGTGGCGTCCTGCAATTAGCATTTAGTGAAAAAGAATTAAAGCGTCAGCAGCAGTTTTACCAAAGGTTTGAACTAGATGATGTTTTACAATGGGTTGATGCTAGCCATGCAAGCAAGCTTGCCAATACTGAACTTAATTATGGTGGCCTGCATTTTAAACAAGGTGCGTGGGTACACCCTAAGGCTTGGTGTGAAGCGTTAACCGCACATAAAAACATTCACTTTTTTCCAAACCATAAAGTTCAAGCAATTACACGGAATAAGAAACAATGGCAGGTTTGTGTTGAAGAAGGTTCGAGCGAGATACAATGTGACGCCGTTATTGTATGCAGTGCGTTTGATGCCAACAAAATAACCGAACTTTCATTTTTACCCACACAGCCTATTGCAGGGCAAGTGTCACAGGCTTCACATTCACCCAGTACGTTAAGTATGGTGTTATGTGGCGACAGCTATGTTACTCCCAATCACAATAATGCATTAAATTTCGGTGCAACATACCGCCTAAAAAGCGACACGACCAATGAAACTGAAGAGGATCATCAATTTAATTTAGAAAAATTAAACGATAACTTCCCATCTGTTAGCTCAAGTATTAATGGACCATTAGCGGGTCGTGTTTCTGTACGTTGCAGTACGCCAGACTACACCCCCATTGTTGGTGCAATATGCGACGAAGCTGCGTTTAAAGCACAGTTTTGTGACTTAAAGAAAAGTAAGAAGTGGCGATTTTATGAAAGTGCACCGTATCTAAGCGGTTTATATGTGAACATTGGACACGGCTCGCGAGGGCTAAGTTCAGCCCCGTTAAGTGCAGACATGTTAGCAGCCCAAATTAATAATGAGGTTTTGCCCATGTGTAAACGCCATGTGGATATGCTCAACCCCAATCGGTTCTTAGTCTCTCAAACCATTAAGGGGCAATAATGCTTAATCATTAGCCGCCTTATCGTTTAGTTGGCTTATGGGGAGAACATAATTTCTAGCGCGTTTATGATCTTGACGGATGGCAATCATCACTTCTGAGATTTGTTGGCACTGAGCACGGGTATCCGCTAATTGAAGTTGAAGATCATCTGCACAGGCGAATAAATCCTTTATCACCTTTTGAAACTTGTAAGCATGTAGATGGGTCATACTTGCCTCCTTTGTGGCCTATCTTTCAGGTTAGTCCTGAAACCCTAGGGCACGCCAGCAAACATAACTAAATAGGCTAACTAAGTTGGTCTTTATGCATAATTCCCACTGACTGAGTGTCATGGTCAAATACAATCACTGCTTCCCCAGACTGGATTTGCCCCATGACTTGCTGATATTTTTGCGTAAAACTAAACTCTTCATGGCCGTAATCGGTACCCTCTCGATTAATAAAGGATTCAATTACGCCCTGAAGCGCCTCTTCGCTCAATTGCCCATAAGGAATGGGGGTAAAGGCTAGATTTTGACTCATATTACGACCACGTTACAACTACCTCAGGAATGCGGCTTCCCGCTCCCATTCGCACTTCACCCGTAAATCACCACTGTTTGGAGTATGACAGCCTCGAGTGGTGGGCTCCCAATGAAAGGTATGTTTACCGCTCAATTCCGTTTCTAAATGAACCGTAGCGCTCACCCAATACATTTGCCCAAGTAACTCTTCAAACTTTTGCATCCAACGTTCCCATTCATACTCAATAGCTCGATAAGATGCGCCAAAATGAATAAGTTGAGTATGATAAGCGCCACTGAATACATCTAAACCGGGCAAGGTGAACATATCACCACATAAAAAAGGTGAATTCACATCAAAGGTTTGAGGTAAATCCAACAACGCACCACTGTTTACCATGCGTCGAGTTTCAGCATCGGTTTCCGGTGCAATGGGAACATCCTTGATAATTCCGTAAACGATAGACTCTTGATCCACTACCGACCCTTACAATCACTGACTAACAATATTTAACTGAGTTTGACACATTTTTAGGCCAAGGAATAACTATCCAAAAACGGATCGCCAAAACCGTGAATCGTCTAACTCTTTTTGGCAGTTTTGAAGCTGCCTTCGATACATATTACTGCGTTTTTCAACTTTTCTCGCCACCTTTAACAACCACGGCTTATTCTTGTAGGTTTGACGGGAAAAGCCACCTTGCCCTTCATGATAAGCAAGGTACAAACTATAGGCATCGTGTGGGTTAATTTTGTTACGAATCAGGCTCTTGTGGTTATACCAGCCAATAAAGTCCACAGCGTCTTCGAAGTCATCACGATCAGCGCCCCAGTTTTCGGTTTTCTTTTGATATTCATACCATGTGCCATCTAAAGCTTGGGCATATCCAAAGGCACTAGAAGCACGCCCTGTGGGAATAATCCATAAGAACCACTCCCATGGGGGACGGGCATCACCCACGAACTTTGACTCTTGATGAATAAACGCCATAGTGACGTGTTGAGGAACGCGCCAACGTTCATACACGTCATCCGCTGCTAGATACCAATCATAGTATTCATCGTATATCTCACAGACATTATTGATATTCTTAGGTGGTGAGGTACTACACGCCACCACAGAAAGTAATACAAATACTAATAACAGTTTATTAAGCATGTTGAATACCATGACCGTTTAACAAAGCTAAAAAAGCAGCTTCATCCATTACATCAATACCTAAGTCCTGAGCCTTGGTCAATTTAGAACCCGCTTTTTCACCGGCAACCACTCCATTGGTTTTAGCACTCACACTGCCTGCCACTTTTGCGCCTAAACTTTGTAAATACTGTTTTGCCTCGTCCCGCCCCATGCTGGCAAGTGTGCCAGTAACAACAAAGGTTCGCCCATTAAGAGGTAATTCGTCAGCGGCTACTTTTTCAATTTTCGGCCAACTAATTCCAATATTAAGCAAACCATCAATGATTTTCTGATTATGAGGTTCACTAAAGAAATTCAGAATATGCTGTGCCACTATTGGGCCTACGTCATCAACTTCTATTAGTGCATCAAAGTCTGCTTTGACTAACACCTTTAAATCCAAAAAGTGATTCACTAAGTTTTGCGCGGTAGCAACTCCTACTTCTCGGATACCTAAAGCATACAAAAACTTAGCCAGCGTGGTTTGCTTGCTGACATTAATGGAATCTAACAGGTTTTGAGCAGATTTTTCAGCCATGCGTTCCAAATTAGCGACATCGGCCAACTTGAGGGAATACAAATCTAAAAACGATTCTATTAAGCCTTCGTCCACTAGTTGCTCGACAATTTTATCCCCCAAGCCATCAATATCCATGGCCTTACGGGAGGCAAAATGCTTGATAGCTTCTTTGCGTTGTGCCGCGCATACAAGGCCACCCGTACAGCGGGCAACAGCCTCGCCTTCAACACGTTCAATATGAGAATCACATACAGGACAAGACTGAGGAAATTGAATTTGTTTTGCATGATCTGGGCGTTTACTGGTCACCACATTCACAATTTGTGGAATAACATCGCCCGCACGGCGGATCACAACCGTATCCCCCACTCTTACGTCTAAACGCGCAATCTCATCCATATTATGTAACGTGGCGTTTGATACCGTTACACCACCTACAAATACGGGTTCTAATCGGGCAACCGGTGTTATGGCACCTGTGCGCCCCACTTGAAACTCCACATCTTTTAATAACGTTATTTGCTCTTGTGCAGGAAACTTATGGGCAATGGCCCAACGTGGCGCACGCCCGGTAAAACCCAGAGCTTGCTGAATTGCAATATCGTCAACTTTAAACACGATGCCATCAATTTCATATGCTAGAGAGCCACGTTTTTCAGCTAATTGATGGTAATAATCCATGCAGCCTTCAATGCCATTGACTACTTGCATTTCTGGGTTGATTTTAAATCCCCAGATTGAAAATTGTTTTAAAATTTCACTATGTCTATTAGGCAAAGTAGCCCCTTCAACACGACCTAAACTGTAACAACAAAACTCTAATGGACGTGCAGCTGTAATCTTAGAATCAAGCTGGCGTAAACTTCCCGCAGCCGCATTACGAGGATTCACAAATGGTTTTTCATTATTCGCCAATGCTTTTTTATTAAACGCTTCAAAGCCAGTTGTTGGCATATATACTTCCCCGCGTACTTCTAATATAGGGGGAACATCGCTGCTTAACAGTTTTAACGGGATACTAGGAATTGTCCGAATATTTTGGGTGATATTTTCACCGACACTGCCATCGCCGCGTGTAGCCGCTCGTATCAGTCGCCCATTTTCATATAACAAACTTACGGCAATCCCATCTAGCTTAGGCTCACACGCATACTCAACAATCTCTGATTGCTTTAATCGATCGACAATACGTCGATTAAAATCTAGCATATCTTGCTCGTTAAATGCGTTATCTAAACTGAGCATAGGCACTTCATGGGTCACTTGTTCAAAATGAGAAAGTGCTGTTGCACCAACACGCTGTGTAGGTGAATCTGATGTTAATACTTCAGGGAATTCAGTTTCAAGCCCTTTTAAGCGATGAAATAACCGATCATATTCAGCATCCGGTAATTGTGGATCATCAAGAACATAGTACTGATAATTCGCTTGATTTAATTGTGCATGAAGCTCAAGTACTTCCTGTTTTACATCAGAACTGATGTCATCAGAGGGGGACGAACCCGATGCAGGTTCGTCAAATAAAGAAGGCTGGTCGGCCATAGTAAGGTCTCGCTAAACTATTTTTTTTGCGACAAGTGTTTACGAGTAAACTCACGAATACGATTTCGATAATGCTCTAATGTTTGTGGCGTTAAATCACTGTGGGTATCATCATGCAGCGTTGCATTAAAATTACGTGAAAATACCAATGCAACCTCTGCCATTGCATCAAATGCTTCCATTGGCTTTTCAGGCCCGGGCAAACTCATAAATAAACTAATTCCCGGTGTTACTAATTCATCCATTGTTGCTAAATCAAATGAACCGGGCTCTATTGCACTTACAACACTAAATTGAATCTTCCCTTGGGCATTTGCTTTTTCAAAACGATGAAAAATATCCATTTCACCGTGGCGTAAATCACATACTTTAAATACCTGATGAAGGTTCTTACCTAATAAGCCCTGCCCATCTTGCTTCAAAATATTAATTACAAAAATCTCTTCAGCTGCTTCCCGCTCAGATAATTTCTCCCCAACTGGCTCTGCCTGAATATCTTCAATGTACTCCATTAATGGGTCAATTTTATCCGCTTTAGCAACAGGTTCAGGTTTAACTTCTTCAAAAACAGGTTCATCTTCTAACGTTGATTGAATGAGCTCTGGTAATACGAGTTCGTGTTGCGTAGGGGGATTAGTTTCTACTTTTTGACCAAGCTCTACGGGTTCCATTAATACTGGGACGGATTCTTTTTCGTCTAGCTCAACATCTTCCGTGACAACCGGTTGTTTAATCACCTCTGCAGATTGGGTTTGAGCTTTCGCTTCGGCCAATTTAGCAGCCAATTCTTCTTTGCTCTTGCGCTGAGGTCTTGTTTTAACTTCTTGTTGGACTTGTGACTCAGGTGCTTCAATTTCAACTGGTGCAGCATCCTCTGCTAGCACTTCAAATACATCCGATGCAGGCTCTGGCTCTACAAAGTCAACTGGATTTAAATCGTTATCTTTAGCAGAAAAATGTTCAAGACCGTCATCTTCAAAGGCATCAACAGTGGCGCCTACCGCTTTCGATGACTGCTTTACTTCTTGATTAATACTCGGCTTTTTCAGTTTTTCTTTAGAAAGTGACGCTTTAAAATCAAACGAATCGGCCTGCTCATTTAAAGCACCTTGCAAAAGGTCTTCAGTGATTTCTAGTTCATCAAATTTTGCTAATTCGTCAAAGCTTGGTAGCTCATTATCACTAAGCAAATCTACATCGTCGTAGTTACCTAACGATTGATCTAATCGATTGGCGCGTGCCGCGCGTACTTTTTTCACACCATCCCAAATGATAAAACCAATTACGATTATACCAATCACGAGGATAAAACTGTGTAAACTAATATCCATCTATCTAATATCTATTCTTTGTCAGATTAATGTTCGGTTAATTCAACCGCTTCTTCCATGTTCACCGAAACAATTCGTGATACGCCCGGTTCATGCATGGTTACCCCCATTAATTGCTTGGCCATTTCCATTGCAATTTTATTATGGGAAATATATATAAATTGTACTTGTTCGCTCATGGCTTCTACCAAACGAGCATATCGGCCCACGTTGGCATCATCCAAAGGCGCATCCACTTCATCCAGCATACAAAAAGGTGCTGGTTTCAAACGGAAAATAGAAAACACTAAAGCAATGGCCGTTAGTGCTTTTTCACCACCTGACAGCAAGTGAATTGTGCTGTTTTTCTTACCCGGTGGTCTAGCCATAATAGCCACACCAGTATCTAATAAATCGTCACCTGTTAGCTCTAAATAAGCATGACCACCACCAAATACTTTAGGGAATAATTCTTTTAAGCCACCATTTACTTTATCGAAAGTTTCTTTAAAGCGAGTGCGGGTTTCTTTATCAATTTTATGAATGGCGTTTTCTAAAGTTTCTAACGCTTTTTCTAAATCAGCATTTTGCTTATCTAGGTATTCTTTACGCTCAGATTGCGTTTTAAACTCTTCTATCGCCGCTAAGTTTATTGCCCCTAAACGGGTGATACGCTGCTGAATTTGTTCTAATTCTAACTGGCAGCCTTCAATATTGGCATCGTCTGCTAGTTGTTCTAGCACTTGCTCCAGTTCAACCTCTTGTTCTTTGAGCTGCTCTTCAATACCACCACGTCGTGTATGGATGGTTTGATACTGCATACGACTTTGCTCAAGTTGTGAACGTACTCCTTGCGCTTTTTGCTCAAGTTGTTGGCGGTTTTGCTCAAACTCACGAATTTCATTTTCAATTAATTCTTTGCGGCTACGCGATGCTTTCATGAGCTCTTCAACGTCTAGGCGTTGCTGCATCATTTCTTCGTATTGAGCTTTTAACTCTTCTACTGGGCTATCACCCTGATCTTGCTGCTCAAGTAATTGTGATTCACGATCTAATAATTTTTGTTTATCTTGCTCATGGCGACTAATGGCTTCCATTAAGCTTTGACGCTGGTGTTGCAAGGTTTGTACTTTTAATTGTTGTTGGTGCGCTTGATCTTTTTGATGACGAGCCGACTGCCTAATTTGATCTAAACGCTCACGACACACATCTCGCTGCTCTAAAAGCTGTTCGCGTTCTTGTGTGTAATGCTCCATATCTTGAAGAGCGGTTTGCCATTGAATACGAGCTTCTTCTAGTGATTCTTGCTCTAGGGTTTTGCCTTCTTTTTGCTCGGTTATTTCGCCAAGTAATTGATTTCTACGTCCTACTTGCTGCTCTAAGCGGACTTTTTGGGCATGTATAGTAGATTTATGATCACTTAACTGTTGTGCTGCGTGGTTTACTTCCCGCTGAGCGTTGTTACGCTGCTGCTCTAACGTATTAATACGCAATGATGTGGATTCTAAATCTGCATCTAATTCTTCTACGAGGGCGTCTAGGTCATCCTCTTTAATTGTCAGCTCTTCAAGCTCTTGCTTGCGCGCTAACACACCGGATTGATCATCAGCGGAACGCTTAACACGTATCCAGTTTGGGCCTAACCAAATACCCTCAGGGGTGATGACACTTTGATTGCCTTGAAGTTGTTTACGCATTTCAAGTGCAGAAGTTAAGTCTTGTGCACACAATACATCGTTCAGCCATGGCACACTTACGCCGCTGGTTTGAGCCGCTAAACTTTGTGACGATTGATTAAAAGCACCTTGGCTTTCCATTAACGTCATTTGACCTTGGTTAAGGTTTAATAATCTTTCTGCATACTGATCAATGGATGGCACCACGACCGCTTGCAGTTGTTCTGCCAATACGGTTTCAACGGCTAGCTCCCAACCACTTTGAACTTGTAGCTCGTCGGCAAGGCGTTTATTTTGATGTAACTGCTGGCTTTGCAACCAACGGCCTGATTCGCCGTCAGTGCCTAATGCCGCTTGCTGCAATGCCTCTAATGAAGCTTTGCGACCCATTACTGACTGTAATTGGCTGCGTGAGTCATTTAATTTCTGAGATAAGTCTTGTTGTTGTTCGCGGGCAGCTTCTACTTGCTGCTGGTATCGAGCTGCGTCTTGCTGCTGTTGTTCAAATTGCAGCTCTTTTTCACTGAGCTGTTCATCCAGCATCGCTAACTGTTCTTCGGCTTCATCACCAATTTGCAGTGATTCAACTTCACGCTGTAAGCGTTCAATACGTTGCTGAATACGGGTTATATTTTGTTCAAAGTTTTGAATTTGAGATTTACTTACTTCGGCAATTCGCTGTGGCTCAGCGCTTTTCTCATTGAAAGCATCCCAAGAATGTTGCCAGTTTTGCATGGCGTCTTCAGCTTCAATAAGGGTTTCTTGGCTGGCTTCTTCTTGGGCATAGAGCATTTCGCTTTCTGGTTCAAGCTCCATTAATTGTTCGTCTAGGGCTTCTAATGCGAGAGCGTCTTCTTCTTCTTGCTGCGCAATATTGGACTTTCCATCAATGATTTCTTGAAGGTCACTGTTTAATTGCAAAGAACGCTGGCTTTGAAACTGAATACTTTGCTCTAAACGGCCAAGGTTGCCGCCTAACTCATAAAATTGAGTTTGCACTTTTTCAAACTCATCGGTTAAATCCACCAATACGATGCGTTTTTCTTCTACTTGGGATTCATCTTGTACTTGAACAGTTAATACTTGCTCCAGTGCTAGCTCTTGCTCGGCGATGACCTGATTAATTTGCGCCAGCTCGTTATCCATGTTTTTCCAACGCATAGCCAATAATTGGGCACGTACTAAGCGTTCGTCTTCTTTGAAGTTTTTGTATTTTTCTGCTGCTTCAGCTTGGCGCTGTAATCGGCCTATTTGACGGCCTAATTCTTCACGAATATCACTAAGGCGCTCTAGGTTCTCGGTGGTACGGCGAATACGGTTTTCAGTTTCACGGCGACGTTCTTTGTATTTAGAGATGCCCGCGGCTTCTTCAATATAAACACGCAGTTCATCAGGTTTGGATTCAATAAGCTTGGAGATCATGCCTTGTTCGATAATGGCATAACTACGCGGCCCAAGACCGGTACCTAAGAATAAATCCGTCACATCACGACGGCGGCACTTAGTGCCATTTAAATAATAGGTAGACTGACCATCACGGGTCACTTTTCGCTTTAGGGAGATTTCAGTATATTGGGCGTATTCCCCTTGTAGCTTGCCTTCGCTGTTATCAAATACTAATTCGATACTAGCTTGACCCACAGGTTTACGACCTGTTGAGCCATTAAATATTACGTCCGTCATGGCGTCGCCGCGAAGATTTTTGGCGCTGCTTTCACCCATAACCCAACGTACAGCGTCAATGGTATTGGACTTACCACAGCCATTAGGGCCAACAATACAGGTTAGGTTTGTTGGAAAAGGTATTTTTGTTGGGTCAACAAATGATTTGAACCCAGCAAGCTTAATGGACTTTAGTCGCACTTCACGCCTCTTATTATACTTAGTGCTCTAGGGCATCCATCATGATGCTTAGCAAATGATCACCATACTCTTTTAATGCTTGTTCCACTTCTGGCACATCTCATTTCATAACCCCTTCTGGTAATAACGAGAAGAATGTCATGCTGTAACTTAACGCATTATTATCCATGGTTAAAGCCATATAATAGGTACGATGTAGCTGATTGCAGATCTTCTAAAATGCCCTCTAAGTAAGCATTTTCAGCCATTCATTACATCAAACCCTGCTTTTATCAAGACTACGGGCTCCTGAGCTACTGGCATGGCACGCAATCAGTTACGGCTTTATTTATGAGTATTTAGCCACTTTAGGGTGTTGAGTGGGCAGTTCGCTTAGATAAGCTTTCCAGTGCTTTAAAACTCATGCCGCACCAAACCCTGTACAAAATACAAACAACCCAATCCAGACCCTAGATTTAAGCCAGCTAGTGTACCACAAGATGGACAATTGACTATGTCCTCTCAAGGCCTTTGCATAGCTGATTTGCACCCATAAAAAAGCCTAATATTGGCTTATAAATCAATATTAGGCTCAACAAAAGAGTTATTTCAAAGCTCGTCTTATTACTTAATATCCACTTGAATACGTTTAGGTTTTTCCTCATTGGACTTAGGTATATCGATATTCAGCACCCCCTCCTCAAAGCTGGCATTGATGCTTTTGGCGTTTACATTATCAGGTAACGTAAAGCTGCGTGTAAAAGAGCCATAAGAACGCTCTACCCTGTGTAGCTTGTTGTTTGTTTCTTCATGTCTACTTTCACGCTTACCTGAAACCGTCAACACTCCCTCATTCACACTAATAGACATATCTTCTTTTTTCACACCGGGTAAATCGGCATGTACATGGAAATTTTCATCGCTTTCACTGACATCCACACTTGGATACCAATCCGCTTGCTTCATGGCTTCCGTATTGGCTTTTGATACTTGTGGGCGATAACGGCTTAGTACGGCGTCCATTTCAGCAAATGGATCCCAAGTTGATAATTTCATGTGAGTCTCCTTTGTATTTCTCAATGGCTTTCTATTGGCCTCACTAAAGATATATGTGCGTTCAAAGGGTTTTCAAGGTGAGATTTTTAATATTTTTTTGAGATATTGATTAACGTCAATATTTGAGATTTTTATAAAAACATATAAACAATTGTGAATGGATTTTGCTTTGGGGATATTAAATTAAATTGCAAGTGAGGCCTTTTTTAATTAGCCCTTTTCCAAAAAGCCAAGCCTACAGCACATAAAATAAAACAAAGGTCGACAATATAAGTAGCTAAGGGGTGAAAGTCGATTCTTTATAAATAGGCAGCATCATTCAATAATTTCTCTTCTTTTAATGACAAGCGACTAAAAACGTATCCGTAAAATAAAATTATGGGAATCAAGAAAAATACAATCATCCTCAATTCAATATAACCACCAACTGAGAGCAGCGACACATTAGAAATACAGTTCCAAGAATCAATTGAAAGTATAATCTTTAATATTTTTACTTTCTAACTACAATCCCCTTCAATCTCACCCTCACCCTCACCCTCACCAGGACATTAAGCACTAAGCAAAATTCATTTCCCGAGGAAAACTTCCTATATCAATTTATAATAATAGGGCTGGTCATTTTTCTGACATAAATTAAAATCAATTGGCAATTGAGGTTAATATCACCCGATATAGAAACTCTACGCTAGACATTGAAATTCGAATTGATACTTTCGATTTAACAGGTCCCTACCCGTAAATTATTCCTTATTAAATACAGACCTTCTAACAGACTCTTTCTAATTAAACAACATAACAGATAAACATTCCGAAAACCAAAACAAGGATATCCCAGCAACCATCCAACCTGAAAATAAAGACCCTGTAATAAAGAAATGTAACAATATAAAGAAGGGGATCAAACTGATAAAAATCAACCTAAAATCTATGGATCTAAACTGTTTATTTTCACTTTTAATATTATAAACATAATCAGAAAACCCACTAACTAGAAATATTCCTTTAGTCTCGTTCGGTAACTTCTCATAGACACTCTTTGAAACCCTATATTCTTTACCCCCTATCAAAATTTTATAGGTTGATCTATCTGAATATAACCTATCATCGTCAATATAATTAGACTTTTCCATCATCGAGTCTATTTCAATTGCAGAACAAGCAAAATCAAATATCAAAACACACAAACTAACTATCCCTATAAGCATAGATAAAAACACTATACCTTTATCTCTTTTCTCAATATCCATCATAATTTAACATGCCCATCTTGATAAAAAGCTATGAGCCACTGACAGTATTTTTGACACAATATAGCCAGCGATTAACCCACCAATAAATGTTAATGATAAAGTTGCCACGAACCCAGTCAATATAGCAAACAATGCAAGATACAGCATTGCTGCTATCGCCCCTTTTATTGATCCATTACAACGCTCATAAAAACTTTGCAGATCACTAAATACTTCAAAAACAGTAACCCAATAGCTCTTAAATCCGTCAATAGCTAACAGTGCTTTAATATATTTATTTTTTGTTACTATTGATTCGGCCATTCCAATATAAAATTGTAATTTAGTTAAAAAGCCAACTTTAACTTTACCTCCATTTTCTCCACCTGCGATTTTATAAGCACCTGCGCCGGTTTCCGGATCTATTATGATATAGCCCTCACCAATCCAGCCCTCATAATTTAAACTATAATTATGTGTTGTGACGATCTTCCCTGCATTTACACTATTTCTTATTTCAGTCTCAGTATCATGATTTAAGCTCATTGAATTTAAAGCAACATCAAGATTACTTGGATTTATTGTCCATATTTTTTGACCTTGTAAAGCTGCTAAATTTATTGCTTTTACTGCACTAATACCTTTTGCAGAATTTTCTGGCGTTGTAAACAGCAGCTCAGGCACTAAATTTTCCATTGAACTGTAACGATTGCCGATTATTTGGTTGTACTTCAACCACCTGCCATTATCATTAGCATTTTCAACTGTTGATGATATTACCCGATCAACATCCATGACCATCCCAGTCGTAGATACATTCCGTGGTACACCAAACCAATAACTTGTTGTCAAGCTTAAATTTACTTTTCCGTAAGATGGTGAACGGTAATTAACAATCCCTACTTGTTGCGCTGCAAGCTCATCCTGAATATTATTCAATGCAAAGTAACTACTAATTGTCGATTCTAATAAATCTCCAACTAAATCTTCTTTACTTAACGAAGTAAAAAGTGAATCATCTTCACCTTCTAAAATTGTACTTGTATTTTTAATATTTTCTTTCAGATTCAGTATGCTTTGAGGGCTAGTACCTTGTAGATCTAGACCTATAGCTTGATATTCACCCGCTATAGGATTGTTTGTAGATAAATCCCAACCACGTCTAGGCTCCCAATAACCTAATTGCTCGTGCAATTCCGTCCCCATAGTGCCCGCATTGGCTTCAGAAATTGTTTGCCCATCAATGGAAAACTCTGCAATCAAGTTAATTAAGTACCCTGGTAACGTATCTGGTAACGCATTCGGGTCTACTTCTCCGGTTGCAGGATCGGGGGCTGGTAAATAGCTTTCAATAATTGCCTGGTCATTCTCAGTAGCGGGTTTAAAGCTCAAAGCTAGCTTTTTACCTGCTAATTTTACAGTGGGCTCAACAATCGTAATTAATGGAGAACCAGAATAACCATAGGTTTGAGTGGCTAACTCATATTTGAATTTATGCCTTAAGTTATTCGGTACTTCAGAGAAAGTATCTTGGGTCACGATATGACTATACGGTAAGCCTGCGGATAATGGGCGTGGTGGAATCACTTTGACTTCCTGCAAGCCTAATACCTCACCAATAGTGGCATCAGGATTTTGATTGGAAATATACTCTTCAATTTGTGCTTGAAAGATCTCCAATTGTGCTTCGATGTTTGCTTGGGGCACATTTTGTATCCAGCCCTCTTGCTCATTAACGACGGCATTTTGCTCAATATCATCAACAAGAGCTTGTGCATCAAAAGGCACGTTATCTTCTAAATCTAATCCTTGAGTGAATTCATATTGTTTAAACGACGCATCCATTGGAATCCAATTATCGCCTTCAATATTGTTAATCCCACGAGAAGGTTCAAAATCCACATAAGCTTCTACCCAAGTGTGCTCCATACGGATTTTCTTAACGACACCACCTTCTACTAAAGCGACGTTGGGAATACCACCTTGACCCATTAAGCTTTGTGCAGCCTCGGGGACATTGACACCACCCACCCAGTTCATTACCTTTTCAACCGGCACTTCAACGGTACCGTAAGCGTATTTAGCAGGAATGTTTGAAGCTCGTAATAAAGCAATTAATAAACTTGCCGTATCCATTGCATTACCACGTTTGGTCTCTAAGGTATATTGCGCCCCTTGAATAGAGCCATAACTCGGAATGAATCGAATATTATTATGTACCCAAGTATAAATTTCGATTGGGCTATTATTTAAACTTTGTGCTAATTCAATAATGTCATCAGTGATTTGAACATCAATGGTTTGTGCAAGATCATCATCAGTCGGTTGATTGGTTAAGCCTAATGCAGCCGCTGATAACATATTTGGTAACAAAGAGTTCGACGCCAATTGGGTATATTTAGAGAACGGATTAATCCCAATAGCCGCTTGTAAGTCATGTTTCGTTAATTTAGGTTCACGGACATCCTTAGAAGGTGAACGCCATGGTAGGTTATTTGGGTCTTCTGCCGTATGGCTACGTTTGAATTGGGCTTTCCCTAGTTTTTCTTCAAGCTTGTCCAATAAATTCTTTTGCTCTTGAGAATCATCCGAATTTACTAATTGCTCTAACTCTAACTGAAGTTCCGAATAGTCTTTTTTCACTTGGCCTAGGGCAACTGAATGACGTTCTTTAATCAGTTGTTTAACTTCTTCGGATAAATTTTTGCCTGAAGTTAGTTGCTCTCCCTCTGCTTCAAACTGAGAGATTGCGTCGTCATAAGCTAATTGAACTTCATTTTTAAGAGCCTCAAGATCAGATACTTCTTTATCTAGCAATGGCATGCTTTCAACACCTAATGCACTTAAAGCATCATCAATCCAGCCTTTTTCTTTCTGGCGCTTAGCGGCTGCCTGCGGTAGCTCTTTACTCAACTTATGTTTTAGTTTTTCTAAGCGATGTGCCAGTTTCTTTTCAAGTGTGTTTTCTAATATTTGTGTAATTTCCGCTTGGCGAGCATCATCTTTCGTCATTTCATCTGCAACGGCCTTAGAACTCGGCGACAGATAAAATACAAATGTAAACATAAAAGCCATTAGGGCGGACACCCCCTTGGCTAACTTACCAAATCTTAATACATCCATGGTCAAACTTGTCATTATTATCCCCAACTCTAAACCGTTCTAATTAAATAGGTCGAGCCCTATACTTTATATTCGTTCAATAAGACAGAATTATAACCTCTGCCTAATACTATTTTTTTATTAATTCAGTTTTTGTTGTATTTGATACAACCAAGCATCCAGAATGAGCCTCAATTCTTGGCTTGCATTAGCCGAGTCATCCGCCATCTTATCTATCGCTAATAAAATAGAATTGATTGCTTTATCAAAATTATTTTTGGATATATCAATACTGGCTGAATCAAGCTTTTTAATAATGAAATTCAAGTTGATATTTACTGAACCAGAGGCTTCAAGCGCTGCTATTAAATTTTTAGCTCTCTGATATTCCTGATCTAATGAAAGATTTCCAAATACATATGTCTTTTCATGATTATCAACAATGAGCTGGCGATTAATACCTGATTTCACATCAATCGCTAATGAAACATCCCCACCCTCGTTTGGTAATTTCACATAGATCGTAAACTCGGTTGAGCTTGGTGACGAGAAGTCATATTGCCACACCCAAATACCATTCACTAAATTAAGAGGTACGGTAGATTCTATGATTTGACCACCTTGCGGTAGGGAAATACCCAAATCTACAGCGGCTTTTCGACTTTCATTATTTAACAATATAGTCAAAGGAACAACGCTACCTGCAGCTACACTCCAATTATTTGGTTGAATATGAAGTAAAGCATTAAGTAATAACTGCTCATGCAACCCTTGATAAGTAGTGGCTTCATCAAGAATATCAAAAGCAAAATAGCTATTATCACCAAGGCCATATTGGCCTGCTGTTACCGCTGCTGGTGCAACTTCATATGCACATTCATCGCTCGCATTTTTTCCTGTATTAAATGTCGCCCAAACTTCTGCATCACAATGAGCCAGTGCTAAGCCTTGGTTTACTAATGCATCAGATAAATTTGGTTGGGACATAAACCCATTATCCAATATGGCACTTGCATGATTGTTTTTTCCAGTAAGTTTAATGCCTAAGGCTTTTTCTATTTTATTGTTTCTACGGTTCCAACTACCGCCGACTAATAAACCTAAACCAGAATTTTGAGCCTCTACCAATAGCTGTTCCGTTTCCGGATTAAGCGTGACCTTATCAGAGAAGATAGCAACAGCACTGTATAGGCCCGAATGAAATTCGCTAGTAAAGTCATTGGCGTTATCCGTTAAGGTGTAATACCAATCATTAGATTGTAAATGGCTTTCTAAATAACGTCTTTGTGATACTGGATCATTCACATCTTGCGTTGTTGTATCCAATCCATCTACCAAGACTAACAGTTTGCCTTTATTCGCCAATGTAATACTAGATTCAATCGACGGAGGCGTTACGTTAAACCCAGCTGCCGCAAGCTCTTGTAGCTCTCCCTCAATCTCAGCCATCACAATACAAACATACCCACCATACTCAGGTGGATCTGATAATAACAATTGAAATGGATGCGGATTAACATTACTGATTAACACATCTTCTTCTTTGATTTCATACAAAACGTTTCCATCATTCATATTAATTAATTGATAGATCAAATTTGTTTGAACTTCTGGTTTTGCGCTGCGATTAAACACAGAGAAGTGACAGGTTTTAGCCTCCCCTGTTGGGTAATAATCTAAGGCGACACTTCCAACAAGTGAAAATAACTCTAAACGTTCAACATCAAACGTGGTTAGACTGGTTGCAACATCTTCACCATTTTGAGAAATCACCCATTTAACTTGATACAATCCTGATTCACGATCCACTAACGGCAATACGTATTGTCGATCGCTTAAACCTTGTGGAACCAAGCTATTTAATGTGAATGTTTCTTCTGCTAATAAGGCGCCACTTGGTCTATAAACACGCAAGGTGCCTACACCACCATCAAATGGACTATTCGTACTTAAATTTTGAACGCGCAATTCGATATTCGCTTGATCCCATCCTTGATAAACAGGTTTATCTGCATTTACCAAGGCACCGACATCTAAATTTCCACCACTGCTTGTGGTGATGGAGAACGGAGCAAACGCTTGTGTTAGTACTTGATTAGTTTCATCCAGTAATTCACCCAGCACATTATAAGCCCCTGCATAAACACTTGATGCATCAAAGTATTGGAAGGCTAAATTAACTTCTTCATCAGGGGCAATAGATTGAATATCAAACACACCAAAATCCATCACGTGTATTTTCTGGTGATCAACAATCGAAAGCCGAACCGAAGCATCCGTATCTATTTGACTTAAATTTTTCACCAAACTCGAAATTTCTACTTGTTCACTTGGAGAATAAATATCTTTGTCCGTATCAACATTAAGTACATTCAATGTTGGCGCCACTTTAACCGACTGCGAAGGCAATAGTTCACTGACTGGGTTACCATCAATATCGATATAAGAAAGTTCTAATTGATTAGTTATAACTCTTTGTTCACCCGGGGTTAAATTATACAAGCCTAATGTGGTATTTAAGTTTTCTAATTGCCCAACGCTAAATGTGTCAAATGCCCAGGATACTACTGTTTGATCATTCTCAATAGAAATCTCAGATGGTGGTACACTGAATGAACTGTTATCGATTTGAATATCAGTAGATGAGATGGAACTTTTTATTCTCACATTCGATATAGCTGGCTTAATAACTTCAATGTTCACGGCCACAGGGCTTGACGCACCACCACGATTATCGTTTGCTAGAAATGTCACCAGGTGCTCACCCATATCTGCAGTAGTTGGTGTCCACTCTAAAGTAGCAACGCCTGTTGTCCCCCCTGATAACGTTTGCTCGAATGTTGCATCAGATGGTAAACCAACATGATTCAAAAACACTTGATCATTTGGGTTGGGATCAGTAGCTTGCACCGTCAGTGTAAGCTTCTGGCCTACAACCGCTTTGATTCTGCTACCTGCTTCTGGTGTTGGCGGATGATCAAATACAGGCCAATCGTTAGCACCTTGCTCCTGTAGTTTCAAAAGAAAGTCAATCGCAGCCGTGCTTTTAACATTTCCTTCCTCATCACGATCCTCTATTGTTACTTGAACTGTGTATAAACCATTGCTAAATGATTCAGCGCCTTCCCATGTAAATAATCCAGTTTGTGAATCAATTTGCATACCAGAGGGAATACCATTAATAGCCGATTCAGAACGAGTTGACATGCGCCATGTCATTTTGTCGCCATCTCGATCAACCGCCGGAATTAAAAACCGACAATCATATTTAGAACAAGACACGATAGGCGGTAAATTACTAAATGGAGATGAATTACCATCTTCTAAATTAATCCTCGTATATACACGCCAAGTTCTACCGGAGTTTCGCAGACCACCGATTTTACAACAACTTTCAAAACGACCTAACCATGGATTACCATTATTATTTGGTGCTGGGTAGGTATGTCGAACTATGTCATTTTCATTTCTTGTATCAATTGCTTCACCTACTATCCAGTCTTCTTGTAGGTTACGTGCAATGACTCTAAAATAATGATTCGATGCCTTACCATCACCAAAATAATAGCTGCCGGGGCTAAAAGTTTGCCCTATATTCGGATGCCCAAATGCACTACTTCTGAATGCAACTGTCATTCGAAAATCTGCTGTACTATCTGAAATATCTGGACGAGACTCGAAAGTAAAGTGTCCAAATCTAAAGTGACTCGCTTCAACAATTGTGCTCGTCATTAATAAAACGAACAATACAGAAAGTTGTAACCACATTTCCTTTGCCTTAATAGAAGTTGAATTATTCACCGTCTACTCCTTCTACTTGAATGTCACTATTCACGTTTACATCTTCCAAGGGCACGACTTCATTTGGAGAAAGCAACTGGGTTGCCTTTAGGCGTATTGAAGGCGGAACAAATACTCCACCTGCAGATTGGTTTTCGACCGTTGCCCCCTGTACATTACTTAATACCAATTGATATTGGCCACTGGCCACAAACTGATAAGGCATTACAGAAAGAACTTGTTTCTTATTAATATCACTCGGCATTAATTCAATTTGACTACTACCTTGCGTTAACAACTGACCATCTGGAGTGTTAAATTGATAATCAAATTCTACCAAAACCGGTACATTAGAACGGTTATGCACATCAGCAAAAAACTCTACATCAGATTGATTGTTTAATAAAACATAGCCAGGTGATGCATTTACCCTTAATGCAGCAATATTTTCTGTTGGTAAAATAGCTACACTGGCGCTACTTTGTGAAACTAGGTTGCCAGTTACACCATCCAAAGCTTGAACTGTTATGGTGTATTGACCAGGCTCAACGGTAAGCGTATTCCACCACTGCTCCAGTTGAATGCTGCGCTCTTCTCCTGGGGCAAAGTCTTCAATAGAAGCTTCTAAGTGCTCTTGATAATGAGCTAATTCTTCTAAATCACTTTGCGGATCCAGTGGAGGTAAATTTGCACCCGTAAAATTCGCAATTTCTGCTCCATTTGCATTTTTCACCTGCACATATAATCGAGCACTTTGTTGCAATGCGGTTTCGTTGTTGACAGTCGCTGTAATTATAACAGGCTCATACGCCCCGTATGATGTTTTATCTGTTGAAGCCGTGACAATGTTTACACCCCCAAGATCGGCTTTTCGAATATTGATATCAATATTCAAATTAGAGAATTCCGTTAGTGAAATTTCTTTATTGGAGAAAAGATAGCCCGCCGCATTCGTTGATATTACGAATTCAAGTACTGGGATCCCCTCAATTCGATAAAAACCATTTTCATCAGTAGTATGACTTCTCCCGCCAATAACCACAGATGCAGCCGGCACGCCTAATCCCGTTACCATATCAATTACTTGACCGTAAACGGTTGTTGAAGGTAATTCCACTTGATCTTGCAATGTAATACTTCCAACATTTACATTAGTTTTTTCAGGTACCACCACACTAAAACCAACGGTTCCATACCCATCTTTAGAAAGCTGGATAGTCAAATCACCAGCTGTCAGCTCCGTTAGTTCGAAATAACCTGATGCATTTGTAGTCGTATTAGCGCTATTGGAGAGAGAAGTAACGGTAACGCCACTAATTGGCTGACCGCTGACATCAAGTATTGTCCCGAATACACTTGAGTTTACCGGTTGAGTCTCTGTTAATGCTAAAAGAGAAGGTGAGAAGCTGATTTGCGTTCCTGCCACTAAACTGGCCGTAGCTGTTACCAAGTAATGCTCACTTGAATTAGCAGTCAAAACCGTCTCACCGGGTTCACTTAATAATTGATATTCCCCATTTGCATCTGTTATCGCACTGCTCGAATTACTTCCTACTACTGAAGTCACTGTCACACCCGCAATTGGTTCAGCTGAAGTGGAATCTGTAATGACTCCACCTACCAGTACAGTAGTAGGTGCAACGGCTAAACGAATACGTCCAACATTAGCAAACTGCCCTTCTCGTAAAGTAATATTTTGCGAGGCACCTATATAACCAGGTGCAGAGTAACTAATTACATATGATTCAGCATTTAAATTTGAAACAACAAAACTACCATCGCTATTAATAACAACGTTTTCATCATTGTACCCAAGAACATCAATTACTGAGTTTGGAATCAATGTTCCTGCTAAGCTATCTAATAAATGCCCAGAGATTATGGCTTTTTCAGGATCTACAGGCACATCTATTTGCGTAAGCATATTTAATGCTGTAACTGCAAGAGATGTAGAATAAACCGTCTGATCCCAATCTCCCTGGGTAGATTGACTGGACTCTAAATATTCAGTAGCTGATGCATAACGACTTACATCAGTAGTCACCGGAATCAACGCTTGAAGTGCCAACGCACTTTCCCAGTTAGTTCCCCAATGCCCCTCTGAGTTTTGTGAAGCATATAGAAATTCTATTGCTGAGCTTAGTTGCTCTGAGACATTGTGGGTATATAAGTACGCTTTTAATACTTGAGTAACTAGAGCAGATACCATCACAGATGCTTGATCAGAATATAAAGCATATGCCCCACTTTCTAGTTGCTCATTCGATAGATAATACAAGGCTTTTCCCGCAAGCAACGTATCACTGTTTACCCCCTGTAAAGCAAGTAGTGCGTAGCTGGTATCAATTGGAGTACTGTCATATTCGCCAAAGTGCCCAAAACCTCCATCAATATTCTGCCGTGACTTTAATTCTGTAATTTCAGTTGTGACTACATCGCCTTCTTTAGCTAGTACCAATAACAAGCGCGATAACTGCTCGGTATTTAAGCTGGATAAATCCGCTTTTAAGAAATTAATCGCTTCATTTTTTTGTGAAAGGCTAGCACCTAATAAGTCAAAAACTTTTAATGCTTCAGCAGATGATTGGAATTTTGTAGCAATTTCATTAGCAGTATTGATATTGCCACCTGGCTGTTGTGACAGTTCTATCCAATGCAATGCTGCTTCGATATTGGCGCCTTCGTCGCTTGATTGATGTGACTCGCCACTATGTGCAAGTACCTCAAAAGTAATTATTAATATAAATAGAGGTAATACCCTATTAAGCAAGATCGATAATTTCCTATACACCATCAAGACTCCGCTTGTAAATAAACGCATGCTGCCGGCAGAATCAAGCATCCCAACCCACACCAACGACGAAAAAACGCTAAGTGGTTACCACTTAAAGTGTGACAGAAGTCTATCTTTGCTTGGGTTAGATTAAAAGAGTCAAATCTGTACAATTAATCACTAGTCTAATACTTTAGAATTGGCAGAAAGAGAGCCTACAAAAAAATATCTCCATGTAAATGACATAGATTAGTTGGTAGACATTTATTTGAAACCAAAAAAATTAGGGCAGCAAGGGATTTTGAGGGTCTACGACAATTAATTCAAGAAAAAACATTAATGGTCATTTTAAATTTTGACCATCAATGCGAAATATCTGGCGAGAGCGAGTTAGCGATTCTTTCGAGCTTCTATTAAATGCTCAACCACTGAAGGGTCGGCAAGGGTTGAGGTATCACCTAATGTATCCGTTTCATTAGCGGCAATTTTACGCAAAATTCGACGCATGATTTTACCGCTTCGAGTTTTTGGTAAGCCCGGTGTTAATTGAATAATATCCGGTGTAGCGATAGCGCCAATTTCACTGCGCACCCAAGTTTTGAGTTCTTTTTCAAGCTCGGCGGTGGCTTCAATTCCGGCCTTTAAAATCACATAGGCATATATACCTTGGCCTTTGATATCATGGGGGTAGCCCACTACCGCGGCTTCTGCGGTATCTTTATGGGCAACCAGAGCACTTTCAATTTCAGCGGTGCCCATGCGGTGGCCTGATACGTTGAGTACGTCGTCTACGCGGCCAGTTATCCAGTAGTAACCGTCTTCATCGCGGCGCACGCCATCACCAGAAAAATACATCCCCGGAAAGGTTTTAAAATAAGTATCAATAAAACGTTGATGATCCCCATACACACTGCGCATTTGTCCCGGCCAACTATCAAGCATCACAAGATTACCCTCGGTCGCCCCTTCTAATATATTGCCTTCGTTATCAACAATTGCCGCTTTAACCCCCGGCAATGGCTTTGTGGCTGAACCGGGTTTTAAATCGGTCGCACCGGGTAGCGGACTAATTAGAATGCCACCGGTTTCCGTTTGCCACCATGTATCAACTATTGGGCACTGGCTATTACCGATGGTTTTGTAATACCACTCCCATGCTTCTGGGTTGATTGGTTCACCAACACTGCCCAATAAACGCAAGCTTGAGCGCGTGGTGCCTTCAATGGCTTTATCACCATGAGCCATCAATGCACGAATAGCCGTTGGTGCTGTATATAGTGTATTAATTTGATGTTTATCCACCACCTGCGCCATACGATTCACCGCTGGGTAGTTTGGCACCCCTTCAAACAATACTGTGGTTGCACCATTGGCTAATGGGCCGTAAATCATATAGGTATGGCCGGTAATCCAACCCACATCTGCTGTACACCAATACACTTCACCCGCTTTGTAATCAAACACGTGTTCATGGGTATAAGCGGCATACACCAAATAGCCCCCTGTGGTATGCATGACCCCTTTTGGTTTGCCAGTGCTGCCTGATGTGTACAAAATAAACATTGGGTCTTCGGCGTTCATAGGCTCGCATGGGCATTCATCAGAAACCGCTTTTAAGGCTTCGCCGTAATCCACATCTCGGCCTTCTTGCCAATTAACATTGGCCCCTGTGCGTTTAACCACCAACACTTTTTCAACACATTTAGCCGCTGGGTTTTCCAATGCTTCATCCACACTGGCTTTAAGTGGAATGATTTTACCGCCGCGCACCCCTTCGTCTGCGGTAATGACCCATTTACTGTTGCAACCTTCAATGCGCCCAGCCAGAGCATCTGAGCTAAAGCCGCCAAATACCACCGAATGAATAGCACCAATACGGGCACAGGCCAACATGGCTAAACTGGCTTCAACCACCATTGGCATATACAGCGTTACCACATCTCCTTTTTGTACACCCATGTCTTTTAGGATGTTAGCAAATCGCGATACCGCTATTTGCAGTTGAGCATAGGTTAGAGTTTGATCATCGCTTGGCTCGTCACCTTCCCAAATAATGGCGGTGTCGTTACCTTTATTGGCCACATGGCGGTCTACGCAGTTATAACAAACATTTAACTCGCCATCTTCAAACCAGCGAATGTGTAAATCTGCTTCGTTATAGCTCACGTCTTTAATTTTAGTAAACGGTTTAGACCAATCTAAACGCTTAGCTTGTTGCGCCCAAAATTGCTCGTTATCGTTGATGGATGATTCATAGGTTTGTTGAAATTGTTCGGCGTTTAGATATGCGCGCTCTGCCCAATTTTTAGGCACTTTATGCAGTGGATATTCACTCATGACACAATCCCTGATTTATTGTTGTTTTAAATTGTATGCATTTAACCGATTCTAAAGCGTACATTCAACTAAATCCCCTTACAGGGTCATCAAAAAACAAAATACATGACTTTATTTCCCCCTTTATATGGCTCATTTAAACCTAGAGACACTCAACTGGTTATGACACTCTTCAACAACGTTTGGAGAACATAATGCCCCCTTTTATTAATAAACATGGTCAAGTGACATTTGGCGTTTTTGAACACGGCCCAGCAGATATAAATTATCTAGATTTTGACCTGCGTAACAACATGGATAAGCCCATCACTGGCTGGCGTAAAAGAATGCGCTTTAACCAATTTCAGTTTATTAGTTTAACAGGGAAGGACTTTGTATTAGGGGTGGCCATCGTTAATTTAAAATGGGTAAGTAATTGCTTTGTGTATATTTACCAACTAAGCACACAAACCTTCAAGGAATACTCTTGGTTACAACCTTTTGCTCGAAATACCCTAACCAATACCACACCTAATAATGGATCTTGGCAATTTAAAACCGGGAAAAATAAAATTGTCATGACAGCAGAAACAGGCAAACGTAAATTGCACATTCAATTAAAAAATGAATTAACTGTGGATGTGACCATTAATGAGAGCCAACCTTCTTTAGATGTGTGCTGTCGTGCAGGATACAACGGCTGGGTGTACACCAAGAAAAACGCCGCATTACCTGTAACAGGCCATATTCAATGGCAAGGCAGCACCATAGATACTACCCAGCTTAAAGCCGCCGTTGATTGGTCATGCGGTTACATGCGCCGTGAAACCTTCTGGCACTGGGCAAGCCTTAGCCATACCAATCAAGACGGGCACACCATAGGGTTAAACCTAGCCGCAGGGGTGAACGAAACCACCCACACTGAAAATGGGTTATGGATAAACGGGCAATTCATCAAACTAGACCGCGCTGAGTTTTTGTTTAATCGCCAAAATAGAATGGCACCATGGCAAGTGAGCAGTACTGATAACCATATAGAATTAACATTCACCCCATTAGGTGAGCGAAAAGAGAAAATTAACGCAGGGTTTATTGCCTCAAACTTCACCCAAGTTTTTGGGCGATTTGATGGCAGTGTGAAAGATCAAAACCAGCAAGTCATTAAAATAAATAATGCCCTAGGTTTTTGTGAAGACCACTTCGCAAAATGGTAAAGGCAACAAACCAGCACTTAATAAGCGCTGGTTACTGCTTCTCCGGTCAAACACGCTATACGAGAACGAGCCTCTAGATAAGTATCACGCCAACCAAGCTTATCACTTTCTTGCATAACACTGAGCTGTGTTTCCTCTTCATCTAGGCTCAAAATAGAGATCAAATCTTGATTAGACAAAGCTTGTGGGCATTTGAAATCGTAGCTTTGTACAAAATCCGAGAGCACACCTGTTTTGATGGAAAACATTTCAGCCAAGTATTCAATCGTGGCAGGAGCCAATTGTTCCTGCTCGGCAAGGGTTTGATTGGACAAAAAAACAGACGACAATAATAAAAATGATTTTATATGGGCTTTCATCATCACACCTCATTAATTTATTAATAGCTTAATGACAAAGTATGACACTTGGATGAAAACAAGATGGCCACACCAATTTGATCATTTTATAAACAAAATGAATTATATTGTCTTAATAATAAAAGTATAGTTAGAATACCCCATCTATTAACAGTGACTGATACCCCTCTATACGCTCGAACCTGTATACTTTTTAACCAGAAAACATATTCCCAATCTACCCACAGGTAACAACCATGTTTAAAGAAATTATATTACATATTGGAATGCATAAAACAGCCACAACATCTATTCAAGGGTTTTGTGGTGAACATGCTAATAAACTCCAAAATAAATTCGATACTTTTTATCCTACTTTTTCCAACCCTAGTCGTTCAAAAATTTTTAACCACTCAATACCTTTTTACTCAATATTTTCAAATGAGCCTGAAAAGTACAGCATCAATATCAATCAGGGCATAAATACCAAAGAACTTGCTGAAGAATCTAATAAAATATTCAAAAAACAATTTAGAAATCGAGTAGAAAAAACAAATGCTTCAAGACTACTCATTTCAGGCGAAGACATCTCTCGATTGAATCATATTGAAATGACAAGAATGAAAAACTTCTTATCTAAATTTTTGGAAGAAGATGGGAAGTTCACTGTTATTCTATTCTTAAGAAACCCTATCTCATATTGTCAAAGTGCTTTACAACAAAGGGTCAAATCTGGTCTTGGCAGCATAGATCATTGTTTACAAAACTTCTTAAACTCTTCCGGTACACTTTACGATACAAGATTAGAACCGGCTAAACGGGTTTTTGGTAAAGAAAACATAAAAATTGTTGACTTTGATGTTGCAAAAACTATTGAATTCGGGCCGGTAGAAGCCTTTTTTAATTGCATAGATATCAAGATACCCAAAGTGCTATTAAAGGCTCAAAATATCAAAAACGAAAGTATCAGCAACGAATCTCTTCACCTAATTTCAGAAATCAATAAATTAGAACCAAGATTCATTGACAAAAACCCTAACCCAATTCGTGAAAAAATGGATCTGCAACGTTTCTTTTCTATTAAAGGAACAAAATATGAATTACCTCAAGAGAAGCAAACTCTATTAATGGAGGAAAGCAAAAAAACAATAAGAAAACTAAAAAACATTTACAATTTTGATTTCCAAGATACTAATTTAAAAGAGACGAAAAGCATACCGTTCAATCAGGATACTCTTAAAGAAATTAAGTCTATTATTGACAACCATCAAGATAAAACAAGCCAAGAAAAAATGCTTGAAGCTTATAACAACATAGTTTCAGCATAACCATAAAACGTTGTTAATCAGCCGGTCTTAGACCGGCTGATAATCGAACAATAATTGAATTCTGAGAAATAAACAGATATTTTAACAGAAGCTTAGAGTCACATATCGGAAGGCGCTGCGCTTTTCCTTACTCTATAACTTACCTTACTCAGCAACCTGCCCTTCAGCCATCTGCTGTTCGCTCACATTAATATTGCTAGTCACAGCCAATGCTGTTTCATGCAGGCTACTGATATAAAGCTTACCATCCACTTCTAACGCACCCGTGGTGAGGCCATACATACCTAGTGGGTCTTGTAAGTTGAATACTACGTCTCCTTTATCATTTATGGCAACGATGTGTCCATAATGTTGGGCTTTAGGGCGAATAGCCGCAGGAAGGCGTTGCACTAATTTACGTAAGAAAGGTGAATCAGATAGTGCATCAAGTGCTCTAGAGCGTGGGCTGACCAGCCCTAGCCAGTACACTCCGTTAGAGCCTTGTGAGATGTTGTCCGGAAAACCCGGCAGCTCATCAATCACGACACTGATTTTGCCACGATTTTCACCGTTTAAACCCACACGTAATACACGGTAGGTGCCGGTTTCATTAAATAATACCGATTGCAGACATCAATTAAGACACCCATTATAAGAAATTATGCCTAGTTCGTATAGGCCAATATTTGATCATTCATACAAATTTCGTATTCACAATCATCAACGACTCCATCATATTTAAAATATCGGAGGAGTGAATATGCCAAAACCAAGGAAGGAACAGGTGAGCCTTGAGGCTACGCCTTATTATCACTGCGTATCCCGCTGTGTGCGCAAAGCATTTTTATGCGGTTATGATTCCCACAGCGAAGTAAGCTATGAGCATCGACGCGCTTGGCTTGAAGAAGCATTGCTGGACCAAGCGCAAGTCTTTGCCATTGATATTGCCGCCTATGCCATCATGTCCAACCACTACCATGTGGTGTTACACGTCAATCAAAAACAAGCTGAGAGCTGGGATATTGATGAGGTTATTGATCGCTGGCATAAGCTGTACAAAGGCAACGCCCTCAGCCAACGTTATTTAAGCGACCCTAATTTTTCAAAAGCGGAATTCGAAAAACTCCAAGAATTTATAGAAAAATGGCGAGCGCGATTAATGGACATTGGTTGGTTTATTGGTCGGCTTAATGAAAAAATAGCTCGGCAAGCCAACTATGAAGATCGATGTACTGGCCGTTTCTGGGAAGGTCGTTTTAAATCACAAGCCCTGCTTGATGAAAAAGCCCTCGCCGCCTGCATGGCTTATGTCGATTTGAATCCCGTACGAGCAAAAATGGCAAAAACACCGGAAAAATCTGAACATACATCGGTTAAAGCTCGAGCTGAAAAAGCGAAACTCGCCCATCAACCTAACCACCCTAAACAACAAGTATCTAAACTCATGCCGTTTGCGGGCAACCCTAGAAACAACATGCCTGAAGGACTACCCTTTCGTTTAACCGATTATTTAGCCTTAATTGATATAACAGGCCGAGCCATTCGTGAAGATAAACGGGGCCATATTGAGAAGAACCTACCTGATATTCTCAACCGTTTAGGCATTGAACCTGAAAAC